>JACQDB010000125.1 GCA_016201275.1 Acidobacteriota bacterium
CCTAGAATGATTGAACTTCACCTCAACAAGCTGAGGTTCAATCATTCCAAGCGCGAACCGCAACGTCAGCGCTTGATTGGTGTGGTTCAATTTGAAATTGTACAAAGTCGAGATTAGAGGGTGTCGCAGAAATGGATTTTCTGCCTAGATATTGTGTGTGATGGTTTAACCATCCACAACATATGGGCAGTTTCTGGAGTTTTGCGACACGCTTTAATTACCCCTTTTCTGCCTCAGTAGGTGGGATGTCGGCAGTTGCTGAACGGGTAAGCTGGCGCTTGGAAAAACGCTTTCGCGCAAGGCGGAACGGATAGACCACAAACAGCAGTAAAGGGATGGCGGCAAACAACAGGCGCAGCAACAGCAGGGTGATGCCAACCGCGATGTGAATACCGTCGGCAAAGGCTCTGCTGATTTTGTCGCCAATGCCGTAAGTCGAGGCTGCAACGATGGCGGCAGGAGTTTGCAAAAGCACCGTGATGGTTGATAGCGCCGCTTGGTTCTCCAAATACTGGCTACGACCGATTAGTTTTTCGATTTCGGTGCGTACATTGGTGATCTCCCTCTGCACTTCCATAGCGCTTGAGACGCTGGTGGTTTTCTTCATGAGTTGCAACAACTGTTCTTCAAGCGCCTGCTGCGTTCGTCTTCTTGCCTGTAGGTCAAGGAACTCTTCGGTGACATCCTCGCCGCTGAGGTTTTCAAAAACCAGACGAGCGCCGACCGCATGAACTGCCGCCAAGGTGTCGTCGAATTGAGTTGCCGGAACGCGCACTGTGATGGTGACCTCTTGATTGGCCTGCGCGTTGTTGAAGTGCGAGAATTCGGAAGTGATGACAAAGCCTTGATGGGCGGCGACGATGGCGGCAATCTGCTGCTGCCCAGCGGCGGGATTATCAAGCTCTAAAGTCAATTTGCCATGACGAACGATTTTGCGTGGCAGGGCCGGAGCGGTCGTGGTCGGCGTCTCCGGGGGATTGGTGGAAGCGTTGAGGGGTGTCGGCACAGGGCTTTTGGGCGGGCTGACTTGCGGTATCAAATTCGGCGGCGTGGACGATTCATACGAAAAATCACAGCCTATGCCAAACGTCCAATCCATTTTTCGCGTCATTCCCAGCAAAGAAAAATCTTCTTCCTTGACGCTGCTCAGGCCCTGAGCGCGCTACGATTCGACCGCGCAGCCGCAATGCAAACAGGCAACAGCGATAATGAAAACCAGCAAGGTTTTATGCATGGCCCACCTCGGAAATTTTGTGGTGCAAGATACGACGCTTGTGTGTATAGAAACCGCCGCAGAGAATTTTGTTCCCAATTCCGGTGGCTAAAAAAATGAAGGCGGTTTGCTGGGAAAGAAAAAAAGGGGCAAGCTTTTTGCGCTCGCCCCGAATAAAAAAGGTTTTTCGCTAACGGTTATAGTCTAGCGAATCGTTGTGGAAAAATCACGTTCGCCAAAAAACTTATGATGCTTCCGCGACCGGCACGGCCTTGCGATTGGCGCGCCAGCGGCGCACCATCAAGCGCACGATCAATCCCAGCGGTAAAAAGATAAACAGGGTCAGCGGAATCAACACGATGACCAATCGAATCAAACCTACAATGATGTTCATGGCGAGGTCTATGCCGTCGCCGAACGCTTCTTTGATGCTCTGCGTGAACCCTCTGGTCGAAGCCATCACGATGGGCGCAGAGGTTTGCAAAACGATGGTGATGGTCGAAAGTTCGGATTGATTTTGCAGGTAGCGTTTGCGGCCTTCCATGCGCTCGATCTCGGTGCGGACGTTAGAAATTTCGTTCTGCACTTCGAGGGCGTCGGAAACATTTTTCGCCTGTTTCATGATGGTGAGAAATTGTTCTTCAAGCGCGTGCTTGGTTTTGATGCGTGCTTCCAGATCAAGAAACTCTTCGGTCACGTCCTGGCCGGTGACATTTTCGTTGACGAGGCGATCACCGACCTGGCGAATTTTTTCCAGCGCTTCGTTGAATTGCAAGGCCGGAACGCGCACCGTGATGGTGACGGTTTCGCTTGTATTTGCGCCGCCCTGTTTGTAATCGGAGGTGATGACAAAACCGCCGAGGGATTCGGCAATCGAAGTGATTTTCTGTTGGCCTGTGGTGGGCGAAGCGGTTTCGATGGTCAGCTTGCTGTTGCGAATAATTTTGCGCTCGATGGCCTGCGTAGCCGACTGCGCGCTGTCGGCTTTGGCGAGCGACGGGTCAGGCGCTTGCGCCTTTACGGGCTGCATACTTGCCGGAGCCTTGCTATCACCTGCATAGGTTGATCCCCTTGCACTTTTGTCATAGGACATTTCGGATGGTTTTTCCGGCTGCGCTAGATTTGGCGTAGAGTTGCTTTCACGATTTGGCTGTTGAGTAACCGAGCTTGAGTTTTTTTCGCTGCATCCCGAAAACACCAGTAGATTGACGAACAACAAACACGCGGTAAGGAATTTCATGATTCACCTCTTCTGTTCTGAATGCGTAAGCTTTATCAAACTTACTTCATAATTACAACGCAAAGGCACGAGCTTTATCATTCGCGTTGCGATGTTGCCGATCTCGTAAAACTTTTTCAGTCACCGGTTTTTTTAACCGCTCAGTCGGCATAGGTTTCGCAACAGCCGCTTTTGGTTGCACGGTGATAGATCGTCCATGCGGTTTCGTCTTGCAGATTTTTGTGAATGGCTCTTTTGAGGCGCGCTTAGAGCGGTTTGCATATGTGTGTACGGAACCCCCTATGGTTGAGCAGCGGTCTTCGACCGTGCGAAGGTCTTCGACCGCCGCTCAACGGGTTTGAGGTTTCCGTAATCTCAAACAAAAACCGCTCTAATGGCGAAGACCGCAGCGATTATACGATGGAGATTTCGGCAGGCGTTGGCGATGCGATTAATGAAGTTTCCTCTGCACCTCGCCGAAAGAGTGGGTCGGCAATTACACGATCATCAACGCGGGTTGCAGAGAAAGGTGATTTGAATGATTCAAGAAGGTCGGCAAATTCATGGCGTCGAGGCCAATTATGAAACGGCCAACGCTTACTCTTTGACGCCGAAAATGTATCCACGAAGGACGGCACGCGACTCAGCTTTTCCCCAAGCTTGAGCGCGCCGCCTTCGTGGAAAGCGTGACAACCGGTCAGCACATCGCCGCAAAATTTTCAGGCCGCAGGAAAGTCGAGAGACTTGATGAAGGGCGCTGCCTGTGGGTTTTGGTCTGGCGGCTTATTGCCCGACGATGTCTTTTTTGAGGCCGGAGATGGCGGTCAAGACTTCGCCTTTCTCTTTCGCCGGGACGTTGAATTTATCGAGCGTTGCGGTCAGGTGCTTGACCGAAATATCCCAGTCTTTTTCGGTAATCTTCAAGCCTGTATGCACCGTCTTCATGTCTCTGCCGGTATAGACACAGGGGCCGCCTGTGGCGTTGCAGAGAAAATCTATGACCAATTGGCGTATGCGTTTTTGCGAACTTTGGCTGGCTCCCACAAAAAAACGGCCTACCTGTTTGTCGGTTGCCAGTCGTCCGATGAAATCATCGGTGACCGCTGCCAGAGCGTCATAGCCGCCCAATCTTTTATAGAGCGAATCGCCACCTTGCGCTTGGGCCGTGGTCAGGTTCACCGTCAGCATCGTCAGCAACATTATTGAGCAAAAGAGAGAAGTGATTTTTTTCAAGGTAAGTCCTCCTGATGGAAATTGGATGAAAGAATTTGCGCCTGGGGTAACCAACCAGACGCGCCGCCTGAATCTGCGCTCAAGCCGGTAGGGTCTGCCTGCTTTGCGGTGGCAATGCCGGTTTGACAACCCCAACGGCAATGGACGCTTTGAAGTGAGGTACTACGCAGAAAAAAATTGAGCGGTTTTGGCAGAAGAAAATTTCCTGTGGAAATAAAGAAAGCACGAAGAACCCTGTGTTTCCTCGTGCTTTCTGTTGGAGCCTCCCGGTTTTCAGGCGAAAACCGAAAATGGGCAGGATAACGAGGCTCCCCCTTGACTGCGGCGAGGGGATATCTCTGCAGTCAGGAATTTGCGGCTGATGAACGGTGTTCAGCCAAGCTGTGGTGGCCTTGTTGCTTGAGCGGGAGGGGTTGCCACCATTTTCAAAAAGCCCGATGCATAAATCGTGTTCTACGAATAATGCTCAAATTCTTTCCCTGAGTTGAGGGACGGAAAAAAAATCAAAAAGCGTACAAAAATTTTTTTATTTTGAATTTTTTTTTTAAGCAGAAAGAAGCAAGAATATTTAAGAAATTGCCGGTTGGGGCTGCGACTGATAAACCGTCAAAAAATGGTAGTGGAGCAATGCGGAGAGAGGGAGTTTGGCGTTGCGCCTTCCGACGGTTTTATGGTTTGCGACAGCCGCCGCCTTCGGGCCAATGGCGTTAAGTTGTACCGCAGACTGTCTAGTCTGCGGCTGACAGCAGCAAGCTAAGACTGGGATTTTGCACGCTTCTGCCACCAAGCCCGCCGCCGGCTAGACCGCCTGCGGTACATCTATGCCGCTTCACTTCATGCCATTGGCCTGTAGGCGCAACGCCAAACTTTTCTTTTCTCTCCTCTTTGACCCACTACAAAAAAAATAATGACCGCCCGTAGCGCTTTGCGCCATCTTTGCCGGAAGTAGCGCATCAGCAGCGGCGTGAGATTGCCGACAACTCCGAAATGAAAAGAGGGGCTTACGCTTTGCCGAAAATCTGGTGAGATCAAGTCGGTTGCGATAGAATGGCGTGGCATGATTGATGAAGCAGGCTTCTGCCTTACCGAAGCGGTTTTATCGCCCAATGAATGCGACCGCTTGAGCGAAAAATTGTTGACCGGCCTTTCAACACGGGGGCGCGCTGGCGCTCGTCATTTGATGGCCAATCCCGATATTGCGGCACTTGCTTTTGATGACCGCCTGATGGAGATCGCCCGGAAATCGTTGGGCGCTCAAGCGGTGCCTTACCGCGCTACGCTATTCGAGAAATCCGGTCGCGCCAACTGGCTGGTGGTCTGGCATCAGGATACGGCTTTACCGCTGGCCGCACGAGTGACCTCCGATGAATGGGGGCCGTGGGCAACGAAGGCAGGAGTTTGCTATGCTCACGCGCCGACCTGGGCTTTGCAACGCATCCTCGCCTTGCGTCTGCATCTGGATGCCTCAACGCCGCAAAACGGTGGGCTGCGAGTGATTCCCGAATCGCATCGTCTGGGAGTGCTGACGGATGACGCCGTATTTGAAAGAGCGCGTCAGCAACCAGCCGTTGCTTGTCTGGTTGGTCGTGGTGGCGTATTGGCGATGCGTCCACTGCTCATTCATTCCTCGTCAAAAGCCGTGGTTGATCTGCCGCGTCGGGTGATTCATATTGAATACGCCGAGACGCTTAATCTCGGCCAAGGGGTTCGTCTGGCAATCACCTAAACTTGCGCGCAAACTTTTGCCTTGGTAACAACTCAGACAATGATGATAGCGACTTCCACTTGCCCACGACCACAACACCTAGTTGAGAGGCGGTCTGTGACCACTGCATAGCGATCACAGACCGCCTCTCAACTCATCGGTTTTGATTCTGCCATTCAGGGTTATTCTAGCGGTCTTTCCATTCGGGAAAGCGCCCCGGCGTGTACGGCGCGCCAGCCGCTTCCAGAGCTTTTTCTAACTTTGCCATGTCGGTTTCGACCAGCGTTCGTAACTTGGTCAGCACTTGCTCGAACTCCTGCGCTGCAATATTGTACTGGTCCATCTGGGTTTGCGTAGGCGGTTGAATGCTGAAGGCCAGACTAGCGGCAGCCGCTTGCACGCGCTCATTGATGCCCGGTGCGGCGTTTTCATTGCGCGCCGCCATCGCTGCATCGCCTCTGAGCGCACGCAGCAGATCGTTGACGCGGTTATCAAGCGCCGCTACCTCATCCAATAATTTCGTGTCGGCACTGGGCGCTTCGATAACCGCCCGGCGCATCAAGCCGAGCCGCGTCTTCGCCGTATTCGCCACATCCAACGCGCCGGTCAGAGCGCGTTGCAAGCGCGCCACTTTGCGTTGAAATTCCACCAGCGCAGCGCGGTCGGCTGTGTTCATCTGCGCCAACCCATCAACCGTGACGGTGAATTCCTGTGCGGTAGCGAGTGGCGTCAACACGCCGCCAACACGCTTCATCATTTTGACAGTGTATATGCCGGGCATCACCAAGCCGCCTGTAGGTGGTTCAAAGAACGGATTTTCGTCCGGGTTAGGCAGTTGCGGTATCAAGATCGGCGCGGGATAACGCAGATTCCAGGTCAGGCGATTGAGGCCGGGTGCCACGGGCGCGCTCAAATGCCGCACCACATTGCCTTGCGCGTCGGTGATGGTAAACAACAAGGTGGGCGCTTCTTCTTCGTCTTCGGCGCGCAATTCGTTCTGGCTCGGATAGGTTGTCACACCGCGTCGCTCGGCCTCTTGGCGCAGTTGCTTTTTCGTCTTATAGCTTTCTTTCAAATAATAGGTGAAGGTCGCGCCAAACGGCGGATTCGGCGCGGTGTAAAACGATTCGCCTTGAAACGATTTGCCGCGTCCGCCCAAGGGTTGCGATTCTATGTACATCAAGGTCTCTTTGACGGGGAAGAGTTGGGCTTCTTGTTCAAGCATCTCCGGCTTCAACAAACGCAGCGGCGAATAATCGTCCAGCACATAAAAGCCGCGCCCGAAAGTCGCCACTACCAAATCGTTCTCGCGTTTTTGAATCGCCAGATCGCGCACCGCTATGATCGGCAGATTGCCTTTCAGTTGCGTCCATTTCTGTCCACCGTCAAGGGTAAAGAACAGGCCGAATTCCGTACCCACAAACAGCAGTTGCGGATTCACATGGTCTTCGGCGATGGCATACAACGGCTGCGCCGGAAGATTGCCTTTCAACGAAGTCCACGATTTACCGGCATCCGTGCTTTTCAAAATGTAGGCATTGAAGTCGGCGTTCTTGTGATTTTCAAACGTCGCATAAACGGTGTTGGCGTCGTGTTGCGAAGCCAGTATGCGGCTCACATAAGTCATATCGGGAACGCCGGGAAACTTCTCTACGCGCCGCCAGGTCTTGCCGCTGTCTTCGGTGATATTGATGACGCCATCATCGGTGCCTACATAAATCAAGCCCTCTTTTTTTGGCGATTCGGCCAGCGCTATAGAGTTGCCGAACAACGAGGTGGATTGATTTTTAGCGACCGCATCCGGTCCCCAGATTTTGCCCATCACCGGCAGGCTGTTGCGGTCTATGTTGCGCGACAACTCGCCGCTGACAAGTTTCCAGCTATTGCCACGGTCATCGCTGCGATAGAGTTTGTTGGCGGCGTAATAGAGGCGCGTGTGTGAATGCGGACTGATGATAAAAGGGGTGTCCCAATTGTAACGCAAAGGGGCTTCGTCTTTGCCTATCAGCGGCTGTATGCTGACGCGCTCGCCGGTGCGTTTGTCGAAGCGCACCAGTACGCCGTACTGCAAAGCCGAATAGACGGTGTTGGGGTCTGCTGGGTCAACTTGCGAATGAAAGCCATCGCCGCCCAAGGTGACGTACCAATCGGCATTCACTATGCCGGAGGCCGAGCGCGTGCGCGACGGGCCGCCGAAACTGTAATTGTCCTGCGTGCCGCCGTAGATGTTATAAAACGGTTTGTCATTATCAACCGTCACATCATAAAACTGCGGGATAGGCATATTCGCTTTGAAATTCCAGTTTTCACCACGGTCGAAACTTTCATACAAACCCCCGTCGCAACCGACTAAATAATGCCGGGTGTCGTCGGGGTCAACCCAGATGACGTGATTATCAACGTGTTTATTGCGTTCGCCCAGCGCATGAAAAGTTTTGCCGCCATCATCGGAAACTTGAAAGACGACGTTCGGCAGATAAACGCGGTCGCCATTTTTCGGGTCAACCGAAATTTGCGCGTAGTACATGGCCTGCGCGACGTTCGGGCTGCGGCGTTCCCACGAGCCGCCCTTGTCGGTCGAGCGATAGATGCCGCTGCGATTGTCCGCCGCTTCGATGGTGGCATAAACGACGTTGGCATCCACGGGCGAAATCGCCAAGCCTATGCGCCCCATATCCACCGTGGGCAAACCGGCGCGCAGTTTGTTCCAGGTCGCGCCCGCGTCTGTGGATTTATAGATGGCGCTTTCGGGACCACCGTTGATGAGCGTGAAGACGTGACGACGGCGTTGCCACGATGCGGCATACAGAATGTCGGGGTTGCTGTGGTCAAGGACGACATCGGTGACGCCTGTGTTGTCGCTGATGTTCAGAATTTTGTTCCAGGTCTTGCCGCCATCGGTGGTTTGATACAAGCCACGGTCGCCGCCTGCGCCCCATAGCGGCCCTTGTGCCGCTACATAAACGTGGTCGCTGTTGCGCGGGTCTATGACGATGCGGCCTATATGTTCGGAAGTTTTCAAGCCGACGTTCTTCCAACTTTTGCCGCCGTCATCGGAACGATAGACGCCATCGCCGTAAGCGACGCTGCGTTGCGAATTGTTTTCGCCAGTGCCTACCCATAGGGTCAAAGGATTTTTCTGGTCAACGACGACGACGCCGATGGAGTACGAGCCTTCATTATCAAAGATGGGCGTCCAAGTGACGCCAGCGTTGGTGGTTTTCCAGACGCCGCCCGAAGCCGCGCCAATGTACCAGCGCGATTTGTCTGTGGGATCAACGGCGATGGCAACGATGCGACCGGAAGTGAAAGCCGGGCCGATGCCGCGCAACTTCAGTCCGGCAAACGTGCCGGGGTTCAGGCGGTCGGCGTTGCGGCGCTCTTCCTGCGGTGTGGCCGCGTCTTCTTTTTTCGGCTCCTGTTGGGTTGCTTGAGCAAAGGTTGCAAGCGGTGTTGCCAGCAGAGCAAGGGCTAAGAAAATTGGTAAAAAGCTACGGTATGACTTCAAGTTTTTTTCCTCCATTGCAAAAGGATTGAGCCACTGAAAATAGCGAATGCCAATCATTTGCATTGCGGAGAAGATGCTCCGCTCAAGATGTCTGTCCACTGGATAGAGAATATTTCAGGTTGAATCGTTTTGCATATCGCGGCTTGTTGAAGGCAACCGATGGGAAGAAAAAAAATTCGTACAGTTGCTGGAAAATCGAGTTATCTTTCACAATTGACGCGGCGATATGAAAAAGCATCTTGGCGAATCTTGGCGGCTTGGCGACGGGGCGCGAAACCTGTTGGTTGGCTCGCCCTTGAGCCGTCTCGCGCCCAGCCGCCAAGATTCGCCAAGTCAGAAGCACGCACAGATGCCGGATGATTATTTCGATTTTATTTTCTTCGGCGGCTTCTTGACTTGAATCTTTGGACTCAAGCGCTTGACGGTAACTTTATCGGGACTGGAGCGCGTCACTTCATAAGCGACCGCTACGGTCTTGCCGTTTTCATCGAGTTCCTGAATCGTGAAGCCTTTGCGTCCCGAAGGTGTTCCCAGCGTTACCGGCAACACGCCGCGCAAACCGTCATCCAGACCACCATTGACATAACGCCCCACTTCGGGCGAGTAATTCAAAAACCACAGGCGCGTGAAATCTATAGGCCCTTCGGTGGTCACGCTCTTCATCAAGCCGATGTAGTTATTTTTTATCTCGCCTTTTTTAGTTCTCGACTGATCGTACACCACCCAGCCGGTGAAGCGTCGCCCGTCGCCTTCGAGATGCAGAATCTCGTCCGGCACGTCCAGTTCAACCTGCTGCGCGCCAATCCACCCGGCGCGTAACACTTCCGAATCGGGCATACGCACCTGCAACCACAATTGCGTCTTGACCCCCGTATCATCATCGGCGTCATCGGCGTCGGCGTTGTCCGTGGCGGCTTCCGGCTTCACCGTGGTGCGGGCTTTGCCGACGATCTCGACAATCGTGCCGCGATTCAAGTACGTCACCACATCGCCGCCTGCGTTGATGCGAAGTTTGGCCTGCACCTTCAAACGCCCTTGGCCTTGCGAAGGCAAATCTTTGGTCTGTTGAAAGAGCGCTTCTATGCGGTCTATTACCGATTTATTGACCACATAACGGGCTTCAATCCAGCCGCTGTCGCCTTTGACGGTTTTGACTTTGTACCACTCTTCAATGCGCGTGGGAGTTTTGACTTCGGCCTGTTCGTAGATGTCCAAACGGTCGCCGCGTTTTAATTCGGCAACCGGCAAGGCCACCATAGCCGTAGAAGAGCGCAGGATCGCTTTCGGTGCGATAACCACGCCATCATTAATCTTGGCGCTGCTGCCGACCAGGTTGCAGCTCGTCAACAGCAGGCTACAGAATACGAGTGACAAACCGGCGAGAGAGAAATTTTTTATGCGCGAAACATTCAATGACATAGGATAAATTCACTACAAACAGAATTGCTGAGGCCAGGCGTTGGGGACGCACAGGCGCGGGTGCAAAGCGCCTGACGAAAAGCGACAAGACGGTGAGCGGCTTATCGCTTTTCGCCTGATGGGGAAACCCTGCTTCAGGATTGCGGAGCCGCGCTCTTCAACTCCTGTAACAGCGAACGCACCGCCGCCGCATCTTTCTTGCGCCAGGCGTCGGCCACGGCAGCCGCCTTTTTGCGTAACTCCACATCCGTGCCGAGCGAGCAACGGGATTTCGTATCATTCCACAACAAGCCGCCATTGATGATCTCTTCGGGGCGACCTTCATAAGCCATCAAGGGGTCTTTTTCCGCCATTTTGACGAGATGATCCAGGCACGCCTGCACGCCTTTGGGGACACCGGCCATGTGCATAGACGCGGCTTTTTTGGCTTTGGGCTTTTTGGCTTTGGCTTTTTGGGGCGCAGCCGTTTTGGCCGGTTCAGCCGGTTTCATCTGATCTGCCTGATTGGTTCCAGCATTGGCGACTACAGCAACACCAAGTAAGAAGACTACACTTAGGCTCAACAACACTTTCATCATTTTATCCTTCATTGAGAAACCTCCATTAGTGATTGTGCAGCCGCGCTAGAGCTACGATTGGCTATAGTGAGGCCGACAGTTTACGGTTCAGCTATAAAGATAGCGCAATGCTGCGAAAATCTCCATTTACAGAAAGCAAAATCCGCCTGATGACAGCGATGATTTTATCAGCGTCTCCGCCCGCCGCCCGCCGCAACAGCTTTTCGCACACCAAGGTAACAGCAAGCTCTGTGCGGCGAAACTTTGCTTTCCTCTGCAACGAGAGCCGCGCTTGCGACGCCTTGCCGTAGCTTGATCGGTCATAAAATTTCTACTGCCTGAGCAGGGAAACTTACACAATCCGCGACCGCTGCGCTGTTAGCTGTCAAGGTGCGGGGTTGCTTGCACCAATGATTGGCGACCGTCATAGCGAATGCTTGGTGCGGTAGCGCATGGGCGAGGGCGTACTAGCGCTTCTTCAAACGATAGGAACTTGACATGAAATTTACGCGACCATAAAATTGAGGCAATCAAGTGAGATTAAAATGACTTATTCGTTCGATACTTGATTGAACCAGCATGGGAAGCCACTGCGCCTGAAATTTTGCACAACTTGATTGTCACAAGTTAGGCAAGATGCTTATTAAGAAATTGCTGAAGCTGTTTAACCATGGCTTCACCCTCCTGACACCAACGAAACAGGTGTTAGGAGCGAAGAGATTTTCCGGGTCATCTTAACTTCTAGAGCGGTTTTTGTTTGAGATTACGGAAACCTCAAACCCGTTGAGCGGCGGTCGAAGACCGCTGCTCAACGATAGGGGGTTCAGTACACCCATATGAAAACCGCTCTAAGAGCGTTCAATAGAATACGCCTGTGATTTCAGTGGATAGGAGCAACCATGATTCGCAATATCCAAAATGAGGAAATCTGTCCCAGATGTAAAAGCCAATTGCAATTACTAAGGATTTCAAAAGCGGCCAAGCTGGTGGATGTCCGAGAAAAGACAATTTACGGCTATATTGAAGAAGGCAGCGTCTATTCGGTAAAGATCGCCGGAAAAACTCTTCGTATCTGCAAAGGTTGTTTGATAAACCCCTACGATCCCTTTGCGGTGAAAAAAAAAGCTCTTTGATAGTTGTCGGAAAAAATGGATAAGGTATCCAATGGAGTGTAGTCGCTCTCTTCCTGTTGCCCATATTTAGTGTGCAGTTTGGGGTTTCCCCGACAACTATCCAAGAGCCAAAAAAATTCGGAAGGTGAAAAATATATTCTTAAAACGTTACCTTTGGAGTTGAATTGATTGAACGATGAGAATACTCTAGGAGGCTATAAGTCCTAAATCTAAGAAGCTGTTTTAAAAGTTATAGATTGAATGAATTCTCAGAACTTAGAGTCCAGGAATGTCGCTAATTATGGACTGCTTAGTTCTGTAAGCCCTTTGAAATCATTGAGCCTGTTTTTACTCCTTGGCTTTTAAAACAGCTTCTAACAAAAATCATAAGGAAGATTGCCAAATGAGTGAGACACAAAGATTGCAAAAAACATCCTTTTTTCCTGTAGTTATATTTTTTATTTGTGGTGCCTTATTCAGTTTAGGGATATGGACATCTAAAGCTAAATCTAAACAGCCTCAAAATGATATTCCAAAGGTAAAAAATGAAACTGAATCATTTTACCTTGAAAATATTGAACGGCGTGAAAAAAGGCTCATTCTAAAGATGAAAAATATTTCGGGTAAAGGTATAACTGCATATTCTTTCTCCACAAATGAAAATGAAAAACAGGATTTCGATTACAGCATAAGCGGTCATGTAATTAAACCGGGCGAAATTGAGGAAATAGAAATTTCTTTAGATAATTTATCGCCTAGAGATGGGGTTGCCAATAAGAATTCAACAATTCGCATTTTAGCCATAGTATTCGAGGATCATTCTAGTGAGGGCGATTTCAATATTGCCAATGAGATCAGAGACCATCGCTTAGGTGAAAAAAATTATATTCAGCGTATTAATCAATATATCGAAGAGGTTCTAACTTCACCTAAACTTGATCCTTCTACAGCTCTGAAGATGCTGAAATCACACATCGCTTTAGTTTCAGAAGATACATATCCAAAATTCTCTTTCGCTTATCGTATGGGGCTCCGGTCTGCAAAACGCAATATCCTCTATTTACTTGAAAATCTTGAGCAACAAGAAAAAAAGGGGAAATTCCAAACTCAAACCTTAAATAATACTGGAAGCAGTTTTCGGCAAGAAATAAACAAAATAAAAAGTCAAATGGAAGGGTGGCTTTCTAGGTATTAAGATCTCATTTCTCTGTTTTTACAAAAAGCTTCGGGTTTCAATCTTCAATTCAGGTAGTGGGTCAAGGAGGAGAGAAAAGAAAGGTTTGGCGTACCGCCTTCAGGCCAATGGCGTTAAGTTAAGAAAAACGGTACCGCAGACTGTCTAGTCTGCGGCTGACAGCGGCAAGCTAAGACTTGGATTGCGCGCGCTTCTGCCACCAAGTCCGCCGCAGGCTAGACCGCCTGCGGTACCTCTATGCCGCTTAACTTCATGCCATTGGCCTTCAGGCGGCGGCTGCCACAAACTATAAAACCGTCGGAAGGCGGTACGCCAACCTCCCTCTCTCCTCCTTGACCCATTACCCAATTCAATCATTTAGGAGGTATTTATGAAACGGAAGGCAATTATTGCTTTAATGCTGGTGGTGTGTTTAGTGGGAGCTTATAATGCGAATCAAGAGTTGAAAATTGCCTGTGTTGAAAACAAGAGGCTTACAAAAACGATTTTGATGCTTTTGCTTTTGCGCCGCCTGTAAATTGTTGATTCTTCATATCTGATTTCAACTCTTGATTCGCATTTATAGTAAAGTACAAGGTCAATGTACAGCAAATTACTGGACGGCTAGATCCGATTCATTTGATACTAGAGGCTGCTATGACATTTTCCCAAGTTTTATGCTTTCTAAAACTTCACATTGGTTTATCTCTTGGAATGGTCAGGTTCCAGTCAACGCAGACCCTAAGGGTAAGGGATGGTGCAATCCTCAGTTTCAATGTTGGCCTCTTTTTGATCCTCCTGTTACCGGAAACGGTGCTTGGTATCAAGAGATTGTTGATCTCAAGATGAATTGCGATACTGCTTGGAGTTCCGCCTGTACCACCTGTGTGTTCTGGTCCCAGCATGCAACTACCATAGTAGCGCCAACCGGATGCGATGGTGGCGGCCTTGGGCAATGCTATACTCCCTTCACTCCAAATAGCTGTTATTATGGGACAACTTATAATTTCGCCACCAATACCTGCTGCTACGGTTCTCCAATCCTCATAGATATAGACGGCAATGGCTTCGACCTGACGGATGCTTATAATGGGGTAAACTTCGACTTCGGCGGCGCTGGCTATCCTAACCAAGCCTCTTGGACGGCGCGCGGCAGCGATGATGCTTGGCTGGTCTTGGATCGCAATGGCAACGGCAGCATAGACAATGGCGCAGAGTTGTTTGGCAACTTCACGCCGCAGCCGCCATCCACAGAAGCCAACGGCTTCCTCGCGCTCGCGGTATTTGACCAAGCGGCTGAGGGGGGCAACGGCGATGGTCAAATAGATAGCCGTGATGCGATCTTCGCAAGCCTGCGTTTATGGCAGGACAGCAATCATAACGGCATCTCGGAAGTTTCTGAATTGCATACACTCCCATCCTTGAACGTCAGTGCGATAAGCGTGGATTACAAAGAATCAAAACGCACAGACCCCTACGGCAATCGCTTCCGCTATCGGGCGAAGGTGTTTGACTCGCGAGGCGCACACGTAGGGCGATGGGCTTGGGATGTCTTTCTGGTGACGAACCCTCCGCCTCGATAACAAGCTTTGTAAGGATCGTGGATGTAAAGTGCAAGTTGAGAGTTACGCTTTGCGGGAGGCGGAAAGAAATAGCACCCCGTTGAGAAGCGGTCTCTGACCGCCAGCCTCGCGGTCAGAGACCGCTTCTCAACGGGAAAGGTAGTCAGAGACTGCTTCTGCCAGTCTCGCGGTCAAAGACCGCTTCTCAACGGGAAATAGAGGATTTGATTTTCTTCCCCTCACAAAATTGAGAGCTATGGTAAAGTTACGCTCTAAGCTTGTACAGCTTTTCTATCGTCTTTTTCCAGTCGCCATCGTCACCGCGCTTCCTCTAGCAATCAATACCAAACTTTGGATGGTAGTTTGGCACGGCGGTAGATCAAGAGCCTGGGACGGCACAGGGCATTACGCGCTGGCTCAGATTTACGATTAAACGATATTCCCTGACACTTTCGGCTGGACGCAGGCATACTTTGCCGGGATGCCTTTCCCGAACTTCTACCCACCACTTTTTTATTGGTGCGTAGCTCTGCTTCATCACACTCATCTGGTTTCTTTTGGCACCGCTTTCAAACTGATGGTTGCCTTACCCGTACTGCTTTTGCCAGCCGCTGTATGGCTTTTGGCGTGGGCGGTTTCAGATAAAAATCGCCTTGTCGCAATCAGTGCGGCGCTGGCGATTATTCCCCTGCTCATTGATTTCAGATTCTATTCGATAGGTCTCAGCTATCATAGCACCTTTCTGATAGGGCTTTACACGCAACCGCTGGGCTTTGTCTTGTTGGTAGCCTGGTGCGTTACTTATCTGAAATCCCAACTTCACCGATGGCGGTTCACGCTGTCTTGTTTACTACTTGCGCTGACCGTTCTCACCAATTTTTTTAATGCGATTACTGCCATATTGTTTGTCTTGGCAATTCTCACCAACGACTTGGTGAAATATCAGCGAACCAAAAAACCGGAAGAACGCTTAGAGATAAAAAACGCCTTCGCGGCTCATCTTTGCTCTCCTCTGATAGCTGTTTTACTAACCCTGTTTTGGCTTGTGCCGATGTTCAACGATTATGACTATTTTGTTACTCGTCCTCAGTCTGTTCCTCTAAAAGAAATGATTCCGTTCGCTTTGTGGGTATGGTATGCCATCTCATTGATAGGAATTTTTTGTTGGTTGCGACGACCAACAAAAGAGGTAGCGCCATTTTTGTCAGTCTGCTTTGCCCTGATAATTGGCGTGATCTTTACCGCGACAGTTTCACCTAGATGGTTTCCGCTGCAAGCGCCGCGCTTCGTTGCTACTCTCAATGTTTTGCTTGCCGTCCCGGTTGGACATTTACTGGCAGCCGCTTATCACTGGCTAGAGCGTGTGATCGTCAGGATGCTGCCCCAAAATCAAAGTGCCGCAAATAAACGTAAGGCGCAGCACAAGGTAAGAGAGTCCTTTCGCTTACCAATCGCCAATATCATCGCCCTCACTTTAATAGTCGTAGGCTTCGCCTTCATCCAGAAGCCGTCTTACAAATGGGCTTTTCATGAAACTAATGATAGCGAGCGCATTGATGGTGTGCTACGTTTCGCCAGCCAACATCGAGATGGACGCTACTTGGTTGAAGTGCCGGAATTCTTATATGGCGCAGCAGCCCTTGATGGACGAGGTCTCAATTCATATCTCGGAGCGCAGGGCAACGAAGCCGTGAGTGTGGTCTTTCGTGAAGCGTCACCAAACGCCATATTTTTCAATCCCCTGGTGAATACTCTTTCGGCATTTCCAGACAGTTTTGGTATTAGTTCCATGCTTGCAGACGACCTTGATTTTGTTGAGCAACCTCTGGCGCGTCACTTGGAGCGCGCCAGGCTTGTCGGCGTAAGGTATGTCGTAATCGTCTCCCCAAATGTAAAGATTCGGCTGGCACGGGAGCCGGGCGTCAAAGTTGTGTTTGACTCGCAAGGTGGTTGGAGCATTTTTGAAATAGCCTCTGAGTCAATACCACAAGTTCGTCCACTGAAATATCGTCCGGCGCTTGTGGTCAGCAACTTTTCGCTCAAGCTGCGACAGCGCAATGAATACGATTTCGTCAGGCTCGCTGAAGAACAGTTCGCTGAAGCTTGGTTCGATGTGGCGCTGGTTCGCTCAACAGAAAGAAAAATTGACCGCCTTCAAGAGCTTAACGATTTTGGAGCCCTCATTCTCGATGTCTATGCTTATGATGATGAGAACGTAGCCTTTGAGCGGTTGCGCGAATTCGCACAATATCGCCCGTTACTATTGCTCTCAAGCGATGCCACACTATTTCATCGCATCAAGGCAGCGATTGCCGATTTCCCATTTGCTACGGTTATTGAGCGTGTAGAGGAAGGCTCAAGTGAATGGCTGGAAGCGAATTCACCAAGCTTTCATTATGCATCAAGTTCAGTTCGGAAGACCTGGCAAGCAATTCGATACGAGTTGGAGCGACAAAAAATTGCTATAGACCCAACAGCGATTTCCATAGCAAGCCAGAGCAATCAAAATCGCATAAGCATAAATCTTGCAGCGCCAACCAGCGTCGGGAAAATACCCGTATTGATTGAAACCACCTATCACCCGAACTGGCGCAGAGAAGATGGCGAAGTTATTTACGCCACCACGCCATTTTTTATGCTCACGTTTGTTGGCGAAACGACGAGCTTGATTTATGAGCGCCGAGCCAGCGAGCGTATCGCGCTCAATATTTCAGCGCTGATGTTTCTCATTTTATGCTGCCTCAATCTCTGGTTGTCCGTTTCTTCTCATACTGAACTTGGTCAAACCAATTTCCTAAAGCGTCCGTGAGCAACCGACGACTCGCTTCTGAGCCGAGCTATATCCGGTGTTGATGCGCCATGCATCGCTTATCGTCCTTGCAGCGATTTCACCACAAATTGAATGCTGGTATTGCATTTGCTCTGCTTCGCATTTAGCATGAGGGCGGCGTTGCAAACGCTTGAGCGGAGGTGGACGGAATGATTGGCAAAATAATCGGCACCTACAAAATTACTGATAAAATTGGCGAAGGCGGTATGGGCGCGGTCTTCAAGGGCGTGGACACTATGCTGGAACGCGAGGTCGCGATTAAAATGCTGCGCCCCGATTTCACCCGCGATGCTGAAATTGTTGAACGCTTTCGCGCTGAAGCTATCACCTTGGCCAAACTGAATCACCCGAATATCGCTACGCTGCATAATTTCTTCCGCCACGAAGAAGACTTCTTCATGGTCATGGAATTCGTGCGCGGCAACACGCTCGAAAGCCTGATTAAACAGCACGGCGCGTTTGCGGTGGAGCGCGCCGTGCTGCTTTTCGGCCAAGCCCTAGAAGGCATAGGTCACGCGCACACGATGGGCATCATTCATCGCGACATCAAACCCGCGAATATGATGTTGACCGAAAAAGGCTCGCTCAAGGTGATGGACTTTGGCATTGCTCGCGTTTTAGGGACGACGCGCATGACGCGGCAGGGCATGATTATCGGCACGGTGGATTATATGGCTCCTGAACAAATCAAGGGGCAGGACTCCGACAGCCGCACCGATATTTATTCGCTAGGCATATTGCTTTATGAAATGTTGACCGGGCGCGTGCCGTTTGCGAGCGATTCCGAATACGGCATGATGATGGCGCAAATCAATGAAGCGCCGCCGCCACCACGCACCATAGCGCCACATCTGCCGCTGCATATCGAACAGGCGGTTATGCGTAGCCTGGCCAAAAATCCTACTGCACGCTTTCAAAGTGTAGGCGAATTTCGCATGGCCTTGATGGCGAACAATGCCTTGCCGACAGTGATACAGGAAAGCAAAACCGCCGTTGCGCCCACCTTGATTCTGGATACTGCCAAGCAGGACGCCGCCATCACGAATCGCCTGGACACGGCACCTGCGACTTCGCCGGCAACCCTGGCAACTCCGGCGTTTGGCAATTATCAAAAGCCGGGCGGCACACAGGTGGTGATGCCAGCGGCAGGCGGCGCGCCGTCTTCGCCTTACGGACAACCTTACACGGCAAATCCGCAGAGCCATTATCCGGTCACCTCTGCCCAGGTTGCGCCCGCCAGAAAATGGAACTGGAGCCATGTGGCGGTTGGTGTGATTTTGCTTGCCGTGCTTATCGGCGTGCCGACCTATTTCATCACTGCTAACCGGCGACCGGCAGTCGTCAACGACAATCCTGTACAACCAGCGGCCAGCCCTTCTATGCCCAAACCGGCAAGAGAGGTAGAAGGCGAAGTGGTGCCGCAACCGCCGCCGCCACAACCCGCACAGCCGACGACAACCAACAAGAAACCGGAATCGCCTGCCGCTGCCGAAAAGCCTTCGCCGCCGGAGACAGCGGCAAGCGATGACAGCGGCGATGATCCCGCCGCTTCTGCCGAAAAACGTCAGGCGCGCAAAGAAGCCCTTGCGCGCGAGCGTGAACGCGAACGCAAACGCCGTCTGGCTAGAAAATTATTAGACCAATGATGCGTTTTATCGCTGCCCGAAGGAGAACGAACGATGACAACGCTATATCGCAAGCCGCTTGCCCACAAGCGACCCGCATCTTCCCGTGCGGCATTCCCAATCGTGTTGACGACCTTGTTGTTGGCGCTGTTGATGACGGGCGCGGCGCATATGCAGTCGGCGAAAAATCCGTATGACAAAGAGCGTTTGCTCAAGGTCGTGCGCTTGAACGCGCTTTCGACGCAGGAGATTGTGCAGGCGATTCAACAACGCGGCGTGGATTTTCAAATGACCGCCGACATTGAAGCCGAATTTAATCAAGTGGGCGCAAGGCCGGAAATGCTCGAAGCGATGCGGCAGAATTTTCGCGGCGCGAAAACGGCGTCCACCAAAACTACGGCCAACCCTGCGACCAATCCGACAAACAATTCATCAACTTCACCGCGCAGCAATCCCAATACGACCAGCGGCAAAGTGCCGCCTGGAGCGCCGCTGTCGAAAAATGAAATCGTGACGCTGTTGCAGAGCGGCGTTCCGGTAACTCGCGTCGAAGAGTTTGTCGAAGTGCGCGGCGTCAACTTCACTTTGAACGCGCAAGTCGCCAAAGAGATCACCACGGCGGGCGGCAATCGCTCATTGCTTGGCGCGATTGGCGAAAAAGCGCCTACCAACAGCACTGCATCAACGCCAAATAACTCGACAAATTCGCCCGTGAGGAATAGCATAACGCCTGCGGTCAACGAACCGGATTATGACGATTTGACCGATCAGGCGATTTCGGCTATGCAGTCCAACAATGCTGCCGGAGCCATTCGCCTGCTGCAAAAAGCCGTGGCGATGGATTCGTCAAAGCCAACCGCTTATCAGTTGCTGGGCTTCGCTTATCTGTACGGTAATCAAAATATCGCCTCTGCGGAAACCTATATGCGCGCCGCTTTGGAACGCAACGGCGCGGCTACCTTTCGCGTCTATCATGACCACGACGGTTTTTTCAAAACCTATTGTCAAGGCACGTTTTTCGTGAACCGTATGGGCGTGACCTTTAAGGCCGATGATGGCAATCATACCTTTGAAGCCGAGAAGGTGAAAATCAAAGAAGTGGCGTTAAATGATTTCGTCGGCTCCGAATATGGCGCGTTTCATGTGAAGGTCTTTCAAGATGATAAGAAGAAATCCTCGAAGACTTTTAACTTCGCTCCGGCGACGACGAAAAAAGACGAATCCCGCTTGGTGGTGACTTTGGTCAAGAGTTATTAAATCAACTTGGCGCTTCTGATACTTTGGGTGCAGGCTCCCTAGATGTTGTGCGCCATTGCAATGCACAACACAATATATTGAGGCCTTTTACGCCAGCTACCGGAGAGCCATAACCGTCAAGAATCCATACAGGCAAGCCAGCCCGTATGCCGTTTCTGGTTTCCCACTGGCTCACCAGAGTGTAGGAATTTTACCAACCGTGTGAAGTTTCAGGTTTGGAGGTATCCGTAATGATTGGCAATATCGTAGGCCCCTACAAGATCACCGAAAAAATTGGTGAAGGCGGTATGGGTGCGGTTTTCAAGGGCATTGATACGATGCTCGAACGCGAAGTGGCGATCAAGATGCTGCGCCCCGAACTGGCGCGGCAACCCGAAGTGCTGGAGCGCTTTCGTACCGAAGCCGTCACCCTGGCCAAGCTCAATCATCCGAACATCGCTACGCTGTACAGCTTTCTGCGCCACGAAGACGATTATTTCATGGTCATGGAATTTGTGCGCGGCAGCACCTTGGAAACGATTATTCAAAGTTTCGGAGCGCTTGCTTACGAACGCGCCATACCGCTGTTTTGTCAGGCCTTGGAAGGCATAGACCACGCCCATAAACAGGGCATCGTGCATCGAGACATCAAACCGGCAAACGTCATGGTGATGGAATCCGGCGCGGTCAAGGTGATGGATTTTGGCATCGCCCGCGTTCTGGGCAGCGCCCGTATGACGCGCCAAGGCAACGTCGTCGGCACTGTCGAATATATGTCGCCCGAACAGATTCGCGGCGAAGATTCCGATGCGCGCTCCGATATTTATTCGCTGGGCATACTGCTTTATGAAATGCTGACCGGGCGCGTGCCGTTCAACAGCACCAGCGAATACGAAATCATGAAGTTGCAAATCGAGGAAGCGCCGCCGCCGCCGACCTTGTATTCGGCGCAATTGCCGCTGGTGGTCGAACAGGCGATTATGCGTTCGCTGGCGAAAAAAGCTTCGGCGCGTTACCAGTCCGCCGGAGAATTTCGCGCCGTGTTGTTGGGCGCTTTGTCGGCGACCTCTTCGCTTAATGCGCCCACCGCTCATTACGCCGCGCCGGTAACCAAATTTGACCGCGAAGCTTTGCCCAGCGGCTTGTTTGCGGACGCGCCGAAAGGCACTATGGTGGCAGGCAGCCTCAATCAATCGCCGCTGCCCGCGCCTCCCTCAGCGGCGGAAACTCACACGGCTCAACCTTCGCAATCCGGTTCCACACAGACATTTGCTTCACCAACCAAACCCACCAATACAGGTGAGCAAGCGCCGACGTTGATGCAGCAGACACAAGCTTATTATCAAACCGGCAAAGCGCCGAACGCCCAACCGGCAGGCGGAAATTTTACCGGCGACGCGGCTTCGCAAACTTCGCCGCCGATAATTGTCGAGCCAAATCCTGCGGCCTTTCAACCGCCAGGTCAACGGCAAGGCTCGTTCTTTGGCAAGCTGAATTGGAAACATTATGCAGTGGTCGGTGTCTTGTTGATTGGTCTGGTCAGCGTCCCTGTGGCCATGCGTATGAGAAAAGCCAGCGCCCCGCCGCCTACGGTTGTAGAGACGCCGCCAGGCGCAGAGGCGACCACGCCGGAAACTCCCGCCGATCCGAACGCGACGCCTGCGCCTGTGGATGGCGAAAACGCCAATGTGTTAGACCCGGAGGCGACCGATAAAACTACGTCAAACAGCAATACGGCGGACGCCAGTAAAACGGCGCGCAAAAATCGCAACGAGAAAGTAGAAGAGACGAGCGCCGCTCCTGCCGACCAGACCAAACCGGCGGAGACCACGCAAACACCGCCTCAACAAGAGACCAAACCGGCAGAAAATCCTCCGGCCAAAGATGAGAAAGCCGCCGCCAATAGCGAAGCGGAAAAGAAAGACGGCGAGAAAAAAGAGAAGAAGAAAGGCGGTGGCTTCGGCGGCTTCTTTAAAAAGATTTTTGGCGCTGGCGATAAAAAGAAAGAAGAGAAGAAACCGTAAAGCGCTTGCGCCACGCGGATCGGTAAACCCACGAATCGAGGGAATGATCATTGAAAACCAACGTCTGACTGGACTTCTGGCGGCGCTGATGATGGTTTGTGCGGTCACCGGTTTTGCCGTCTCTGGGCAACCAGCGGATGAGGCAGCGAAGCTTGGCGGCAGAGCCTTTGAGCGGCGCAGCCGCAAGGGTGGGAGCGTCGTTTGCGGAGAGTTATAGACTCTCCGCACCTCAAAGCGGCACAGCCGCAAGCACTGGCTGGGTAGCGACGATTTTTATGGCTTATCCAAAACGCTGTCGTCGCGTTGCATCAGGTCAATTCAATCTTTTCCAGATAATCGGGAACCACGACATTCCAGCCTAGGTCTTTCTGTATGCGCTGGCTTAATGCTGCCGATGAATTCGGCTCGCCGTGAACGATAAAGGTCGTGCGCGGCGGCTTGGTGAAATTGCCCAACCAGCGTAGCAATTCGTTGGCATCGGCGTGCGCCGACAAACTCCCTATGCTTTCGATGTGGGCGCGCACGGGGATAAATTGCCCGAAAATCTTGATCTCCGCTTCGCCGTCCTGCAAGCGTCTGCCGCGTGTGCCTATACCTTGATAGCCGACAAAGATGACCGCGCTGGCTGGGTCGGGCAGATGTTGCGCCAAGTGATGCAGAACGCGCCCACCGGTCGCCATGCCGGAAGCGGAAATGATAATCGCCGGCCCCTGCAAATCGTTCAAGGCTTTCGAATCACTGCGTCCCGAAACCAGCGAAAAGTTTTTCGTCGCCAGCGGATTGTGTCCGCTCTTTTCTACCTTCTGCATATCTACATCATGATCATCTTTATGTTTGGTGTAGAGCCGCGTCGCCGCAGCCGCCATCGGCGAATCCACCATCACCGGCAACACCGGTATGCGGCCTTCCTCTTCAAGTTCGCGCAGAAAATAGACCAGCGTCTGGGTGCGCCCTACGGCAAAAGCCGGAATGATGACTTTGCCGCCGCGTTCTGCTGTGGCGTTGATAATTTCTGCCAGCCGTTCTTTGGGGTTGCTGTGTTCGTGCAGGCGGTCGCCGTAAGTGGATTCGACGAGCAGAAAATCGGCGTCAAAAGCCGGTGATGGGTCATTCAAAATCGGCTCGTCATATCGCCCGATGTCGCCCGAAAAAATAATCTTGAGGGGCGCTTGATTCGGCTCGCTGATTTCCGCTTCGATGTAGGAAGAGCCTAAAATATGGCCTACGGAAACAAAACGAATCTTGATGAATTTATTCAGCGTCACCGTTTCGTTGTAGTTGACGCCGCGCAGCCGTTTGAGCGCCGCACGGGCGTCGGTTTCGGTGTACAACGGCAGCGCCGGTTGATGTTTGGAATAGCCTTTGCGGTTGGCGTATTCGGCCTCTTCTTCCTGTAGCCTGGCAGAATCGGGGAGCAGGATTTGCAGCAGGTCGGCGGTCGCCTCGGTCGCATAGACCGCGCCGTGAAAGCCCTCGCGCACCAGGCGCGGCAGATAGCCGGTATGGTCTATGTGGGCGTGCGTCAGCAACACCCAGTTGATGGACTCGGCGTTGAGCGGCAATGGCTGCCAGTTGCGTTGGCGCAGTTCTTTCAGACCTTGAAACAAGCCGCAATCAATCAGGGCGCGACTGCCGTTGACTTCCAGAACGAATTTCGAGCCAGTGACCGATTGCGCTGCGCCTAAAAATTGAATGCTTGCCATAATGCTTGTGAGCCTAGCAGAGCCGCTCCGGTTTCTCCAATAAAAAAAGGTTTGACAGAGCCTCGGCAAAAGAATATATTAACGGCGTTAAGTGAAATGACGCTGTTAAACAAAGAATTGAACATGGGACCAAAAGCCAGACGCGAACGGGAAAAAGTGCAATTGCGCCAGGAGATACTGGACGCCGCACGCGAGTTGTTCGTCAAAGAGGGCTATGAAAATGTCTCCATGCGGCGGATCGCCGACAAGATTGAATACTCGCCGACGACTATCTATCTCTATTTTGAAGATAAGACGGAACTCTTTTTCGCCATTTGCGAAGAGACCTTTGCCAAGCTCTCGAAAAAGCTGGAAGTGCTGGCCAAAGAGGGCAAAGATCCGGTTGAAAATTTGCGGAAAGGCTGTCGCTCGTATGTGGACTTTGGCCTCAAGCATCCGAATCACTACAAACTGACCTTCATCAATTTCCCGGCGCTTCAGGTTGGCAAAGAACATTACCTGCGCGAGGAATCGGCGGGCATGAAGGCTTACGAGCATATGCGCCAAGCGGTGCAGGAATGCATTGACAAAAAAAAGCTGCGGGACAGCAATGCGGATGCTGTCAGTCAGGCGTTGTGGGCGGTCATACATGGCCTCACCTCGCTGTTGGTTACCAAGCCGGATTTCCCCTGGGTGAAAAAAGATCAGCTCATTGAGTTGACCATAAATTCTGTCATCAAAGGGCTACTGCTCTGAGTTGAAATTTTTTTGGGTTTTCACTTAACAGTGTAAACTTTTTTAAGTGTGTTTACGTACAAAGCGCTGTTCAGAGAGAAAACGGCATTTAGAGGTGAAGAGGGTAAGCGTTATCTTTCGGGCTTCTGACGAGGATTAGATTTTTTACTTGAAGAGGTTAGTGACCGTCGCGGTGGAACGGGGTTCTAGCCGGGTAGAAAGAAAAAGCGGCACTCATAGATTGCGAATGATTTGCCAATTGATAACCGCCCGGATGTGATGTGGGCACTAGCAAAAAAATATCAGGAGTAAGAATTATGAAAAAGATCATCAGCGGAATGTTTTTGAGTTTAGCAATGGTGTTGTCACTGGCGTTGCCGGGTTTAGCCGGAGGTGATGTGACCAAATCTTTCATGCTCACCCGAGACAGCAAATTGAATGGCACGGCCTTGACCAAGGGCGACTACTCCGTAAAGTTCACGGATGATAAAGAAGGCGAATTGGTGGTGATGCGCGGCAAGAATGAAGTGGCCAAGGTGAAATATAAAATTATGGAGTTGGCAAAATCGGCGGCAGACAACGCTGTAGCTTACGTGTTGGCCGAAGATGGCTCGTATCAAGTCAAGCGCATAGAGTTTAAAGGCATGAAAGCCGCTCTCGTTTTTGAATAACGCGAGGCGGCGCGCTGAACAGAATTGGGCGACCGCAAGCCGCGCTAGGGAGCGCGCCACAAGGCGTTCCGGCATGGCACGC
The DNA here is from genome assembly GCA_016201275.1 of Acidobacteriota bacterium. GTDB lineage: Bacteria > Acidobacteriota > Blastocatellia > UBA7656 > UBA7656 > JACQDB01. The sequence continues at coordinate 25,588 of JACQDB010000125.1, forward strand.
ACGCGGCAAGGATTAACAGGGATGCCAAGGATAGACAGAGGTTTTTCTCGAACTTTTTACGCTGGTCTTCCTGCATCCCTGTTATATTTCTGAGCGTCTGACCAGAGCAAACGATTGAGGAAGAGCGATTTCGGAAACGGACAGCAACTGTTCGTTTCCGGTCGCTCTTTTTGCATGAGCGAAGGGCAAAAAATTTCGCCAGCCGATTTCCTACAGGAATTTACGCGGTACAACCGCTCACGCCTAATTGTGGCACGCTGATTGACTTGCTCAACCGTTGATGATTGGCAAATCAGCGCCGAATCTGTAAATTTAGTGCTGGCAAGAAAAGATGAAACGATACTTTGCCAGGAGTCGTAGTAGGCTGTGGTTCAAAAGCACCAAGGCGGGAAAAACAGTTTCATTTGGTTCATTCGTGCCATTCCCCATAGGCTTTTTGATTTTCGTATCGAGAGGAAAATATGAATTTGGTATCCCGAAAAGTTCGTCAATCCATAAAATTTGTAATCGTGACCGGGTTGTCCATGATGATGATGAGCGCCGCGATGCCGCTGACCCTCTTGGCTCAGGAAGGCGTCATCGTCCGCGACAACCGCATCGCCCAGGCCGCCAGCGCCAAGCCTGCGGCAGCCACGCCGCAAAAAGATGTCAAGCCTGCGGCAGCCAAAGCTGAAGACAAGGCTGCAAGCGCCAGCGCTTCCGCCAGCAGCACTCCGGCAACCGCTCTGGTGAAAGCCGACGACGGCAGACAGGATGCCAAACCCGAAGCGCAGAATTCCATCACCCAGCCGCTGGCGCTCTCTCCCGAAGTCGGCACTCAAAGAGTCGGCGTCAGAGAAGACCAGAAGCAAACCCTCGCATTACAGGAAGCCATAGCGATGGCTTTGCAAAATAATCTGGACGTTGAATCCTTTCGCCAGGGCGTACAGATTTCGCAATACAATTTGTTTTCCTCATACGGCGTTTACGATTTAACTTCGAGCGCCAGTATCAACTATCGCAGTCAAACTTTTCCGGTGTCGTCCATCTTTCAAGGCGGCGATACCAAAACCGCATCCTTAACGCAGCGCGTCTTAACCTATAATTTCACCACCACGAAACAGGTAGAGCGAACTGGCGGATTTTATGAAGTGGATTTTAACAATGGGCGCACCAATACCAGTTCCACGGCGGCAACTTTAACTACCCAATATACGCCGACGCTCACCTTTAATTTCACGCAACCGTTGATGCGGAATTTCAAGATTGACGCCAATCGTCGAGCGATTCAAATCAACAAAAGAAATTTAGACCTTTCCGACAGCCAGTTCCGCCAGCGCGTCATTGAAATCATCAGCGCGGTGCAGCGTGCTTATTGGGATTTGGTGTTCGCTATACAGAATGAACGCATCGCCCGCGATACGGTGGAATTGACGCGCACCCAATTAAGCAACAATCAGAAACAGGTGGAAGCCGGAACCCTTGCGCCTATCGAATTGCGCTCAACGGAAGCGGCGCTGGAAGCGCGCAAAGGCGATGTGATTTTGGCTTTGCAGGCCATCACCACGGCGGAGAATACTTTGAAAGGATTGTTGAGCAAAGACCCCAACGACAAGATGTGGTATTCGCAACTCGTTCCTACGGATGACCCAACCTTGACGCCGCCAGCCTATTCGCTTGAAGATTCCGTAGCCTTGGCTTTGAAGAATCGCCCGGAATTGGAACAAATGAGATTGCAAGTGCAGCAGAAAGAGATAGACCTGGCTTATTTCAATAATCTCAGTAAGCCGCAGGTTGATTTGATAGGCATCTACACCAACACGGGATTGGCGGGAACGCCTTCAACGGTGGTTTCAACAGGTGGAAACATACCGGCTTCGGCCTTGGTGCCGGAGCGTTTCAAGGGCGGATATTTCAAGGCGTTGAGAAATCTGTTCAGCCAGGATTTCAAGACCTATCAATTCGGCGTCAGCATCAGTTTCCCGTGGCGCAATCGCACCGCCGAAGGCAACATCGGGCGTGTGCTTGCAGAGACCAGACAACTCGATACCCGCCAACGCCAGCTTGTGCAAAATATTCAGATAGATGTCCGCAACGCTTTGCAAGCGGTGGTCGCCGCCAAGCAGCGCTTTGAAGCGCAGCAGGCAAATCGTATTGCTGCCGATGCTCAGTATAAAGGGGAGTTGGAAAAATTCCGCGCCGGTTTATCCACTAACTTCTTCGTGCTGCAACGGCAAACCGATTTATCGGTAGCGCGTGGCAACGAAATACGCGCTTTGACCGACTACAACAAAGCGCTGGCAGATTTGCAGCGCGTCACCGGCTTGACGCTGGTTTCCAACAATGTGCAGGTCGTATCGCCCGAAAAGAGCGACATCAAGTAGTCCCCATGAAACTCTCCATGTAATTCAGGGCGAAGGCAAAAGCTTTCGCCCTTTTTTCTATTGGAATGACAAGTGGAGAACAGGGAACTGACTAGCGAATAAAGTTGCGGATCTGTTCGCGGTCTTTAAGCGAAAGATTAACGAAATCAACATGGAATCCCGATTTGAATTGGTGTCTGGTAACGATACCGGAGGTGAGAACTTGATGTCCGTTGGGTAAGTGGAACGACAGATTGATTCGGGAATCGGTAATTGCCGGAACGAAACTCTCAACAAACAGGCCGCTTTCATTGAGGTTGGTCACCCGGCAATCGCGATTCATTCCATTGACCAGGCATTGCGCTCGCAGAACACTCTGCTCGTGCGCGACGCGCTCGACTGCTTTTAAAACTCCTATCGCGCTCATACTTTGCTCCTTATGGTTGAATCTCAAACGTGCTTTATCAATTTCTGTAAAGCCCTTTAGAATACCGCGCCAGTGAGCAGAAAACAATCTTTATTTGATGAAAATTTGCCGACTATGTTTCCGGCTTTCCAGAGTAAGAGAAGGCGCGATGCACGCGGAAGAAAAGCGCAGGGTAAACGTGGCGTCGCCATTTGAGATTGGCCAGCACCAATCCAGAGCTTACGTTGCAGTTAGCGCCTGGAAGTGAGGTTTACTATTTCCAAGGAATGAAAGTAAAAAGTGGATTCACTCTGGGTGCTGCGCCGCTGAGAAGTTTACCAACGGAGAGTCGAGGCGGTTTGGCCATTCGTCTGAATCCCCTCAATAGAGAGTCGAGGCGGTTTGGCCATTCGTCTCAATCCCCCCAACGGCAGTTGGGGGATGCTTAAAGTCCAGCCTACACACCCAGCAAGCAAAGTTTTCTTCAATCCCCCCAACGGCAGTTGGGGGATAGTTAAAGTCCAGCCTTGAGCTTCGAGCAAGGTTGGATTTTAACCATCCCCCGATTTCCATCGGGGGGATTCGTTATCTTTAGCAGCGTTTCGTAGGTTGGATTTTAAGCATCCCCCGATTTCCATCAGTGGGATTGGCAAGGTTGGTTCGCCGCTGGAAAATACACAAGGTCGAGCTAAGGCAGCGAGGTAATCAGCCGTCGCGTCTTACTTTTTCCGCTCTCCTTCAACGTCTTCGGCAGCGCTTTGGTCGGCGGCATTGCTGCCTTGTAAGGCGCGCTTGGTGACACGCAAAGCGGTGCGGACAAAGCCGTGTTTGGGCGGCTCTTCATCGGGGTCGTGGTTGGCTTCGACTTCAATGGCCGCGAAAAATTGCGCCACCATCATTCTTGCAGCGCCTTGAATCATGCGTTGCCCGACGCCGGCAATCGTGCCGCCAATCTGCGCGTCACCAGCATAGCTGACCATCGTCTGACCATCTTTTTCTTCGAGGTCGAGCGTGCCTGTGCCTTTCAAAAAACCCGGTTGCCCTTTGCCATCAATGACTATTCGATAATGCGAAGGAGGTTGCAACTCTTCCAACTTGATCTGGCCTGTGAAGACGCCTTTGATGGAGCCAACCCCGGCGCGCAAGGTCGCCGCATAAGCATGGTCGCCGGTCTGTTCGAGTTTTTCGCAGCCCGGTATGCAGCGCTGCAAAACCTCTGGGTCAAGCAATGCTTGAAACACGCGCTCACGCGGGGCGCGCACCTCCTGTGTTCCTTCAATTTTCATAAGCTACTTGTCGAAGCCCTTTGTCAGAGGTGGGCTTGAAAAATCCCTTCGCCTTGAAACCGGCTACAGGAGCGGGTTTCAAGGTTTCACCGCAGCAATAAAACCTTGCATCGCGAGGTTTTATTGCTGCGCTGCAGCGATAGCGCGACGCACATAAACCTGAATCAGATGACGGCGATAATCTGCCGAAGCATACAGGTCGCCGTTCAAATCCACACCGTCTGCCGCGTGTGATGCCGCACTAGCAATCGCCGCGTCATCAAGTGTAGTGCCTACGAGGGCGCATTCCACGCCCGTCGCTCGATAGGCTTTTGAAGCCACGCCGGTTACGCCTATGCTTGCCGATTCGCAATTGCCATTAGCATCGCGGGTGAGATGCGCGGCGACGCCGACCACGGCAAAACCCGAAGCCGGCTGCGCGGCTTTGGCGTAGGCTTGGCCGAAATTACCGGTCGGAATATTGATGCGAACTTCGCGCAATATCTCGCCCGGTTCCAGCGCCGTAGTGAGCATATCCACAAAGAAATCGTCGGCTTTGATAAGACGTTCGCCGCTGCTGCCGACGACGACGATGTCGGCCTGAAGCGCCAGCATCACGGCAGGCCAATCCGCCGCCGGGTCTGCGTGAGCGAGGCTGCCGCCAATCGTGCCTTTGTTGCGAACTTGTACATCGCCGATGGTTGAGGCGGCCTGCGGCAAAATGGGGCAGAGGTCTTTGAGCCGCGCCGACGATTCGATTTGATAATGTGTGGTCATCGCGCCTATGCGAAGTTGCGAACCCTCTTCGTTGATGTAGGCGAGGTCTTTGATGCGGCCTATGTCAATCAACATCTGCGGCATCGCCAGCCTCAGTTTCATAGCCGGAATCAGGCTATGTCCACCCGCCAGAATTTTCGCGTCATCCTGATGTTCTGCCAGTAGCGCCAAGGCTTCGTTGAGCGTTGCCGGAGTCACATAATCAAATTGTGCCGGAATCATATTTCCCTCCTAATGACGATGCTGTGTTAGAGCAGCTTTTTGAATTCCTCAACAGTTAATCCCGCATCTCGCGCAATACCGCCCATCGTAAACGCATTGACGGGATTGTGACGCGGGATGGTTACAATGCGAACCCCATTGGTCAGGACAATGTGTTTGCCTTGCCGAATGATATAAAAGCCAACTTTCTCTAATGCCCTGACGGCCTCAAGATGATTGATGCCCGGAATCTTTGGCATAATTAAATTGCCACCTCTACTTCTCGCACATCGGAGTCTTTGACCAATTCATCAACGGCTGATAAGTACTCCCTGATGGCATCCTGGATATTTTCAATCGCTTCTTTTTCACTGTCGCCTTGCGACCAGCAGCCAGGCAGAGCCGGACAAGAGACGCTGTAGCCTTCATCGGATTTGTTGAGAACGATTTTATATTTCATACCTTGTGTTTACTCTTTCCTGTGTTCTTTTGCCGCTGAAAATTTTGCCATACGTCCGCCCGGCCCCGCAGCCCAGCCGACCTTCGTAGCGTTTACAAAACTGACGGCATTGTAATTCTCTTTGTCCAGTGCTATCCACGACGCGCCGTTGTCGGTTGAATATTCGGAACCCGAAGTACCGACGACAACGATTATTGCATTGCGCCCGCTACCCGCATACGCCACGCACGACCGGAAGCCTGCGGCATTGCCAGCCAGTTTCCATGACTTGCCACCATCACTGGTCACCGCTACGCTTCTGTCCGCTTCGTTCGGCTTATCGTAAGTGCCGCCGATGATGATGCCATGTTTTGCGTCTGTAAACGCGATGGAAAAAATTCCTGCCGCCGCAACCCCGCTAATGATCGGCGTAGCGCTTACCGTCCAACTCTTGCCACGGTCGGTTGAGCGAAACACTCGCGCCGCTTTGCCGCCGGTGGCAAACCAGGCATTCGTTTTGCCCTGCACGGTGATGCAGGTTCCGCTGGCCGCAAAGCCGCCTTCGCCATCAATTGCCGCAGGCAGTTTTTCCGGCGCTATGGGGGTCCAATTCCTGCCGCCGTCCTCGGTTATGATGATAAGAAATTTGCCGTTCACAGGGTCGCTCATAGCGATGCCGTGATTTTTGTCCCAAAATGCCATCGCGTCAAAAAAGGCGTCTTTATTGGTGTTTTTGAATTGCAAAGACCAGCTCTTGCCGCCATCTGTAGTCTTGTAAATCCGCGAAGCCTCGCCGTTGCCTATGCTCAAAATGTAAGCCGTGCTGGCATCGAAAGCGTCTATGTCGCGGAAGTCCAAATCTTCAGCGCCCGCGACGTTGCCGACTTCCCAACTCTTGCCGCCATCGGTGGTTTTTACGAATGTGCCTTTCGTGCCGCTGGCCCAGGCGACTTCGTCGCTTACCGCCGAGAGTCCGCGAAAGTCCGCTTTTGTGCCGCTCGTCTGTTGCTGCCATTGCGCGCTGCCGAACATTGCCGCGACCAAAACGAAGAGGATGCAAAAGACTCCTTCAAACAATTTTCTCATTGAGCTTCACTTTGATTGACCGCCTGCCAAATCTTTTCCGGCCTCAAGGGCATATCCAGATGACGCACGCCGAAAGGCGGCCACGAATGCTCAAGCGCGACTTTGGGCAAGCGGGGCTTTGCGTTTGGTTTTCCGCTTTTTTGGAACCAGCGGAATCAGACAGCGCAACGCTTTGTTGACGGATTCCGAATCGGGAAAATATTCGCGCACATCGCGCTCCAACATCACTGCGCCATCTTCCAGCGTGAAATGCTGCACGATGGTCGAGCCGTCGTTTTGGTGAATGGTTACCGTGTGACCTTGGCGATAGGCTTTATAGTGCTTGCCACGAACGCCGCCTCTGAAATCATATTCGGGCAGCATTTCATCAACCTCTTCTGCTATTGGTTTAGAATCTTTTTTCTTCATATATTTCTCGTTCCCATTCAGTTGCCTTGCGACCACTGATGAGTCGAATACGATCTCCGCGCTGCGTATAAACGACCACTAGGATTCGCCCCTTTGTAGAGGTTCCTATATCAACAAATCGTTCTTCAATCCTCGAATGTTTGGGGTCATCTATCGTGATGGTGAAGGGGTCGTCAAAAACGGTTTTCGCCTCGTCAAAACTGATCTTATGGCGTTTGAGATTCGCTTTGGCTTTCTCTTCGTCCCATTCAAAATTCAAATCCATTGCAAACAACCTGAATCATTATCAGCTTCTTTATCGAGGCATTTCAACTGTGAGCGACCATCAAGCCTGATTGACCGCCTGCCAAATCTTTTCCGGCCTGAGTGGCATATCCAGATGACGCACGCCATACGGCGACAGCGCATCTACGACTGCGCCGACTACAGCGGGAGTTGCACCAATCGTTCCGGCTTCGCCTACGCCTTTGACACCCATAGGATTGACCGGCGAAGGCGTCTCCGTTCGGTCCAGTTCCAGATGCGGAATCATCGCCGCTTTCGGCAGCGCGTAATCCATCAGGGTTCCGGTGATGAGTTGGCCTTGCTCGTCATAGACCACTTCTTCATAGAGCGCCTGGCCGATGGCCTGCACGATGCCGCCGTGAATTTGGCCTTCGACGATCATCGGATTGATGACCTTGCCGCAATCGTCAACCGCTACGTACTTCACAATCTTAATGTCGCCGGTCTCTTTATCTATTTCGACCACGCAGATGTGTGTGCCGAACGGAAAGGTGAAATTCGTCGGCTCGAAGAAATGCGTAGCCGACATTCCCGGCTCCATTCCCGGCGGCAATTCTCTGGCGATGTGCGCCGCCAGCGCGATGTCTTGAATCGAGATTTGCTTGTCTTCAACATTCGGTTCCGGCAAGGCTGCGGCGGGTGCTTCGCTGACCGGCACATCTGGGTCGGAAACCCCGCCTGCCACAGAAGCGGCTCTGGTAGCCGGTTTCGAGAACTTGCCTTCTTTGAACGTCACACTTGAAGCATCGGCTCCGAGCATATGCGCGGCGATTTGTTTGGCTTTCTCTTTCAATTTTTCAACCGCCAGAAATACCGCTGTACCGCCTACGGCGATGCCGCGACTGCCGAACGTGCCTATGCCGTATTGCACGATTGCCGTGTCGCCATGAATCACCGTCACATCTTCAAGCGCGATGCCAAATTCATCGGCGACGATCTGCGCGAACGATGTCTCTTCGCCTTGACCGTGCGGCGAAATGCCCGTCAACACGGTGACTTTGCCAGTCGGTTCGATTCGTACAGTGGCGCTTTCCCAACCGCCTGCGGGCATCGCCTGCGACGGGCCGAGGGCGCAGATTTCTACATAAGTCGAAACGCCTATGCCGACGATGCGGCCTGCGTCGCGGGCTTGTTTCTGCATCTGGCGCAAGCCCGTATAATCGGCCATCGCCAAGGCTTTATCGAGCGCGCCTTGATAATTGCCGCTGTCATAAGACAAGCCAGTTTTGGTGGCAAATGGGAATTCATCGGGCTGCGGAAAATTCCTGCGCCGCACCTCAACCACATCCATGCCCAATTCGGCAGCGACCAGGTCAACGGCGCGTTCGATGACATAGGTCGCTTCGGGGCGACCCGCGCCGCGATACGCATCGGTAGCCATTTTGTTGGTGAAGCAGGCGGTGATGTTCATCTGTATTGCAGGGATTTTGTAACAGCCCGACAGCATCAAACCGGTCAAGGTAGGAATCGCCGGAGTTAGCAATTGAAGATACGCGCCCATGTCTGCGAAGACGTTATAGCGCAGTCCGGTAATTTCGCCATCGTTCTTGCAGCCGATTTCGATGTAGCCAACTTGACCGCGTCCGTGAATCGTCGCCTGCATATTTTCGCGCCGCGTTTCAATCCATTTCACCGGCTTATTCAGTTGCATGGCAATCCAGCCGAGCAAGGCTTCTTCGGCATAGACGTTGAGTTTCGAGCCGAAGCCGCCGCCGACCTCCGGGGTGATGACGCGCAGTTTGTTTTCCGGTATGCCAATCATAATGGCAAGCTGTGTGCGTAAGAGATGCGGAATTTGTGTCGAAGACCAGACGGTGAGTTCCTGTTCGCCGGGAAAGTAACGCGCCAATACGCCTCGCGGTTCCATAGCGATGGGTGCAAGGCGTTGATGCACGACGCGCTGCTTAATAATTTTGTCGGCTGCACCGAGCGCCGCTTCGATGTCGCCTTCGCCGGAGGTTAAGCGATAAGCGATGTTGTCGCCATATTCTTCATACACCAAAGGCGAGCCTTCTTTGGCGGCTTCTTCGACATCAACGACAGCGGGTAGTTCTTCATAATCCACCATGATTAAATCAATCGCATCACGCGCCGCATACTTGTCGGTAGCGACGACGGCGGCGAGGGGTTGACCGACGAACACCGCATGGTCATTGGCGAGTACGCGATAATCCGGCACTTTCAAATCCGGCAAGGCCCCTGCACAAGGCACTGCGCCGACTTTATCGGCCACGTCTTTGCCTGTATAAACGGCGACGACGCCGGGCGCGGCAAGCGCTTCGCTGGTGTCTATGCCGGTGATGTGGGCGTGAGCGTACATCGAGCGCAGAAAGGCGACGTGCAGGGTGTCCGGCAATTTGATGTCATCCACATAATGCCCTATGCCTTGAATCAAGCGCGGGTCTTCGGTGCGTTTTATTTTTTCTCCAACATATTTCGCCATAAAAACCTCCAGATTTGTTACTGGTTACTGGTTACTGGTTACTGGTTCTTCTATCTTCTGCGAGATTGAACGTAAAAAAGCATTTAATTTAGGGGAAAGTTCTTCAAGCAAAGGCTTGAGTTCAGTGATTTGCTCATCGTTTAAGAGATTTCTTTTGTATGCGCGTCGTAACCAATGTCTCGTTTCGTATAAAGAGCCTCGGGCGATTCTGACAAATCGGCGATTATCCTGATAACTTCCGCGCCCGTTACCTTCGGCAATATTAGCTCCAATACTATCGGCGGCTTTGACGATTTGCTTGCCAACGGTGTCTTTGGCGAAAGAGTCCCATTTGACAACTGTTTTCCAAATATTATCTGCCAACTTCTCAGCCAGTTGGTAAACCTGCAAATTTTCAAAGCTATTATTGGGCATACCTGTCTCCTGATTGGTTATTGATTACGGGTTATTCATTCAAAAGCCAATAACCAGTAACCAATAACCAGTAACCAATAACTAATCGCCGGAGGCGGCTTGCGTGTTGATTTTTCCGGCAGCGTATTTCACCGCTGCGACGATGTTTTGATAGCCCGTGCAGCGGCACAGATTGCCTTCCAAGCCGTGGCGTATCTCGTCGTCGCTGGCGTGTGGGTTGCGTAACAGAATTTGCGCTCCGGCGACAATCATGCCCGGTGTGCAATAGCCGCATTGCAGGCCATGCTTTTCCCAGAAGCCTTCCTGCACCGGATGCAGCACGCCGTTGGCCGCCAGTCCTTCGATAGTGGTGACCGATGAACCATCGGCTTGAATGGCGAGGATCGTGCAGGACTTCACCGCTTGTCCGTCAAGCATGACCGTGCAAGCGCCGCAGATGGAGGTTTCGCAACCGACGTGCGTGCCGGTCAGTCCCAAGACATCGCGCAGGTAATGAACCAGTAATAAGCGCGGCTCGATTTCCGCCGTGTGAGCCGTGCCGTTGACTTTGATGCTGACAGCTTTGTTCATAAAAGCCACCTCTTGTAGTTTGAAATACGGGGGTGAAACATTAAAAAGAACGAAAAACGAGCAACAGTTTTATACATCCGAAATGGTTGGCTGACAAATGAAATTCAACCGAAAATTGCGGCTTCAGAAAACTTCGCTTGCAGCCGGAAGCGAAATTCGATTTTGCGAAGCGCGGCGGCCTCACGCTTTTTTGCGAAGTGAAAAAAACGCGAGAGCGCACCAGCCGAGCCAGCCGAAAAGCGACAGATATTTACCAATGGTGCGCGGCGGTGTGTCTTCAAAATTTAAGGTCAAGCGCTGGTCGCCGGGTTCGACCGTGACTTCAATCGTGCCTTCTTTACCGGGCGCAACGTCAAGGGGATTGCCCTCTACGCGAGCCACCCAGCCGGGAAAATAGAGGGTTCGCAGTTTGATGGTTGAGGTCGTGGCGGCGTGAATTTGGTAACTTTGCTGATAGCCGAAATCATCAAGCGGTTGCACCTCGGCGTTGCCGTCAATCTCCAGCACCGGCGGCTTCTCGAATTCATCCAGGCGTTTCTGCCGATCCAGAAAAATGGTGCGGTATTCGGCGACTTCCAGAGCCGAAAGCCCGGCATCAAGTTCCTGCCGGTTATAACTCGCACGCACCACCAGCAACGCGCTGATGCCGAGCATCATCACCAGCGTCAGCGCCAGCGCGAGGCTGAAAATCGTCCGTTGTTTTTTTTCGCCTGCAAGCAACGCCGCCGCGCCGCCCACAAGCATAGCGACCGACAGAATCGTGATGGTCAACCAGCGAAAAGGAAATTGAATGTAAGCAAACTGCGAAAGATTTTCCCACAACAGTGCGCTCAATCGCGTGGTGAACAACAGACTGATGGCGGAGACTACGAAGGCGGCAAGCAAGGATTTTTTTACACTTGTATTTGGTTTTACTCTCTGACGATTGCGCCAGATGATCGCGGCGCTGACGATAAAGAGAAGCGCTACACTCAAGGCCGTCAGATTGACGCTGTCCAAATAGTAGAAGCGTCTGCCTTCGGGCGGCGGAAAAAAATCGGCGCGCCACAGACTGCGCCATTGCTCGAAGAGAAAGAATTTTGTGAAAGGAATTCTCAGAGCGCGATCAATGCGTATGTATTTCACTTCAAAGATGAGCGGCACAAGAAACATCGCGCTCATCAAAATGCTCAATGCCGAAGCCCCTGCGGCTTGCAGGCTGCGCCGCCAGTCTCTGGTCAGCAATAAAAAAAAGAGCGGCAGAAACAGCGTCATCTCGAAAGCGATGGTCACATGAGTCAACAGCAGCAGCGCATAGCTGAAGGCGAAATAAAGACTCGCTCGCAAGCCGCCAACTGTTGCCAAACGCCAGGCGGCAGCCGCGACCAGCGGTAGCCACGCAAACGCCCAGAACTCTGAAAGCGCCGACCGATGATACAGATCAAACAGATGATATGGCGCGATTGTATAAACTACAGCCGCCAGCAAACTGCACCCCGGTGCAAGCACGGTGCGGCTGAAGCGGTACATGGTCAAGCCGGAAATCGTCAGCGCAAACCAACACCCAAGACAGACCGCAAACATCGGATTGCGTACAACCAGATGGAACGCCGCGACGACGTAATAAGGCAGAGGCGGATAGTACAGCATCACCGGATTGCCCTGCTTGTAATTGGAATTGGGCAACCAGCGCGGATAGAGTTGGCCTTCGCGCAAAGCTTCGATGAAATCATTGGCGCGACGATAGTGCATCGCCGCATCGTCGCCGTTTGGTAGTCCGCGAATCAGTATCGGCAAGGTAAAAAGCGTGGCCACAAAGACGATGATGAACAAGGCTCGCGTGTCGTTGAGCCAAGGGAATTGCCAGTCGGCGGGTTCAACATATGGCTTGGGTGTCACTACTGTCTCTTGGATCATCACGCTTGCGCTTTTGGCATCAATCCCGATTTTGCTCTCAGTTTCCAACGGGTTCGGGACAATGCCTTTAGTCTTCGGAATCCATCGCAATCTCTGTGGCGCTTCTCAGGGGTTTGGGATGCAGCTTTTCATACTCTTTGCGAAACTCCTCAAGTAAGGGCAATTCAAGAGTGTCTTTCATGCGGTTGGCGGCGCGTTTACTGGCAATCAAGTCGCGTAGATTAACAATTGGGAAGATGCCTTCACGATGCATACGAGCTTTGGCCTTCGCATAATCTTGGATCCCATCCGGCGCAAAGATTAAATCTATATCGAAGGGGCCGCTTTTGATTTGAATGAAATCTTTACCGGCAATAATTTGCTGTTCAATCACTTCGTCTAATGTGAAACCCAGCTGGTTTAACGCTCTGACAATGCGTTGTCCATTCTCAGGCGAGCGTGCCGGGAAGACATCTACATCTTGAGTGGTTCCGGGATACCCCAGTAGAATCGCGCCACTCTTGCCGATAAACATATAATCAACCCCTTCGGCATTGAAAGCTTGAGCCAATTCCTGAGCTTGCGCCGGATAGAAATTTGGTCGTTTCGTCATGATTACTCATTCTCTTGATGCGGATCAGCAGGTTGATAGCCGAGATAAGCCGGTAGATGAGTCGCGCACCATTCCCGATATTCTGCCGTGGAGTTAAAGATGCGATAATCGGCATCATCCAGCACGGGTTTATAGACATAACAAAAACCATACTTGATACGCTCTTCAAGAGAGCGTTGTAGATTGCGACGGCATTGCTCTCGAAACTCCTGCAAATCATTTTTCATGACCATCTCCCCCGGATTTTTCTAAGGTTTTCGCTTCGTCCCAATACCTGTTCATTTCTACATGATCGGAATCGGCGGGCTTGCGACCCGATTCGCGCAGACGGTCTTCGATGTAGCGGAAGCGGCGGCGGAATTTGCGATTCGACGACTTCAAGGCGCTTTCCGGGTCAACGCCCAACAAGCGCGCCACATTGACGGCGACGAATAATAAATCGCCGACTTCATCGCTGATGCGTTGATGATTGTTGGCGTCGGTTTCGATCTCGTGCTTCAACTCGTTGACCTCTTCATCGAGTTTGTCCAGCACTTCGCCAACATTCGGCCAATCGAAATCCACGCGGGAAACTTTCGTGGTCATCTGAAAAGCTTCCATCATCGCCGGAAGCTTTTTCGACACGCTATCAAGCATAGAGCCTTGCGCGTCGGGCTTTTTGCCTTTGGCAATTAATTCGGCTTCCTTGATGGCTTCCCAGTTTCGCAGCACTTCGCCCGATGTTGCGGATTTGTCATCGCCGAAAACGTGCGGATGGCGGTTGATCATCTTCGCCGAGACGCGCTCGATGACATCGGCAATGGTGAAGCGATTTTCTTCTATGGCAATCTGCGAATGAAATATTACCTGCAACAACAGGTCGCCGAGTTCGCCGGTGAACTCTTCATCATCGCCTTCGTCTATGGCTTCCAACACCTCGTAGGCTTCTTCGATTAACATCGGCTTTAGGCTTGCGTGGGTCTGCTCGCGGTCCCAAGGGCAACCGTCGGGAGCGCGCAAGCGGGCGATTAACTCAATCAATTGCGCGAACCGTTCCGCGCCTTTCTGACTTGCTGAATTGTGCATAAGCAGACTCTAGCGAAAGAAAAAGTAAAAAGGCAAAAGGAAAAAGTAAAAAGGCAAAAGGAAAAAATTTTATCGGGTGGATGCTGACCGATTGATGGGGGCGGCAAAAATGAGTCAGACGTTTTATGGTACGCAGGCGAAATCGTCCTTTGCCTTTTGCCTTTTTACTTTTATATCCTGCCTTGTTAGCATTGAGATTTTTAGAACACCGAATAGAACTATCTGGACGAAAGGTTTGATGCAAACGCTATGACAGACGAAAAAGAATCAGGATTCAAAGTTGCCGACCGCCGCCGCTACAACCCCGATGGCTCGTTACGCGAGCCGCTTGCCGAAGAGCCGATACCGGAAGAACCGACTGCGACAAGCGAAAGCGTCGCGGCTGCCGAACTGGAGGTCGCCAATACGGAGGCGGTTGCCGCGCATCCCTTTGGCGAAACGCACACAGCGGGAAATGCTGCGGAACCGGAGACCACAGGCAACACCGATAATGTCGTGAGTTTTCCGGGGGCGACCAATAAACCACCGACTGAGGAAGAGAAGCCAGAAGGCGACAAGCCGAAATCCGCAGCGGCCAAAGCCACTGCCGCAAGCGCTGTCTCGGCTTCGCAAGCCGCTTCGCAACAGGCCGCTCAAGCAACACAATCGGCGCAGCAAGCGGCCATTGAAAACGCCTACAATCAAGCCTCCGGCCCCGCCAATCCGCGTTTGCCGCAGGCCTCGTTTTTAAGCCTGCTCAATATGCTGGGCGTCGAAGCCGCCATGCATCTGGGCTTGATGGAGATGCAGGATGGGCAACGCACGCCAGTGGATTTGGAAGCCGCTCGTCACATGATTGACATGATCGGAATGTTGAAAGAGAAGACAAGCGGCAATCTCAAATCCGATGAAGAGGCGTTGCTGGAAAACGTGCTGGCCGATTTGCGTATGCAGTTCGTGGCGCTCTCAAGAAAAGGATAAATTAGTCCGTAGTCCTTAGTCTCTAGTCCTTCGCAGTTGGTTTCTTGATTCGCCGTTTGGTTGAAACAGCGATCTTCGGAAGACCTTGCCGGTAAACTAAGGACTAAGGACCAGGGACTAAGGACTAAGTGAATGAAAGTAACATTTCTGGGCACCGGCACCTCCGTAGGCATACCAAGCATCGGCTGTGATTGCGACACCTGTTTGTCGGATGACGAGCGCGATAAACGCTTGCGCGCTTCCATCTTGATCGAACACGAAGAGCGGAAAATTCTCGTTGATGCTTCGACAGACTTTCGCTATCAAGCCCTGCGCTGCGGCTTGAAACATCTGGACGCGATTCTCTTCACGCACGCCCACGCCGATCATTGCTTCGGGCTGGATGACACGCGCCCGATTATGTTTCGCAATAAAATCGAAATCCCCTGCTATGCCACAGCGGTGACTTGGGAAGGTTTGCGGCGAGTCTATTCGTATGCCTTCGCGCCTGCGGTTTCCGGCGTGCCGCGCATCATTCCGCATACCATCAACGACCGCTTCAAGCTGTTCGGGCTGGAGATACTGCCGCTGACGGTGATGCACGGCCCTTTGCCGGTGACGGCGTTTCGCATCAACGATTTTGCTTACGTGACCGATTGCCACGAAATACCTGAAGCGGCGCTTGCCCAACTGCGCGGCCTGGAGGTCTTGGTGATTGATGCGCTGCGCTTCAAAAAACATCCGACCCACATGACACTTGACCAGGCGCTGGCCTACATCAAAATAGTGAAGCCGCATCGCGCTCTGCTGACGCACATTTCGCACGACATCAAACACGCAGAGACCAGCGGCCATCTGCCGGAAAACGTCGAGATTGCTTACGACGGTTTAGAGGTGACGAGTAGCTGATGAAAATTTGCCACGACATCGAATCCTGTGAGTTGAAGACTCCGACCATCGTCACCTTTGGCGTCTTTGATGGCTTGCATCTGGGACATCAAACCATCATGAAACAAGTGGTCGAACGCGCCAAAGCGACGGGCTTGGCCGCCACCGTTGTGACCTTTGATCCGCACCCACGCGCCGTATTGCACCCAGAAAGTGCGCCGCCCTTGCTGCATACTTTCGAGCAGAAGATGGAAGCCATAGCGCGGCTGGGCATCGAGCAGGTGGTGGTGTTGACTTTCACCAAAGAGCTGGCCGAAGAGAGCGCCGAAGAATTTTTATTGCAGACGATCTTTGGCCGACTCGATGCGCGTGAGGTTTATTTAGGCAAAGGCTTTGCGTTCGGCAATCGGCGGGAAGGGAATTTCGAGTTGTTGAAAGCGGTTGCCGATAAATTGCAACGTCTTGCCGATGAAGTCCCCGAAGTCATGTTGCGCGGTCGCAGGGTGAGTTCAACGGCCATCCGGAAATTATTGAATGACGGGCGCATCAATGTGGCGCGTCGTATGCTCGGTCGCCCGTATGGCGTCGAGAGTCGCGTCATCGAAGGCCACAAAGTCGGCAGAGAAAAACTCACTTATGCGACGGCGAATTTGAAACCGCACAACCGTGTGTTGCCCGCCAAAGGCGTCTATATCACCTTGACGCTGGTAGAAGGAGAGTGGCGACGGTCGCTGACCAACATCGGCGTGCGGCCTACGTTTGGCGGCGATGCGGAGGTGTCTGTGGAAACTCATCTGATGAATTTCGACCGCGAGATTTATGGCGAAAAGATTCGCGTGCGCTTTCTGCATCGTCTGCGCGGCGAAAAAAAATTTGAATCTATAGAGGCGTTGAAGGCGCAGATTGATAAAGATTACAAGCGCGCTGTCCGCTATTTTGACCGCGCCGCCGTCAAACGCAACATCAGGTTTGTGTAGGCTTGGCGGTTAAAGCCCGGAGCCTGTAGTGCCAAAGCATCGGAAACTTTCCGTGTCAGTGGTTGAGAAAAAATTGACGCGACTTCACGCCACGAAATATCATCCTCGTATGAGCGATTCAGTAATCATTGAAGACTTGCCGATGACGCCGGAGATGGCGTTGTTGTTCGAGAAGGCGAAACGCAATGTGAAATGGTTCAACGACCACGCGATGGAACTCGAAGTGTTCAAGCGGTATCGCGGCCAGTATGTCGCCTCTTCGGGCGGCGAACTGTTTGTCGCCGACACTGCCGAAGAAGTCGAGCGCCTTGCGAAAGAAAAACACCCTGACGATTTGCCGCATATTAGATATATCCCGAAAGAAAAGTTGAGCCGAATCTATGCGTGTAAACGGTGAATGGCTGCTTTGTGATGATGGCATAATTCGACCAAGCGTTTCCGGGTTAGTTCGAGCCTTAGATGACCAATGGGTGGAAGTTACATTCTTGCTGGACTGTGGAGCAGACCGGACGGTTTTTAGTTCGAGATTCCTTCATCGGCTTCGAGGCCTGGAAGTAGGCGAAGGGCAACAAGTGTACCTGGCAGGGGTTGGGGGACGGGTCGGCTCAATTACTGTGGAGACCACTATTGGGTTAATTCGAGATGATGAACGAATCGTGCAGGTGCATGGGCATTTTGGCGTTTTCACAGAAAGCGAGAGCGGTGATTTGTCTGTGCTGGGTCGGGATGTGACGAATAATTTCAGCGCGATTTATGATTACCTGAATCAAGCGGTCACGTTGCTTGCACTCCCTCATCATTACGAAATCAAGCCTTGATTTTTCTGCAACCATTTCGGCAAGGAGTCATAAAATCTCATGTTCCAAGCGGATGTATTAAAAGACAAAGTTATCATCATCACTGGCGGTGGCACGGGATTGGGGCGGGCGATGGGCGAACGGTTTTTAGAATTGGGCGCGAAGCTCGCCATCACCAGTCGTAACCTGGCGCGGCTTGAACAATCTGCCGCAGAGATGCGCGAAGCCACAGGCGGCGAGGTCTTCGCCGTGCCTTGCGATGTGCGCGATGCCGCGCAGGTCGAGCAGATGATTGAGCAAATCTGGCAGCATTACGGCACTGTGGATGTGCTGGTCAATAACGCCGCAGGAAATTTCGCCGCGCCTACCGAAAGGCTTTCGACACGCGCTGTTGATGCGGTGTTAGGCATTGTGCTGCACGGCACGTTTTATTGCACGCTGGCTTTGGGAAAAAAATGGATCGCCGAAAAACGCGGCGGCACGATGCTGAATCTACTGGCGACGTATGCGTGGACGGGTTCGGCTTATGTCGTACCATCGGCGGCGGCAAAGGCCGGAGTGATGGCGTTGACGCAATCGCTGGCGGTCGAATGGGCAAAGTACGGCATACGCATGAACGGCATCGCGCCGGGGCCGTTTCCGACAGCGGGCGCGCAACAGGGCTTAACGCTTGGCGGCGATTTCAGCCAGTTTGTCGTTGACCGCAACCCGTTAAAGCGTGTAGGCCAGTTGCGCGAGTTGGCGAATCTGGCGACCTATTTAATTTCCGATTATTCGGCATACATCAACGGCGAAGTCGTGGTCATTGATGGCGGCGAATGGCTGGCCGGGGCTGGCGAATTCAGTATGCTCGATAAATTGTCGGACGAAGATTGGGACAAACTGGAAGCGCAGGCGCGCAGCCGCAAATAGAATCGTGATGCCGTAATGCTTGTGCGGATGCTGTTCAAATCGAATTGAATCTTTGCGTGACTTTGCGTCTTTGCAGCTTGGCGCAAGAAAAGAGTGGTGCAGCGCCAACCGAAGTTCACGCAAAGCCGCAAAGTCACGCAAAGCGTACAGGCGGAAATTTTTTCTCAAGCTCAGGAAGCAGGATGTGGATTGCCATCGCTCGTGAAGCTCGTGATGAAGGCCGAAGGCGCGGTGACTCGTTGCAGCTTGGCGTTCAAAGCCTATTGATAGAGGTTGTTTTGATGATTGTAAAAGCCATGAAATATTTTTCGGTTGCCCTTCTCTTCAATCTGTTGCTTGCGTTTTCTATCTCTGCACAACAACTGCCGGACAAAGATTATCTGGTTTATGTGGTCTGCGAATCGGCGGACAAAATCGCTTTGATTCGCTTTGGCGCAACCGGCGCAAAGGTCGAGCGCGAAATTCCCACGGGACTGATGCCCAACGACATTGACGGGCCGCACGGCATCGTGGTGTCGCCCGATAAACAGTTCTATTATGTATCGCTCGGTCACGGCAGACCGTTTGGTTCGGTGTGGAAATATTCAACCAGAGACGACACGGTAATCGGGCGCGTCACCTTGGGCTTGTTTCCGGCGACGATGGACATCACACCCGATGGCGAATTTCTTTACGTCGTCAATTTCAATCTGCACGGCGATATGGTTCCATCTTCAGTTTCCGTAGTCGCTACCGATTCGATGATGGAAGTCAAACGCCTGACCACTTGCACCATGCCGCATGGGTCGCGGCTCAACCCGCAAGGCGACAAACAATATTCGGCCTGCATGATGGACGATATGCTGGTCGAAATTGACGCCAGTAATTTTCAAGTGGCGCGGCACTTTCTCTTGACCAGAGGCAAAGAGTTGGGAATGTTCGGCGCGCCCGTAAGCAAAGGAAACTCTATGTCGCACGACCTGGGTGGTCACGGAATGGAGCCGCCCAAACCGGGCGATGTCGGTTGTTCGCCGACCTGGGCGCAGCCTTCCAGCGACGGCAAATCAATTTTTGTGGCCTGCAACAAGAGCGATGAAATTGTCGAAGTAGATGCGGCAAGCTGGAAAGTCAAACGCCGCATGGCAGCGCGTGGCGGCGTTTATAATTTAGCCGTGACCAGAGACGACCGCTTGATTTCAACCAACAAACGCGACCAGTCGGTTTCGATTATGGATTTGCAGACCGGCAAAGAATTGGCGCGCATTCCTACGAAACGCCGTGTGGTTCACGGTGCAGTAGTGTCTTCGGATAATCGCTATGCGTTCATTTCGGTTGAAGGCGTAGGCGCAGACCCCGGCACTGTTGAAGTCATAGACCTCGCCGCCTTGAAGACAGTGGCGACAGTTGATGTTCCTGCACAGGCCGCCGGAATTGATTTTTATAAAACCGAACCGACGAAGTAAAATCTTCCTTCAATCATCAATCCAAAATTTGAGTCAAAGAAAAATGGCAGATAACAAAAACCAAAAAGCGAAACCCGTAGAGCCAAAATCGAACAACGTCGTATGGATTGCCGTCGGCGTTATTGCTGTGCTGGCAATCATCGGCATCCTTTATATCACCAACAAAGCGGACAGAAACTCTCTGGCGAATGCCAACGTGAGAACGCCGCCTGCGACTACGCCGACAGTGACGCCGCCCGTAACGGCGACAACTAACAACAACGCTGCGCCCGTGACCAACCCCGAAACCAAAGGCGAACCGGAGTTGACGACGATGGACGTAGCCAAAGCGGTGATGGTCACGGTTGAAGAAGACTTCGGCAAAAACGCGACGATTGCCTCGGCGTTGAAACAGGTCGAGCGGCGCTATCAACCCGATGACGGCAAAGGTCGGACGTTTGCGGTACTCGATGCCTACGGCGAAACCTTGCCGGACGGCAAAGTGCATATGTCCATGCACATCAGCAGCGAAAAACCCGGAACCGCGCAATTGATTGACAAAAAAACCGGCAAGGTTTTGTGGAAGGCGAGAATCAATCCCGTCAACACGCCGCCGCCGCCGAAAGCTTTACGCATGATTATTGAATCAAGCCCCGGCAATGGCTTCAATGTGGATGTTGCCAGCGCCAACAATGTGTTGAGCGCCACGGCCAGCGGCAAAGGCGTGCCGGTGGCGAACCTGTGGCCGGATGGCGAAGTGATGGAAGTCACCTTCATCTACAGTATGTGCGGTTGCCCGGTGAAAGCGAAAGTCAAGCGCGTCGGTGACAAGACCATGCGAATCAATGATCTGCCGGTGATGTTTCCCGATGACCCTGATGCTTTGCAGACCATAGCGAAATTTATGAAGTGGTCTTCGTAATGTAGCGGGGGTGCAAAACCGTAGGTCGTTTTCAGGGGTATCTAGCGCGTGTCGCAGAATTTCAGAAACCGTCTATATGTTGTAGGTGGTTAAACCATCATACACAATATCTGGACAAAAAATTCATTTCTGCGACACGTTCTATTTACCGCGCTTGATGTTTCGGCAGGCGCAGCGGGTGCATAGCCACAGGCGGCACCCCTGCTCAACTTCTCGCCACTGCCTTGCGGCGAACGGCAAGTTATCAAGATGCGCTGCTTGATCTTGCCGCTTTCGATTGGGCGTGTGATTTCCCGCGACCGCAAAAGGCGCGTCCGCAACCAAAGCGGAACCGGCGACGTGACGAAAAAAAATGTATGTGTATAATTGCTGCGTCAAAGTGTGAGGTGAGGAGTAAGGCAAAAGGAAAAAGGCCAACGGCAAGCTGCCCCCTTGAGTGATGCGGTCACGGATTTTCTGCTGCCGCACCGTCTTTGCCTGAAGCGTTCAGTCAGGTTTTTCAGGAGAATTCAAGATGCTCGGTAAACTATATTTGTATGGCGGAATCGTTCTGCTCGCTTTGTGCGGTGTGATGATTCTTACAGGCTATGAACTGGGCGGCGGCAGACGCGATTTTATTCCCGCCGACAAGCGTTCGCAGGATGGCTATCGTTCGTTTCACATCTTTCATTCAGGATACAGAGGAGGGAAATAATGCTCTTGGAACCACTCGCAAAATTTGCTGACGCGGGGTTGGCCACAGCGCAATTCGCTATGCTGGTGCCGCTCAATCAATTGACCGATTATGTGATTTCGACGCTTGTCTTCGTCGCCATCGGCCTGATCTTTTTCGCCATCGCCTTTCTGGTCATCGTCAAGTTCTCGCCGTTTTCGATTCGCAAAGAGATCGAAGACGACCAGAACACCTCCTTAGCGATTCTGATCGGCTCGGTCATCATCGGCATCGCTTTGATTGTCGCCGCCGCAGTTCACGGCTGAAAGACTGTAAAGGGTAAATCGTGAATTGGGAATCGGGACACAGCGAGTACGAGGTTCTGCATCGCTGACGGGATTGGTGCAGCAAACGAAAAGCAGCCCGACCGCCAACTCACGAATTCCGCCGCACGATTCACGCTGCGATGTTTGTGCTTCACGATGCGTTCTTCCCTGTTCCCTGTTCACTGACAAAGATGAATCGCACACCGATTATTTTCCTCAATGTTCTGGTCATCGCCACTTGTGGACTGGTCTATGAACTGTTAGCCGGAACCCTAGCCAGTTATGTGCTGGGCGATTCGGTCACGCAATTTTCCCTGATCATCGGCATCTACCTTTCGGCTTTGGGCATTGGCGCATGGCTGTCGGGTTTTATTGATACGGGCTTGGCGCGGCGCTTCATCGAAGTTGAAATCGCGGTGGCACTGTTGGGCGGGTTTTCTGCGCCGCTGCTGTTTTTGAGTTTCGCCAGGCTGTCGTATTTTCAGGTCGTTCTTTACGCCATTGTCCTCGGCGTCGGCACCCTGGTCGGTTTAGAGTTGCCATTGTTGATGCGCCTGTTGAAGGACACGCTCGCTTTCAAAGATTTGGTGTCGCGGGTGTTGACCTTCGATTACATAGGCGCGCTGGTCGCTTCGTTATTGTTCCCGCTTTTTTTAGTGCCGAAACTGGGACTGGTTCGTACCTCTTTGGCGTTCGGTCTTCTCAATGCCGCCGTGGGCTTGTGGGCGACGTGGCTGCTTGCACCGCTGATGAAAGGCAAAGTCACGGGGCTGCGCCTGCGCGCCGTTGCGGTGATGGTGTTGTTGGTGATGGGCTTTATTAAAGCCGATTCGTTGACCAAACTGGCCGAAGAAGATTTGTTTGCTGACGAAATTATTTATACCAAAACGACGGCCTATCAACGCATCGTCATCACGCGAAGCCGCGCCGGTTTTCAACTGTTCTTAAACGGCCATCTGCAATTCAGTTCGGCGGATGAATATCGGTATCACGAAGCGCTGGTGCATCCGGCGATGATGGCCGCAGGCGGCAAGCCGCATCGCGTCTTGGTGCTGGGCGGCGGCGATGGTCTGGCGGTCAGAGAAATTCTGCGTTACCCGACCGTCGAATCGGTGACGCTGGTTGACCTGGACCCGGCGATGACCAAGCTTTCCGCCGCCTTTCCGCCGCTGGCCGAGTTGAACAAACATTCGTTTGCCGACCCGCGCGTTCAGGTCATCAATCAGGACGCCATGATCTGGCTGGAAAATGCGGTTGCGCCTTTCGACATCGCCATCATAGATTTTCCCGATCCCAATACCTTTGCTTTAGGCAAACTCTACACGACGCGATTTTATAAATTGCTGAAAGCGCGATTGACGCCGGAGGCAGCGCTGGCGATACAAAGCACTTCGCCGTTGTTTGCGCGGCAATCGTACTGGTGCATTATGAAGACGCTCGAAGCGGCGGGCTTTGCCGTGCGTCCGTATCAAACCGCTGTGCCATCGTTCGGGGTGTGGGGCTTTGCGCTCGCCCGCTTGCAGGATTTCGCGCCGCCCACCGTTGCGCCGTCAGGCTTGCGCTTTCTCGACGACCGGGCGATGCAAGGGCTATTCGCCTCGTCAACCGACACCTCCCCGGTTCCGGTTGAAGTCAATCGTCTCGACAATCAAGCGCTGGTGCGCTACTACGAATCCGAATGGAAACGCTATGAGTGAGGTTGGCAACTTGGTTGAGCCAATTGCTGTTCATCGGTTGCCGAGAAATCTCTTTGCCCGAACCAACCTGGAAAGGCAAGCGCAAACGGAGCAACGCGGAATGTGATTGCCATCATCTTTCTTGAGCGTTTGGGGTGCAGTCCGAAAAGCTGATATTCTCAGCCTTCAACAAAAAAAAGAATTGGAGAGTTTATGACTGAAATTTCAAAGACGTTGTCCCGCATGGTTTTCCTTTGCGTTTTGTTGGTTGGCGCGGCATCATCTGCCGTTGCTCAAGCCGGGAAGGTAGAGTACAAATTGCTGGCGACTAACAAGACTTCGACTATGCAGAAAGAGATGAATGAAAGTGCTGCTGTGGGCTTTCGTTTTGGCGGCGTGATGGGCGGCGAAACCTCTTTCGGCGGCTCGGAAGTCGTCGTCATTATGACCAAAGACCCGCAACAAAAAACGGCATCGCGTTTCAAATATAAATTGCTGGCGACCAGTAAGACTTCGACCATGCAGAAAGAGTTACAGGAGGCCGGAGATGAAGGTTTCGAGTACAAAGGTCAAACCGTCTTTTCTTCAACCTTCGGCGGCAAAGAGGTCATAGTAATTTTAGAGCGCGACATGGAGGCGAAAGTTGACACTTGGGAGTATAAACTGCTCGCCACGAAAAAGACCGGCACGATGCAAAAAGAATTAGGCGAAGCCGGAGCGCAGGGCTTTGAATTCGTCGGCGTAACCGTCAGTGATACCGCATTCGGCGGCAAAGAGGTGGTCTCCATTTTGCGCCGCCCCATGCGCCGGTGAAGCGCGGAGACGCGGAGAAAGGGAGAAGGGGAGACGGGGAGTGAGGGAGCGGGGCTTGAACAAAGCCTCCGTCGGCAAGCAATAGATGAGAAGATCAAAAAAAAAATCAGTTGAAAAATCAGTAGAGGGCAAGCCAGCTTTGTCTCGTTTGAAAGCCACATTGCTACCGAGGCAAATATCATTGCCGTCAAAGGAACCCTCATCGCAACTGAAACCAACGACCGTGGACTTGAATAAAATTTCACCCGGTGCAAAAGAGTCTTCCCCCAGTAAGCTTGAAAATCCGTTGCTCGATTCTCCCCCACTCCCCATCTCCCCATCTCCCCTTCTCCCCTCTGCTTCGCTCACGCGCCGCGAACTCCTTGCGGCCTTTCTGGGTTTGCCAGTGGCGTTGGCGGCTTGCAGCGCAACTAAAACGCCGTCGTTGCCGCAAGGGGAAATTGTCGGCGCGTCTAACGACACCGGGCATCGTTTGCGCGACGGGCAGCACGTTGAAGTTGCCGCAGACCATTGGCAGCGCGTCAAAGTGGTGATTGTTGGCGGCGGCGTTGCAGGGCTTGCGGCAGCGCGAAAATTATTGCAGGCAGGCGTTGACGATTTTGTTTTACTGGAACTCGAACGCGAAGCCGGAGGCACGGCGCGTAGCGGCACTTCGCCGCTGGTGGCGTATCCGTGGGGGGCGCATTATCTGCCAGCGCCTATGAAAGAAAATGTCGCGCTGGTCGGCTTGCTTGAGGAAATGGGTTTGCTTGAAGGCAAAGATCAAGACGGCGAACCAATCGTTGCCGAACAATTCCTTTGCCGCGACCCCGAAGAGCGCATCTTTTTCAAAGGCCGTTGGTATGAAGGCTTGTATCTGCGCGCCGGGGCGACGAGTGATGATCTGGCGCAATTCGACAGATTTAATAACGAAGTGAAAAAATTGGTGGCGTGGCGTGATGCGAAAGGTCGTCGTGCTTTCGCGCTGCCGATTGCCAACAGTTCCGATGATGCAGAGATTAATCAACTCGACCGCCTGACGATGGGCGAATGGTTGAACCGGCACTCGTTGACTTCGCCGCGTCTGCGCTGGTTGGTGGATTATGCCTGTCGTGACGATTACGGCATGACGGTTGAACAGACTTCTGCCTGGGCAGGGCTTTTCTATTTTTGCTCGCGGGTGAAAAAGCCCGGCGATGACGCGGAGCCTTTGATTACTTTTCCTGAAGGCAACGGGCGCTTGGTCAATTATCTTTTTGATAAGGCGAAAGCCAAAGCGCGTTTGGGATTTGCTGCCGCTGAGATTATTCCTATCGAAACGAACGGGCGCGCCGGTGTTGACGTGATTGCCGTGAGTCACGATGGCGAAACTTCGAGAGGCTTTCATGCGGAGCGCGTGATTTTTGCCGCGCCGCATTTTTTGAGTCGCTTTGTGATTCGCGATTATCGAGACCAGCCGCCAGCGCACGTTGCCGAATTTGAATATGGCGCGTGGCTGGTGGCGAATCTGTTTTTGCGCGACCGCCCGAAAGATAAAGGCTTTCCGCTGTGCTGGGATAATGTGTTTTATGATAGCGATTCCTTGGGCTATGTAGTGGCGACGCATCAACGCGGTATTGATAGAGGCGCGACGGTCTTTACTTATTATTACCCGCTTTGCGATGAGGATCCGAAACAAGCGCGGCAGCGTTTGCTCGATAAAGATTGGGCGCAGTTGGCCGATGTGGTGTTGACCGATATGAGCCGCGCGCATACGGAAATTCGTTCGCTGGTTGAAAGACTTGACGTGATGCGTTGGGGACACGCGATGATTCGCCCGCGCCCGAATTTTGTGCGAAGCGCGGCGCGCCGCGAAGCCGCAAAAGCGTATCGCAATATCCATTTCGCGCATACCGATTTAAGCGGCGTGGCATTATTTGAAGAGGCTTTTTATCACGGCAATCGCGCCGCTGAAGAGATCGTCGGCGGTAAGCAGTAAGCCGTCTGTAGTTGGCAAAAAGCCGTCGGCAAAACAACACGCGATGCGCGATAGATGAATGACAGCGGCGCGCAAAGGATTATGGATGAGTTTCACAAACTCAATATTACTCTGGGTTGCTCTGCCACTCTTCTTCACGACGCGTATCGTATTGCCATAGAGCGGCGGCGGTCGGTTTACGATGCGCTCTATATCGCCTTGAGGGTGAAAGAAAATTGTCGTTTTGTAACCGCCGATGAAAGATTGGTGAATGCGATTTCCACATCCATCCCGAATCTGATATGGCTTCCAAACTGGTGAACGTGAAACCTTGAGCGCAGATTTATGGCAAGTGTAACGCACACCATAACAAAATCCGCAGACGCCGGACACCGGACATCGGACGCTGGACGAAAGGCGGTCTGGTTGTTTTCGCGCAATATTGATCTGTCGGTTTTTTTAGGCAGCGCGGTGTTGTCTTTCGTGGCTTTGTGGATTGGGGCGCGACTCGGCGTACTCAATTCGGATACGCCGGATTGGGCGTGGATTCCTGCGGTGTTGTTGATAGATGTGGCGCACGTTTATTCGACCGGCTTTCGCGTCTATTTCGATAAACAGGAACTCAAGCGCAGACCTTGGCTGTATGCGCTGGTTCCGGTGATTGGTTTGACGCTTGGCGTGGCGCTGTATTCGGAAGGCGAGTTGGTGTTCTGGCGGGCGTTGGCTTATCTAGCGGTCTTTCATTTCGTGCGCCAACAATATGGTTGGGTAGCGCTCTATCGCGCCAAAGCAGGAGAGCGCGACGCCCTCGGCAAATGGATTGACAGCGCGGCGATTTATGCGGCGACCGTGTATCCATTGATTTATTGGCACGCGCATCTGCCTAGGAAATTCTGGTGGTTTGTGGCCAATGATTTTTCGGCGCTGCCCGTTATCGTAGCGAAAGTTGCTGCGCCAATTTATTGGCTGGCGATGTGCGCTTACGCAGCGAAAGCGCTTTACCGGTGGCGCATCAAAAAGCAGATCAATCCCGGCAAAGATATTGTGGTCGCCACGACGGCGTTGTGTTGGTATCTGGGCATCGTCGCCTACAATTCCGATTACGCGTTCACGGTGACCAATGTCATCATCCACGGCGTGCCGTATCTGGCGTTGATTTATTGGTACGGGCGCACACGCTGGCAACAGGAAGCGCAAAAGAAATCCACTGTCGGCAAGCGGCAAGCGGCAAGCGAAGCGTCCGCACTCCGCGCTCCGCAATCCGCAATCCAGGCCTCCGCACTCCGCGCTCCGCAATCCGCAATCCAGGCCTCCGCACTCCGCGCTCCGCACTCCGCAATCTCGATTTGGGGGTGGCGTTTGTTTGCTGGTAATCCTCTGTGGTTTTTATTTCTGTTGTGGGCGCTGGCTTATGTAGAAGAGTTGGTTTGGGATCGCGGCGTATGGCATGATCGTGCGTGGTTTTTCGGCAACGGCTGGGAAATCGCCTCGTTGAAAATCATCCTGGTGCCGTTGTTGGCCTTGCCGCAATTGACGCATTATGTGCTGGACGGCTTCGTTTGGCGACGCCGCAACAACCCCGATTTTCCCCTTGGCTAAAGCTCTTGGTAAAGCGATGGTCAAGCCGAACGTCGGCCTGATCTTGCTCGAACAGTACGGCTTGGGCCGTTTGCCAATGCGGAATCGAAACCCGTTGTTCCACTGAAGGTGTAATCAAAAACAGCTTGGTGGTCGCATAAAGATGCTTTGAACCGATTGGCAACCCGCTGGAAATTTGGCAATCCGCAGGCCAGAATCTACAGTGGTTTGGTTGCTTTGATTAAGTATTTGAATTCGACAAAGTTATTCGTTTCAAGATGCAATGGTGACCCGTAATGGT
The DNA here is from genome assembly GCA_016201275.1 of Acidobacteriota bacterium. GTDB lineage: Bacteria > Acidobacteriota > Blastocatellia > UBA7656 > UBA7656 > JACQDB01. Next base: position 53,915 of record JACQDB010000125.1, read on the forward strand.
GATCAAACGACATCTGAAATTTTGAATGGCCATCCATTTTCTTGGATTTTTAATAACTGTTTAACCATGCTTTCAGGATTTTAACCGCTGGGTTCAAAGCACGAAAAAATACTATTTCTTTTATAAAAATATTTACAGAGGGCGCTGCCCTGAATATAATCTCGTGGCTGCCAATACTTCGGGTCTTTACGTTTGAGGCATTTGTCTGCCTCGGTTTTTTTAACTTCGAGCGCTCAATTTTTTAGTGGAAGGGAAGAACTATGTTTGCTTACCGTTTATTAATAAAGCTTGCTTATTCTATTGTGGGTGTGCTGCTGTTGAGCGGCCTGGCTTGGGCTGGCGATGACTGGCGACCGGTCGAGCCTGCCCAGCTTGCCATGAAAACGCCTGTGGTGGAAAAGGACGCCGATGCCGAAGCGATTTTCTGGGAAGTACGGGTCAACGATTCCGACTTCGACCTGATTTTCAATCACTATGTCCGCATTAAAATATTTACCGAACGCGGCAGGGAAACGCAGAGCAAAATTGATATTCCCTATTTCGGCAAATATCACATCAAAGACATCGCCGGACGCACCATCAAACCCGATGGCACCATCGTCGAACTCAAGAAAGACGCGGTGTTTGAACGCACCATCGTCAAATTGAGCGGCCTCAAAGTGCAGGCCAAATCCTTTGCCATGCCGGCGGTCGAACCGGGCGCGATTATCGAATACCGCTGGAAAGAGGTGCGTCCGCAAAGTATGGCCGACAATCTGCAATTGCAATTTCAACGCGATATTCCGGTGCAGTTGGTGAAGTATTATCTCAAACCAGCGTCCGCCGATCTGGTTGGCGACCGTGGCATGAACACCATGACCTTTCATGGACAGAACACCGCTCTGGTCAAAGATAAAGATGGTTTCTATTCCATGACCATGACTAATATGCCGGCCTTTCGTGAAGAGCCGTTGATGCCGCCCGAAGATCAGGTGCGTACCTGGATGCTGATTTATTACACCAGGGAGGCCAAGCCGGTGCCGGAAAAATTCTGGGGCGATTTGGGCAAGCGCTATTACGACATCATCAAAGACCGTATGAAAGCTAACGATGAAGTCAAGAAAGCGGCGGCAACCATCATCGGCGATGCCACCACCCCCGAAGAAAAACTCAAACGACTGTTCGATTATTGCCGCTATAAAATCAAAAACGTCAACGACGACGCGGCGGGGATGACCGACGAGCAACGCAAGAAATTGAAAGAGAATCATTCGCCTGCCGACACTTTGAAACGCGGTATGGGCAATAGCGCCGATATAGATTTGTTGTTTGCGGCGCTGGCCAGTGCTGCCGGATTTGAAGCGCGTTTGGCGTTGTCGTCCTATCGTGACAGCTTCTTCTTTGATCCCGGTTTGCCGTTGAGCTATTTTATGCGCCCTTCGAGCATCGCGGTTCACCTCGGCGACAACTGGAAGTTCTTCAATCCCGGCACCACCTTAATTCCTTTCGGAATGTTGCGCTGGCAGGAGGAAGGCGTACCGGCGCTGGTGGCCGATGCCAAAGCCTCGAAGTTTGTTGATACGCCGATGGCTGCGCCGGACAAGTCACTGGAAAAACGCGAAGCCCATCTGCATTTGAGCGAAGACGGCACTTTGGAAGGCGAGGTGAAAATCGTCTATACCGGCCATCTGGGCTACGAAAAGAAAGAGTACAACGACGACGATTCGCCGCAGCAGCGCGAAGCCAATTTGCGCGAGATGTTCCAGAAGCGCATGAGTACAGCGGAGCTTTCCAACATACGTATTGAAAACGTCACCGATCCCGATAAACCTTTCACCTATGCGTTCCACCTCAAAGTGCCGGGCTACGCACAGCGCACCGGCAAGCGTTTGTTCTTGCAACCGGGTTTCTTTCAACACGGCATCGCTTCGTTGTTTCAAACCAGCGAACGCAAATACGCCGTCTATTTTCATTACCCGTGGATGGAAGAAGATCAGGTGCTGATTGACTTGCCCACCGGTTATGCGCTCGATCACGCCGATAGACCCGCACCGTTTGTCATCGAGAAAGTTGGCAAGCATGAAATCTATATAGGTATCTCGAAAGATGGGCAAACTTTGGAATTCAAACGCCATTTCTTTTTTGGCGGACAAGACCGCATACTGTTTCCGGCGGCTTCTTATCCGACTTTGAAACAGATCTTCGATACCATACACGAAGCCGACAATCACACCCTCACCTTGAAACAGGCGGCGGTGAATTGAGGCGGTAAGCCAAAACGCCTTTTGGCGCGAGGCAATGATCACGGCGCGAACACAAAAGGATACCAACATGAAAGCTTTCCGTAGGCACAGAACTTTCGCTGATCGGGTTAGCGGATTCGGCAAAGGGATTTCGGCGGCATTTTTTACGCGCCTGCTGGCGCTCTGCGCTTTGACGTTGCTCATCAATACCAGCGCCTTTGCCGGGGACGATTTGCCCGACTGGTTTCGCCAGGCGGCGAAATCCACTCCCTCCGTCTATGCCAAAGATGTTCCGGCAGTCGTGCTATTAAACGAACGCACCGTCAAGGTGGACGAAGAAGGCAAGATTACCACTTATGAACGCTATGTCATGCGGGTGCTGACTATGGAAGGTCGCCGCGAAGCGCATGGCTTGGCGACCTATACGACCGATTCCGGCAAGGTCAAAGAGATGCGCGGCTGGTTGCTGCGGCCTTCCGAAGAGGTTAAAAAATATGGCAAAGACCAAATTCTTGACATCGCGCTGGACAGCAACGATGTCTTTAACGAAGCTCGCGCCAGAGTCATAGAGGCAAGGGATGAAGCCGAAGTTGGCGCGGTCTTTGGCTATGAATACACTTCCGAAGAGCGCTCGGTGTTTACTCAGTTCGATTGGGACTTTCAAGATCGTATGCCGGCGCTGGTGTCGCGTTTTATCATGAATCTGCCCGCCGGTTGGCGTGCCGAAAGCGTCACCTTCAATCACGCCAAAATAGAAGCCAATGCGAACGGCTCAAATTATACCTGGGAATTGCGCGACCTTGCGCCCATCGAACCCGAACCCGCCAGTCCGCGTGTCACCAGTCTTGCGCCGCGCCTTGCGGTCAGTTATTTTCCCGCCGCCAATGCCAAAGCCGCTATCGGCAAATCGTTCGAGAAGTGGTCTGAGGTATCGCGCTGGCTCTTTGAGTTGAGCGATTCGCAAGCGGTCGCCGATAACGCGATGATCGCCAAAGTCCGCGACTTGACCGCCAACGCCAAAACCGAATTGGCAAAAATTCAAGCCATCGGTCGCTTCGTGCAAGGCGTCAATTATGTTTCGATTCAAACCGGCTTGGGACGCGGCGGCGGGTATCGTCCGCATTCCGCCATAGACGTTTTCAATAAGTCTTACGGCGATTGCAAAGACAAAGCCAATTTGATGCGCGCTTTGTTGAAAGCGCTGGGCATTCCGTCTTATCTGGTGAGCATTTATTCGGGCGACCCGACCTATGTGCGCGAAGAGTGGCCGTCGCCGCAGCAGTTCAATCACTGCATCATCGCTGTTAAAGTCAGCGACGAGACCAAAGCCGCCACCATCGTTACGCATCCTCAGCTTGGTCGTTTATTAATTTTCGACCCGACCGATGACAACACCCCCGTAGGCGATTTGCCCGATCACGAGCAGAACAGTTTGGCTTTGATAGTTGCCGCCGATGCCGGGGCGTTGTTGCGTATGCCCAGCACGCCGCCCGAAGCCAATCGCATGGAAAGACAGGTGGAAGCAATCTTGGGGGCCGACGGTTCGCTCAACGCCAAAGTGTTGGAGCGCACCGCCGGACAAGCGGCGGTCAACGAGCGGCAGGCCTTTCGCCGTCTATCGAAGCCCGATTATTTGAAGATGATCGAGCGCTGGATTACGCGAGGCGCTACGGGGGCCAGCGTTTCCAAAGTTGACCCACTGGACAACAACGCGGAAGGCAAGTTTGCGCTCAACGTAGAATTTACCGCAGCCCGTTATGCACAAGTGATGCAAGGGCATTTGCTGGTCTTCAAACCGACCATCGTCTCGCGCCGCGAGTCGTTGTTTTTAACCGAAGGCTTACGAAAACATCCGGTCATGCTCAACGCCCACGCCTATACGGAAACTGTAAAAGTGAAACTGCCCGATGGCTTCGTCGTGGATGAAATTCCCGATGCGGTGAAGATGGACACGCCGTTTGGCAATTATGCGACGAGTTACGAAGTCAAAGACGGCACGTTATATTTTACTCGCAGTCTAGTGGTGCGCGGCGCTACCATTCCGGTAAGCGACTATGAAAAAGTGAAACACTTTTACTCGCTGATCTATGCCGCTGAACAAGCGCCGATTGTTTTAGCGAGGAAGTAATCACGCGGCGTTACCTTGCTGCGTGAGAGGCGAGAATGGCTGGTGCAAAATATCGCCCTGACGAATCGAGGTGGAATAATTTCGATGAAGGATACATCAATACCGGAAGCGGATTGGAAAATCTGGCGGTGGCTGAAGAATTCGCCCTAGAGCGGTTTTGGTTTGAGATTACGGAAACCTCAAACCCGTTGAGCGGCGGTCGAAGACCTTCGCACGGTCGAAGACCGCTGCTCAACCATAGGGGGTTCCGTACACACTTATGCAAACCGCTCTAGGTTTGGTGTCGCCACATGGGATTGATGGCCCCTGTTCTTTTTTAAGATGAACCCCCAAGGGGCGCTCAATTCCTTTGCCTCGTGCCTGTTCAACAATCGGTACAGGGTTGTCTCCGTATCCAATAAGACGACCTCCATCAAGCCCCACCCACGGACCGGCATATTCACTTTGAGGCTCGGCAATCCAAGCCATCTCACGCGAACGGTCAATGTAAGGCCAGCGTGATTTGCGAATTTCCGGCAAGGTTCTTTCCTGCATAACCGTTGACTCCCCGTGCCAGTGTAAGACGAAACGCCGGTCACTGAAAAATAGAAAACTATTGGGGAAAAAGCGCGGCAAGCGAGCCTGCAACATCACTCTCTGCCGCACTTCATGCGTCAATAAAACTCAATCACTGCTGGTTATCCTCGTTGATGCCAGCGGCAGCCGGTGGGCGAGCGCCTTTATCGCTGACGCCAGCATCGAGGTGGTTGAAATTCAAGGCGGCGTTGAACAGCAAAAAGAATTCGCCTTGGGTTTGGTGTCGCCACATGGGATTGGTGGCGAACAGCACGACGTGGCCTTTGCCTACGGGAACGTCTATGACGGCGGGTCGGCTTACCAGTTCGCTGCCGCCCGCCAGCATTCCGCTGACCAACAAATTTCTTTCATCCGGGACGAAACGCAAGACCACACGCGGACGCATATTCGGTGGCGGCAGCGCTGCCGCGAATTGGCGAAACTCTTCGGGTATGCCGTCAGGGCTTGGCGCTTGCGGTTTTAATACTGGCGGCTGCGGCATCCCTTGAACAATGTCCGGGTCGGTCTTCGAGCCGCGACCGGAAACTCTGTCGCCGCCGCCTGCACCAACTTGAGCGCCGCCACCGCCACCACCACCAGCGCCAGCGAAGCCGCCAATACTGCCGACATTGAACAACGGCGCGCTGCTGAAATAGATCGCCAATGAATCGTCGTAGCCGTAAGCTATGGGACTCTTCTTATCAGTAAACGTGGCGTTGAATACAGAGCCTTGCGCTACGAGTTGCCGCGCCGGTTGAATCGTCACGCCCGAGGTGATGCCGTAATCAATGGTCAAACTTGCCATCGTGGTGATTGGCACGAACAAGCCGCCGTCTTCGATGAAGCGTTGCAGATTGGCCATGCCTTTCAACTCTATGCCGCCGCGCATATCGTTGGTGGTGTCTGGCGACATCCCTAAATTCGGCGTCAGGTCGGACTTCATCCAAGGAATCGGGTCGCCGGTTTTCGGCAGGCCATTGACGATGGTCTGCGCCGTGCCGCCGACCGGCGGAAAAATAATCACATCGTATTTGTCGCGCAGGCTCAACGTATCACGAATTTCATGCACGGAGATGTACTTGTACGGAATGCCATACTTGTCGAATTCAATTCGAAACCAGCCTTCATTCTGGGTGTTCGTCCAAGTGTGCAAAATCGCTATACGCGGTACGGCCAGTTCATGCGTTTTTACTTCGGGCGCTTTATCCACAGCGGTCGCCGTCAAACCTAAATCACTCACCGCCGCTTCAAGCTGTTGGCGCAAACCCGTCGCGTTGCCTTCAGACTTGATGATGAAAGAGCCTGCGTTGAATTGGCGGTCGCCGATTTTGAAGCTGTCTTCGGCGGCCAGCATCTTGACGTTCGGCAATTTGTAACGCAGCGTCATCAACGTATTGTCGGTGTTGTGATTGATGACGAAAGCGGCGGTGTGCGCGCCTTCCAACTTGCCTTTCACTTTGGCGTCGCTGGTCAACATCACCATAGGCGCGTTCAGCACGCTCTTGTCGGTGACGCGAATGGTTTTGACATTCCGCATAGCGCCGAGCGTCCAGCCGGTGTCGTCATAAGGGCGCGGGTCGTTGACGTTGTAATACTGGGTGTCGAGCATCATATCGGCCATGCGCGAATAGGGCTGATCCATGCGTATGAGGTAAGACCCCGCCGGATATTTCTTGCCCAAGACCTCGAACTCTTTGGTCGCGGTGTTGACTTCAACGCCCATCAAGCGCAGCAGGTTAACCATGTCCGCCGCTTCAACCGGGCGCGTGTCGTTGCCCGGTATGACGTAGGCATAAGGGCCTTCATTGGTGGCTTTCAAAATCGAGCGCTTGCTCTTGATATAAAAATTTTTGAGGAAGCGGTCTTTTTCGTTAGCGACTTCATTCATGGCAAACAGTATGGCCGATTGCTGCATATTGATGTTGTTGCGTATGGACCAGTTGACGCGGGCGAACGGCGGATTCGGGCGATACCAATCACGCGCTGCTTGCGCCCCGACATTGCGTATGCCGGTGTCTGCGCCGTTGCCGCCAAAGGTCTCGTAAAAACGGCCTATCGAATTATGCCCGTTGGCAACATAGAACATATAATTCGGTGCCCAGCCATCATAAAACCCATGCGTCCAGACGCCCGGCACGCCGCGCTTGGTCATCTCTTCAATCTCTTTGTAAGCCAGCGCGTGCCATTCATCAATCACCAACGGGTCAAGCCAGGCGTTGTACGGGCCAGTGCCTGTGGAGGTGTAGAGGAACGGCACAGACTCGTGCAAATCATGCAGCACCTGCGGGTGATATTCCAGAAAGGTCTTCATCTGATTGCGCGACAACGCCAGCGCCATGCCTAAGCCGTCGCGGTTGTTGTCGTGCGCTACGTACTGGCCCCAGTACAACAGATTCGGCGCTGGTTTATTGGGATTGGCTTTGCGGTAGTTGTAGATGTCCACCATCTTGTCGCGCCCGTCCACCTCCAGTGTAGGCGTAATCATCACGATGACGTTTTTGCGAATCTCATTGATGAACGGCGAGTCTTCAACGGCAAGGCGATAGGCCAACTCCATCAGCATTTCGGGCGAGCCGGTTTCCGGAGAATGAATCGAACCCGAAGCCCAGTAAAACGCTTTGCCTTCTTTAATCAAGGCTTCGGCTTCGGCGTCGTTGATGCGGCGCGGGTCTGCGAGTTTGCCGGTGATCTCTCTGTAGCGGTCAAGGCGCGCCAGATTGGCTTCATCGCCGACCAGAATCAATAACTGCTCGCGGCCTTCTTCGGATTTTTCCGGGGCCGTAAAGACACGCACACGCGGCGTGGCTTTTTCCAACTCACGATAATAGCGGTACTGGTCTTTGGTGTAGGTGAGTTTGTTGGGCGTGCCTATGGCATAGCCTAAGACTTTTTCCGGCGTCGGCACTTTGTCCGAAGCGGGCAGATGGTCAACCAGTTCGGTGAGAAAAAATTTCTCTGTGGTGTACTCTTTGATCTTTGCGGTGTAGGCGTCGTCCAGTTTTTGCGAGGCCGTGGGTTTGGCTTTGTCGGCCTTCTTTTGCGGCGGTTGGACGGCGTAGCCGATTACTGGAAAGGTGGTGAGCAGCACCAGGGCGCACGCTTGCCTGAGCGCAGATGAACGTCTTCGAGTCATAATCTCCTCCCTTGAATCAAGGTGGCGGAATCGGAAATTGCCAAGCAAGGAAAAGGTGAACGGTAGCGCTACGGAAAGCGACCAAAGCTTTTACTCAGTTTGCCTTTTACTTTTACCTTTTGCCTTTTTATGAGTGAAGTGGTCGAGCACGCTCATGTCCGCGCCAGTGGAAGCACGGTCACGAACGCGCCCGTCTTGTGCCTAAGACTGAAAATGTTTTTCAGTGGTTACAAAATTTTTTTTCACGTCACAAATTTTTTTGGCGCAGCAAAATCCTGTCAGCCCTGACCACTTTTTGCAAGCCATAGACTTTCAGAAAAAGATTTCTTCTGCAACGATCTATACGGGCGACCCTGCGGTGGTTGCCCCTTCTTGAAATTGCATGACTTTGGGGCAGGGGCGACCACCGCAGGGTCGCCCATACAAGGCTGCGGTTGATTGCTCCAGAAAAACATTTTCTTAAAAGCTATAGATTGACAACGCCTACGCCTACGCCTTAGCGTATTTACCCCATCGCATATCATCTATGAAGTTGGCCTCGCGCACGCGCACGACAGGTAAAATTTATGTCCCTGGCAAGAGGAACAAAATTACAGCAATACGAGATTCTCGCGCCGTTAGGGGTGGGCGGGATGGGCGAAGTTTATCGCGCCCGCGACACCCGGCTTAAACGCCAGGTCGCCATCAAAATTCTCCCCGAAAGCTGGACGCAGAATCCTTCGGCGGTCGAGCGCTTCATACGAGAAGCGCGTGCTGCTTCCGCTCTCAATCATCCCAACATCATCACCATTTTCGACATAGGGCAAAGCCACAACCTGCACTTTATGGCGACCGAACTGGTTGACGGTCACACCCTGCGCGACCACTTGAAACGAGCGCGGCTGCAATTATCCGAGACGTTGGAGATCGCCATTCAAATTGCTTATGCCTTAACTGCGGCGCACGCGGCGGGCATCGTGCATCGAGACATCAAGCCCGAAAATATCATGCTGCGGAAAGACGGCTATGTGAAGGTGCTGGATTTCGGCCTGGCCAAATTGACCGAGCGGGAAACTCGCACAGCCGCCGATGCGACAGCAACCTTGCTCAAAGCGGCAACCAATCCGGGGACGATTTTAGGCACGGCATATTATATGTCGCCCGAACAAGCTCGCGGCCTAGAGGTTGATGCGCGCAGCGACATCTTCAGTTTCGCCATAGTGGTGTATGAAATGGTTGCCGGAATGCAGCCGTTTTCCGGCGCGACCACCAGCGATGTCATCGCGGCGTTGTTGCAAACCGAACCGCCGCCGTTGTCGCAATGCGTAGCGGATTGCCCTGCGGAACTGGCCTGGAGCGTCGGCAAAGCGCTGCAAAAAGACCGCGACGAACGCTATCAAACCATCAAGAGTCTGCTCGGCGATTTGAAGCGCCTCAAACAGCGGCTGGAATTTGAAGCCGAATTGGCGCGAGTCAATTCATCCAGCCATTCCGCCCTCAACGAAGCAACTAACGCAGCAAGCGGCACAAAGACGTTGGCAGAAGAACAGGTGACGTTGATTTTTCCGCCAAAGAATTTGCCGACCACTAACACGGCGCGTGCCGCTACGCGCAAAACGCGATTACGCAAAGCCATTGATTCGCTGGCGGTCTTGCCTTTGGTCAATGCCAGCCGCGACCCCAACGCCGAATATCTTTCCGATGGCCTCACCGAGTGCATTATTAATTCGTTGTCGAAGTTGCCCAAGTTGCGCGTCGTGCCGCGCAGCACGGTCTTTCGCTACAAAGGCAGCGACGCCGACCCGCAGGAGATAGGCCGCGAGTTGGGCGTGCGCGCCGTGTTTGCCGGACGCGTTTTGCAGCACGGCGATTCCTTGATTATCAAAACCGAGTTGATAGACATCGCGCAAGATTCGCATCTGTGGGGGGAACAGTATCGCCGCAAGATGACCGACATCTTTTCGTTGCAGGAAGAGATTGCCGAAGACATCAGCGAAAAACTGCGTTTGAAACTCAGCGGCGAAGAGAAGAAGCGCTTGGTGAAACGCTACACCGAAAACACCGATGCGTATAAGGTCTATCTCAAAGGGCGTTATTTCGTGACCACCAAACGCACCGAAGCGTGGATCAAACGCGGCATCGAGCAGTTTCAACAGGCCATAGACCTGGACCCGAATTATGCGCTGGCCTATTCGGGACTCGCCGATGCGTATGCTTTTCTGGCGTCGTCAACCGGCGGCTGGTCGCCGCGTGAAGCTTATCCGAAAGCGAGAGCCGCCGCGTTGAAGGCTCTGGCAATTGACGAAGCGCTGGGCGAAGCGCATAGCTCTTTGGGTTTTTATTACCTGCTTTATGAATGGAATTTTGCCGAAGCGGAGCGCGAATTCAAACGCGCCATCGAACTCAGTCCCCATTACCCGCACGCTCACGACGGCTATGGATTTTATTTGAAAGCCGTAGGTCGCCACCAAGAAGCCATGCGCGAATGCTTGATGATTCAACAACTCGACCCGCTGTCGCCCTTCGCTCACGTCAGTCTGGGCTGGGCCTATTATTTTGCGCGGCAAGATGATCTTGCGGTGGCACAATGCAAAAAAGCTCTGGCGATGGAGCCTCATTCGGCCTTCGCCTATTGGATATTGGGACTCACTTATCTGCAACAGGGACGAGTCGAGAGCGCGATTTCGGCGCTCAGTAAAGCGGTGACCTTTTCCGATAGCGGTTTGGCTTTCGAGGCGCATTTGGGATTCGCTTACGCGGTGGCGGGCAAACGCGCCGAGGCCGAAGAGGTGTTGGCGGATTTGCAGGAGAACGCCGCACAGCGTTATGTGTCGGCTTATTATTTCGCCATCGTGTATCTGGGATTGAGTAATCAGGACGAGGCGGTGAAGTGGTTGGAGAAGGCTTACGAAGAGCGCTCCGGTTTCCTGCCTTTCTTAAAAGTTGATCCGATAGTTGATGCTTTGCGCGCGCTGCCGCCGTTTACCAAATTGTTGCGCCGCGTCGGACTGGAAACCTAAAGCGGGCAAGAATTTTTCGCCAACCAGAAAGTCTTCGGGCTTAGTTTGACAGGCCTGCAAAGGCTTGTGTATTCTACTCGCTTACTTTATTTACTTGGAGGATGTTAGTGGCAAAGGTACAAGTTCACGATAACGAAAATATTGAAAGCGCGATTCGTCGCTTCAAACGTCAGGTCGCTCGCGAAGGCATCATCACCGATTCCAAAAAGCACGCCTTTTATCTGAAACCGGGCGAACGCAAACGCCTGAAGTCCCAAGTTGCTCGCCGCCGCGCCCGCAAGAGCATGAAGAAACGCCCGATGGATGAATAAAATTGGTTCTTCGTTCCTAGTTCTTGGTTCCGTGTCGTGCTAATGAATGTTCGCCGCAACTCGGTTTGAATGTGGAATCAAACACCAAGAACCAGTAACCAAATCCACCATCAGTTTGCGTTCATCAAGCGCTGCAAGGCCTCCTTCATTTGTGAGTGGCGTTCTTCATCCTTTTCATTGGCGATCACCTCTTGCAGCGTCGGAATCGCTCGTTTATCGCCGATGTCTGCAAGCGCCAGCGCTGTCGCCACTCTAACCATAGGGTTTTCATCTTTGAGCAATTGAAGCAACGCTTCAACCGCTGTTTTCGCTTTGAGCATTCCCACTGCCGAAGCCGCCGCCGCACGCACATCCGGCCCAGGGTCGCGCAACATCGGCAGCAATTTTTCCAGCGCTCTCGCATCTTTCAACAACGCTAGGCTGATGACCGCCGCACCACGCACGCTGGAATTTTCATCTGCCAAAGCCAGCACCAAGGCGTCAAAGGCGTGAGCATCTGCCAAGTCGCCCAACGCTCTGGCGGCGGTGCTGCGAACAAAAGCCACCTGATCTTTTAACAACTGCATCAAGGGTTCGACAGCGCGTTGATCTTTGTACTCACTCAAGCCATTGGCGGCAGCGGCGCGCACCTCTGGCGAAGCGTCTTTGATGGCGGCAAGTAAGGGTTCAACGGCGCGCTTGTCTTCCAGAAAACCCAACGCTTCAACCGCTTCGCGGCGCTCGCTTGATGAGGGGCTTTTCAATTTTTCAACCAGCTTGGCATATTCATCAAACCGGGAAGGGAAGGCCAATGCGTCAACAATCAACGCCGATAAAGACAGCGCAAGAACCAGCATCAGAGGAAGGATTTTTCTACAGCGATTCATAATTTTTTTAGCGTCAGGCGCACGCCTCCGGTTGGTGAAAAGCGCGGCAACGCTTGTCGAATGACTGGGCGGCACAGTGATTTTTCTCAACCTAAAAAATCCGTGATGGCGGCAACGAAATCGTTTTCGCCTTCAAACATCATTAGGTGGCCGCAATCTTTGATCACGATCACTCGCGCATCGTTCAGTTGTCGCGCCCATTCTGCGGCATAAACATTAGGAATCAATTGATCATCGTCGCCCCACAAAATCAGTGTAGGCGAACTGATGCGCCGCAACCTCGCCGCCAGTTTCGGATTATGGCCGAACGGATTCCAGAACAAACGCGCCGTCACCGCCATACCTTTATAGGCTTCGGCTTTCTCTTCGTCCGACGCTTCATCGGGAATCAACATCTGCGCCAACAGCGAATCGGCTTCGTGAAAATTCATCTGCCGTAATTTTTCGGCGCTGTTTAAGGCCGCGAACATATCGGTCATCGGATGGGCGTCCAGCCACAAACCTGCAGGCGCGCCCAAGATCAGTTTTTTGACGCGCTGCGGATAGCGCGTCGCAAATTCCGCCGCGATCCAGCCACCCAGCGAAGTCCCTGCGAGATTGACCGCTTCGAGTTTCAAGTGATCGAGCAAATCCACATAATGGAAAGCCAAATCTTCCATCGAAGAAATTTCTTCGCTGCCCGTAGTCCTGGCAAAGCCGGGATGCGCCGGAGCGATGAGGTGAAAGCGCTCGGCCAGCTTGTCGTGAAACGGCATCCACAGATTTTCGCCATAAGCCGAATGCAGATACAACAGCGGCTCGCCCTCGCCGCTCTCCATCAACTGCACGGTGCGCCCGTGGACTTCAAGCAGCCGCGTTCGGCTCCTGCTCTCTTCCAGCATCTTGGCTTTGATCTGTTCCTGTAGTTGCTTGTTTAACATAGGGCATCACCTCTTCCGCGAATAACTTCATGCTCTGGCGCGACAACTCGTGCGACAGCGACCCCAACTGACAGGCGGTTAAAATATTTCCTACGCCGAGCATTTTTTGATAGTGAATTAATTTATCGCGCACCGTTGCCGGACTGCCAACCAAAGCATACGCGCCGTCTTCGATCTGCGCCCAGGTCTCCACGTTCAACAAGAATTTATCGCGGTTCTTGTCTATCGAAAGCGCCGATTTCACCGACGTATAACCGGGCGGCGAAATGTCTATGCCTTTGAGCAGGTTCTTGGCGAAGTACCATAGATGCGGCTCGAATTCGCGCCGCGCCTGTTCATCGGTGGCGGCCACATACGTTGGCACAATCCAGCCCATCTGTTCGGGGTCTGGCGTGTAGCCTTCGTTGGCGCAGCATTCGCGGAACATATCAAAGGTGCGCTTGAAGACATTGATATGAAAATAAGGAATGCCCATGTAGGCATAGCGCCGTTTGGCAACAAATTCCATCGTCTCAATCGAACCGACGCCGGGAATCCATATCGGCGGATGCGGTTGTTGAATCGGGCGCGGCCAGGGATTCACATAATTCAAATGATAATGCTTGGAGAAGTAGCGAAACGGCCCAGGCTCGGTCCACGCTTTGATGATTAAATCGTGAGCTTCGCGGAAACGCTCGCGGGCTTCTGTAGGATTGATGGAGAAGGAAAAATATTCAGGGCCGCCGCCAACCACGAACCCTGCGATCAAGCGTCCGCCCGATATGCAATCAATCATGGCGAACTCTTCGGCGATGCGCGTCGGCGGATTGTACAGCGGCAGAGCGTTGCCGATGACGGCGATTTTCACGCGCTTGGTTTCGCGTGCAATGATGGAGGCAATCAGATTTGGCGACGGCATCAGGCCGTAAGCATTTTGATGATGCTCGTTGACGCATATGCCATCAAAGCCCAACTCTTCGGCATAGACCAGCGAGTTGATATATTCGTTATACAACTCGCCGCCTTGTTCGGGATCAAAGAGCATATTGGGAACCCACACCCACGCCGAATCATATTGCTCGCGAAAATTTTCCGGCAGGTACGGCCAACACATCAGATGAAAATAGAAGAAGCGCATACGCAAAGCCTCCTGAAAAAACGGGCGAGCAAATTTTGCTTGCTCTGGTCAGCGTGCCGCTACGAAGCCGACGCGCTTGTGATTGGGCGCAATGATACCTCATTCGCGCCTGCGGCTCCATCGGTTTGCGACACCAGCAATCAGCCTCGCAACTCAACTCAGGTTATTTGCTAGGCGCTATTACTTCGCACGCACCTCGTAACAGGTGAGCGTTTCCTGATTGCGTATATAGAGTTTGCCGCCGCAGATCACCGGATGCGCCCAGCTAGGCCAGCCCTGATCGGCTATCGAAAAACGCCCTTTCTCCACATAACTGGCAGGCGTAGCTTCGGCGAGGCCGACGACATTATTTTCGCGCAATCAATAAAGATGGCCATCAGCATAGGTCAACGAGCCTTTGCCGACGCTGCGATGCCGCCACATGACTTTGCCGGTTTCAAATTCCATGCAGGTGAGAATTGCATTCGAAAAGCCGTACAGATAACCGTTAATCAAGACTAGGCCGCCATGATGATTCTGCGTCTCACGGCTGAAATAGACCTCGGCGGCTTTGACTTCGCCTTGCGTCGCTTCCAGGTTGAACCGGTTGCCGTCGGTTCCGTAGGCCGAACGGTAGAACACTTTGTTGTTGGCAAAAATCGGTGTGGCGCAATTGGCCGTGCGATTGGCGGCGTGTTCGTTGCGCCACAGCAATTTGCCACCGGTGGCGCGCACTCCGACTCCGGCCTGCGCTGTGAAACCGATAATCCCCGGTACCTCGGCGACGATGCAGGGAGCATAGCCGGCTTCATCGCTCAACTCTTTGCTTGTCCACACGGTCTTGCCGGTCATCTTATCGAGGGCGACGATAGAGGCTTGCTTGCCGCCCGGCGTGACAATGACTTTGTTGCCATCCACCAAAGGTGATTCACTGCCTAACCAATGCGAGTTATCGCCACCGAAATCGCGCAGAATGTTTTTCTTCCAGATTGCCGTGCCGTCCAGGGTTCGTAAACACGCTAGGTCGCCATTTTCCGAAAGGGCATAGACGCGGTCGCCATCAATGGTCGGCGTACCGTGCGGACCGCCGCCACGATTTTGATCCAGTGCCTGGCCGAGACTGGTCGCCCAGAGGATTTTGCCATCGGCGCGATGCAAACAGAAGACCGTGCTGTTTTTCGCCTTCACGCCTTGCACAAAAATCTGTTCACTTCGGATGGCAAGTGAGCCGTAGTCTTCGCCTAAACCGGCAATTGCCCGGACCGTGGTCGGCCCCGATGCAGGCCAACTTTTCAACAACCTGGCCTCTTTCGATAAGCTGTTGCGTTCCGCGCCGTGCCATCGCGGCCAATCCGCTGTAGCTATATGGGCGTTGCCCTGGAAGGTGCAAACCATGAAGGCGAAGAGGACTCGAAATATCAGGTTTCGTTTCATCAAAAAATTCCTCCAGATGGACAATCTGGATGCGGTTGAGTGATGGCAATAACTCTCCACCATCTTTCCTCATGCGTAACAATATTCCAAACCAGATGAAGGGCAGGTTGCTCTTGCGATGGCGGCGGCAGTACTCACTGAAAACCTGTTGGTGAAGGCGATAACGGCAAGCACATAGCCGCTCGTCATCATTGGCTTGGAAGCCGTGCGGTGAACGGAATAACCTAGTTCGATATCTCACTTATTTCCAAAAAGTCGCAACCCCAGCCTCGGAACCTTGTAGGCTTTCACTGTTGTAAGGATAGTTTTTTTCGTAGTCTTTGATGAAGTGGACGGATAGGTAGAACGCGATTCTGGGGTCTTCTCCCGTGTTCGCTATCCCCCGATGGATCGTCCCACGTCCCATATAGAAGACGGACATCGGCTTTGCCACGATTTGTTGCACGGTGAGGTAATCAACACTACGTGCGAGTGTTTCGATCTCGACCTCGTCCACGTCCACGGCCAACTGTTCCAGCACGGCTCTCGGAGTATTGGACGGAAGGGTGATAAACTGCACCGCATTCTTATCGGTAAAGGGAGTCAGGGCGATCCAGACGACCGCAGCATCGGTTGTATAATCAATGTGCCACACTTGTTGTTGCGAACCGACTGGATTGACGACGAAGCCATAACCGTCCAAGATGGCGTGCGGCTCGCAATACTCGCGAACCGCTTTGCGACACCACTTATCGAGTGCCTTAGCGATTTTTGGCTCGGCGATCTTTATGATGTCACTGTCGTCCTCAGTGTCATCTTCGTCCTGCCATACATTAAGCCAGAAAATCTCTTTTTCCGAGAGCTGGGAATCCCACCTTACACCCATGTCCCGCTTCAGGGTTTCAAATGCCTTCAAGAGCATCGCTTGCTGTTTGGCTGGCACTACCCCCCAAAACTGGAAGCCCATATTGAGCGGATTCAACTTTACATATTTCTTGTCTTTCTTGGCACCCATTATCAGTGTCCTCCTGATTTTGTTAAAGGAGAGGGACTATAGGTACAAAACCTCTAGCCCCTAGCTACAGTCATGCTCTTTGTGTGCCGGATGCGGAGAAAACTTTGCCTACAGCGCCACGTTACGCGAGGTGCTTGTGCCGTTGGTTTGCCTTTAGGTGAGGCTGGCGCGGTGCGTTCGTTGGGCGTCTCGCCGCCAAGCTTCAGTCGTTGATTCACTTCAAGCCGTGCCTTGAAACTGGCTCTGGTAGCCGGTTTCGCGCCACCGCTGCATTTTCAGAGTTCACCTCGCAAGGGATTCGCGGAGCGCTGCGGCGTTGCAGGTCGCCAGCTTGTTGTCTCTGAGGCACAACATGACTAACCACTCTGAGCGCGGCGCACAGAAGGAGCCTTGATCAACTTTATGAGGTCGTAGGCGAAGGCGCGCTCCTGTCCAAGGCAAACCGCACGCACTTATTCTGCCAACCATTCAGGCGGCAACAGGCAGACCAGAGCGCCGCCACCTTTGCACGGCACATCCTTAAAAGTGATGCGCGCTAGTCCTCCTTTGGCAAGCCGGATGTAGGCGTCTTCATCTCCAATCAGCCAGGCGGCATAGTTTATTAAAAAATCTCCATGACCAATGAGCGCAATGGTGGCAGTGGGGTCTTGATCCTGAAGAAACCAGGTCAGCTTTTTGGCTTTGCCATCGGGGGACAGATACTCGTTCACTTGCAGGGGTGGCACAGGAGACGACCAATTTTCCAGCAGGAGGTCGGCAGTTTGCCGGGCGCGAAGCACGGGGCTGCTCACCACTAGGTT
The DNA here is from genome assembly GCA_016201275.1 of Acidobacteriota bacterium. Lineage (GTDB taxonomy): Bacteria > Acidobacteriota > Blastocatellia > UBA7656 > UBA7656 > JACQDB01. The sequence goes on from JACQDB010000125.1 coordinate 71,373, forward strand.
CACCGGCACGTTGTGATGCTGGAGCGTAATTGCCAGGCGCTCGGCCTGGGCTTGGCCAGCCTCAGTCAACGGTCGTTGGTCATCCTGTAGTTCTCCTTTTTCGTCCAAAGGGCTTGCCTCAGCGCTGCGAATCAAATAGATGTTCATGAAATCTCTCCTTATCTACGAAATCGTTGGTGTGAACTTGAGACGGGTCGAAAAATCGGTATGAAGCCGCATCTGCAAACACGAAGCGCGAACGTCTAGGCCGCCTTCTCCAGCCGCTGGTCGTCCACGTCCGTGCTTCCATGCAGAATTTTTTTACCTCCATGGCATGGGCTTTCAAATGGTACATCATCCCCCTAAATTTGCTTGAACCTGCGATCATTCAACTCGTCAAGATGGTTGTCAGCGCTGCGCTCCTGGCGCTACAGCAGCGCTTTATTGGTACTCGACTGTGGGCTGGTCTTCAGGTGGCGAATACGCCTCAAGCCAATCATACCAATCCGCTTTGGTCTTATCGTGCATGGTCTCGGCGGCCTCAACCAGCCAGTTTTTCTCCCGCTTTTTCAAATCCTTGTGTACCGCTTTGATGGCGTCGGCCCCGCTGCCTAGGTGTATATTGGCGGTCTCCACTCCCATGGCATAGAGCAGGCGCGGCAGGTCGCCCTCCTCCACCTCCACCAGATCAATGCGATTGTAATCCGGGGAGAGGCGACGGACGACCCAACTGTTATAGAGGCGTAAAAACGGATCGGGACAGCGCACCGCCCGAGTCAGTATGGTAGGGTAATGAATAGCGCCTGAGCCTTTGTCATCAAGCGCCCAGAGGCAGGCTGAGGCCGTCAGTTCTTTGGCTTCGCGGGCGGCTCTGGCGCGACAGAAATTCATCAGCGCCAGATAGCGTCGTCGCCCCAGACTGCCTAGGCCGGCACGCCGATGGGAGGTTTGAAAACGCAGCCCACGCGCTGGCAAACTCTCGCGGATCGCCAGCCGCGTTTCTTCCGGCAATGGCTCAGAATGAGGGGCGTGTCCTTCAAGCTTTTCCCAAAACTTCTCCGGGTCTTTGAGGTTTTCTTCGACTAAATCCCTCAGCCAAACATTGTCCTCCGCCAACACAAATGGCCTGCCGCCAGTTGCCAAGCCTTCTCGATAGCCAGTAAGAATGGGTTTGCTGAGTTCCTTCATAGGAACCGCGCCATAATCCTGGGCGAGCGCCATTTGAGTGCTGACCGTCAGCCGTACCAGATCCGCAGCATAAGCCAATGGATAGGCTTCATCAAAATCATTGATGCCCCAGACTAGGCGGGCTTCGATATCGCGCCAGGTGCCAAAATTATCGGTATGCAGATCGCCGACCGCCAGCACTTCCGGGGCTGCCGCCAGGTCGCCGACTTCAATGAACCAAAGCTGCATCCAGCGATAAAAAGTCGCACGCATAAACTCGAAAAGATTCGCCGTCATACGCTCATGCTTATATTGCAAGTCCGATTCAATCAGGGGCAGGCGCTTTGCCAGCCACTCCTCGTAACTCAGGGTTGCCTTTTTGATCTTCATCTTCGCAAGTACCTCCTTGGTGAAAATGGTTTGCTCTACCGGCGCTCCTGACGGCGATGGCGCAGAGGCGTTGGCGGTCTTGGGTAATGGACGGATGACGAAGCGTGTCCCCCCAGTGGACAGTTATCTCGTCATCGTGGCGGCAATGCGAAGTGGCGCTCATCGCCAGGATTGGCCGAGTTCTGCATTGCCATTTTGCGAACAAGAGTGCCGATATACTTTGTGGTTCTTGGCCTCAGACAAGCGCAGGTAGCGGACGCGGATGGAAGCGGCGAGGTGATGCCGCGCCCGCCAAATGGCTATCGCTGCGGACCTACGGCCTGCTGTCCACAGATGATTTCGGGTAACGGTTGACCAAAGGACGGCCTTGGGCATTGTGCTGCGTCATTGACGCGCCTTTGCCGAGCAAAGCCGGTTCCGCCACTTTGGTGTAGAAGCAGTAGCGCATACTCTCCGGTGATGGATACCAACGCTCCCCGCTGTTTGCTTTCTTCTCGATCTTCCAGATCGCGGCCAACGCGGCGGGCGGGATTTCGGCGACCTGAAAGCCATGGCGGCGAAAGCGCTCGTGCCATTGTGTCAGGGTGAACAGGCTCTGGCAGCCATAAAACAAGTCATACTTTTTGACCACCTTGGACTTGAAGTCTTTGACTACCGAGCCAAAATAGACGCCGCGTTTGGCCACTCGATAAAGTTCCTTGAGGGCTTTGTCGAGATGTTCCTCTGGGACATAGGCCAGACAAGTCTCATACACGAAATCGAATTGGTTGTCCGCAAAAGGCATCTCGCACACGTCGCCGAGAATATTTTTGTCACGCAGTTTGCGCGGTGTGCGTGCATGAATGTACCAACTGTTTTCGATGCCCATTGCGTCAATGCCCATCTTTTCAAAGGCGGTTAGCGTCAAGCCACTGGCGGAACCGGCATCCAGCAAGCGATAGGGAGGCGATACCCCCCAGGCTGCCGCGATCATATCAACCACATACTTCACATCGAATGCCTCAGCAAAGGACTTCTCATATTTTGACTTCTCGGCGCTTGGACTATCGCCATAGTAGTCGAAATACTCACTCGTCAAGCTCTTGCGCTCGACCTTCAAGTGTTCAATGAGCATATCGGTAGCAATGTCTGCCGAATCAAAAGCGCCGTTGACCGTCGAGTCAAAGAGGTAGTCGCCGACGACCATCAAGCCGGAATGCTCTTTGGGCTCCGGCAGATGCCGCTTGCGACCGCCTTTGACCGGTCTGCCGCCGGGCAACGCATTGACTGCGCCGAGCCAGCGATGCACATGCCCCTCAATAAAGAAGTCCTGCCCAGAGCCCATCTGTCGGGGCAGCGCGTCAATCACTTTGTGGATGAGAAACTCATCCGAGTAATTGTTCATGGCCAGTGCGTTGCTGCCGCTGAGCAGCCAACTGAGTACGCCATATTCACCGGCATCATGACGCGAGCCTTCGTCGTACACGCAACATCCGCCAAAGGCATCGTGGAGGAAGTACGATTCCTGGAAGACCTCTCGCCAAAAGGGTTTCTGAAATAACGCCGTGATGCGTAGATAGTGCGCGGGCTTGTGATAGTGAGCATGATGTTTGGCCATGGCGATCTTCAAGAGTTCTCCGTCCCACTGAATGGCTGACATCCAATAGACCGGGAGCGCCACAATGACCGCATCAAAGTCGGCAACTTCGACTTGCTCCTCCTGCCGATAGGTGACTTGATAGGTATTGCCACTCGTCTTTTTGACGCGCTCGACCGGAGTGTTAAGTCTGATGTGTGCCGAAATCTGCGCTTTGATGGCGTCAGTCAGTCGCTCGATCCCGCCTTCAATCGAATAGAGTTTGCAATAATGGTTGTAGTTATTGAGATAGTTTTCGAGACCATAAAGTCCATTGGTGAAAGCCGGTTCGGTCGCTAGGTCGCTATGCACAAGGGTTTCAATGTAGCGTCTGGCGGTCGAGTCGGAAATCGTATCCAGCAAAGCCTCAAAGGTGCGATTCGCCCACGGATGATGATTATCATCCGGCCAGCCGGAGTTATAGAATTGAGGGAAACTGCGAAGCGAACGCCCGCGCTTATTAAACTTCTTGAGGGCGCGCGCCGTTGGTTTGCCAAAGCAGCGCTCGATGTCCTTCATGGTCTGGAGAATCTGATTCTCGAAGATCACCGTTTTGCTAGCCATACGCACGACGGGCAGCCCAAGGAGTTGCGTAACCAGCATTCGCAGAGGGTCTTTGCCGTACTGATATAATTCGGCAACCCCAGCTTCATAGAGGATGGGGGCCGCGGCAAACTGCTTGGTCATGATTTTTCCGCCAACTCGATTCATGGACTCAAAGATGGTGATATCCAGATTTTCCGAACTTTTCTGTTGCAATAAGAGGGCGGTAAACAGCCCACCGGGGCCGCCGCCTATGATCGCAATCTGTTTCATGTTGTTGCTCCTGATGCTAAGACCTTACCTTGATAACCCTCTCTTCGGTGTTCCTGGGTTGCCGAAGGTTTGGTCGTGACCATTAAGGTACAGACCCGTCCTCTATCACTTGGACGGGTGCTGTAGAGTGGTTGTGCGAAGCATCGGCAGAGGGATGCAGAGACCCTGCGCCGATGCGCTTTCGAGTTCAGGAAAATGGCTGATGGATCAAGGCGGAGAGAAGTTTCGTTGTCCCGCCTTCAGGCGCAAGCTATCGTTTGCAGAAGTTTCCGTCTGAAGGCGGGACAACGAAGCCTTTTTTCTCACCCCGTTGAGCCCCTATCAGAAAAAGCTTTCTCTGACTCATCCGAAGTCTGTTATTTACCGCCGCCGGGTAAAGCGCAGCCGTCCCTGTAAGCGGCTTCTTCCGCGTTAAGGCATCAACATTTTTGCGCCATCTTTTGCCCACTTTTTATTGCTGACCTACTGACCGTTGCATAAATAACTTTACTTTTGAAACCGTGATAAAGGCTGTGGGAGCCTGATTGGGCTTGTAAGAGTAAAGCTATTTATGCAATGACCTGTAATTGAGATACAGCGTTAAGCCAAATGCCGGTTGGACTCGCCGCCGCGCTAACGGTTAAGCGTCTTGTGCGGGAGTGGTCACCCGTTCACGAGGCATTTGCAGGTCAGCGGTTGCGGCTAGCCGTGTGGAATCAATTCTCATCCTCTATCTCTTTTTTATGGCTGGGAATCTTGCGCGCTTTACTGACTCCTGTGCAGGTGAGTTTTTGTCCGCTCGCCGTCTTTTCCAGTTCGCATTCATCCAAGACCTGCCGTTCATCGGCGCTATAGAATTTGAAGGTCAGGGACTTGGGATTTGCCTGAACCCGTATCGCGCCATAGTATCCACTGATCACGATTTCCTCAAAGGACGTGCTGGCCGAGGCTTGCTTCAGTTCGTTGGCGTCGCATTCGGAAAGCTTAGTCCCACCGACGCCGTTGACGACATAGGGGAAATTCTTCTCGTCTGCCAGCCAGCCGCGCTCATATAGATGTTTATGCCCTGAAAATACCGCGTTCGCTCCCCAATCCTGGAACGGCCAGCGCATCCATTTGGAGGCTTTCTTGCACGTATAAGGCGCGTGATGAAAATAGACTAGATTCCAGGGCGAGGTTGACTCTTTCAACTTATGCTTGAGCCATTGCGCTTGCTCGGAATCTTCATCAGCGCCATCAGGTTCAAAGCATTCGGGATTGTCGCACGAGCAGGCTTCTTTGGCTTCACTGTCTATGGCGAAGAAGTGTACCGGCCCCATCGTAAAATCATAGTAACGCCGATTACCGGGCAGTTGCGTAAAGTATTCGATGTAGGGTTTGGCTCCATTCGTACACCAATCGTGATTCCCCAAGGTGGGGAAAAAGAGGTTCTTCTTGTGGCGCGCCGCCGCGCCTTTGCAAGGCTTTGGTTGCCCCTCCGGATTGTAGATTTTGTCGCAATAGTAGCGCCCGATATTTTGCGTGATGGTGGGTTTGCGGCCTTTCGGATAGTTGTTATCCCCGACGGTAATAATAAAATCCGGTCGCCAGGACTTGACCAGCTTGGCCACCATGCCTTCGTCATGCCCAAGCCCCTGAGCGTGACTGCCGTAATCACCAATGACCGCGAAGTGTATCGAGTCAGAACTGCGTGGCACTTTTTTGATTTGAGAAAAAATGTTATGACCAGAGAGAAAGGTCAAGGCAATCAAGGAGAGAATGAGGCGGATGACTTGGTGTTTTCCTGGTCGTATTGCAGTTCCCTTGAAGGCTCTTCTTACGGCAAGAATGCAGTTGGGGATTTTCATGATAAAGTCTCCTCGCCATTGGCGGCTTCACGAGTTGCGAACCATCGCGCACCCGGCCATTTCAGTCGCCACCCGTGACTGCACGAAATCGCCAGAGGCGACTCTCTGGCAAATCGGTAGTCTTGCGCTTGGTGTAAACCTTGTGGTCGGTGAAAGGCTGCTACGCTAGACCCGCCTCAAAGCATCGTGCGAAGTCGTGCCGCTCCTTGAAACGGGCTCTGACAGCCCGTTTCAAGGAGCGGTGAGAGCGTCTGTCGGTGGCTTCACAACCCTAGAAGCGGCACACCAGCAAAGGTCAGGCTTAGTCTGGCCAGACGGAGTTGAGAAGTTCGGCTAACCTATAACCTGCCCAAGCCACTCTCTGCTCGGCGACCCGCAGAGCCGCTTGATTGTAGCGGCTGCTTGGCACACGACCGACACGGATACTTTTATAGACTTTGGTTTTGGCAAACTCTTCGCTTTCGCTTGCCCATTGTTGAAAGCCTGTTGCCCCACCTTCGTGCCAAGCTTCGCTATTTGCGGGGAACTTCTGGATTATTTTAGCTGCCGCCACGGCGACTTTCCTCAGCGAAGGCGGCGCAAAATTGGCTCCAGTCTTGGGGAAAGAGCCGATCCCGCCATCCCAATAGCTGTGCAACTTCACGGTTTTCAGTTTGTTGTTCGCATCACGAAGCTTGATGTTGAACAGATTGCCGCCACGGTCTCCCTCTGGCTGATCTTTGGTGACCCGGGTGGCGCAGTGCAGCGGCTGATGTATATCACCAACGAAGTGAATGATAAGGCGTAAAGCCATGGCGCGTTCGTCATCATCCGTACCGGTTTTCAGCACTTTGAGGTTGTCGTTCAACGCCGAGACAATGGTCTTTTCCCCAGGGAGATCGGTTGGTAATTCGCTGTCGTCCGTCGTAAAGGGTTGATCAATGAAATGGAGTTCCTTGAGAAAATCAAACTCTGTTGAACTTCTGAGATCGTCCGCCCAATGCGCGGCGTTAATAAAGTTCAAGCTTCTGGCGGTTACTCTCGCTGGATTGATTTCTAGCTTTACCAAGCGATCAACTTGAGCCTTCGCCTTCGCATTCAGCCGCTTGTAAGCGATGCGGGCGACCATCATGTGACCACCTGCTCCCCAACTGAAAGTTGAACAGGGCAGTGACAAAATAATTGCCATTACCAAGAGTGGGGTTATTCGTTTTGCGCGGTTTACTTTCATCATGTTCATCCTCCTGGACGTGAATTTTGTTATCTACAGTCAACTCCATAACCCTGGGCTTCTACGGTGTCTTGCGATTGCAAGCCGCTGTTGTTGGGCGGTATTACGCTAATTTTCATGCCTTGTGCCGCCGCACACAGAACTGAGCGAGTTGAGGTATCACTCGAAAATTAGAAACTCTGCCAAGACGTGAGCAAGTCTGGCTATGCAACTCTGCTCGAATATAGAGTTCTAGCGGTTTATGGTGACGAATGTGCGCTTTGAGAGTCGGTTTAACGGCGCGAATACTGTACGATTTCTCAAGCGTCGCCATCGCGTTTTTGGCGCTGCAAAACGTGATCTTGAGCGCCTATGGGCAGATGAGCTAGTATGCTGTCTGCGACTAGTATTTTGTGAGGCTGCCTCTCAGTCTCATTGCTGATTCACTTTACTTCCTTGCATCATTCCCTGCACCTTGTGTAGTAACAGATCGAGACCTCGGTTTGAGATACTCTTTAAGTCCATGAGCAAAAAAATTATTTAGCGCCACCTTGACCAGGCTGGTTGGATCGTTCGATTAGCAGCACCTTGCGATATTTAAGGTGCGCTTAATTAGTATAAACGGGGGCATCATATATCCAATCTTTTTTTGAGTCAAGCAAATTGTGCTTTTGATTTGCGCTTCGTTGACACGAGTTTATCCATGACCTATTCTTGAGTGCTGATTGCAATTCACATATCGAACCATCATGAGCGAAAGGAATAACCAAAAATGTCGAATGAAGTCAATGCGGTGAAGGCTGGCTTGGAAGGAGCGGTGGCCGCGTCATCTTCGATCAGCTACATTGACGGCAACATCGGAAAGCTGATTTATAGCGGGTATAACATTCACGACCTCGCCCAGCATTCCACCTTTGAAGAAGTCATCTACCTGCTCTGGAACAACCAACTCCCAAGCCCATACGAACTCGACAACCTCAAAGCGCAGTTGACGCAGGAAGCCGGAATCCCCAGTGAAATTCACCAACTGATGCGCTCGTTGCCTAGTGGCGTCAACCCTATGGATATGCTTCGCACGGTGGTGTCGGCGCTGTCGTTTTACGACCCCGACGGCCAAGATATGTCGCGTGAAGCCAATGTTCGCAAGGCCATTCGCTTGACGGCGAAATTCCCGACTCTGGTGACCACCTTTCAACGCCTGCGTAACGGTTTGGAACCCATAGAGCCGCGTAAGGATTTATCCATCGCCGGAAATTTTCTCTACACCTTGCGCGGCACGCAACCCGACGACGTGGCAACGCGCACGATTGATGTCGCTTTGGTGCTGCACGCCGATCACGAATTGAATGCTTCAACTTTTGCTGCACGGGTGACAGCGGCAACCTTGTCGGATATGTATTCGTCCGTGGTGTCGGCTATCGGCGCGCTCAAAGGCCCTTTGCACGGCGGCGCAAACGAAGGCGTGATCAAAAATTTATTGGAAATCGGCAGCGTCGAGAAGGTCGAAGGCTGGGTGTTGGAACAGTTGGCGCAGAAGCAAAAGATCATGGGCTTCGGGCATCGCGTCTATCACACGGAAGACCCCCGCGCCACGCACTTGCGAAAGATGTCCGGCGAATTGGCCAAGCGCAGCGGCGAAGCGAAATATTACGAGATGTCGCGCAAGATGGAAGAGGTGGTGATGCGCGAAAAAGGCTTGAACCCGAACGTGGATTTCTACTCGGCCTCGACCTATTATTCGCTGGGCTTGCCGACTGATTTGTTCACCCCGATTTTCGCTTGCAGCCGCATATCGGGATGGACGGCACACATCCTTGAACAGTACGCCAACAATCGTTTGATCCGTCCACGCGCCGAATACATAGGCGGTATGGATTTGAAATATGTGCCGCTTGAAGAACGCGGCTAGGGATTTCGTTCTTGATCCTAAACTCGACTTGGTACATTTTTCAGAGGTGAACCAACCTGCCAATCCCCCCAACGGCAGTTGGGGGATAGTTAAAGTCCAACCTACAAAACGCTGCCAACGATCAACGAATCCCCCCGATGGTAGTCGGGGGATAGTTAAAGTCCAGCCTTGCCCGATGCTCAAGGCTGGACTTTAACTATCCCCCAACTGCCGTTGGGGGGATTGCAAAAAAAACTGTGCTTGCTTGGTGTGTAGGTTGGACTTTAAGCATCCCCCAACTGCCGTTGGGGGGATTCAGACGAATTGCCAAACCGCCTCGGCTCTCCGTTGGGGGATTCAGGCGAATGACCAAACCACCTCGGCTCTCCGTCGCTAAACTTCTCGTAGGCGAATCACCAGAGTGAGTACATGGGTACAAAGTCGAACTAAATTATTTTCGCAACTTCAAGGATGCAGCGGTCACGTCAGGTGAAAATGGCGTGACCGATTTTTTTAGGGAATAGTTTTCGCGGTCTGCGGTATTTAGACTTTGTGGGTTGTTTGACCCTGTATTCCCGAAGAAAAATCACATAAGGAGAAGCTCGAAATGTTCAAAGCGATGCCAGCTATGGCCTTGTTGTCATTGATGCTGTTGCCAGCCTTTGGCGAAACTCCGAAGGTCGGCCAGAAAGCGCCGGACTTCAATCTGCCATCAACTAACGGCGCATCGGTTGCGCTCAATGATTACGCCGGTAAAGCAAAACTCGTGCTGGTTTTTTATAGAGGCTATTGGTGACCGTACTGCCGCAAGCAGCTCGCCAGTTTGGCAGCCAACCTTGACAAGTACAAAGCCGCAGGCGCGGAAGTGTTAGCTATCTGCGTTGATGCGCCGGAAAAAAATCGTGAGCTATCAGAAAAACTGAAACTCAACTTTCCCGTCCTGGCCGACCAAGGCCACAAAGTTATAGACGCTTATTCTATACTCGATTCCGGTGGACAGATTTCCAGAGCCGCCGTTTTCATTTTGGATAAACAAAGTATAGTGCGCTGGTCTTACGTTGCCGACGATTACAAAATCCGACCGTTGGATGAAGTGTTGCTCGGCGAATTGGCGAAGATCAAATGAACGGAGTGCGGCATTCAACCGATGGCCTGTTCAATCAAGTCCCGCGTTGAAGCAAAGCAATCCAGCGCCTGCATTGAAGCGATAGCCGAATGCGTAGCCGGTTTGATGTAGTCCACATAAATCCGATTGTTCATCACCGCCGCTTGATAGGCATACGTGCCTATGGCTTTCAACATTCGCTGCACCCGCATCAAGTGCAACTCGCGGCGGAACTCGTCAACGCTTTCAAGCGGCACACGGGAAGCCGCCTTCAATTCGATGAAGTGTTCGATGAGATCGGCGGCGGTGTTGGCTTCAAGCGCCGCATAGGGGTCGCTCAATAGCGATGCGACATCGTAACTGGTCGGCCCCAGGCGCGCATCCTGCTGGTCTATGATGTAGATTTCGCCGTCCTTCATCATCAAATTGCGGGTGTGATAATCTCTGTGCGTCAACACCCGAGGCCGCGCCGCCAACTCCGCGCACAACGCCTTGAAATCCTGATTGATGGCGTTGGCGGTGGTTGGGTCGAGTTTCAATCCCAAATACTTGTTGATGTAGTTGGCAAAGAAAAAACCCAGTTCCCATTTCAATTTCGCTTCATCGAAGGCCAGACGCGAACAGATGGAATGGGCTACTGTAGCCAGTTTCGTGGCTTCCTGTAGTTTCACAATCATGGCCACAGCGCGACGATACGTCTCTCTGGTTTCGTCTGCCGAACGCCCTTCGAGCCAGTCCTGCAAGCGCGTATCGCCTAGGTCTTCGAGCAACAAGACGCAATCTTCGCCCGATGCAGCAAGCAGGCGCGGCACTGGCAATCCGGCTTGCAGAAAAATCGCCGTGGTTTCGATATGCGCGCACGGGTCATTGGCAAAAGTCAAACGCGCCGCCGGACTGTGGGCCTCGGCAGCCGCCAGACGGTCGCTGGCGCTGAGGCGTTCATCGAAAGGCGCGCTGTACAAAGCAATGATGACGCTGCCGGTTGCGGCAGTGGCGCGAAAGTAGGCGCGAGTTGAAGCGTCGCCAGTAACTTTGCTGATGGCGATTTCATTGACCGATGTCTGCAAAGATGCGGCGGCCAATTCATGTATGCGGGTTGAAAGCGGCGTTTCCACAATGGCGTTCATATTGAAACAGTAAAAACCTTTCCCGTCTGATTAGCGGTAACGTCAGGCAGCGAAGCAAATTTGAAGCGACTCAAAGTTGAATCAATAGATTCTCGCCGACGATTTCACCGCGTTCGATTTCTTTGACTATATCACGTCGCACCACCACAGCGCGCTCGATTCTTGCACCGGCAGGGATTCGCACGTTATCGGCCAAGACCGCGTGGCGCACCGTAGCGCCGCGCTCAATCGTTACGTTGTCCCAGAGGATCGCATCTTCAACCGTGGCCCCGTCCATGACGCGGCAATTTGCGCCCACCATGTTCGCCAAACCTTTCTGCCGCATGAAGTGCAGGCTCGATTCCACATAGCGCTCGATGGTGCTGAGTTCGTACCAATCGCCGCGTGTGAGGTGCGCGATGATGGCTTCGCCTGCCGCCATCGCTTTCGGATAGACATCTACTACCGAATGCGAAAAACAGTGGCGCGGCACATAGTCAAAGATGCGCGGCGACAAAACCTGTATGCCTACGAACATCAACGGCGGCGGTTCATCCGGCGCAACCGCAATGTTGAGGCTTTGCCCTTCCGCACTGGCGATTTCATTGGCCAATGGTTTAGGGAAACCGGCGAAGCGCGAAATGTATTGGCGTTCATCAATCTCGACGATGCTGAAATGTTCGCGTGCGAGGTTCTCTTTCAACACCAGCGTGGCCAAGGCCTGGCGCTCTTGATGTTCCCGAATGGCCGCCGACACATCAATGTTGGTGACAATCTTGCCGTTGATGACAATGAAATCATCATCCATCAACAGGTCGCGCACCTTATCAATCGCCCCGGAGGTGCCGAGTATCTCTTCTTCAAACGAGTAGTGAATGTGCGCCCCGAATTGCGAACCGTCACCAAGCGCGTTGCGAATCGAATCGGGTTGATGATGCAGATTAATAATCAAGTCGCGTATATTGGCCTCCGCCAGATACTCGATAGCGTAAGCAATCAACGGGCGATTTAAAAATGGTATGGCTGGTTTGGTGCGGTCTTCGGTCAAAGGCCAAAGCCGTGTGCCAAACCCTGCCGCTAAAATCATGGCTTTCATAATAGTCCGTCGTCCGTAGTTCGTAGTTCGTAGTCCCTGATTTTCCCATTCTTCATTATTGATAGCGCATAGCTCAAGACTGAAGGATTGAAAACTAAGGACTACGGACTAGGGACTACGGACTAAATAATAAATCTTCAATTGGCAGGCCGCGCTCTTTGCAGCGTTTGGCCTGAAGTTCCGGGTAGCTTTCGCGTATGATGTCGGTGGCGGAAAATCCTGCCGCCTGCATGGTATCGAGGACGCCCACTTCGTCGCCTTCGATCTCTATGAAATTGCCTATAGGCGTTTCGTCAAAGGTGACGGTAATCGCCCGGTTGTTGTGGGTGAGGTGATACACCGTGCGATATTTTTGATAGCGAAACGATTGCCGAAAGCCGAGCCGCGCCAAAATAGCGAGGACGCGCTCCGGGTCGTCCACAGGGCTTTCGAGTTCTTCGCGGACTTTCAAAATTGCCGTCGCGCTGTCTTGCGCGACCCCTTTATAAGTCAACACGCCTTTGCCGTTGACCGAACGCACCCGCAAGGCCGCGCCCTGTTGAAATAACCCACGGTCTTCGGCATCAAGCAAACGATTATCTTCAAAGTGTCGCGCTTCGACCAGGTGCAGGGCGAACCCTGCGTGACGAAAACCGTCGAGATTTTCGCCGGCCAACTTCACTTCGATTTCCAAATTATTATGGTGCGCGGTCAAACTTCTAGCATCCTCACTTGAATTAAATAGTCGCTAATTATTCCTGTCCCTTCGCCTCGCGTCAATGCTTTGTGCAAAGAGATTTTTTGAACGGAGAAATCCCCGCAGAAGCGCTGTGGTTTGGTGATCAGCGCGACGGTTTATTTGGCCGCAGGCGAACGGAAAATCCACGTTGCCACCGAGATAATTAAACTGATAGCGACGATGGTTTCAGTCCAGAAGAACGACAGAAAATCGCCCAGCACGCCAATCGGCGGCACCGCCGGCATGGCGTTGCGTAAAGGAATCAAGGCGAACAGCAAGGCTCCCATCCAGCCGAACATGGTCACTTCGATCTTGCGCCCGTTGACCCAGACGATGGCTGCCGAAATCGCCGAGAGCGCCAGCAACCACTGCAACCCCATGATGAATACCGAAAAGGTCATCGCCGAAGCCGAGCGTTTGATGTCGAGGTCTATTTGCAGAAAGCCCGTCTCTTTGTCGGGAGCTTCGCTGGCATCAATGCGATAACCGGCGAGCGCGCCCGAATAGTTGACCGTGAACGGCACGCCGTCATACTCGACGGGCGCGTTCTCCTGCCCAGCTTTGGCAGCCGAAAATATCAAGATGAGCGAGGCTTCGTGTTTATCGAAAGGATAATCGCCAATCTTGCCGTACACATCAAACACCACATCGGTGGGATTCATGCGCTCGCCCTTCTTAAAGTTGTATTGCGTCTTGCCGGTGGAATTGTTGAGATCGAGTTGCAGATTTTTGGCGAGCGAAAAACCGTCTTCGGCCACCAGATTGCCTTCCGGTGAAAACTGCAAACGCATGATGATATCGCCTTTGATGGGGTCGAGCGATACCAGCTTGGCGTCCACCACAAGGTGTCCGGGCTGGCGGGTTTCTTCCGGCGCAAACTCCGTCGTCGTTGCCACTCCTTCGGCGCGATACAAGGACAGCACCAGCGTGAACAACACACCAAATACGAGGATGCCCGCGATGATGAATAGCAGCAGCTTGGTTTTGGATTTGCCTGATGAAGGTTCCATAGTTGTCTCCTTGTTTTCAAACTGAATGGTTGCAGGCGGCGCAAAGATTTTCTGCGGCAATCCTCTGCGGCCTGATGAAAAATTGCTTCGCGCTTCGCCAGAGTTCGCCGGTGTCGAGTCGTTCATGGCGAGTCGCGAAATTTTTGTAAAGCGAATTTCCAGAAAGATGAAGACGAAACTTACAGCCTGAATGAATCGGTGTTGCGCCCAGCGAAACCACCGTCAGTGGAGAACCCAGGATTTTATAACTGACATTTGCTGAGATGATACGCGCTAACTCTATTTTGAAAAAATCGTTTTAGCAAGCGCTCGTGATTTTCTCGACGCGGCAAAAAACGCTCACCCAGGCCAACGGTTTTACGCTTTCCCTTGGCGTCGGAAAATCAGTTGGCCAATCTCCCTGCGATGCGCTATGGTCTTGTTGCTGAGACCGTTAAAAATTTCTACACCTCTTTTCTCGGCGTCCACGACCCGATGGCACACAGGATTTTCGATTATGGCGGTAAGCGTTGACTCTCGCGTAAGCGTAGCGGCAAACTTCGCGGATAATCTGTGCCGTTGGGACGGCCACAGCCGTGGGCATTACGAAGTCTGGTTTCTGACCTTGAATCAACGCGCACATCAACGCGGCTTCTGGTTTCGCTACACGCTGGAAGCGCCGCACCCGGAACAAGCGCAGTTGCCGCCACGCGCCGAACTGTGGGCGACGGTCTTTGACCGCACCTCGCCCGAACAAAATTTTGGCATCGTGTGCGATTATCCGGTGCCGGCGTTTGGCAGCGAGCAAAGCCATTTTCGGCTACGAATCGCCGAGGCGCTGCTCACCTCCGATCAGGCCAGAGGCGCGGTCGCCAACCGCGATCACCGCATCAGTTGGGATTTGCGCTTTACGCCCAACGCCACGACCTACAGGCACGTCCCACGCGCCCTCGGCACTTTGATGCGGCCTTCTTCATTTGTCTGCTCGCCGAATCTGGACACGCGCTTCACCGGCGTGGTGACGATTGACGGGCGCGAACTTGAGTTGGAGAACGAGCCAGGCTGTCAGGCGCATTTGTGGGGCAGCAAGCACGTTGATGAATGGGTATGGGTACACGCCAACGCTTTTGAGCATCACGAAGGCACGGTCTTTGAAGGCTTGGGAGCGCGCCAGCGTCGCGCCGGAACAACCTTGCCGCCGGTGCAATCGCTGTTGCTGCGGCATCGCGGCGAAGAACATCATTTTGTGCGCTTGCGTTTTGCCGAACAGTGGCAAAGCCATTTAGGCACTGGCTTCTGGTCGTTTTCAGCGCGCAACACCAAAGTCTATATTGAAGGCACAGCGCAATGCCGCCTGCGCGATATGGTACAGGTCAAATACGTTGACCCGGATGGCGAGCCGCTCTATTGCCTCAACAGCGAAGTAGCGAATTTGAAACTCCGCATTTTTCGCCGCACTCATGGCTTGCGCTGGCGACATAGCGAAACCATCAACGCCCATTCGACCGCGCATCTGGAACACGCGGCGCGGCATCAGGATGAGACGGTGAGGTTGATGGCAAGGAGTTGAATTTGCTTGTGATTTCGCAACTACTTCAATCCCCCCAACGGCAGTCGGGGGATGGTTAAAGTTCAATCTACCGAGCAAGCAAGCACAGTTTTTTTTGCAATCCCCCCAACGGCAGTTGGGGGATGCTTAAAGTCCAACCTACACACCAAGCAAGCACAGTTTTTTTTGCAATCCCCCCGATGGCAGTTGGGGGATAGTTAAAGTCCAGCCTTGAGCATCGGGCAAGGCTGGACTTTAACTATCCCCCGACTACCATCGGGGGGATTCGTTGATCGGTGGCAGC
>JACQDB010000123.1 GCA_016201275.1 Acidobacteriota bacterium
CGGTCGCAACGAATGAAGTCTGGCGGTTGTAATAACAGTTAATCAGGAAAATGGAGCGGGATTTGCCGCTGCCACTCGGTCCCAAAACCAGCAGATGGCGAAGCGCCGTCCAGCGATCCAGCACCAGGAAACGCTCGTACAACAAGGGAATGCCGACGTAATGCCCGATCAATATTTCACCTGGCACCGGTGGTTTATGATAGCTGCGCAGCAAATGTTTGATCTCCTGCCAGGTTGCGAGATGGGCTTCAGCCTTGCGCGCGAGTTGCATTCGTCTGCTTGCGACATAGTAAATGCCACCACTCACTGCCGACACTGCCAGGCCAAGCCCAACAGCCTTTTTGGCATCAAGGAGTTGTCTGGGCAGGTCTGTGAAGAACTGTTCCTGCTCTTCACCAGCTTTGCCAAACGGGTTGTTGTCATCCGACCTCGCCGGTGGTTTCTTGTCTGTTGCTGATGAGGACGCTTTTTTTTGTTTCTCCTGCTTGCGCCCATCTCGGTTTGATGAATCGCTGCTGGTCTTTCCAGTTTTTTCTGTCAGCGGTTGTTGGACAAGAATTGGTACTGCGAATGCTTGTGTAGCTGTAGTTAAAAACTTTCTTCTTTTCATCGTTCTATTTCCTTTTCATGTTGTCGTTGTTGTTCTCGTTCAGCCAAATGCGCAACTTCGTCACGTAGCTCGCGAGTGAGTTGTACTGCGCGTTCAGCTTGTTGATCTGCTCGATTGAGGCTTGCAAGGAAGCGCTCAAGCTCTTCATCTCTTTGCGTAGTTGGTGATTCTCTTTCTGCAAAGCGCGGATGATTCTCTGCAACTGCTCGTTGATCTCTTCGATTTCTGCTTTCGTCATGCTCTCGTGCTCCAAATTTTTGTCGTTCGATTTCGTCGTAGTCGTCGCGTGATTTCCGGCTCATCCGCACTGGTCGTTCGCTATGCTCGTTGCGTGCCAAAGCGCGTTTGTACTGGCGAGTCTGCTCTTTCTTTAAAAGATGCTCGCGTTCGTCGCGCTTCATTTCGCGGGCATAGATTTCATTCCAGCGCTCGTCGAGTCGCCGGTAATCACGCGGCGCGAGATCAATCTTGCGTTCATCAAGTTGGCGCACCTCTATCCAGATGTGAGCGTGGAGATGCTCAGTGTCGCGATGAAAAAAGGCTGCCGCGCGCGCTTGCGGGAAACATCTTTCGAGCCACTCATCAACCATTCGGCGAGCCTGTTCGGCTTCAAGCTGGCGCTCGAAAGAGAGAGTCGCGCGAAAATGGCTGCGGGTTTGTTGGCGCAACAGGTCGCGCGCGCGCTCGGCTTCTTCACGCATCAAGGCATAACTGATGAGATTCAACCGCAACTCTTCGTAGCTTGGTGCCTCGCGAACATAATCGGGAAGGTTGCACATCAAGAGGTCTCGCTCATCATTTCTCACAGCAGAATCACGCGAGATGTACTTCATGTGGGTACCCGATTTGCCGGTTGTGCCGCGTCGAAATTTGCAGAAGGTGCCGCCAGTTATTGCAGTCATAAAAGTTCTTTGCTCTTTTCAATGAGCCGGGAAACTTCGCTCAAGGCTTGCTTGATCTCGTCTTTCGTGACCGTGTCGGCAGCCGTTTTGAAGGACAGATGAAGTGAGTGATTGAGTTTTGAAAGCGCGAGAAAGACTCGGTTCAACTCATAAAGCAAGCGTTCAATCGGCTCTCGTTGACCAGCATCAAGCGGCGGCAAGGCAGGGCGAAACTTGAGCAGTTTGTTGTGCAAACCGCGATGCACGAGATAACGCGAGGCGCTCGTTCGCGCCAGTTTGGCTCGTAGAGTGATCTGCTGATGTTCTTCATTAGTGAGGCGGACGGTAATCATTTTGGGATAATGATTCGAATTCCAGGCTCGTTTTTTTCGCTTCCCTTTCAACAACGGTTTGTCTTGGCTCACAAAAAATCTCCTCTAATCGGCGCTTCTTATCAGGGGCTTTTCTTCGGTTGAGCGGAAATGCAACCCTGATGCCAAATTGCCTTCATGAAAAAATGAAAAAAAGATTTGCAGGTGAGAAATTTTTCAGTGCGCTAGCGCATCGGTATCCTGCCGTAACTTGGCGATAAGGAACCTCGAATTTAATCGGAAACTTGCGCTCATTAAATCGGTGATCATCTGTACCGATAAAACCTCTCCCTTCGATAATCGGCACAAGCCTTGCAAAAAGCTGCGATGAAAAAGATGTCAGGGTTGGGATTTGGTGGAGGCTGATCAAACAACAGATGTTTTAGATTGAGATCATCACCACCATCAAAATCCCAGCCCGTAGAAATCACAAAATCAAAAGGAGAAAATCAGATGGAGATAAAAATCACAGTTGAGATTGAGGGGTACAGAGAGATCACTTTTGAAAAGTGGCTGCCGCGACATCCCGAAGAATATCCCCGTTTTGAAATCGCCATCAACCACGTTGGCGATCTGGTGGCAGCTTTCCTCGATGAACATGGCACAAGAGAGTTCTGGCCATTTGACTATGTGCCATAGGCTTTTGTCTTTTCGATGCGATGCGATGACTCCTTGATGGATTCGTCGTTCTATCGGGGAGAAATATGACGGCAAATTCTATGATGATGTCAGGGGCGAAAGAATACTTTACCTTGCACTCGCCGGATCACGAATCAATGGGAATGTGGAGCAGTGAATGTCTCGATTGAGGTGGCCGGGCATGGACTTTGCATTGTGTGTGTGCGGTTCGTCAATCAGAGCGCCAAGCGCGGGAGAGTGAAAAGATTGAAGACGCGCCACAGGAAGCGAAGGAGGAACCGACGGCATCTGCTGGCGATGCGGGAAACGGAAAGACTCTCAGTCGGGGATGGGGAAAGTAAGGCCAAAGCAATTTCGAGGCTATAGGAGAAACAGGAATTATGAATGAGCCAATGATTTTTGATCCATCTTCCTTATCGTCTTCCATAGTAGAAGCGATTGCTATGGAAGTGGCAGGAATTCTTACCGAGCGGTTAAATCCGAAAGAGGTATTACAACTGTTTCAGGTTGTCTTCCTGGATGTTGAAGAGACGGCAATCCTGTTGCGGGTAAAGCCGAAAACTATTTCGACGTGGATTTCTCAAGATAGAATTCCGGTTCGCTATGCAGGGGGGCGGCCGATCTTTCTTCTGTCCGAACTCCTGCGTTGGACACTGCCCGAAGATGACAAACATTCTGCCTATAGACTCTCTTTAGCCGCCAGTAGTAAGATTGCTGCGAACCGACTGGCTGCAAATCGGGAAAGGAAGAATCCCGATGGCAGTTGATAAAAGGAAATGTGAGCGTTGCAAAGGTAAGTGTAAACATGGCAGAACCTGGTACTACTCTTTTTGCATCAGGGGAGTGCGATATAAACGTGCTGTTCCCGAAGCGCAAACGAAGTACGATGCATTGCAGGCAGAATCTAAAGCCAAGGAAGCAATTTTTACGGGGCGCTATGGCAGTGAACCTAGCAACATCACTCTGCGAGAATTTGTCGAGAAGGAGTTTTTGCCTTGGTCAAAGGACAACAAACGCTCCTGGCGTAATGATGTTTCAAGATCAAAACCAATTCTCGACTATTTCAAAAACAAAAAGATGCGTGAGATTACAAAATTAAACGTCGAGCAATTCAAGAAAACTCGGCTGACAAATGTCAACAAGCGGGGAAAGCTTCGTGCTCCTGCCTCTGTTGATCTTGAGCTTGCGTTACTCTCACGTATCTTTACACTCGCAATCGAACGCGAGTTAATGCAGTCGAACCCTTGCAAAAGTGTTAAAAAATTGAGAGTGATGAATCTGGTTGAACGGTATCTGACAGCCGATGAAGAATCACGCTTGAGGACGCTACTACAAGAAAGCTACCCTCAGCTTTTCGACATCTTCTTGATAGCCTTGCATACCGGAATGCGAAAGATGGAAATTTGCACTCTTCACAAATCACAAATTGATTTCCAACGAGAGTCAATTCATCTCAAGCAGACTAAATCAGGAAAGCCGCGTAGTGTTCCTATCCACCCAGACATCAGGCCGATGCTTCAAAGGCTTACTGTCGGCGTTGGAAAGAACGGCTATCTGTTCGAGAATCCGAAGACAGGGAAAGCTGTGGTGGATTTCAAGAAGGCTTGGTATTCGGCGCTTCGAGATGCAAAAATCACAGGCTTCAGGTTTCACGACATCCGCCATACCTTCGGCACCAGAGCGATTGATGCAGGCGCACCCGTTAGTGCTGTAAAAGAAGTCATGGGTCACACAGACATCAGCACGACCATGCGTTATGTTCACGCGACGGAAGAAGGGAAACGGAAAGCTGTAGAAGCGGCGGCAAATTGGGGCAAAGGTAAATCTTCTGTCCCAAATTTGCACCACAGCCCAGACTAGGGGAGTGCAAAATGCCTGTAAGTTATTGATAGGATTGATGGGCCGTGGCGGGGTCGAACCGCCGACCTTGGGATTAAGAGTCCCCTGCTCTACCAACTGAGCTAACGGCCCTGACGGATTGTTGCGCCCTCGCTAAGACTCGCGTCCGAGGGCGCATTCAAAGTGCGTTATTCTAGCTTATGACTTCAAAAGAATACAAGCAGCAGATGGCTGAAATTCACCGCAGACCCAAAAATTCATCGGCAACTTCTGCCCTCCCGGACGCTGATGATTGCCCGCGCTCGTCATCCCATCTGTATGCCTAGCTCGTTCAAGGCACGGTCATCGTCGCGCCAGTGTTCGCGCACTTTAACATACAAGCCCAAAAAAATTTTTCGCCCTAATGAGGTTTCAATATCTTTGCGCGCCAGCGTGCCGATCTCTTTCAAGCGTGCGCCGCCGCGCCCGATGACGATGGCTTTGTGCGAAGCGCGTTCGACATAAATCAAACAATGAATCTGCAAACGCTCGTCGCTCTCTTGCCAACGCTCGACCACTACCGCCGTCACATAAGGCAACTCTTCGGAGGTCGCCTGCAAAATTTTTTCGCGCACCAACTCGGCAACCAATGTGCGTTCGGGCTGATCGGTCAACGCATCTTCCGGGTACAGCGGTTCGCCTTCCGGCAAGTAAGCAAAAATCTTTTCCAGTAACAACTCGACGTTTTCCCCTTTGAGCGCCGATACCGGAATCACTTCGATAAACTCGCGTTCGTCAGTGTAGCGTTGAATCAAGGACAGCAGCTTACTTTTGTCCGCCATTTTGTCAATCTTGTTGAGCAGCAGAAACGCCGGCGTCTGAACGCGCTTAATCATGTCCAGCACAAATTTATCGCCCGCGCCCATCGCCTGGGTCGCGTCAATCATCAGCAAAATGACCTCTACAGACGACAGCGAATCGGTGACGATGTTCATCATCCGGCGATTCAATTTGTAACCGGGTTTGTGTATGCCCGGCGTGTCGAGGAAAACCGCCTGGCCTTCCTTGCGGGTCAACACGCCGCTGATACGAGTGCGCGTAGTTTGCGGTTTGTCCGAAACGATAGCAATTTTTTCGCCCACCAGCCGATTCAATAAAGTTGATTTGCCAGCGTTGGGGCGACCGATTAAAGCCACCATTCCCGATTTTTGCGGCGTCCTGTTTTTCGTCAATCCGTGTCCTTCAATTTTAGCTTCATCCTTCGCGCCGTCGAGCAACGGCCTATGCCCTTGGCTCAATCGTGCGAGGCTCAGGTGAAGTGTAATTTAGCTTTTACTTTCGCTACTACTTTTGCCTTTTTCTTTTTCCCTGCGCTTAGGAACTGGCGGCTTCCGATTCGTTTGCCGTCGTCGGCTCAAGGGCGCGCAAGCGGACTTTATTCACGCGCTGGGCGTCGCCGTCCAGCACCTCGAATTCCAAGCCTTTGAACTCTAGTTTTTCGCCCTCGGCGGGGACGCGATTCATTTCGTTAATCATCAACCCGGCAATCGTCGTGAAGTCGTCGGCCTCTACTTCTTTATCGAAAAGCGCTTCGACGACTTTGATCTCGGTGCTACCCTCCAGTTCATACGAGCCGTCTTCGCTGGCCTTGATTTCCACATCTATGTGGCCGCGATCTTCGTCTTCGATTTCGCCCATCACCTCTTCGATAATGTCTTCGACGGTGACGAGGCCAGCGACGCCGCCATATTCATCTATGACAATCGCCATCTGCACTTTGGCGCGTTGCATCTCGTGTAACAACTCGGCAATTGGCTTCGATTCAGGAACCGAATGCACAGGGCGCATACACTCGCTCACTGGCGTCTGCTCTTTGTCCGGCTCACAATAAGCCAATAGGTCGCGCACATAAACCAGACCTTCAATCTGATCAATGTTATCGCGATAGACGGGAAGGCGCGAATACTTGACTTCCATAATCAAGCGCCGCGCATCTTCAACCGTCGCCGTAAGCGGAATCGCCGCAATCAGCGGGCGCGGACGCATGATGGCGCTGACCAGCGTTTCGCCGAATTCCAACACCGATTGAATCATCTCGCCTTCCGACTCTTCGATGATGCCTTCTTCTTCCGCCACGTCTATCAACGCCTGCACTTCCTGCATGGCTTCGTCATCATCCTCGGCGGTTTCGTCTTCATCGGCTTCATCCTCGGTAATTTTCAAACGCTGTAACACGGCGTTGATCGGGGCTACGAAAACCGTGAACCCACGATAAAAGACTTGAAACACCGGCAACAGAAATAACAAAACTTCCGCCGGACGGTTCTGCACAATCAGGCGCGGGATGAATTGCCGAAAGGTCAGGATGACCGCAAAGATGGTGACAAAGGCAAGCAGCAGCGGCGCACGGACTTGCGATCTGGTGATGATGTCGGTCAACAGTATGGTGATGCAGGCAATCGAAAGCTGAGTGCCGAGAACGAGAATCAATTCAAACTGCTGGCGGTTTTCCAGCAGTTCGCGAAAGAAGCGGGCGCGGCGACTGGCCTGGCGCTCGTTCACCAGAATTCTGAGCGAGACTTCGCTCAAGGCTTCATACGCCGTTTTGATGATGGAAAGAAAGACCAACACAACAATCGCCGCGCCGGTCAACCAAAACTCGCTTATCATCAGTCCCTAGTCCTTAGTCCCTAGTCCTTAGTACAAGGCACAGTAAATATGCCGTTAGTTCGCAACGCCATGATTTTTCAAATGAGCCAATAAACATAGGCTTTTTGCAGCAAATCAGTATTTTCTAACCAGCGGTGAAGTTGTCGCGCCCTGTACTTAGTCCCTAGTCCTTCGCTGCACATCACTCACAGACGCGCCCACCCGACACCCTGAAACCGGCTACTGTAGCCACTTTCAGGGTTTTGCTTTGGTCTATCCCTGAGCAAAACTCCTGCCCAATCCCTGATCCAGCAAGCGCTTTCGCAATTGCAATTCTAAGCGATTCATCTCGCCGTTGTCGGTTTCATGATCGTAGCCACACAAGTGCAGGACGCCGTGAATCACCAACTCCTCGACCTCGCGTTCAAAAGAATGCCTGGCTTCCTGCGCCTGTCGCCAAGCCGTATCAACCGAAATCACCACATCGCCTAAAAAATTCGCTTCGCCAAACTCGAAGCCTTCCGCTATTTCGGCGCTGGCTGGAAACGACAGCACATCGGTCGCGTAATCCTTGCCGCGATACTCGCGGTTCAAGCGCCGTATGGTTTGATCGCGTACCACCGCAACAGTGATGCGCCAAGCGCTTTCGGCCTTCTTATGCACAGCCAAAGACGTTCTCTTTGGCCTCTTCACCTGCGCCGCCTTGCCAACCAGAGCAAGCGCGGCGCTCGCTAACTCGGCAATGCCGCGACGATCCAGTTTCATCAGGCGCTGTCTATTTACGACTTCAATCGCCACTGGCTTTCTTCGCTTCCGTTTTCGCGCCGCCTCTGGTTGAAGCTTTCGGTTTGCCCTCGCTGCCGCCAATCTGTTGATTGGTCTCGATGTTTTTCGACGACGCGGTGGGCCGGTTGAAATCATAACCGGGATAGCTGATGCGATGATGCTGTATGCCCATCAGGGTTTTGACGAAACTCTGCGCCACCAAACTGAGTTCTCGTTGCGTGATGTCGCAGTCGTCCAACTGTCCGTCATCGCGCAAGCGCGTGATAATCATGGACACCATGTTTTCAAACTTCGCAATCGTCGGCTCTTGCACGGTACGCGAAGCGGCTTCGACCGAATCGGCAATCATAATAATGCCTGCCTCTTTGGTCTGTGGTTTCGGCCCCGGATAGCGAAACTCTTTTTCCAGAGCCTTCGATTCCGGGTCTGAAGCATTCTCTTTCGCTTTGAAATAAAAATATTTCATCAACCCGGTGCCGTGGTGTTGCGGAATCACGCCGATGATGCGCGGCGGCAATTTGTATTGCTTGGCCAACTCGATGCCCTGCTTCACATGATTGGCCAAAACTATCGAAGACATCTTCGGCTCAAGGTTATCATGCGGATTGCCGGAAAAAGTCTGATTTTCGATGAAGTAGGTCGGGCGTATGCTCTTGCCTATGTCGTGATAAAGACAGGCGACGCGGGTAAACAAAGCGTCACCGCCGATGGCTTCGGCGGCTTTGGAAGCCAGTAGGCCAACCATTATCGAATGGTGATAGGTTCCGGGGGCGCGTTCCGCCAGTTGTTTCAGCAACGGCAGATTCAAGTTCGACAACTCCAGCAATTTGATGTTCGTGGTAATCTGGAACAACCATTCCAACAGCGGCAGCAGAATCGAAGCGAACATCGAAGACAACACGCCACTGGCAAAACCGCAGGCGGCGTCGAACAAGGCTATAGACAGAATCTTCACACCGCTCGGATTGCGAGTCAGAAATTCGTTCGAGCCTAACAAATCAAGCGCCAGCACGGCGGCAGCATTCACCATGCCAATCCACATACCGGCGCTCACCAGTTCCGTGCGGTCACGACAATTCCGCAGATAATGTAAGGCCGCGACGCTCGACACCAGAGCGTAAACCGCCAAATGAATATTGCCCGAAAAGATGCCTATGAAAACGCTGAGAATCGCCGCGCACACAAAGGCCGCTTGATCATCGGTCAAGATCGTGACCAGCGCCGCGCCCAATGCCACCGGCGCTAAATATTGATACGCCATCTGCGAATTGAACGGCGTATCGGAAACCCAATTGCTCATCGCATAAGCGAAAGCGAAAAACAGCCGGGTGATGCCCAAGGTAATAAGGAACGTAGCGATTTGCAGCAGGAAATGCCGACGCACGCGCAGGTGGCGATTTTGATAGCGAATCAGATATTGCCACAACACCAACACCAGCATCATGACGATGACCACAGTGCCAGCGAATTCGATGGCGCGTTGGCCGGTTGGCCGATGCCGAGAGGCGACTTCCAGCATAGCGGCTTTGGCGGCGGTGACGGTTTCGCCGCGCTTGACGATGGCTTCGCCTTTGGCAACCGACACCGTGATGGGAGCGATGGATTGACGTGCGGCGGTGCGACGGTCTTCGGTTTCGGTTTCGTTATATTCCAGATTGGGAACGATGAGCGAGCCAAGAATTTCGCCGAACAATTTGCGTTCGCGGGCATCGTAATCGGCAGGCCAGACAATTTTTTCCGAACGCAATTGAGCGCGTGCGGTAATCAAATCTCGAATCGGCGCAAGGTCAGTAACCGCCATCTCGGTATTGCTGCGGGTGTCGCGGCGCAGAATTCCCGTGGTCGCGTATTTGACGATCTGGCTGCGGCTGCTGACCACGCCGCTTCCCATCACCGATTCCAGGTGGTCAACCATCAGCTTTTCCAGTTCATAATTGAAGCGGTGTTTGACCAGCACCGCCAACTGCTCGTCATCCAGAAAGATGCCCGCCTCCTGTTGAATGCGGTTATTCAAATCTTCAAGAGTAAGCCCAGGCTCGGCGGCTTGACCCAAGTGAAACATCTGCTCTATGCTGCCGCGCACATCACGCGCCGCTTTGACTTTGTAATCAAAAACCGGCAGCACCTGCGCCAGCGCTTGCGCGCGCAAACGCTCGGTCTCTTCGGGGTCGGCCACGCGTATGTCTTCGGGGGCGAGGATATCGGAAGCCGCCACCGCGCCAGCGGGCAGCGCGTCAATCTGATTCCGTTGATAGCTTCGCAGCAACATCAGCGACAAAATGACGATGATGAAAATGCCCACGCCTGCATCAACCACCGCTTGATCGGACAGCGTCGCCGAAAAGCGCCGGAAACGCGCTGTCAGTTTTTGCACAGGGGTGGTTGAGGCTGCCTTCGGCATAGTTCAATTGCGAATTGCGAATTGCGAATTGCGGATGGTTTTACTCATTGGATTACTCATGAAAATCTATTTTTCTCTCTGCATTGCAACTTCCGAATTGCCAATTGCCAATCCTCTTCAATCGGTAATCGGCAATCCGCAATCCGCATTCTGCAGTCCGCATCGTTAGAGTTTCTCTTCAAAATTGGTTTTCGAGGTTTTATCGTAAGCCTGAATAATCATCTGCACCAGATGATGTCGCACGACATCTTTTTCATTGAAGTGGATGAACTCGATGCCTTCGATATTTCTGACGACGCGCTCGGCTTCGACCAGACCAGAACGCTTGCCGCTTGGTAAATCAATCTGCGTCACGTCGCCGGTGATGACGGCTTTCGAGCCAAAGCCGATGCGCGTTAAAAACATCTTCATCTGTTCCGAAGTGGTGTTCTGCGCTTCGTCCAAAATGATGAAGGCATCCGACAGCGTCCGCCCCCTCATGAAGGCCAGCGGCGCGACTTCGATGACGCGCTTCTCTAATAATTTGGTGACGCGCTCGTAATCCACCAGATCAAACAGCGCGTCATACAACGGGCGCAGGTACGGATCAACTTTGTCCTGCAAATCGCCGGGCAGAAAGCCCAGCTTTTCGCCCGCTTCGACCGCCGGACGAGCGAGGATGATGCGGTTGACGCGCTTCTGCATCAAGGCCTGCACCGCCATCGCCACAGCAAGAAAAGTTTTGCCCGTGCCAGCGACGCCGATACCAAACACGATGTCGAATTTTTCGATGGCTTCGATATAACGGCGTTGATTGACCGACCGCGCCATCACCTGTTTTTTGCCCGCCGGATTGATGCGCGCTTTGGTGAAATAATCGCGCAAGGTGTAAGCGCGGTCTTCGGCAATCTGGCGAAACGCCGCTTTCAACTCTTCGCCGGACATTCGCTTGCCTTCTTGAAACAGGCTGGCGTAATCGGCGAGGATGGTCTCTACGACCTCTACATCTTCGGCTTCGCCTTCGATATTCAATTCGTTGCCGCGCAGATTGACGCGCACCGGTATCAGGCTTTCCAGATGTTTGATATTTTCATCATAAGGTCCGAACAGCGACTTTATGGCTTCTTCCGGGAGTAAGACTTTTTTCAAGGTTGATAGATTTTCTGACATAGCAAAAATGCGCTCGATGACGTTTTCAAATCATCTGCGTCGCGGCCTGCATTCAGCCCTGATCCCTAGGCTTGCAAACTGTCGAAAACCTACTACAGAAAGCGGACGAATACAAGCACAACACTGATGCAAACGGGGTCGTAAAAAATAAAGAAGCCGGTAGTCTGTTGCAGACTTCGGGCTTCGCTTCACCACTCTCTATCTCGTCATCCAGACGGAACGCCGCTACCAGTCGCCCAGCTTGACGCGCTTTTTAATTTTGCGCTGCACCAGATCGCGTTTCAGCGGACTTAAATAATTAATGAACAACTCGCCGTCGAGATGGTCGGTTTCGTGTTCCACGCAGCGCGCTTCCAAATCCATCACATCGAGGGTAAACGGGCTGCCGTCAAGATCCTGCGCCTTGACGATGACGCGCTGCGGACGTTTCACCTGGAAATAGATGCCGGGAAAACTCAGGCAGCCTTCATCGCCCATTTGATTGCCTTCTTCAAGTTCCAGCACAGGGTTGATCAAAGCGAGTTTTTGTTTGGGATTATTGCCGCCGCTGCAATCCATCACAAACAGGCGTTGCAAAACGCCGACCTGCGGCGCGGCCAACCCGACACCGGGCGCTGCATACATGGTCTCGAACATATCATCAACGAGTTTGGCCAACTGCTTGTCAAACTCGGTTACTTCCTCGGCGCGTTTGGTCAAAACCGGGTCGCCGTATTTTACTACCGCTAGTTTCATTTTCTTATCTCAAACTCCTTTTGTCGCTCTTCCAGATGGCGCTGCTCCATGAGCTTTTCGTTCAGCAACTGTGACAGCACCGTCGTGCGAGTCTTGATGTGAGAAACCTCGCGCCAGGCAATCAGCGCCAGCCCGGCGATAATGATGGCCGCACCGATCAAACTGTGCGTCGCGTAACCGATGGCAAAGCCGACGAACATCACGGCAACGAGCAACAGATAATAAAGTACGCCGTGGGTGCGCGTCGCCTTGATAGAGTGGCGCAATTCCGCCACTTCACGATCTACTTCGTCGGCCTTTCGCATAGAGCCTTCATCAATATTCTTTCAACTGTTGGACGTAGCCCGCGAAGTTCCGCTCGAACTCTTTGAGGCTATCGCCAGCGAATTTTTCCAACGCTGCATCGGCCAAGACGATGGCCACCATCGCTTCGCCGATGACTCCGGCAGCCGTCACCGCAACGATGTCGGAACGCTCAAAGGCGGCGGCGGATTCCTCTTTGGTCAACACATCCACGCTGGCAAGCGGCCTGCGTAGCGTCGAAATCGGTTTCAAATGACCACGCACGCGCACCTCTTCGCCGTTGCTGATACCGCCTTCGATACCGCCTGCGCGATTGGTCGGGCGCGTAAATTTTCGCGCCTCCGAATTATAACCTATTTCGTCATGCACGTGCGACCCTGTGGTTTTGCTGACCTGGGTGCCGATGCCGATTTCAACCGCCTTCACAGCGTGTATGCACATGATGGCCTGCGCCAGGCGGCCATCAATTTTGCGGTTCCACTGAACGTGCGAACCCAGGCCGGTGACAACATTATGAGCGACCACTTCAAAGATGCCACCGAGGGTGTCTTTCTCTTCTTTGGTTCGATCAATCAAAGCCATCATCTGCCGTTCCACCTCTGCATCAACACAACGCAAAGGCGAATCATCGGGCAAGGCTGTAATTTGTTCCCAACTCGCTTCGAGCGGTTGCGCTGGCGTGCCGCCAATCATGGCGACGTGGCTTAACACTTCGATGCCGATCTCTTTGATCAACAATTTGGCAAACGCGCCGACAGCTACGCGGGCGGTGGTTTCGCGGGCGCTGGCGCGTTCCAGTATGTCGCGCAAATCGTGGGTGTCGTATTTTAAACCACCGGCCAGATCGGTGTGACCGGGACGCGGACGCGACACGCGACGGGCGCGTTTTTCGTCAGTGAAATCACGCGGCTCGACGTTCATTACCTCAACCCAGTTTTCAAAGTCGCGGTTGCGCGTCAGCAGGGCAATGGGAGTGCCTAAAGTTTTGCCGTGGCGCACGCCGGACATGATTTCGACTTCATCCTTTTCGATTTTCATGCGTCCGCCGCGCCCGTAGCCTTGCTGCCTGCGCCACAGTTCATGGTTGATAAAATTAAGGTCAACGGGCAAGCCTGCGGGCAAGCCTTCGATGATTGAGACCAGCCCTTTGCCGTGCGATTCTCCAGAAGTGATGAAGGTAAACATAATCTGCTATAGGGTACAGAGGAAGCTTTGCAGATGCAATATCACGAGCCGCGCTGCACAATTTTTCCCTGGCGATTTCAGCAGGTCAGGCAGGGCAAGGGAGATTCGGGACTCTATTATTGACTTTGCCTGGTCAACCCCCTACTATCGGGATGCGCGGTCACAGCGCGGCGGCCCCTGTCCCCTCACCTCTTAACGATTTTCTGGAGGTATGAGCATGAAATCCACTATGTTCCCAAAGATATTTTCCCGTCTTCTCTTGCTTACCGCTGGTTTGGCAATCACAGCGGCAATGAGTTTCGCGCAAGGACAAGGCGAAGGACTCAGCAAGGCCAACAGCAAAAAAGAAGAGAAAGCCACCACCAAAGAAGCCAATAAACTGGCCGCGAAAGCCGACGAAGCCGAGCAAGGGCTGGGGCGCGATGCCGTCTTCTGTGTGCTTGCCGCGCACACCACAGGCATAGGCACTGCCCAGCAGTTAAAAGATAAATACAACGCTCTGCAAAATTTTCCGTTCGGTCAATTCGTCGCCGCCGTGGTGATGGCCGACCGAATTGATAAACCGCTCGACGAAATCTTGACGAAACTTCAGGCCGGCGCGTCCATAGGACAAATCGCCAAAGACTATGACGTGAACCTGGGCGAATTGCGAAAAGGCTTTGGTGAATTTCGTAGTGAACTGGCGCGCTCTATGACCAATCCGCCAACCCGAAATTGTTTCAGCACTCCTTGATATTCCCCCTTTCAGCAATCGCTGATTCGGGACTATCCGATAAAAACCGCAAGCGCGTTGGCAAGATTTTTATCTCGCCAATGCGCTTGCCACTTATCGCAAAGTCAAGTTGCGGTCGCGCAGGTGTTTGATTTTATCACGCGCTTCAGCGGCGCGCTCGAATTCAAATTTTGCCGCCGCTTCATGCGCCTTGCAATGCAGCAGCCTGCCTTTTGCCGCAATCAAAACCGTCAAGGGATGTGCATCAACGCCTTCAGGTGTGAATACAGTTTTGCAAGGTCAGCATCATTCAACTTGCCGATTTTTCGCTTTACGCGACGTTTATCAATGGCTCGTAATTGAAACACCAAAGCAAAGGAGTTGGCATTCAATTGATTTTCCGCATCCGGTTGAATCAAGAAAGTTCCGGCAAAGGACGTTGCTGCGAATTGCGAAGTCAGCGGCACAATCAAAGTTGTCGGTAGCCGTGCCGCAAACGCTGTAGCTTGCACGATGATGGCAGGTCGTACACCGGCTTGCTCGTGACCGTTGCTTGAAGGAATTTCGACCGCATAAATATCGCCGATCTCCATCGCTAAAGCCCTTTCTCAAATTCAAGCAGAGCTTCATCACTTAACCTATCCCAATCGGCAAACTCCTGTTGCAGCGTCAGCGCCGATTGACGACCTTGCGTCAAAACACTTTCTTTGAACAGGCGAATTATCTGCAACAGATTGGGCAAGGTCTCTTCAGGCAATTCGTTGACCTCATTCAGTAATTCCTGCCGATATTTTGCGCTTGCCATAATTCCCTCCTTATCGCAAAGTCAATTTGCGGTCGCGCAGGTGTTTGATTTTATCACGCGCTTCAGCGGCGCGCTCGAATTCAAATTTCGCCGCCGCTTCGCGCATCTCGCGTTCGAGTCTTTGTAACGCTTCGTCAATATTTTCGAGCGAAAAGCCTTCGACATCTTCCAACTCAAGCGGCACTTTGAAGTAATCGGCTTCGACTATGGAAACCAGCGTCGAATCAATCGCTTTGATAATGGTCTGCGGCGTGATGCCGTTTTCGACGTTGTACGCGGTCTGTTTTTCCCGTCGGCGTTGCGTCTCGCCGATTGCGCGTTTCATCGAGTCGGTCATCTTGTCGGCGTACAGAATCGCTTTGCCATTGACGTTTCTAGCAGCGCGCCCCATGGTCTGAATCAACGAGCTTTCGGAACGCAGAAAGCCTTCTTTGTCGGCATCTAAAATTGCCACGAGTGAAACCTCCGGCAAATCCAAACCTTCGCGCAGCAGGTTGATGCCGACCAGCACATCGAATTCGCCGCGCCGCAAATCGCGCAGGATTTTGATGCGTTCAAGAGTCTGGATTTCCGAGTGCAGATAGCGCACGCGCACGCCGACTTCGGTGTAATAATCCGTCAGATTCTCGGACATCTTCTTGGTCAAGGTCGTCACCAACACGCGCTCCTGTCTGGCGGTTCGGAGACGAATTTCATTGAGCAAATCGTCAATCTGACCGCGCACCGGACGCACATCAACTTCGGGATCAATCAAGCCCGTCGGGCGTATGACTTGCTCGACAACTTCGCCGCCCGTCATAGTCAATTCATAGGGGCCGGGCGTTGCCGATACATAAATCACCTGACCTACGCGTTGTTTCCACTCTTCAAAATTGAGCGGACGATTGTCTTTCGCCGAAGGCAAACGAAAACCGTAATCCACCAGCGTGCCTTTGCGCGACTGGTCACCGGCATACATACCGCGCACCTGCGGAATCGTCTGATGGCTTTCATCCACCATCACCACCGCATCACGCGGCAGATAATCGAGCAAGGTTGGCGGCGGGTCGCCGGGATTTCTGCCGGTCAGATGACGCGAATAATTTTCCACACCCTGACAATAGCCCAACTCTTTCATCATCTCTATGTCGTACAGCGTGCGTTGATGCAGGCGTTGCGCCTCGATGACTTTGCCTTGTTCGATGAGTTGCGGCTCCCACCAATCCAATTCTTCCTTGATGGTTTTGATGGCGCGCTTGATGGTCTTTGGCGAAGTGACATAATGCGTCTTGGGATAAATCGGCAAGCGTTCGTGCGTCTCCAACACTTCGCCCAGCAAAGGGTCAATGGTCGAGATGGCTTCGATTTCATCGCCCCAGAATTCGATACGTATGGCGCGGTCTTGATAGACCGGATAGACTTCGACGATGTCACCGCGCACGCGAAACGAGCCGCGCGCGAATTCTATATCGTTGCGTTGATATTGAATCTCCACCAGTTTTTTGAGCAGGTCGGTGCGCGACACTTGCTGACCGCGTTCGACGAAAGCAACCATGCCGTAATAAGCATCGGGGTCGCCCAAACCGTATATGCACGAGACGCTGGCGACGATGACGCAATCGCGGCGCTCGAATAAACTGCGCGTCGCCGACAAGCGCAAGCGATCAATCTCTTCGTTGATGGTCGCCTCTTTTTCGATGTAAGTATCGCTGGCCGGCATATAGGCTTCGGGTTGATAGTAGTCGTAATAGCTGACGAAATATTCGACAGCATTGTGCGGAAAGAACGATTTGAACTCCTGATAAAGCTGCGCCGCGAGCGTCTTGTTATGCGCCATCACCAGCACCGGGCGATTGACGCGCTCGATGACTGCCGCAAGCGAAAAAGTTTTTCCGGAACCGGTGACGCCAAGCAAGACCTGATGCTCTGCGCCGTCGTTTAAGCCGCGCACCAATTGTTCGATAGCCTGCGGCTGATCGCCCTGCGGCGAATAATCAGATACTAACTGAAAGTCCATGAGCTTCCTTTCAAGAGATGGGCAGGTTTGATTATGAGAGCAAAACGCGATTCCTTCAAATCACCAGCGCAAGGCAGGGCTATAGAGCGGCAAGCGTGAAAGGCTTATCCAGCGCTTACCAGCGTGTAGAGACAAGTCGTCGTGCAGCCGCCGCGCTGTCGCCGGTCTTTCCGAGCGCACCAATCACGCCCCTTCGACTTCCAAGGCTTGCTGCACTGGCTCGGCCCTTTCACCGTTTGAGAGCGAGTCCAGTCGCAAGGCTGTCGTTTGATGATGAAAACCGTGGCGGTCAAGACCTCGAAGATAGCCTGCTATTTCGGCTTTCGCGCCACCAGCACCGAATGAGGTTTGGGCAAGGCATAATCGCCATAGCGATGCATGATTTTCACTTGAAAGCCGATGCCGCGTAATTCATAGGCCAACTCTTTGGCTTGGTACAAACGCACCTGATGCACTTCTTCATCGCGGCGATAGAGTTTGCCGGTGTTGCGAAAGGTGATGATGCGACGGGTCAAGGTAGCGGTTTTTTCATCTTCGCGTTTTTCCACCAGCACCGCCCAGCCGTCCCCTTCCGTGAAGCCTCTGGTGACGCTTCCTGCTTTGAATTGTCCGGGTTCGAGTATGTCGAAAATGAAGACGCCGCCGGGAAGCAAGGCTTGATGAATGCGGCGAAACAATTGGACGAGGGCGCGGTTGTGGTTGCGCGAATCGCACAGATAATTCAGACACTCGCTGATAGAAGTGATGGCGCGACACGACGGGATGTCGGTTTGCAGTAACGAAGCGACGCGAAATTCTGCCTGCGGTGCGCGCTGTCGCGCCAGACGAATCATGGCTGCGGATATGTCTATGCCGAGAACCTCATACCCGGCGTCGGTCAAGGCTTTCGCCCACCAACCGCTGCCACAACCGAGATCAACGACCAGTCCATCGGTCAGTTTATAGTGTTTCAGTATAGCGAAAATTCCCGGCGCGGCGTTCCGCGCAAACCCCGCAAAGCCGACATCGTGAATGAAGGCGAGGTCGGCTTTGTAAAAGTCTTTCATGGAAACTTGTCGGTTGGAAGATTAACGAGCCGTGAAACGGCCACCGCGACGTGTGCTGATGGTGCTGCGATAATCGTCGCCTTCAATCAGCACTTGGCGACACATCTCTTTCAAACGCGAACGCAGGCGCACGCCGACGCGTTCGGTTAAGGTCTCGTCATAGGCCGAGCCAATGGTCATATCCATATAGTTTGAAGTGAAGATGGTGACCTTTTTATCAAGGTAGCGTTTGTTGATGATGTGGGTCATGGTCTCTTGCACCCACTCGGTAGGTTTACTGGCTCCGAGTTCGTCCAGCACCAACACATCGGTCTCGAAGATCGGCGCGAGAATTTTCAATTCGGAGGTGTGCGTGTTGGGATTGTAGCTGTCCTGAATCTCTTTCAACAAATCGCGGAAATCATAGAACAAACCGGGTATGCCTTTGGCAATCAGGGCTTTTAAGATGGCTATGGCCAGATGCGTTTTGCCAACCCCACAACTTCCCAGAAACAACAAGCCTACGTCCACATTCGGATACTCCTCGACAAAGCGTTTGCCGGTCATCAAGGCGCGAGTAAGTGATGGGCAATAAGCCTCATAGGATTCGAAGGAGCAGTCTTTGAAACGGGTGGGAATTTTCGCCTGCGTCAGCAGCAGGTCAACGCGAGCGGTCTGCTTGCACAGGCAGGCGCGCACCCCTTTCCCTTCTACCAACTCCCAGCCTGTACCCCCACATTTTGGGCAAGGCTCTGGTTTTAAGTCTAGTAACTCAGCTTGCATCCAAGACAATCCTAGTTTATTTTTGGGGCACCTGTGAGACTGATGTGCGTCCGTTAAATCGCGCCCGATTATATGGAAGCCGCATGAAAAATGCAATCGGAAAATTTATCCCGATTGCCAAATGCTTGAAGCGATTGAAAAAAAATTTTTACTCGTGGTGCAGGCATTTCCGCAGAGCGAAACCAGCGGGTTTTTGGGCTGGCTAAAGGCCGAACTCCAGGCCGCCGAAACCCGCCACCCTCATCCGGTAATCACCACCCACCGCGATAACGCAGCGGACAATTCCAGTAACCACATCTCCAAAATCAGACTGAGGCCAACAGCAACTATGACGCCAGACTGTTGGCCTCAAGCGCCTTTAAGAATTGCTTCCCGTATGAGCTTTCAACCACTGTGCCAAATCCTGCGGCGCTTGAAAATCGAGCAAGGCTTCGCCGAGTTGTTCGAGTTGTTCGACACTGAGCGCCTTGATTTGCGCTTGAGTGCGTTTATCCAGTGTGCCAAAGCGCTTGTGTAACAGACGCAAGGTCAACGCTGTCGTGCCTTCTTGACGGCCTTCTTGACGCCCCTTTTGCAAGCCAATTTGTATCCCTTCGCGTTTCCAAGTCTCTGCTATGGTCGGCATCAACTCTCCTCCTTTGCTTTCAAACAGCGGCTTCACCGCTTCCTGTAAATCTTGATCGGTGAGCTTGGCTGTCGTTTCCGTCAAATACTTTATCACGGTCTTCAAACTCTCGACACTGCCGGTTTGTCTCAGCAAACTGAGAATCGCGCTCAACTTCTCTTTCAACTCTTTGCGGAACACATTTTTCATCAACAACATCATCACCAGCAAGATGACATCCGCTATCGTCGCTCTCAACTCCTCGTCTTCGTACTGCGATAAATCCGTCAGGTGATAGCGAAACTCCGGCACGTACTCGCGCAACGCTTCGCAGCCCACGAAGTTCACCAAAGAGGAAAACTCGCGTGCTACATTCCACTTCCTCGCACCGTGATAAAAAACTATAGGGATGATCGGCGACAGACGCTTGGCTCGCGCTTTGATTTCAGCATCCCAAGTGGCGATTTCATAGCGCAGGATTTGCACC
>JACQDB010000124.1 GCA_016201275.1 Acidobacteriota bacterium
CGTTGCGTGCTATAGACCAGTCGCACCTGCGGCGCTAGAGCGGTTTTCATATGTGTGTACTGAACCCCTATTATTGAGCAGCGGTCTTCGACCGCGCGCCGGTCAGAGACCGCCGCTCAACGGGTTTGATATTTCAGTAATCTCAAACCAAAACCGCTCTAAGTAGGTAGGCAAAAGTTTGTTGAAAAATAATCACAAAAAACCCTTGTTTTTCAGGCTTTTTAATCAGTTTTTTTCAAAAGATATACGCAAACCTACTTAGGTCAGTGAAATTGCTTATCGGTCGAGTCTCACTTTTCAACACCGAGCAATCTTCATCTATTCAACAATCACGCGGTCAGAGCCTGAGCGTCCGAAGGTTTCCGGGTGGTACATCTCTTCGGCCTTTGCTGGCGGCACGACGAACTCTCCGGGCGTTGTGGCTCTGGCAACATACGAGTAATTGTAAACGCCTTCCCACAACAGAGACGCGAAGGCTTCGACTCGTTCATCGCGCAAATTCTGATGCTCGTACCAGGTACGCCACCACCACCAATAGCCGCCTTGCGCGCCACTGCCATTAGGGTCTTGCGGAATGCTGCCGGTGACCGCAAGCGCCGGGTTTAACGCTTCAAGCCCCGCCGGAATCGGATCAACCAGGGCGACGTGATAACGCCTTGATTGCGCTACCATCGTCAACTTGACGCGCACTTTCGCCCCCGCCTTGATGCGCCACGTCCCATCGGCATCGCGCTTCACATCGTCGGCCTTGTCTATCGCTTCATACTTGCGCTCAACGGTGAAACCGTAATCCGCCGGGTCTAGTTTCAAACTCGTTGGCGCATACTGCATTCCTACGCGATAGTACAAACGCCCGGCACCTTCTTTGCTGAGGATCAAATTCTGCGCGCCGTTTTGCTCAAGCAAATACTTCATAGGCACATTGAAGTTGAAGCGATTGATTGAGCGACCTTTGAATGTCGTGTCGCCCGCATAAGTTTGCCCAAGCCAAGCGCGAGCGATGAAATCAGGCGTCACCTTTTCATAAGTGTTGAAGTATTTGTCTAAGGCCAGCAACACAAAAGCGTTCTCCTGCGTGTTGCCCCAGCGCCCTTCTGTGCGATGCGCCAACAAGCCGCGCACGACCTTCGGAATCAAATCATTGCTCGGCTGATCTTGTATCAAGGCTTCCAGAATCACGCCATCGGCGCGGCGGTCGGAATGCAACAACAGATAGTTGCTGTCAGAGTACGATGTCACGAAATGGGCTGTGGCAGCCTCTTCCGTGGCGCGGTTGTTCAAATGCTGACGCATCGCCGCGACTTCCGCACGCGAGTTTGCCTCGTTGCTCAACACCGACAACAACCAGCCGACGGCTTCGAGTGAAAGTTTTTCCAGCGTCGCTTCAGCAATCAAGCGTCGCGCTCTCGCCGCATCTTTATCGCCTAAGCGATTGCGAACATAGAGCGCGTAGGCAATCAAAGCGCGGCGCGAATCAATGCCGTAATAGCTCGGAATTTTGCTTTCGATGTTTCGCAGATAATCCTTCGAGCGGTTCAGCATATCGTCCGGCACATCGAAGCCTTTTTCTTTGGCGCGTTGCAAAGCGTGAGCAACGTGTATGCTCAGGTACGGCCAAGTTTCGTCGCCGCGTTTCCAGAAGCCAAAGCCGCCATCGCCGTTTTGCATTCCCTGCAAGCGTTTGATGTCGCGCTTCACAGCCGCAACCATCGCATCGGGACTCGGCAGGTCTTTGGCTTTGAAGGCGGTCAGCACATCTTTCAAAGCGGCTATGGACATGATGCGCGATGACAATTGCTCCGAACATTCATACGGATAGGCGGTCAAATACAACACCGCGTCAGTCAACTCTTGAAGCTGTGTTGAAGAAGTGGTGACTTCTAGACCGCCGTATTGTTTGATAGCGTCCGAAGGCGCTTTGATCGGTTGAATGATTGCGCCGTTGTCCAATTCGCCGTAGGTAGCAAAGGCTTCGGTAGTCGCAGGCGTCCACACCGGCAAAGAAACTTCCGCCGCGTCCGCCCATTCGCCCGATGCCGCAGCAATTTGAAAACGTGCGGTTCCGGCTTTCATTGCCGAAGTCGGGAAGCGCACCTCTACGCGGTCATTAGCGGGAATGGTGACGCGACGACCGCCGCCGTCCGTGAGTTCGGCGTTTGATGCGCGCACCGCTACGGCGACATCCATCGGAAAGTCTGTCTGATTTTGCAGCACCACAGGCAATTCAAACTTATCGCCGAAATTCAAGAAGCGCGGCGCGGACGGGCGCACCATCAAAGGCAGACGAGCGGTGAGGTTGGTTTCATTCATGCCGAATTGTTTGCCGCCAGCGACCGCGACCGCCATCACGCGATAGCGCGTCAGGTTGTCCGGCAATTTGACCTGCACCGTGGCGCGGCCATCCGAATCAGTCTTCACTGTCGGCGCGAAGATTGCCAGCGGATTGAAATTCTCGCGCACATTGATGGGGGTATCTGTACCGCCATCTTTCTCACCCGGCGCTTTGGCTTTCATGGCTTTCATAGGCGCTGGCGACGCGGCTGATGGCATACGCATACGATTACTATCTGTGACGATGTAAGCTATATCGCCTGCCAAATTGCTTCCCCCATTCTGCTGCAACTGACTAAGCAAATCATCGGGTCTGGCGAGCAACACTCGTTCGCGCAGATGATAAGCACTGGTGTCGGCGCTGCGCTGTGAATAAAACGTATAAAGCGGGTCGCCTACGCGATAGCCTGTCAGTCCCAAAATCGCTTCATCAACCACGACCAACGCGACTTCGCTTCCAGACACCGCGTTGCCTTTGTCGTCTTTCACCTCGATGGCAATCGAAGTCTCTTTGCCGGGTTCCGTTGCTTTATCTTTTGGCGTGGCTTTCACCGTGAGCTTTCTCGACAGCGGCGGAATCGTCAGGTTCAACGAGCCGACGCCATACGCAGGGCGTTTCGGCAAAGTCTCTTTCGGTTTGCCTGCGTCATCGGTTCGCACTGCCGCGCCGACCACATCAACCTGAACATTGAGGTTCGGCGTGTAGGCATCTTTAATCGGTATCTTCAACGTATGCGAAGCGGTGTTCATCGTGAAGCGCTCGGTCGAAATAATTCCAGACCGTTGCAAGGTCAACACCGCTTCGGCAGGAAAGAACGGCGCTTGCACTAAAATTTCCGCCGTGTCGCCGGGCTTGTACTCTTTCTGATTTGGTATCAGTTGCACCTCTTCCTGTTCGACATCGCGTTTCGGCAAGACCTTGCCACCCGCTACCCACAAGGTCAACTCGCTTTCGTTGCGGCGTTCGCGGTCATCGTAAATGGTCGCGGTAATTTGATACTGTCCGCCTTCTTTGCTCTCGAACTGAGTTTCGACAGCCTCACTGGCGGATTTCAAATCGCGCTCTTGCGGATTGACTTCTTTTTGTTTCCACTCGCCTTTTTCCTGCACCCAATCGAGCAACACGGCGCGCACTTTGACATTGCGACCGGCGATGGCTTTGCCGTCCAAATCCGTGACGATGGTTTGGACTACGAGTGGTTCGCCTTTCTGCACGAAGGTGCGCGGACTGCGTATGCCTACATAGAGGTTCGCCGGATGCACCAACAAACTTGATGAAGCATTCCACGCTTGGCGATTGACATCGGTGACGCTGGCTTCGGCGGTAATGGTGTACGGCCTGGGCGGGTCTGCCGAAATAAAATCAAGGTGCAAGCGATGTTTGCCCGCCGCATCGGTTCGCGCTGTGAAGGTTTGCGCCGACGAGGCGTCGCTTTGATTATATGAACGCCACCACGGAATCCATTTGCCGAAAGTGAAATCGTAACGATTCGGCGGCGTGTAATAAGCGGGTGTCGAACGCACCACCCAATTGACATCGGCATTGGGCAAACCGCCGCCTGCGTAATAAGCCGCTGTCACCGACACCTCTGCGCCGCCGCCTACGAAGTGCGGGCCTTCGCTGGCTTGCGCCGACACTTCAAATTCCGGGCGACGAAATTCCTGCACTTGAAATTGATGATTGAAAGTTCTGCCTTCCACGCCGCCGCGACTGCCTTGCGCTTCGAGTTGCAGATTGGTGTAGCCCAAATTCATCGTGCCGGGTAATTTCAACACCGCATCGAAACCGCCAAGCGCGTTGACTTGCATAATGCCTTTGGTGATTTCGTTGCCGCGTGAATCGCGCAGCACATAACTGATGCTGGTCGCTTCGCCATCGAGCGCCATCACGTCGCCATCTTTGCCCGCGCCTATGCGCCGTAACCAGCCTTTGAGGTGAACCTCTTCGCCGGGCTTGTACATCTTGCGGTCATCGAAGACGAACCAGCGCAGCGAATCGGTCAAGGGCTTGCGATACCAGTTGCCGTCATTGTTCCACCAGTAAATATTTTCCGGCAGCATGGCCACGTCTTTGCCTTTGCGGGCGACCAATAAACCGAAACCATTTTTGCCGCTGCGGTCAGGCAGAGCGATTTTAGCAAGGCCGTTGGCTTGCGTGATGCCGTTGGCGGTCGAACCGGGCAGCGACAATTGCACATCGTCCAGGGGCTTGCCGTCTTTCAACGAATTCGCCCAGCCAATTAAATCGCTGTTATCAACGAAAGCATCCAGGCCGATTTGCGTAGCCTGCAACCACGCTTTGATCGTGCGATTTTCCCAGCGATTTTTCGCTTTCACCGGCGGCTCTACGACGATGACGATTTGCCCGAAGCCGCCATCAAGAGCGGGGGCAAGGTCTATGCGGGTTTCGGCCATCTCATCGGGCTGGGCTTTGACGACTACCGAATTGGCGTAAACCAGTTTGCCGGGCGGCGGCGCGGGCTTGTTGTCGTTATCGTGCATGAACGCTCCGAACGCCTGCCAGTCTTCGGGCGCAACTTTGTATAGGCGCACTTTCAACGAATCATAGTTGATGCTGTAAACCGAAAAACGCGGCGTTGCCGTTGGGTCAAGGACTATGAAGTTGCTGCCCGACGAAGCCAATGCCGGAGGTGCGGATTTCACGTTGAAAGTAATCGGAGCGGTGTTGCCTAGGGTTTGGTCGAATTGATCTTTTATGGTTGGCGAAAGTTGCACGCGATAAGTCGTGCGGCCTTTCTTGATGCCTGTGATGACCAGGGTGTTGCCATACACCGCAGTCTTCATGCCTTCGATGGCCGGTTCGACTTTTACCTGTGCGGAGTCGAAGGCTTCTGCCTGAATCGGATTGGTGAAGTTGATCGTCCATTGATCGAAGGGCGAGCAGTTGTCGTTATAACCGCAACGCGATTCGGTGACGCGAAACGCGCCGTAGGTGCGAAACGAAAACGCTTGCGGCGCGGTGGTTTTCTTTGGCCCTTCGGCAGAAGGCGTACCGGCGGCAACCGTGACATTGACATTTGAATCTACTGGCAACATGGCTTTGTTGCCATTGGCGTCAACCACACGAAACGCCAGCCAGCGATTTTTTTCGGCGTACTTCGCCAGGCTGCTGATGGTGTTGTCGCTATTGATTTCAGCTTCGCTGGCCAGTCTCAATTTGAATGGGGTGCTGCCCGAAGTGACTTTGATATTGGCAAGCACGGCTTCGGGATTGATGCGTTGATCGAAGGACACGAACATCAAAGGGTCGCGGCGCTGCGGTCCGTCATTGGGAAAATGCGCCTGCATTTGCGGCGGCGGTGTGGCGAAGCGAAAACTCTTTGCCGCCCCCAAACTGGCTCCTGTAGCCGATTTCGTGCCAGCAGGTATCGTCACCGTGTAATCGGTAGCGGCAGGAAAGCGTTGATCGTCGGCGGCTTCAAAGAGCAAAGTTTTGGTTCCTACCCAGCGCCATTTGCCCGCTGGTTGCGGCGTTAATTGCACGGGAACATTTTGCGCCGCGTCGCTTTGTGAAGTGACGGCAATCATCGGTTGCGAAAAAGTGACGCTGACTTGCGGCACCAAAGGCACATTGCCTTCGGGCGCAAAGCGCAACACCTGCAAAGGCACGTTGGGATTGTTATTCGCCTTGACCTCGGGCGGCGCGAGCGCTGTGGGCGAGGGAAAAGGGGTTTGAAGAGTTTTGCCGGTGCGCGGCGGCGGCAAGGATTTATCGCGTATGGCAAAATCCTGTTCATCGCTGGCGTCGCTTGTGATGGGTTGCAGCCGCTTCAACAAGTTTTGCGTTTCGTCATCGGCAAGTTTAGCGGCGACCGCTTGCGGCGGTCGGTCTTGCCGCGCAGCATTTTCGCTGCCTTCACTCAATTTGAATTGTAGTCCATTGGTCATGGGGTTCTGAACTCCTGCGGGGGTTGGGCGGCGCGGCGCTACACGGCGCTGGGCGTAGGCGTTTTGCTCTATGGCAAAAAGCGGCACGCATTGAAGTAAAATTAGTAAAGCGCAAAGGGTTTTGTGGTTGCACATCTTCATAAAGTTTCTCCTCTACCTGATCAACCGGCGACTGCTTCATTCATCCATTCTGTCTCGGCAGAATTTGTTTTCCAAAGGTAAGGAATGATACTGCCGACCGACCTTGTAGCGAAAGTGATTTACTGGTCAAGGAGAGCGCCCGTCGAACCTAAGAAAATCGGCTTCGGGTAAGTCGGTAGAAGAATCAGAATCGGCGCAAGAAAAATCATCGTTTCAGCCGCATAAATCATAAGCTTTTCCTAGAGAATCAAAAAAATCTGTGGAATTCTTTGAACGCCGAAAATAGTACAAGCAGCAGTAGAACCAAACTGGGAAAATTGCATAGCAGACGTGGTAGTAAAAACGTGAGCCGGGCTGAATAGCGACGCGAAGTTGGTTTACCAAGTGACATTCGGATTTGGCCGGTTGCGCTCAAGCCGTTGTGGTGAATTTACTGTCGTGGTCGTTGAGACTTTGGCCTGACCGAGCCGGATAACCTTTGACCCTTGATGGAGCGCGCAGATGATAGATAAATCGGCTTGGGCTGTTCCCGAAATGCAGTCCATATGGTTTCCGGCGTACCTCACAGGCAGTAAAACCCATAGCAACATCTCAAGCAGCCAAGTAATAAAAAGGCAGCACCAGCAATCGTGGATTTCACCAGACTACGCGAAAGTTAAGCTGAAGGAAAAGCACTATGAAAATTGTACTGGTTAATGTCATCGAGTTTGAACCGATTCACGAATTCCTGCACGGCAAAAAGCATAACCAATCTACCCAATATCCGCCGATAGGGTTATTGACGCTGGCGGCAGTGTTGGAAGCCAAAGGTTACGAAGTCGAGGTCGTTGACTTTGGCAATCTGATTTTGAACGCGGCGCTGAAATGCGACGATCACTTGCCCACCCACGCCGCGCAGTATTTACAGAGTCGGCAAGGTGATGTGGTGGGTTTCTCTTCGCGTTGCGACAACTACCTGCACACCTTACGCATAGCCGAAGAGTTTCATTTGCTGGAACCGCTTGTGCCAATCGTCTTTGGCGGACCGCAGGCGACCATAACCGACGTAGCCACTATCGAGCAGTTTGGCTTTGTCAATTGCGTCGTGCGGCACGAAGCCGAATACTCGTTTCCGGCGCTTCTGGAAGCTCTTGATGATGGCAGGCCGTTTAACGATATTCCCGGCGTGGTCTTTCGCCAGCACGGCAAAGTGGTCAAAACTCCTGACCCCTCGTTGATCTTAGACCTGGATCAAATTCCCATGCCGTCCTTCAAATATTTCCCCATAGACACCCTCAACACCATGCCTGTAGAGGTTGGGCGCGGCTGTCCATTCGGCTGCACGTTTTGTGTCACCAATCGCTACTTTAATCGGCGCTACCGTTTGAAGAGCGCGGATCGCATCATTGATGAAGTCATCTGGCTACAGGAAAACTACGGCTTTCAACGCTACACCTTCATACACGATATGCTGACCGCCAGCCGTCAACTGGTGATGCAACTGTGTCGGCGCATGAAAGAACGCGAGGTAAAGATTGAATGGTCTTGCAGCGCCAGAACCGATTGCGTGGACCGCGAGTTACTGGAAACCATGCGCGCTGTCGGTTGTCGGGATGTTTATTTTGGCATCGAAACCGGGTCGCACAGAATGCAGAAAGTGGTCAACAAAAACCTGAAACTGGAGGGTGTCTTTCCGGTGATTGATCTGTGCGCCGAGTTGGGCATAGCAGCGACGACTTCGTTTATTACAGGCTTCCCAGAAGAACAGGAAGAAGATGTCGAAGCGACGTTGAGAATGATGTTGCAGTTATCGCCGAAAGTGCCGAATGTGCAGTTGCACCTATACAGTCCAACCCCCGGCACGCCGCTCAATGATAAATTTTCCGACCGCTTGGTGTTCACCGGCTACATCAGCGACTTCGGTTTCTCTACCACCTTTGGCGACGACGAGCAGCAGATGATTACCCAACATCCGGACATCTTCACCAACTATTTTCAGGTCGAGCCGCTGCAT
Organism: Acidobacteriota bacterium; assembly: GCA_016201275.1. Classification (GTDB taxonomy): domain Bacteria; phylum Acidobacteriota; class Blastocatellia; order UBA7656; family UBA7656; genus JACQDB01. The sequence continues at coordinate 8,375 of JACQDB010000124.1, forward strand.
CTGGATTTTGCTTCACTGCGTGGGCTTGATGCGTTTGGTTATACGCTGCAAGCCTTCAAACATTTCTTCTTTTACTTGATGCACGAAGCGCAAGCGCCCAGCCTGTTTGAAGTATGGCAGCGAGTGCGGCGCTGGGCAGATGAGCAGCAGGTTGCCTGGAGCATTGCAACCATGTTGGCGAACGGTTTGACGGACGAGATGGCGGCGTTCATTCAACAGATGCTGAATCAAGAGCCGCAGCTTTCGCCGGTTCTCACCGAGGCGTTTAATTTTGATCGCGCTTTGCTCCGTCTGGGAACCGCGACCAATCTGCTGGCAGACGATTACAAGAGCGACTTGCAGGCTTTGCGTCGAAGTATGTTGTCATTGAAAACCGATAAGCAAGCCGTACTGCGCTTGCGAACCCCTGTGGTGCTTTCGCAGACGCGCTGCCCTCTCGCCAAAATGATGGAGGCGGTCAATACCCGCAAGCTCATACCGCTGACGATCAACGAGAAGCCGTTAGACATAGGCATCTATGCTGTCAAAGACCGCAGCGGTTCGCATGGTTTCACCTTTGCCGTTTTAGAAGTCAACGAGATTTATCAGGCGATTTTGGCGCATTGCGACAAGGCAATTTCGCAGGACGATTTACTGATCGAGGTGAGGGCCAGTCTGCGGCAGCAGGGGATCGAGCCACCTCATTGCGAGTTGTTGTGCGAACGCGCCCTTGAACGATTGGTGCGCCTGCAATTGCTGTCGGTGCGAATGCAAGGCGAGACTTCAACCACCGATGCACTAACCGATTTATCAACCGATTCGCAGCGCCCAGCCTTGATTCGTATGCAGCCGTTGGCGATGCCTTTACCGGCTTTGCCGCCAGTGGCTTTCCGCGACCAGCACGCCGAAGCCAATCGTCTGGCGGCAAGGTAGCGTCAGGCTTGACCATCGCGCTGTGGTTGGTGGGCGGAGCCTTGACCACCAAAAAACTCTTACGAGGTAGCGATGAAAAGACCAGGAAACTTACGCATCAGTAGCTACATTAGCAATTTTCCTTTGCCGGGAGAGCGCTTCGTGTGTTCCGTGCATGGCTATTCTGGCGCGGTTGATATTTTTCACAACACTCTCGCCGAAGCCTTGGAGAAGGGCGATTTTCAAGCCTGTTTGAAAACCAGCGAGGTTGAACAGATGCTGACCCAAAGAGGCTATCTGACGACGCGCACGGCTGCCGAAGAGACGCAGTTTATTTCGCAGGTCAATGAATTGTACTGGAACAAACAGCCGTTTGTTACGGAGTTTGCGCTGACGTTCAAACGCCCGTCCGCCACTGCGGAAAACCGCCTCAAGGCTCCGGGTTTTATTGATAATCTGCTGCTCGCTTTGAATGAACTGCGCGGCATCAATGCCGGATGTCTGCTGGAAATGGATCTGCGCGAACTCGATGCCGATCAATTAGAAGTCATCGAACAGCTTTTCTCGTTAGCCAAAAATTGGGACTTCAATATTCACCTGATGATTAGCGACGCGCAACTTCAAGAGCTTGCCAAATTCATACGGCAGGAATTGGTATTGAAGTTGAGTGTGTTCATCGCCCAGCCCGACGCGCTGTGGAGCCGTCCCAGAAGCGCCGAGCAAGCGATGGATTATCCTTTCGATTGCCTGCTCGAAATCATAGATAAAGAGGTGCAGGTCGAATGCTTCATCAACGCGGACGACGCCAGTGATGAAACGCTGGGCGATTTTCTGAGCCATCTGCAGCGCTTACGCCAGCGCATCCAAACCGCTAATGATGCCCAGTTGATTTTGATTCCGCTGACTTCGCAAAACGGCAATCGGCAAGCGCGTATGCTGGAGGTGTGGGCTGGCGTCATCCCTTTGCGCGAGGATGAGTTGGCGGATTTTCGCCAACTGGAAACTCATATGTGGTCTAAGCGTATGGTGCGATTTCGCCCTTGCTTTGCGGTCAGCAATCGCCGCTACGAAGCCTTTTCCAGTGGCGAAATTGATTTGGTGACGGACTTCGGGCGCAACCGCAAAGCCATCGGGCAGGTCTTTGCAGACCACTATGAACTGGCGTCAACCGATGACGAACCCGCGCCGTCCAAACACGCCTTGCAAGACTTACCGCAAGAGTGCCTGACCTGCCGACTCTCTTTGTTGTGCGGCGGCAATTGCAATGTGTGGGACGCCAGTATTGGCGAGCATTTCAAACAGAAGGCGGCACGCTTGTTGACCATACCGTTTCTCAATCAGCTGTAATTTTTTTTGAGCAGGAAACCGTTTCGCAAGGAGGAATTATGGAGAGCTTGAGAAGAAGCCGATACACGCTGATGTCTGACCTAGCCATTGGAGGCCAGCGTCTTCTCTTGCATGGCGTGACCGGCGCTATGGATGAAGTCGCCGACCAAGTTGGGGCATTTCTCAAGGACACCTCCTTGAGTGTTGAAGAAGGCGTACAAAAGTACAACATTTCTCAGGAGACTTTGCGCGTGATGGAGGAGCGCGGCTATCTGACCAAATTGGCAGAAGATCAAGAACGTCAGCGGGTCGGAAAATACATCACCAAGTTGCACACCCTCAAACTGGAAAATTGCGCTTCCTTCATGATTGTCGTCACTTACTTGTGCAACCTGCGTTGTCATTACTGTTTTCAAAAACCGTTGGTCGAAGCCGATGGCAAACGCCTCTTCAGCGACCTGATTAGCGTGGAAATGGTAGATGCGGCTTTTGCCGCTATGGCGCAACTGATTAAGCAAAAGCGCGCCCGCCATAATCTTGAACTATTCGGCGGCGAGCCTTTGCTGGCACGCAATCGCCCGGTGGTGCAATACATCATAGAGCAAGCCCGCGAGCGCAATTTCAGCGTCACCGCAACCTCGAATTCGACCGACCTGCATCATTACGAAGACCTGTTGGGCCCCGGCGGCATTGAAAAAATTCAAGTGACCATAGATGGCGCGCCGGAAATGCATGACAAGATTCGCATATACCCCAGCGGCAAAGGCTCGTTCGAGAGCATCAGCGATAATATCAGTCGGGCGCTGGATCGCGGCGTGGTCATCAATCTGCGAATCAATATCGCCAAATATAATATTCAACAACTGCCCACCATCGTCGAACATATACAGCAGAAGGGTTGGGCGAAATACGAAAACTTTGCCGCTGGCCTGGCAGAGGTGCATTACATAGGCATACAGGATGATCGTTCAAAAGAGTTAAGCCATCTGGAATTGATTGACAGCGTGGCGGCGCTCGACGCGCCGTACTTCACGAAAAAGGCTTTGGTGCGCGGCGTTTTTGGCAGGCATTTCAACTATTTTCCGGGACAACCTCCGGCTCCGAAATTCGATACCTGTTTCTGCAATGCGATGCAGGGGCATTATGTTTTCGATCCTTATGGCAACGTCTATACCTGCACGGAAGACGTAGGCTTTGAGCGAGCGCGGGTCGGCACGTATTACCCCGGTGCGTTGCAGTTTGATGCCTTGCGGCTCAAGGGCTGGCACGAGCGCACGGTGGCGAATCTGCCAGACTGTCCGAGTTGCGAGTATTTGCAGGTCTGTGGCGGCGGCTGCGCTCGCAATGCTTTGCTCGACACGGGCGATGCTTGGACTTCTTACTGCACGGATTTCAAAGCGTATTTCCAGAAAGTGCTGACCTTGCTTTATGAAGATTATAAAAGCAGTGATGGCCCAGACCCTGCGGTGCTGGGACTCTCGTCAATGGTGACGGCTTGTAAATCCTAAGAAGCTGTTTGAACTGTGGTAGCGCCAGCGTCTCGCTGGCTGTAGCGGTGGCATCTTGCCGCCGTTGGGTGTTACAAGGAGTGCAAGATGCACTCCCCACAGCCGCCAAGCGGGCGGCGCTACATTGCAAAAAGCTCAAGCGAGCGCCTGGCCGACACTTTTGCGGAGAACCAGGGTTCGGCTTCGCGCCCCCATCATACCCGCAGAGCGACGGCGTATGACTGGGCAAAAGTTCTCCGGGCAACCGGAGCGCTGCCTACGCAGCACCTCTGAGAAGACCGTAAACAATACGGGACTCAGTTTCAACCTCAGTCGCGTGAATCTTAGAAAGGAGGAAAATTATGGCGGAAAAAGATGTTCAAATCATGCCGATTAACTCAAACATCCTGACAGGCATCACCATTGATGAGTTGGAAGATCGCTTGGAGATGCAGTTGCTCGGTTTGTTCGATGTGCTGGCGCTGTCGCAGCCAAACGGTTTAGCGGAGAATATTTTCGCCTACACCGCTTTTCAAGAGGTTCCCAGACCATCTGTGTTAGAGGGTGAGGGCTGGCAACAGGCTCTTATCCTCTAAACCAGAGATGTCGGCTTGCGCGCATCTCTGACATCAACCTGCTGCGGCAGGAAGGAGGAAAATTATGGCGGAAAAAGATGTTCAAATCATGCCGATTAACTCAAACATCCTGACAGGCATCACCATTGATGAGTTGGAAGATCGCTTGGAGATGCAGTTGCTCGGTTTGTTCGATGTGCTGGCGCTGTCGCAGATGGAGCGACAGTTTCAACGACCTGGATGAGGGGATTGCTGAACCCCTCATCCAGCGTTGCGGTTGGGGATTCGGAAAACTTTTTTGGGATGAAAACGGTCATCCTGAGTCTGCCAATGGGGAGTTGGAATGAGCATAGACCAACTGATGCTATCGTTGCCGGAAGGCTGTTCGCTGTGGCGCATTGATACCAGCTTTGTCGAAACCCAATGGTTGTTGGTGACGCCGAACAATCGCAAATTTCAGGTCTCTGCCAAAGCCAGTGATGTGATTTCGGAAATCCTCGACGAGCGCAAATCGCTTGCCGATCTTGCCAATACGCTGTCGGCGAAATGGCAGGTTCCGGTCATGTCGGAAGATGTGTTGACCATCATTGAATCGGCTTACTGGCCGCAAGATTTGTTGAGAAAATCAACGCCCTGGGAATCCGAAGCAGTGTTGGAAGCGTCCATTGCAGAGCGCACAAGCAAATCTCTATTCGGAGATTTTTTTATACGCTTCACGGTACTCCCGGAGGCGGTTGTCCGCCGCATAGCCGCACACTTGACCGGACTTTACCATCACGGCATTGCCCTGTTGTTGCTCGTCGCCATTGTCGGCGTGCATTTTTTGCTATTCCGTTATTTGGCCGCGCAGCCTTCTTGGGCGGCAACCTTGAGCTTGTCGCCTTCGCAATATGTAGCGGCCTTTGGCCTGATGGTCGGCAGCGTGCTGTTTCACGAATTGGGTCACGCAACGGCTGCCGCTGCCTTTGGGGTTCAGCCGGGAGCCATTGGCTGCGGCATCTATTTTATTTACCCGGCATTTTATACCGAGTTGGGTTTTGCCTGGTTATTGCCGCGAGGCAAGCGCATGGTGGTTGATGTAGGCGGCTTCTACTTTCAACTGCTCACCACGCTGCCGCTTTATCTGGCCTTTTTCCTGAGCGGCAGCCGCGTTACTGTACTGGTTATCTTGTCTATAGATTTTCTGATCGGCTTTTCGCTGATCCCATTTTTCAAGTTTGATGGTTACTGGTTACTAGCCGATTTATTGGGCATACCGAATCTGCAAAAGCACGCTATGGAATTGCTCGGCAGTCCGCAAAAGATTGTTCGCAATAAATTTTTCACCACCAAAAAGGGCTTGCAGTTGCCGCGCTGGTTGTCGTTGTCGTTGTTGGTTTATGGCGCGCTTTTTCTGCTCTTTCAAATCGGCATTGCCTTGTTGATTTTCAAAAATGGTCCGGCCTTTATTTTTGCTGCGCCGGTAAAATTTTATACCTTAGCGCAGGAATTGTTTGCGGAGGTGGCTGCCGGACAACTTATGCTTGCCGCCCAACAAGGCATACGAATCCTGATGTTGCTGGTCACTACACTGGCACTGATTTTGATATTCAAAAGTTACCTCAGACTTTTTCTTTATTGGGGCAAGAAGTATGGCAATCGCTTATGGCGTGCGAGCGCAGGCGTAAGCGCATCGGCAGTTTCTGAAGGGAGAAATCACCAATGAATTATACCTACACCAAAACCGAATTTGTGGAATTTTACCAGCAAATAGGCATTGAAATTGGTCGCCTATGCAATGCCCGATGCGAGCATTGCATCACCTATTCCGGCCCCAAGAATAAAGAGAAGATGGAGCCGACCATGTTGCGGCGCATCTTGAAAGAGGCAGGCTCATTGGGCTTGCCGCACGTCGAAATTACCGGCGGCGAACCCTTTCTCTTTCTCGATGAGTTGGAGGAAATCATCGCGCTGGCAAAAAGCTATGGGATGCGAACCGGCATCACTACCAATAGCTCTTGGGCGACCAAGCATGAAAGGGCTGTGAAGATTCTGATGCGCCTGAAAGCTGCCGGGCTGGTGCGCTTGCGTTTCAGCATAGACCAATATCATTTGAATTACATACCGTTGGAACGAGTCGAAACGGCGGTCAAAGCGGCGGCAGAAGTTGGCATCTATCCGCTGATTGAAGCGGCGGTGGGGCGCAAAGACTATCGCGCCTACGAAGCGGTGCATCGCTTGAAGGCGCTGGCCGTGGAATTGAAGATGTGTGAATTGCTGCCCTTTGGCAGAGCCGCCGAATTTGCCCCTGAAACTTTTTTCAGCGGCTCGTTTTATCAAGTGGCGCATACGCCTTGTCCTACGGCTGGGGTTCCGGTCGTCGAAAACGATGGGCGCGTGCTGTTGTGCTGCACCTATCCGGTGGCGCAAGACCCCAACGATATGGAAAGCCCCTTTGTGTTGGGCAGCACCAAAGAGGAATCCTTAGCCGATATTCTAGCTCGGCATCTCTACAACCCGCTGTTGCGAGTTCTGCGTTATGAAGGGCCGGGCGGTTTGCTGCGGGTTTTGGAAGAGGGCTATGGCAAGAAACAATATAAACCCAGAGAGCTTTATCCTGGCAGCATCTGCACGCTGTGTGCAGACATGATGGATCATGTGAATCTCAGAAAACTCTGGCACGAGACGGTTGCCCAGCACGATATGACCGCGTGGTTTACGCCGCCGGTTGATATGGAGCATCGCCCCGTCGAACAAGTCAGGATGGCAAACGCGCAGAGCAAATCGCGCAGCCTGCCCATCGTCACCTTGAGTTGCGGCGATTCGCACCCGCACCAATGAAGCAACGGTTGAGGAGAAATGCGGAACAGGCAAACGTCATGGAGACTTTAATTTTTGCCGAACACTCATCGGTGCTGCCTGTGTGGAAGCAGCGCGACCTACGCCAACGAACGCTGGTTTATCTGGACGCGCATCTGGACTTGAAGCAGATCAGCGACCTTCGTTTGCAGCGACTACGCAACTGCCAAACGGCTGAGGAAATGGCGCAGTTGGAAAAGCCACATTTTCTAGTCACAGACGAAGGCTACAGTTTTAGCATTGAAGATTTTTTATACCCTGCCCACCGGCTCGGTTTCATAGAGCGCTTGATCTGGGTATGTCCGGGCGAACAAGTCCCAGACCTTGCTACGGTTCTCAAACGCGCTTTGCAATTTTTAGAGGGTGTACCGCTGGAAGATTTGCAAACCTTGAAACGCCACGGCGAAGTTCTGGAAGCCAAGCTCTTCGGCTTGCCTGTGGTCATCGCTTCGTATCAATACCTGAAGCATCTGCAACTGCCGCCCGACAGTTTGATAGACATAGATATTGATTACTTTATTTCAACCGCTACCGACCGCCCCTGGGTGAACCCGCAAAAAGTTTTTCAAGCCTTACAAGAGTTAGCGCTGCGCTCGGAATTGGTGACCCTGACGCGCTCGGTCAGCAGTGGCTTCACGCCTCTGCGTTACAGTTTTATTGCCGATTATCTGGCCGCCTTGTTTCGCGGAGATGAGCGCCAGGCAACGCATTTTGCGCGCTTGTACGAACTCGATGAACAAGCGCAAAGAGGCGAACTGGCGACAGCCCTGCAAGGTTGTCTGAGCGAAGCCGAACAGTTTGCCGAGTGTCCAGCGACTTACTATCTGGCGAGTTTGTGCGAAGCCACAGAGGAGCGCCAAGCGGCGGCGCGCAATCGCGCTGTGGCGCTTTGTGCCAGCTATCGTCGGAGTGTGTTACGGTCGGCTTGCGGCGTTATCAATCGCACCAGAAAATTCGAGCTTGCTAAACTCGTAGCGTTAGAGAACCGTCTGCAACAAGAGGAAAGCACAGCGGCGGACGAAGCCGCTTTGACCGATTTGATTATGGGAATGCTGTGCAGTCATCTGGGACTATTGGGCAAAACGCTGGGCTATCATTTCCGTTATAAGAAGGCCGCCGGACGACACGCCAGATTAAATGCCGCGCTAGGATTGCTGTTAAATGAACAAGGTCAAGCGCGCCGCGCCTTGCCGTTTTTCCGCGCCGCTTTGTCAGAAGACCAGACCAGACCGCGAGCCTATCTGCACTTGGGTATGCTTTATCTCCAACAGAAAAATTACCAAGCGGCTTTAGAAAATCTTTTGCCAGCCAGCCAATTGCTACCGGCGTTTCGTGAGCCTGTGCGAATGCTGGCGCACCTGTATGAACGAATCGGCGACCGCGAACAGTATCGCTTCATGCTCAAACGCTATCAGGAAATGAACCGCATCATTGCCACCTGATGCGGCGCAGATCATTGCCGTTTTCAAGAACGATACGTTGAGAGGGTGATGGGAAAATAAAAAAAAGGTTGGTAGCGCCAGCGTCTCGCTGGCTGTCGTGAAGGCAAGATGGCGGCGCTACTCGCCTTAAAAACTCACAGTGGTGGTGAATAGGTATGGCAGAGCTAGAGCTTTTCATCCTTCCGAAAACCCTTTACGTCGAAAGCATACAACGCGGCGACCAGCGCTTTGAGCGCTTCCTGTTTCATCTGATTGTTCGTAATCGTAGGCCGGAAAGCATCACCGCAGATAGCTTGGAAGTGGTTTTGCAAAACCCTGCGCTTGGGGCAAAACTCTCACAAGTATTTCAAGGCGACTTGCTGGAGCAACGCTTTCGGCAGTCGCAGAAAATGATTGATGAAAGCGCAGCGGACGGCCTTGTTATCGCCAGCGACAAAATGCGCGGCATCGTCGGGCAGCGCCTGGAAGTCGAAGGCGATTGGCAATTCCTTGAAGTCGCGTGTCGCTTCAAAGGACATTGCGCGAGTGGCGTAGTGATTGAGCAGTTGGCGCAGCGTCGCCTTCATCGTGATGCGCCGCGCACCAAATTCAGCTTGCCGTTGCGCGGCAGATGGTGGATAGCCGGTGGGCATGATAATTTTGAACCGCACGCCAGAAGTTTTCTCAACGCGCTGACCTATGCCTATGACTTCATTCAAATCGGCGAGTCTGGCAAGAGCTATCGTAACGCCGGTCAACGCAATGAAGATTATTATGCCTATAGTCAAGCGGTGTTGGCAGCAGCCGATGGCAAAATCGTGCAGGCGCTTGACGGCATAGCAGAAAATCGCCCTTCGCAAACTCCTGAAAAAAATCCGCAAGTATATCTGCAACCGGAAGCCATCCCGATGACCGGCAATACGGTGGTGATTGAGCATGGCGAAAATGAATATAGCTGCTATGCCCATTTGCAGCCCGCGTTGTTGGTGCAGGTGGGCGAAGCGGTCAAGCGTGGGCAACGGCTGGGGCGCGTAGGCAATTCCGGCGAATCAACTGAGCCGCATCTGCATTTTCATCTGGCGGATGGCGCGAATCTGGCACAAGCGAATGGCATCCCTGTGGCCTTTAGCAACTGGTTTGAGGATGCGTTCAGCATCGCTCCTACGCGGGTTGAAGAAGGCATCCTCTTGAGTCGAGAGTTTGTCGAGAGCGTTGATTAGAGAGCGCGAAAAACCAGGAGAAGATTTATGCATCGCCATCATCATTCATCATCTTTGGCAAAGGCGCTTGAGACCGTTCAGGCCATGGTTCAGGAGTTAAAAAGCGCGCCAGCCGCAACCCTTGAGGAACGCTTACAACTGCTTGCGGTTGGCGCGTCGCCGACGGTCATTGTTGACGGTGAACAAGCCACAGGCAAGACGACGCTGCTAGATTCTTTGGAAACGCTCTACGGTGAGCAAGGCTTGTCGGTCATACGCCTCGCTTGCGGAGAAGTCGGCACGTCACCGTTTTCCTTAACCGCAGAGGTCATCCGTCAAGCCCAGTTGCGCTACCCGCAGAAGGCCGCGCAAATCGCCGAGCGCTACGCTCAGGTGTTAGCGGAATTTCAACATCGGCTCTGCCTTGCGGGTGAAACGCAACGCTTGACCTTTACGCAGAGAGACTTCATTTCTTACACCAGAGTAGATGAGCAATTATCTATGGAAGCAACCATCGGGTTGATGCTTCACACCATTTATTACCTCTTGGAATTATTGAGTTCCGAATCAAAGACCAGCTTGATTCTCATTGATGATCTGCAACTAGCGGACTCTTGGTCTATAGCGTTTCTTCTTCATCTGGTCAGGAAAATCAAAGGACTGCCCATCGCGATTGGTCTAACTCTGGATACGAAGGCGAAAGCGCGAGATGAAAAAATTCGCTTTTTTCTGGGCAAGGCCGTGGGTGTGCAAGTGACCTTAAAAAAGCAGCGCGCAAGCAAGCGCGAAGGTTTGTCTGGCAAGTCATTCCGAGAAGCCATAGGGGTTGCATTTGCAGCCATGCCGTTTTCGCAACAGTTGGTTTTGAGTTATCTATCGGTGTTGGACTATGCCATAGGGGAAGCCGCGTTGCGAGCGCGGCTGTGTGAAATTACCGACGACACGGAATGGCAAAATACGTTGCAGGAATTGGAGCGCCTCGGAGCCGTAGTTCGACTAGAGAGCAACGCCGCAACGCTCTACAAGCTTTCGCATCACGCCTGGCGAGCGGTCGTTGCGCGTAGCGTCCCGACGATGAAAAAGCGCGCTTATCATTTGCTTACCGCAAGAGCATTGCAACAGGAGATTGCCGCAGCCGCAGACTACGATTGGCAGCTTGGCAAGAAAATCAATGCGGCATATTTTCATCTGATAAACGGCGGCGATTGGGTGGGCGCATTGGCCTATCACAAACTTTATTACTCTTGCCCGGTCAATACCTATTTGCGCCACGCCAATGACAATCTGGCAAAGTTGAGTGCCTTGGTGACGACGGAAACCCGTTTCGGCAAACGTGTGAAAGAACAGATGCTGTACCAAATGGCCAGCGATACGGTCAGATTGGCGCGGGGGCATACAGAAGAGAAACTGCAAGTCTGTCAGCGCTATATTGAGCAGAGCAGCGACGACTATCATCGCGCCCAGATTTACGCCAACCTGGCGGTCTTGCAAGTCAATCAAAAGATTGCCGAGGCGCAAGAGAAGGCGTTGGCCTATTGCGAGGTCGCTTATCAATGCGCCGAAAACATCAGCGATGCGAACCTTGTCAAACACCTCAAGGCGATTATTCACAGTTCAAAAGCGCTGCTCTATTTTCGTGCAAAGGAGGCGACAGCGGCGCTCGAAATGGAACAGGCGGCGCTTGACTGTCTGGCAGACGCCCAACCCATAGGCAATCGCCAAGTGATTTCCAAGCTGGCGATCCTCGGCGGGATGGCGCAAATTCATGAGAAATTACGGCAAGATGTAATGGTTGCAAAAGCGCTTTATCAGGAGTTGATCGAAGAGGCGCGCTGCCGCGCTCACCTGGAAGATTGGGTCGAACACCTCTACAGCCTTGCGAAGATGTTGTATCGCGCCGGTCAATATGATGAAGCGGCGGCATATTTTCGTGAAGGGATTGCTATCGCCAAAGGCCATCACCGCCTCTTCACTACGCTGATGTACGGCTACAAAGCTTTGGGAAACTGTGATCGCGGGCTGGGTGATTTGACAAGTTCTAGCAGAAATTTGCAAGCCTGTCTGATGCTGGCGGTGGACATTGCTGAAGCGGCGGAGATCGCCAGCCTGACCGCCAGCCTTGCGGCCAATTATGCCAAACAACAACAATGGCAGCAGGCCAGCCAGTATTATTCGCTGGCGCTGCACCTCAGCCAACACGCCCGTTTGAAAGAGCAAGAAGCGTTGTACGCTGTTCACTTGGGATTCTTGCACACCAACGCGGGACAACTCGAAGCCGCCGCCGCCTTCTTTACCGATGCCGCGCAAATCTATGTTCAGGGCGGCAAACTCGAAGAGGCGTTTAAATATTTCGCGGTCGCCATAGAATGCTGTAGCGCTGTCGGCAAGCCTTGTCATCAGGGCGTGCTTGAGCAATTGCAAGCGCTGGCGCAAAATTCCAACGCAGCGGTCAGTGAAACGGTGCGTGAGCAATTCATGAAAGCCTGCGTCAACCAGGCAGGCCTTTTGAAATCGTCTGGCAGCTATGCAGACACCAAGCGCTTGCGGTATGATGCAAAGGATTTTGCCAGACCGGCAAAATCCTTTGCCATCCTCACCAAATCAAATCAAGTGTTCGCAAAACCTGGAGGTTCTATCAATGAGTAAACCATATCTGAAAATGTTGTGGGTGGTGATACTGATTGGCGCGCTTCATCTTGCGGCTGCGGCTTTGGAGGAGAAAAAGCAGACTTTCAAAATTGACGCCGACAAGAAAATTTCTTTGATCGTGAAAATGACTCCGGCGGCTGGCAAACTAATCATCAAAACCGGCAGCAAGCGAGGCGAAGTGCAGCTTCATTATCCCGCCGATAGTCAGATTTCGTTGCACCAAAATGCCAACACCATAACCATAGAAGGGCAGCATCAACCGTCAACTTATACGCTCTTGGTGCCGCAGAAAAATACCAGCGTGGCTTTAGATATAAATGGGAAGCCCTACAACTTGAGTCACGAAAACTCCAAAAACGGAGTCTATGAAATAGATATTCGTTGACAGGGATTTTCGGCTTTGGTTAAGGAAATCTTGAGGGCGCTGCCCGGCAGTTCACCGCACGCTAGAGCGCAGCTGTGCCTCTACGCCGCTGATGAGTGCATGGTATGGCGTTGCCGGAGACCACGGTTTTCGCCAATCACTTGCCGCTGCGCTGAGGTTGCCAATGACTTTAATGACTTTGCGGCATACAGAAAAATTATTGGACAGGGCTACCGAAATCGGCTAAAACATTAGCATTCAAGCGGGTGATAAATCTGCTCAATCAGCCTGATACGCAGTCGTTTCATTAGCGCTCAGGCCAAGCAGCAATGAGAAGTGAAACATTCCAATCCATACGGAGGCTTTACAATGGGAAATCTTCTACAAGATATTCGCTACGCAATCCGCACCATGTATAAAAAGCCGGGATTGACTCTTGGCGCTATGGTTGCGCTCATTCTGGCGATTGGCGCGAACACGGCGATGTTTACGGTGGTCAATGCGGTTTTGCTGCGCCCTTTGCCTTATACGAATCCTGAAAATCTGGTTATCCTGCGGGAAACCAACCTGCAAAAGAGCACCGATTCCTTCAACGTCTCGCTGCCTAACTTGCGCGACTGGCAGGAGCAAGGGTCGAGCTTCGAGCAACTGGCCGCCTATAAAAACAAGGTCGTTAATCTCTCGACTCAAGGGCAAGCCGAGCGCTTGCAGGGAACCCAGGTTTCCACCAATCTTTTCCCCATGCTGGCCGCCAAGACGGCTCTTGGTCGCCCCTTTGTCGAAGCCGACGGCCAAGCCTCTAAAGGCAACGTGGTCATCCTGAGCTATAATTTGTGGCAACGAAATTTCGCTGCCAATCCGGCTATCGTCGAGCAACCGATTACGCTGGACGGCCAAAGCTATACGGTCATCGGGGTGATGCCCAAAGCCTTTCAATTTCCGCCGGAAAGCCAAAACGTCGAACTCTGGATGCCGCTGATGTTGGACTCTGCCAATGGCGAAAGAGCCTCCAGACAACTTCAAGTTATTGGCCGACTCAAACCCGGAGTGTCCGCAACTACGGCGCAGGTCGAAATGAACACCGTCGCCCAACGCCTGGCCCTACAGTACCCGGATTCAAACAACGGCTGGGGCGTACAGGTAGAAGGTCTGCACGACAATCTGGTTAAAGAAGTGCGCCCGGCGCTTTATGTCTTGATGGGCGCGGTGGTTTTCGTGTTGCTGATTGCCTGTGCCAATGTGGCCAATCTGTTGCTGGTCAAATCTCTGCAGCGACAAAAAGAGATGGCGATTCGCACCGCTTTAGGTGCTAGCCGGTTTCGTATCATTCGCCAACTGCTCACCGAAAATATTTTGCTGGCCTTGGTCAGTAGTCTGCTCGGTTTGCTGCTGGCGTATATGGGCATAGACCTTCTGCTCACCTTGAATCCCGAAGATGTGCCGCTTTTGCAGCAGGTGAAAATAGACGGCTGGGTTTTCGGATTTACGCTGTTGCTGTCATTGGTGACGGCGCTGGGATTCGGTTTAGCGCCTGCCCTGATGGTCTCGAAACAGAATCTCAGCCAGACCTTGAAAGAGGAGAGCGGGCGCGTCAGTCTGAGCGTGCGGCAAAGTCGCGGACGGCAACTGCTGGTCATAGGCGAAATCGCCATCGCGGTGATTTTGTTGATTGGCGCGGGTTTGATGTTAAAGAGTTTTCTGCAATTGCAAAATGTTGACCCGGGATTCAAGAGCGCCGAGGTGTTGACCTTGCGCGTCTCGCTGCCGGTGTCGAAATATGCTACGGCCCCACAGTGGGCAGCGACGTTGCAGCAGATTCTCCAACGACTGGAAACGATGCCCGGCGTGAAATCCGTCGGCGCGATCAGCACCTTGCCGTTGAGCGGCGATAACATCGTCTTTGATTTTGCCATAGCCGAACATCCGTTGGCGCAAACCAGCGATAAACCTTCGGCGACCTTCAACGCTATCAGCCCCAATTACTTTCACACTTTGAGCATACCGCTGCAAACGGGGCGGTACTTCGCCGACACCGATGTGGCGGGAGCGAGTCCGGTAATCATCATCAACGAAGCGATTGCCAAACGCTTTTTCGGGTCACAGAATCCTTTGGGGCAGCACTTGATTGTCGGCTACGGCGAAGCGGTGCCGCGTGAAATCGTCGGTGTCGTCGGCAATGTTCGTCATACGGCGCTGGATGCCGAAGTGCAGCCGCAAGTCTATCTGCCTTACCTGCAAACGCCGCTGCCGTTTATGAGTGTCGCTTTGCAAACCACGGTGGAGCCAAATCAATTGATTAGCGCGGCACGCCATCAAGTGACCGCAGTGGACAATGAATTGCCGATCTATCGCGCCATGCCTTTGTCGCAAGTAGTTGCCAAGTCACTGGGACAACCGCGCTTCCGTGCGCTCTTGCTGGGGCTGTTTGCCTTGGTGGCGCTGGCGATTGCGACGGTCGGTATTTACAGCGTCATGTCGTATTCGGTCAGCGAACGCATTCGTGAAATCGGCATTCGTATGGCGCTCGGCGCACAACCTCGACAAATCTTTTCAATGGTAATCGGGCAGGCCATGACGCTGGTCTTGATCGGCTTGTTATTGGGCATGGTGGCGACGCTGTTGCTGTCGCCAGTGTTAGCGAATTTTCTAGTAGGAGTTGGCAAAATCGAAGCCTTGCCATTTGTCGGCCTGGCGCTACTGCTGGCCGCTATTGCCTTCATCGCCTGCTGCATACCGGCGCGGCGCGCCAGTCTGGTTGATCCTCTGGTAGCGATGCGTTATGAGTAGAGGACCGGATGCCAAGCCGTTTGGAGTTTGGCCTTCAAGCGATGGGCTTGCGTTGCGAGACTTGCCGTATGAAGGTTGAACTCCAAACTGCTTTTTCTGAACTTCTATAGAAAAGCGTGGTTTCGCAAGATTCGCAGGGTATCAAAAAAACTGCCGCATGATTCAAAAATATCACGATAAATTTCCGCATTCTCGTCTATCTATCTCTTGCATCTATGCCTAAAATCAGGCTGATTTTTGCGCTGCATTATGAATCTTGAGACGGCAAACGGATTAAGCGCAGCAATGCAGCGGCGACGCCGTGTTTGAGTTGGTGACTCACTTCAATCCGGCGGTGCGCCGCGCCAGCTTTGCTAGAGGATTCCAAGATGCTGAAAGCCTTTGCAGATTTGGGCAACACCGTCAACAGGCTCTGGGCCGAACGACACTATGACGAAGCGGTTTTTGCCGAGATTGCTCGCAACGCTTTAACGGAATCGCGAGTGCTTGAAAACGTAGAGCCGTCGGAGATTATCCATTGGCTGAGTTCCTCTGCGGAAGTCCCGCCACAGGAACTTCGCAACTTCGGGCAACCTCCGATCAATCTTTATCTCAGCGAACGATTTCTCATAGAAGCCTTGTTCTGGTTAGACGCGACTACCGCCATTCATCAGCACGCCTTTGCCGGTGCCTTTGGCGTCTTAGCCGGTTCGAGCGTCCACAGCGAATATCATTTCCAGCAAGAAGAGGCGGTCTCGAAACAACTCAAGCTGGGGGCGGTGAAATTTCGCTCCGCGGAACTTTTGCAACGCGGTGACATTCGCGCCATTGCCCCCGGCGAACAATTTATTCACGCCTTATTTCATTTGGACAGACCGTCACTGACGATTGTTATAAGAACCAAATTTCAAGCGCATCTCGAACCGCAATATGCCTATCTCAAACCGTGGCTGGCGATTGATCCCTTCTATCAACCGACTCTGGCGCTGACCCAAATCCGTTTGCTGGAAGCGCTCAAACAGACCGACCTACAGCGCTTCTGGCAGACCGCCGAAACGCTTATCGAATCGTGCGATTTGTGGATGGCCTATAAAATACTCGCAATGGTGCAGCGTAAATTTCAAGCGTCCGAACCGTGGCACCAGTTACTCAAACGCGCTCACAAACGCCACGGCGAGCGGCTGAATTGGTTATTGCCCTGTTTGCAGGAACAGAGCCGAGAGATTCAGATTATCGCCCGTCGGGAAATTGTACACGAGGCGGATTACCGCTTTTTTCTGGCGCTACTGTTAAATGTTCCCGACAAAGATTTGATATATCAATTGCTCGTCAAACGCTATCCGCACGAAGAGCCGGAGGCGCTGGTCTTAAAATGGTTGCAGGAGTTGTCAGAACGAAAATTGATCGCGCTGGAATTCAATGCGCTGTCGCTGCGAATGGTGCAACTGGCCCTGCGTGGCTTTTCGTTTGAGCGCGCCCAAGTTGCTGTGAGGCAAGCTTTTTCTTTGGCAGAGACCGCAGAGGTAGAGAGCAAACTGACCGCCTTATGGAGCGAGCTTCGCAATACGCCGATCTTGCGACCGCTCACGCAATAGAATCCCTCTTGCTTTTGGTGAAGGTCATAATTTACTATCTCGGTGGAATTTTACGAACGAACTTGTGGGTGAAGCTTGATTTACCAGAAGTTCGTTTTTGTTTTTTGCAGTGGCCGTAGATCATCACGAATTCGCCGAGGGCTTAGTGCGTAAGGTTTGCAGCCAGCGTATGCCGATAGCGTTGAAAAAAATCTTTAGCAGGTCGGCGTGCTGCTTAATGAAATGACTGGCGAAACCAGAGTGGCGGTGAATCGTGAGGATTGCCTTCAGAAGGTTGATTCACAACCTTCCTTCTCGAATTCCATCAAGGGCATCAAGTCCATCAAGAGCGTTTCTGGCCTCACGAAGAATAATGATATGCAGGGCAACAGGGGCATATCAAGCGAGAGTTGAGGAACTCAAAAGGCGAAACGAACCAGGGAAAAATATCGCTGAAATTTTGTTATACCAGAGGTGACGGATGTTGGATCAGGCTCAAGACCCTTTGCTTAACTCGCTAATTCCCTGCGGACAATTGCTGGCCACGATTGAAAAGGGCGTGCAAGCCATTGAGGAGCGCGCCTCGCCAATGCCGGCTTTCGCGCATTGCTGGGTGTGTTTGAAAACTTCGACTCCGGCTTATGGCAGTCAGGAGTTTCCGCATATCTTTCTTCATAACGGCAAGATTGGCATACTCTGGCATAGCCCCTGCCAGATGGCCTGTAGCGTATGCGGCATCTCTGAGGCAGGGAAGCCCGGCGAATACTTGTTGGTTGAAAACCTTCAGGTGGATCGCAACTACGCGATTGCCTCGCCGCTTCAGGGTTCAGGCATCGTCATACCTTTGACCTATCAAAAGCAGTCGTTTGCCACGCTGATTTTTGTGGTCGAGCGTCCCGAAGAATTCTCCAAGGTGAATGCGGCGGCCTGTATAGCGCTGGCTCAGGGCATTGCCTATCATATCAAGCGCTACGAATTCGGCAGGTTGACCCGCGAGCGTTTCGGCAAAGAGTTAATGCTGATTGGCGACAGTGCGGCGTTACGCGAACAGGATCGCTTCATTGAAAGAGCCGCGCAAACCGATCTTCCGGCGCTCATCATTGGCGAACCGGGATGCGAAAAAGAACCGATTGCTTATGCTTTGCATCTGGCCGGATGGCGACGCGATAAAACTGTAATTGCCGTTAATGGTCAGGCGATTAGCGGCGAAAATTATGAAGAGGCTTTGACGGAACTGTATATCAAAGCGGATCACGGCACGTTGTTCATCGAAAACATTGACGAACTCTCTTATCCGGGGCAACGCTTTCTGGCACATCTTCTGAGCGGCAGAACCGGGCAATTGAAGGGCATGGAAAAGTTAATCGGGCAGACCGATGTGCGGCTGATTGTCTCGGCGAATCAAGACCTCTATAGGCTGGCGAAAGCGCAGGAGTTTTACCCGCCGTTGCTGCAAAACTTGGATTTTCTATCAACCAGAATCGCGCCTTTGCGAGATCGCAAAGCCGATCTCAAACCATTGATTGAATATTTTTTGCAGCGCTATCTCGGCAAACAAGTACGGCGCATTTCCCCAGAAGCTTTGCAATTGTGTGAACGGTATGATTGGCCAGGTAACTTGCCGGAGTTGGAACGCGTGATTGCCAAACTTACGGTGATGGGCGAAGAAGAGATGATACAGGCGCATGATCTTTACGAATTTGCGCCGCAACTGACGCAGAATTTGCAGCGCCCGAAACCTAGCAATCATCATCAATCACTGAAGCACCTATACCCTAGTCGCCTGATTGAGCCAAAAACTTTGCGCCTGATTGCCGACTTGCTCAACGGCGAAACCGCCGCCATCGCGCCGCTGCACACCAGCGTACAAAAGGCATTGGCCTATCTGGCGAAAAACTTTCAGGAAGAAATCTCTTTAACCAAGATTGCTGAACAAGCCTGTTTGAGTCCGTCGCATTTATGTTTTCTGTTGCAAACCAGCGTGGGCGCGAGTTTCAAAACTTTGCTGGCGCTCATCCGCATCGAAAAGGCCAAAGCCCTGTTGACGCAAAAGCCTGCCCTTCGCATCACCGACATTTCAAGCGAAGTGGGGTTCGGCGAGTTGAGCCATTTCGAGCGCACCTTCAAACGTCTCCTCAACTGCACGCCTAGAGAGTATCGCCTGAGAAATATAAAACCGTAGAGGTGACTGGCAGAACCGTCTGGCGCACTGCATCGTCGAGCAGCGCCTGAACGTAGGGATGAGACTTTAGCCCACCTCAGCAGAGCGCTTGTTTGCGGTTGTGAAAAAATGCTACCTTCTTCGCTTTATCATATGGAGGTAGCTTGTCAAAAGAGCGAGCGTTCTGGGCGATTTATATCAGCGTCGCCATCAGCTATATGGGCGTCGGCTTGGTCGCGCCGCTGATTTCCATCGTGCTGGCCGAACACGGTGCCAATAGCGTTATGGTTGGACTGGTGGGAACCACTATGTTTACGGCCTTCACGCTGGCGTCGTTTCCCTTGGGCGCGGCGGTTGATCGCTTTGGCCCGAAGCCGATTTTGATCATCGGGCTGGCGGTCTATGGCGTGTCGCTGCTGTTGTTCGCTTTCATTAATTCGACGGGGTTGTTTTTTGTTGTGCGCGCCATTGAGGGCGCAGGCGGGGCGGCGATTTCCGTCGCTACCGAAACCATGATTTCGCAATTGAGCGGCGCACAGGAACGCGCCCGCCGCATGAGCTATTACGCGCTATCGGTTGGGCTGGGTTGGGCCGCTGGGCCGCTGGCCGGAGCCTTGTTGTTCAAAGTTCAAGTCGGGCTGCCGTTTTACGCTTCGTGCGGTTTCAGTTTACTGGCGGCGCTGGCGGTGTTGACGTTCGTACCGCGCACGGGTGGCGGTGGCGCGCATCACGTCGAAGGACTGGCGGAAAATTTTTCGACGGCCTTGCTCGTGCCGCTATCGGCGGGGGCGCTGTACGGCTATTTAATGTCTTCGCTGGTGACCTTGTTTCCGCTTCACTTGAAACACCTGGGAGTCAGCGAAACCCGTATGGGGAGCGTCATCACAGCGGTTATCATCGGCACGATTCTCAGCCAGATTCCGTTGGGGAAAGCTGCCGATCATTTCGGCAAGCGCAAAGTTCTGCTGGTCTGCGCGCTGTTGGTCGCCGGAATTTTTGTAGCGATGGCGCAAGGGACGAACTGGCAAAGCTTTCTTGTCACCGGCGCATTGCTCGGCGCAGTGGCAGGGAGTTTTTATCCCATAGGGCTTTCGATCATCGGCGATGTCGTCAGCGCCAAACGTCTGGGCGCGGCGACCTCTATGTTTACTCTGGTCTTCGGTATAGGCAGTCTGATTGGCCCTACGGTTTCCGGCTTTGCCATGAGTCATTTCGGCGACCCTTGGTTGTTTTATCTTCCGGCGATCTTGACCGCCGTATTTTGTCTCGAAGTGATTGCCCTGTACCATCGCACCAAAAATAGACAGCGCAAAAAATCTATTGAGCCAGCCGCAAATCAATGACCGGATTCTGCCGAGTTAGCTTTGAACTTGAAATCGTGGTCAGCCGTTTGTGCCTAACCAATCGGCAGATACAACCACCGCTGAACACCGTTGGAACAGTGCCTGAAATATGCGCTCCTTCTATCATCTGTGTTTATCTGTGTGCATCTGTGGTTGGTTCTCTCTGCACGAAAACTTGTCAGCGTTCTGCGCCGCAAAGTTTTACGCGCCGCTATTGCATCGTGTATGATTCGTGCTTCCCACAAGCAAAGTTTGCAGACCCTCAGCGCTTTTGAAAGGATCATCACCATGTCCGATTTCAGACTGTTAGTAGGCAAATCCGCCATCGTCACCGGCTCCGGTCGCGGCATCGGCAAAGCTATCGCCACGCTCTTCGCGCAGCACGGCGCAGAGGTCGTCATCAACGACATAGACGCAGAGGTTGCCGAAGCGACTGCTCAAGAAATCACCGACGCCGGCGGCACGGCAACCGTGTGCGCGGGCAGTGTCACCGATGCCGAATTCCCTGACCGTTTGGTGAAGACCGCTGCCCAGGCGTTCGGTGGCATAGATATTATCGTCAACAACGCGGGTTATACCTGGGACGCGGTGATTCAAAACATGACCGACGAGCAATGGTACGCCATGATTGATGTGCATCTGACCGCGCCGTTTCGCATCATACGCGCCGCTACGCCTTATATGCGCGAAGTCGCCAAGAAAGAGATTGAAGAAGGCCGTCGCGTGCATCGCAAAATCATCAACATCTCTTCAACGTCGGGTGTTGCAGGCAATGCCGGACAGGTGAATTATTCGGCAGGTAAGATGGGCATCGTCGGCGTCACGAAGACCATGGCGAAAGAGTGGGGCAGGTTCAACATCAACGTCAACGCGGTGGCCTATGGTTTTATCGAAACCAGATTGACGCAGGCCAAAGAGAAACAGGAGAGCATCGAACGCGAAGGCCAACAAGTCGCTTTAGGCATCCCCGAAACCCAGCGCCAGATGGCCGCCAAATTCATTCCGCTCGGTCGCGGCGGTACGCCCGAAGAAGCCGCCGGGCCAGTGTTGTTTCTGGCTTCGCCCTTGTCGGATTATGTTTCAGGCGCGGTGCTACTCGTGACCGGCGCATCTTATGTTTAGATAGGGAAAAAATCTTTGATGATGAGCCGAAACTTGCTGAAAAAAATCTTGTGTGCCATAGCCGTTCTCTTGGTTTTCGAGAACGGCTATGCGGTTTCTGTGACCACGAACACCAATTGGTTCGCGGAAATCCCCGTCGAGTTTACTGGCCAGCACATACTGATTGCCGTGAAGATTAACGGCCAAGGACCTTATGAAATGCTGCTCGACACGGGCGCAGATTTTTGCCTGATCAAGATGACTGTGGCGCAAGAGTTGGGTTTGCAGATTGATGACAAAGAACTCCTGCTTGGTGGCGTCGGCTTAGGCAAAGCCAAAGCGCGTTGGACCAAAGTTCAAACCCTTGAAGTCGGAGAAGTGACCGTCAAAGAGTTGAAAATTATGGCTGCGGAGATTACGCCAAAAATCAAGAACGCTCCGGTGGCGGGCATTATCGGCTTCAATTTCTTTAAAGACAAAATCTTTCAAATAGATTACGCGGCGCAGAAGTTGCGCTTTTATTCTTCTGCGCCTGTCAAAAAATCGGCAGCGCAAACCGAGCGTCGGGCTATTCTTGCGATGCGTTTCAATGGCACGCGGCGCATCCCTGTCATTGATGTTGTCGTCAATGACAAGCGCCTGAGCGCAAGCCTTGATACTGGTTCAGCCTCCGCGCTAGTGCTCTTTCCTGAAACCACAAAGATGCTTAATCTCGAAGCCGAGGCGAACAAGTTGAAGCCCAAAGTCTCATTCGGTTACGGCGGCGTAACCCTGACGCGAAAAGGCGAAGTGCAGAAATTAGCCATTGAAAAAATGGTGTTAGAAAAAGTCGCCGCCGAATTCGCCATGCAGGCTTGGGACAAAGACGATTCGCAGGTCGGCAACGGCGTGTTGAAGAATTTTGCCGTGACCTTCGATTACAAAAACAAGCTCGTGGTTTTTGAAAAATAGGCGCACCGACATCAATCATTCATAACCCTTGCTCACTGTAGAAATGGTTTGCGCTGAGTCTTTTCGCACCGGTTTCTGCAAGAACTTCTCCGTCTTGTCATTCTTCCGATCAGCAAACCCGTGACATACTTAACCGCTCACTGTGGGAAGAAGCACACGCATTATGAAGATATTGCCCGACCGTCTGGCCAGCTAATCCCATACTTTTCTGCCAGCCAATCCAGCGGATGTAGAGGCAAGGTTTCTGAGCCGTGATGGCTTTAGAGGAGGATACGAAAATGAGAAGTGCCGTTTTACGATGGTTGTTGGTCGTCGGCTGTTTGTCCGTCGCTTTGGTCTTGCCCTTTCTTGCCGCGCCGTTGCCACCTGCGGTAAGGGAAACAGAGATGCGCGCAGAACTCAGCCGCGACGGGGTTACTATCCTAGTGCCCATCACGCAACGCAGTGGCGCAACTCCGGCAACCTTGACGCTCGAATTGCTCGATTCAACAGACCATAAACTCGCCGAAGCAACCACTCGCATCACCCTCAAGCAAGGCGAAAACGTCAGCCGCCTGCGCCTGCTCTGGCCGCAATTTGCCGAGGCGAAAGATTGGCAAGGGCGCTACGATATGCTCTCTTGGACGCGTGTGCAGTATCGTTTGAGCAGCGCTGAAACGCCGCACGCCGGGGCGCTTGAAGTGAGCGGCAAGCGCTCGCTCGCCTTGATGTTGAACGAGTGGTTCACGCTCCGAGTCATCGCGCCGAACGACCCGGCGCAACGCCTGCCCGCGCAGGTTCGCGTCTTTGCTGAAAATCCTTTAACCGGCAAGCCGGTCACCGGCGTTCGCATAGAAGCCAGCCTCACTCGCCAAGATGACGAGGAAAAAAGAATGGACTCGGTGGTGAAAAGAGGCGTCACCGATGCCGCTGGCAGCGTCGCTTTTGCTTTGTCGCCGCCGACTTTGCCCGACGATGAAAGCGACAAGGAGATCACCTGCGAGTTGAAAATCATCGCCATGCGCGGCGTCTTGCGCGTGGAAGATGAGCGCGATATTGATTTCCACAATCGCACAGAAGCCATCCTCACCACTGACAAACCGCTGTATCAGCCAGGGCAAATGCTCCACCTGCGGACTCTGGTTTACGATTCGTTTTCCCACCTGCCGCGTCCGGCGGAAACCGTCAGCGTAGAGATTGAAGACGCCGCCGACCAGACCGTTTTTGAACGCCAGTTGGTCACCGACCGTTTTGGTGTGGCCTCTGCTGATTGGGCGATTCCGGCAACTGCGCCGCTCGGTTCATACCACATCAAAGTGGCGCGCCCGGACGATGACGAAATAGAAAGCGCCAACGTGCGCGTCAGTCGCTACGAATTGCCGACCTTTGTGGTTGACGTTGAGCCGGATAAATCTTTCTACTTGCCTGAACAAGATGCGAAGGTGAAAGTGACAGCGCGATTCGTGTATGGCGAACCGGTCAAAGCGGGGCGCGTCCGCGTGGCGCGTGAAGAGAGCCGCAAGTGGGATTTTGCCAAGCAGAAGTGGGAGGTGAAAGAAGGCGCAGTGTGGGAAGGCGAGACCGATGCCAGCAGCGCTTTTGTCGCGCAAATTCCGCTCGCCGAAGAACACGCCAGTTTCAAAGATGAGGAATATGAAAAGTACCAAGATGTTGAATACGTGGCGCGCTACACCGAAGCGGCATCGGGTCGCAGCGAAGAGCGGCGCTTTCGTTTGCGACTGACCAAACAAGCGATTCATCTTTATACCTTTTCGACCGACAGTCAGCAAACGCCGGATTTGCCGCTGCGTTTTTATGTGTTGGCAAATTATGCCGACGGCACTCCTGTGGTTGCCGATTTAGCGATTTCGGCCACCCCGAACAAGACCCGTCCAACGGCTGAGGCAACCCCGGTTTTCACTCTGCAAGCGCACACCGACCGCCACGGCATTGCTTTGATTGAGACGGCGGCGAAGTTGAACAGCGCCCAAGACCTGCGCCTTGAAATTCAGGCGCGTGACACGAAACAGGCTACAGGAGCCATTTCTGAGGTGTTGCCGATTTCGGATGACGAAGTTTTGCGAGTGCAGACCGAGCGCTCGCTGTATCATCAAAATCAGCCGCTGCGCGTAGCGATTCAAGCGTCGGTCAAAAAAATTCCGCGACTCTTCGTTGAACTGTTTGCCGGTGACCGCCTCATCCGCTCGGAAACGGTCGCCGTGCAGGACGGGCGAGCGAGCGTGGAATTCAAACCGGGAAGCGATTTGCAGGGGCGCATCAACATCATCGCGTATGATCCGGAAGAGGACACTTCGTACATCTGGCAGGCCAAGCGTTTTGCCATGCTTGCGGTGCTGTATCCGGTGCCGCGCACGCTTGCCATCAAAGCGCGATTCGAGCGCGACGCGGTGAAACCCGGAGAAGCGGCACACGCTATCTTCACGGCCAACGCGCCAAATGGCGCAGGGCGCGAAACCTCGCTAGGCGTTGTCGTCTATGACACGGCGGTTGAAGAGCGCGAACGCACGGAGTGTGAAACGGGGCAAGGGCGCGATGATTTCCGGCGCTTCTATGCGCGGTTGCTGCAATGGTCGCAAGGGCTTGCCGATGTTTCCTTGGCGACGCTTGAGCAGCTTGACGAGTCGAAGCCTTTTCCCGCCGACCTGGAATTAATTGCCGGTGCGTTGTTGCAGCGCCTCGACTATCGCTACACCTTTCGCTCGTATGCGGCGCGCATAGAGAGCGGCGAGGTGCGTTCCGAGTTTGAAAATTTGCTTGACCCCTTGAAAGCGACCCTCGATTTTATTCTCACCCGACCGTCGCCTTCTACTTATCCGCGCACGGCGGAAAGTTTGTTGGCGCTGCTGGCAAAGTACGGCGTGCGGTTGGAGCAGATGACCGATTTCTGGGGCAATCCTTATCAAGCGAAGTTTGCCGTGCGCGGCACCAACTACGCGATTACGCTTTCATCCAACGGCCCGGACGAGCAGGCCAACACCCGCGACGATTTCGATTTGATCGCCCATTCGCGCAGCTTTTTTGAAGAACATTATAAACAGGAAATCGCTGCCGCTATAGACAATTTCAAAGCCCATCACGGACGCTTTCCCGGCAATGTTGCGGAAGTGATCGGCGAGTTGAATTTTCGCCGTGCGACGTTTTTACCGGCGAAAGACCCTTGGGGCGAGCCTTATCAACTGCGTTATGAAGCGTCGCGCCAGGATTCGTTTTATGAATTGCGCGTAGTGTCTTCGGGGCGCGACCGTCAGTTTGATAAAGAATCTTTCGGTGATGACTTGACGCTCTTTGACCTGAAGCGCGATTGGTTTGCCGAGACGCGGGAAGCGATTCGGCAAGCGCTCAATGCGCGCTTTGCGGCAACTCAGGAGTTCCCAGCCAACGAAGCGGAGTGGCTTGCTCTGCTTAAATTTTCGAAGATAGATTTTTCCCGTTTGCGCGATGCTTGGGGACAGCCGCTGCGCGTGAGTTTCAAGGAATCTTCTCGCTACGGCAGGCGAACGCGCATCGAAAAAGTTGCGGCAACGCCGAACGCTCCCGCCGTTGATAAGGTGGTTTCGGAAGCGGTGACGCGGCGCATACGCACAATCTGGATTCAGGTTGCCACGCCGCCCAGTCTGGCAATGAGGCTTGCCGGATTGAAAGAGCCTGTGAGTTTTCCCCTAGCTACCTACGAACAGGTGGTCGGCGAAGAATCACAGGACGAGGTGTTGAAAGAGAAGAATTCATCGAATGATGCCAAGCAGGGAAGTGAGGCAAACTCATCAACGTCGCAGCGCCGGAAAGTTTTTCCAACCGGATTGGCCGGAGCGATCACCGGCGTTGTCTCCGACCCCAGCGGTGCAGTGGTGTTGGGCGCAATCGTGACGCTGACCAATTCATCAACCGGCGCGGTGTTGACGACGACCACAGATGATACCGGCAACTACTCGTTCACCAGTTTGAGTCCGGGCAAGTATGCCTTGCGGGTGGATCTGCAAGGGTTCAAATCAAGCACCATCGAGAGCCTTGAGGTGCGGCTTTCCGCAACCACGATTGCTGATGTCACACTTGATGTAGGAGTGACAAGCGAGACCGTGAATATCACTGCGGGGAGTGCAGCGTTGTTTCAGACAGACCGGGCAGAAGTTTCTTCAGTGTCGAGTGTTCGTAAAGATGTGGTAAATAATCTGCCGCTGCCGCAACGCCCCAATCAAGTCTCAACGCCCAGGCTTAGGCAGGACTTTCCTGAAACATTGGTTTGGCAGCCATCGCTTGTGACCGATGCGTTGGGCAGGGCAGAGATTAAATTTAATGTCGCCGATTCGATCACCACCTGGCGCATGGCGGTCATCGGTTCAACCGCAGATGGAATGATTGGCACAGCCACGGCAGAGCTGCGCGCTTTTCAACCGTTCTTCGTCGAACACCTGCCGCCGCCATCGCTCACCCTTGGCGATGAAATCGAAACCCCGGTCGTGGTTCGCAATTATCAAGAGCGCGCCGCCGATGTGACAGTGAAACTTGCGCCCGCCGCGTGGATGCAAGTTCTCGGCAGCGCAGAGCAAACTCTGCACGTCGCCGCCAACGATTCCGCCACTGCGCCCATCGCATTTCAGGCAATAACGGCGGGCGATTTTAAACAAGAAGCGGCGGCTATCGGCAGCACTGACGGCGACCGCGTAGCCAAACCCGTCGCGGTGCGTTTCGATGGGCGCGACAGTTGGCAGACCCGCGCCGATTTGTTTCAAGGCGAAACGACGATGGTCGTGAACGTGCCGAGCGATGCGCTGACCGATTCGACGCGCCTAGAGTTGAAGGTTTATCCCGATTTATTCGCGCACGCGATTGATGGCATCACCGGCATTGCGCGGCGTCCTTACGGCTGCGCTGAACAGGCGACCAGCGCGGGCTATACGAATTTGATGGTCTTGCAATATCTCAAACGCACAGGCCGCAAGCTGCCCGAAGTTGAAAAAATCGCCAGGCGAAATCTTGAAGAAGCAATTGCCCGCCTGCGTTCCTTCGCTACCGCAAGCGGCGGCTACTCGTATTTCGGCGAGGCCAATTCGGATATGGCAGTCACGTCTTACATATTGCGTTTCTATGTTGAAGCCGCCGCCTTCACGCCGGTTGATAATGCTTTGATAGCAGGCGTGCAGCGCTATTTGGCGCACCAACAGCGTGCCGATGGCGCTTGGGAATGGAACGGTTATTGGCAACACGAAAAATCAATTGAGCAGACCAACCGACTCACCGCGCTGGTGGCGCAAGCGCTGGCGCAAGCGCAAGCTTCAACAGCGCCAGCTTCGCCTACTCAAACTTCAACAGCGCCAGGTGCGTCAACATCTGCCGCGAAGCAAGAGGTTGATGAGCCGCAGAAGGCTTTGGCGAAAAGTTTGGATTTCCTCGCACGCGCCACCCGCGAGCGTGATGATGCTTACACGCTGGCGCTTTATGTGATGGCGGCGCAACAGGCCGGACGCACAGCAGCGGCGCGTGAATCGGCAAAAGCGTTGCTGCCTATGGCGCAAGCCGAAGCAGGCGCGCTCTTTTGGGATGTTGAAAACGTCACCCCTTTTTATGGTTGGGGGCGAGCCGGTCGCCTGGAGACCACCGGCCTTGTGGTGGAAGCTTTGATGTCGGTCAGTAACCAGCCGCAACCGGCGACCCGTATCAGCGCGCCAGAAGAGTTGGAAGCGGCGGTGCGGCGCGGCTTGCTCTTCGTGGTGCAGAACAAAGACGAATACGGCGTGTGGTATTCAACCCAGGCCACGGTCAACGCCTTGCGCGCATTGATTGCGGCTTCTTCTGCGGAAGACTTGGCGCAAACGACCACTCAGCTTGCCGTCAGCGTTGATGGCAGCGCCGCGCAAACGCTTGCGATTCCCTTCGCTGTGGGCGCGCCGTCAGTATTCGATTTGCAGGCGCTCTTTCCTCAAGCGTTCCATGCAGCGGGCAAACATCGCGTCGTCTTGCGCGCCGATTCATCGCGCCATGTGAGCGCCACGATTGTCGCACGCAGCGCTTTGGTGTGGAATGATAAAGATGCGAAAGGCATAAGCGACAACGGTGGGCTGCGTTTGCGCGTGAGTTTTGACAAGACCGAAATCAAGCAAGGCGAGACCGTCACTTGTACGGTTCACGCCGAGCGCGTGGCGGCTGCAGGGTATGGCATGATGCTGGCGGAAATTGGCTTGCCGCCCGGCGTCGAGGTTGATGTAGAGAGTTTGCGTCGCGCTCCCGTGTTGAAGTACGACGCCACCCCTGATCGCGTGATCGTTTATTTGTGGCCAGCGGCAGGCGGCAGCGATTTCACGTTCACTTTTCGCCCACGCTTGAAAATCAAGGCGAAGGCACAACCGTCGCAACTCTATGATTACTACAACCCGGATGCTCGCGTTGCCGTTCCACCGGCACGGTTTGTCGTAAGCCAGAAATAGGTTGTTGCTTGTTGGCAAAGTCGGCGACTACAATAGCGAACCAGGAGAGTCTTATGAATTCCATAACGATTGCCGAATTAGAAAGCGATGTGCGCGGCTATCTGAAAAAAGTCCGCCAAGGCGAAGAGGTGTTGATCAAAGTTCGTAATCAACCAGTCGCCAAGATTGTCCTGCTGACGAAGGCTGATGAATTGACCGAAGCCGAACTGGAAGAGCATATGCAGAAACTCGCGGCGCAAGGCCGATTGCGACTGCCCGAAATTGAACCTGATGATGAGTTCTGGGAAAAATTTTGGGCGGAATACGCAACCTCGGATAATGAACCTTGCGTCTCTTCGGAGTAAATGATGGAAGCTGTCAGGTGGGCGCGTGATGAAGACTAATGTTGCTTTTGGGGACACCAGTGCAATCGTGCCTTTGTGCATTTTTCAGGAGACCAGCCTTCAAGCGCGGCAAATTCAACGAGCTTTCCCAAAATCTGTTGTCAGTTGGGAGACTCTTGTAGAAGCTTTTAGCGCCTTCAATCGCGCTTTGCGGAAGGGCGCGTTGACCCAAGCCAAATATGGTTTGGCGAGCAAGCAAATTCTGGCGCTGCAAAAATCGTGGTTTGAAGTTCCGCCTGACAGCCTAGTGAAAAGTCAGGCAGTTGAGTTGCTGGAAAGCTATCCTTTGCGAACCGGAGATGCGTTGCAACTGGCCGCCGCAATGATGCGGTGCAAAGGCAAACCGCGCCATCGCGCCTTTGTCTGTTTTGATCTATTGCTGGCCGAGGTCGCAACGCAAGTCGGCTTCACCGTCGTCGGCTTGCAATGAATCTGCGCCTACCTTCCCAACTTTTTCTGCGCTGTGCTATATTGCTGGTCTTTTGCAAACGCAAAACCGAGGTCAGATACTGGCTGCTGAAGGTGCGTAAAAATTTCTGAAAACCGGCATCTGACATCCGACACTGGACATTTTTCTAGGAGATTAACTTGAGCATACTGGTTGATAAAAATACTCGCGTGGTGGTGCAAGGCATCACCGGCAAAGAGGGAACTTTTCATACTAAACAAATGGTCGCCTATGGCACCAACATCGTCGCCGGTGTCACCCCAGGCAAAGGTGGCACGACGCACGAAGGCATACCCATCTTCAACACCGTTGAAGACGCCGTGAACGCTACGGGCGCAAACGCCAGCGTCATCTATGTGCCGCCGCCGTTTGCCGCCGATGCGGTAATGGAAGCCGCCGCCGCCGGATTGCCGCTGGCGGTCTGCATCACCGAAGGCATACCGGCACTCGATATGGTCAAAGCTTTCGCCTATTTGAAAGGCCGCTCGACGCGGTTAATCGGCCCCAATTGTCCGGGCATTATTTCTCCGGGCAAATGTAAAATCGGCATCATGCCCGGCCACATTCATTCCGAAGGCCGCATCGGCGTGGTCTCGCGCAGCGGCACCTTGACCTATGAAGCCGTGCATCAATTATCGCTCGCCGGTTACGGTCAATCCACCGCCATAGGCATAGGCGGCGACCCTGTGATTGGTACGACGCACACCGATGCCTTGCGTTTGTTTAACGCAGACCCCGACACCGACGCGGTGATTATGATTGGCGAAATCGGCGGCACTGCCGAAGAGACCGCTGCCGCTTATGTTAAAGAGCATATGCAGAAGCCGGTGATCGGTTTTATCGCTGGACAGACTGCGCCTCCCGGTCGGCGTATGGGACACGCAGGGGCGATCATTGCCGGTGGCAAAGGTACGGCGGCAGAGAAAATGGCGGCGATGACCGACGCCGGAATTCACGTTGTCAATAGCCCCGCCGACATGGGCGCGAAAGTCGCCGAAGTGCTGGGCAAATAATCGGCAAGCGCCAGCGCACGTCGGCAAA
Organism: Acidobacteriota bacterium; assembly: GCA_016201275.1. Taxonomy (GTDB): domain Bacteria; phylum Acidobacteriota; class Blastocatellia; order UBA7656; family UBA7656; genus JACQDB01. The sequence continues at coordinate 39,312 of JACQDB010000124.1, forward strand.
TGTTTAATCCATAAAGTTATCGCCTCAAGTAGAAGTTATGAAAGAGAAAGACTCGCCAACTCCTGATGCCACGAATGCGAACCTATCCGTAGAAGACGGCTCCGGGCAAGCGAAGAAGAAGAAAAACGCCCGCATTGTCTGCGCCAACGACAAAGAATTTTGGACGACGCAAAAACAGTTCTGGGTGTGGGTGCGCGAGGGGTTGGTGGATGTCACCGGGCAGAGGCCGCTGACCGGTAGATTCGCCGGAAAGCGGGAACGCTTGTTGGTCATGGTTCGCCACGTCATTTTGGATAACGCCAACCCGATTCATAAAGGGGCAGTGCTGGACGCCTATGCGAAACTGCCCCCGCATACCACTAAGATGCGCGACGAAGACCGCAAGAAACCGGAAAACCGCTAAGTGAGTAGCCAAAAGTTATGTCAATCAAGATTTTATTTTAGCCTGTATTTATTAACCGATTGACAATTATTTTGTCACTACCCAGCGTGGTTGAAAATTGCTGGTCGCTTCGTTTTTGCGCCAGAGGCGCACAGGAGAGTAGCCCGTGGTAGCGCCACGGGAATTAGTTTTTGCGCCAGAGGCGCACAGGAGGTTAGCCCGTGGTGAAGCCACGGGAAGGCGCAGGCGGCTTGACGGTCGCGCTCTGAAGGAGCGCCGGAGGCTGGCGTCGCCTCTCCTGCACCCTTTCAGGGCGCGCCGCGTTTGCTCAACCTGATTCCAGTGCCTGCAGCACTGGCTACCCTCCTACACCCCTGCGGGGCAAAGCTTACTTTTACCCATATCTTGTGCGCTTGTGATTAACAATTGATCCGTTAGTCCGCGAAGCGGGCGATAGCATATAGCCCAGGGTGACGCACAGCGG
>JACQDB010000126.1 GCA_016201275.1 Acidobacteriota bacterium
ACTTTAACCATCCCCCAACTGCCGTTGGGGGGATTCAGATGAATGGCCTAACTGCCTCGGCTCTCCATCGGGGGGATTCAGATGAATTGCCTAACTGCCTCGGCTCTCCATTGCTAGATTTTTCAGAGGCGCAGCAGCCTGATTTCATTGGCTTTTTCAGCACTTAGAATTATTGCCCCTCAGCTTGTTGAGGTGAGATTCAATAATTCCAAGCGCGAACCGCAACGTCAGTGCTTGATTGGTGTTGTTCAATCTGAAATTGTACAAAGTCGAGCTAAGCATGGTGGATGAAATATTGTGCAACCTTGTACGGGCGACCACAGAGGGTCGCCCGTACAGGGCATTGGAAAATCACTTACGTTTTGCAGGATGTGTGATCCGAAATCCTGAGATATTGGGTGAACGATACGCGGGTGATTTTCACATCAAAGCCTGACTTGTTTAATCAGCCCACGCGGTTACAGACGATTTCTACATGAACTTGCAGGAGAGCGCGAATTTCAATTCACGAACCGAAGTCGTGATTCTTGGTGCAGGCCCGGCGGGAGCCACGACCGCTTTGTTGCTGGCGCGCTCCGGCATATCCGTGCACATGATTGAACGAGCAGAGACGGCGCTTTGGAAAATCGGCGAAGGACTGCCGCCAGTTGCCAAAACGCTACTGCTCAAACTCGGCCTGTGGCAGCGCTTCATGGAAGATGAGCATTTGCCTTCGCACGCTAATCGCTCGGCGTGGGGAACGCCGGAAATCTCCGAACAGAATTTCATTTTTAATCCCTATGGCTCGGCCTGGCATCTGGACAGAAGTCGCTTCGATGCGATGTTGATACGCGCCGCGCTTGAAGCTGGAGCCAGGCTTGCGCGTCCGGCTCACCTGGTTGATTATCGCAGAACACCAAATCAAACCTGGCAACTTCAACTTGTTGCCGAGGGCAGACCAATGATTATCGAAAGCAATTTCGTCGTGGATGCCAGCGGCAGATCAAGCTGGTTTGCTCTGCGACAGGGCGCAAAACGGCAACGCCTCGATAACCTGATTGGCATAGTCGCTTTGCTGCAACCGCAAATTTCTTTCACCGATTCGACCACGCTGATTGAAGCGGCGCAACACGGTTGGTGGTATTCGGCGCTCCTACCCTGCAAAAAAATCGTCGTCGCGTTTATGAGCGATGCCGATACGATTGCCGCCAGAGAACTCAGCAACCCGCAGGGCTTTCGCACGCTCCTGCAACATTCGCCGCACACCTGTGAGCGCGTCGAAGCGGCGCAATGCAGTTTTACTCAATCACCGCGCATCGTCTCGGCCAACAGTTCCTGCTTGAAGAAGATGGCTGGCGATGGCTGGCTTGCCGCAGGCGACGCGGCAGCCGCTTTCGACCCCTTGTCTTCGCAAGGCATATTGACGGCGCTCGCTTCGGGCATCTATGCCGCGACCGTCATTCAAGCCCGACGCGAGGGCAACCTTCAAGCGGTCGCCGCTTATGCCGCGCAACTTCAGCGCGCCTTTCAGGAGTACGCGAAAAATCGCGTTGCTTATTACACGGTGGAAAAACGCTGGACGGATTCATTGTTCTGGCGTCGCCGCCGTCAACACGATTCCCAAATTTTTCTTACCGAAACGCTCCCGGCGGCAGCGCTGTCGGAGTGATGAACACGCAAACCGGAAAACTCAAACCGCGCAAGCCTGCCAACCTCACGGCGGCTGCAAAAGTTTTCCAATCCCTGTGAAGTTCTCATTCGTGTTCAAAAATCTCTGCGATGATGCCGCAGGAGCATGATGTTTACCTATGTTCCCTAACCTTTTGAAAAGGAGAAAACCATGGCAAAAGTTCCACCCAGTAGTCGCAAAAAACCCACGAACAATCGCCCCGATGGAAAAATCGTAGCCTGCAAAATCTCTCCGGGAATTGGCATCGCCAGACTCGGCAACAGCCCCAACGCTTTCTTTATAGGGCCGGAAGCGCCCGGCCATTTCCCCGACCCGCTCGGCGGCTTCAAAGACGATAAAGGGCGCATCAAACGTCAGGCAGCGCGCTTTCGCATCTACGGCTATGACGCCCAAGGCAACGTCGTCAAAGAACTCACCACCGATGATGCAGTCATTGTCTGGAACGCACAACTCGCCAATAAAAAGGCCTCGTATAAAAAATTCGCCGGCAAGTATCACCCCGACCAGCCTCTGCGAAACGATTATTTGAAAGGCGCAAAAGCCCGCGAAGTTCTCAACATCGAACCGGGAGCGCGGGAAATCAGCGGCGCAAATCAAAAAGGCGCAACCTATCATTTCGACAGCGGAACCTTTGGCCCGTTGCCGCTGCCCGATGGCAAAGGCGAATCACCACAAGTTAAAGTGCCGCTCGGCGAACTTCGCACTGATGACAAAGGACGTCTGCTGGTGCTGGGCGGGGCGGGACATTCCGAGTCGGTGATCCCTGATAATCCCATCGGCGCAACCGACAAGGTGAATTATTATGCCAACAACGACTACTGGCATGATGATGCTTCCGATGGTCCCGTCAACGCTACCGTGACGCTCAAAGCCGATGGCAGAAGCCTACCGGTAACCGGCTCTTGGGTGATCGTTGCGCCGCCAAAATTTGCTCCGGCTCATGTCAACATCGTCAGCCTCTACGATGTCGCAAAAGATGTGGCAATCAAACAGAAATGGCTGCCTGCCGATGAAGGGGTGTCGTTCACCAAAGACATCTATCCGCTGTTGTACAGAGCCACACAGTATCAATGGCTCAACGGCATGGCTTACAGAGGCCACGGCCCGCGCAAACCGGGTGATCTGCTGTCGCCCGACTCCTTGAAGACTCTCGCGGATAAGAGCGCCGCCAGCGCCCCTGCACGTCTAGGCGTGTTCAAAATTCTACGCACGCCGAATATTCTCGCTGTCGAGCAGGCCAATTATTCTTTCATGCCGTTGCTGTCGGGCGACGATGGCGATGCCACGGTGGGCAAACCCAAAACCTGGTTGACTGTGCTGGAATCGCAATATGAGAAAGCGCGAAAATGGGCGGAAGGAAAATTCATAGATGATTGGACAGGCGCACCGCCCACTCCGCCGACATTTGCGGAGATTGCCGTCACCGAGCAACCCAGCGCGCTTGACTGCGCCGCGCTGGAGCCGTGCATAGGAGGGCCGTTTTATCCAGGCATAGAGATGACCTATATCTCCGCCGATGCCGACACCTATTCCGCGCCATTTCGCATCTCGCTCAGTTACAAAGCAGGCGATGTCACCAAATACATGGCCGAACCTTGGCAGGCCGATTTCTTTGAGTGCAACACCCATTGGTGGCCGACCGCCAGACCCGACGATGTGGTTCCCGAAAGCGAGTATCAAAGGATTCTCGCCGCCCTGGTTCCCGGCGAACTGGCAGACGCCAACGAAGATGAATCGGATGTTCCCGAACCAACGGTCGAATCGCTTGAAGATATGCTGGCCGAGCGCGTCGCTTGGGGGCGCGGCATACCCGTAGATTCCCCTGCGGGTGACAATGCGATGGTCAAAGCCTGGTCGCACATGGGCTTTGTGGTGCCGAAACCGGTTCCCGATGCCGATACCGTTTTTGTAGAGATTGACCGCGACCCGTATTTCGGCTTGGATCAGCGGCAGTATTTCCATATGCTCTTGAACATTGATTCGTACAACGATTTTCTGCCGCGTGCGCGACGCCTGGCCGAGCAGTTTCTCGAACAGGCATGGGCGCTGCAAAGTACAACGGATTTGCCCGATACGCTGCGCTATTTCCCTTACAGCGAAGATGCCTTTGAAGCGCGGCTCAATCAGATTTATAACGATCTGGTTCACGATGCCAACGTCTATAACCCCGCCGATGATCCGGTCTTCAAATCGCGTGACGATGTGGTGCAGAGAGTTTTGCAGTTTGCGCCGTTCAATCAACTCGATGGCGCTTGGCTTCGCAACGTCACGCAGACCGGCCCCATCAGCCAGGTGCATTCGCTGCTGTTCGGCGTATGGATGGATGAAGTCGGCGATGGCATGGTCGGGCGCAACCACTGCAACGTCTATACGGACTTGCTGCACAGCGTCGAAATTTATTTGCCGGATGTCAACACGCAGGCCTATGTGCAGAATCCGGCGCTGCTCGATTCGGCCTTCACGACGGGATTGTTTGAACTGGCGATCTCGCAATTTTCCGAATCGTTCTTTCCAGAATTGCTCGGCATGACGCTGCAACTGGAATGGGAAGTGGTGGGCTTGAAACCGACCATAGACTTGTTCAATTACTATGGCGTTGATCCGCATTTCTACGTGATGCACGTAGGCATAGACAACGCCGCTGCCGGTCACGGAGCCAAGGCCAAACAGGCGGTCGAGATTTATCTGGATGAAGTCCGCGAGGCCGGTGGCGATGAAGCGGTGCAGGCGGCCTGGAAACGTATATGGAACGGCTATGTAGCGTTTGCCACCACCGGCAACATCGGCAGCGACTTGACCGATCTGTTGCAAAATCCGCCGACTCCCGAAGACCGCATGGTGGATATGATCAATCAGAAGAAACCTTATGCCAGTCTCAATCACGGTAAGGCTAGGCTTGGCCCGAATCGCATCAATGACTGGTTTGAAGACCCGGAAGGCTTTTTGAACGAACTGGTCAAGGCGGGCTTGATTATTCCCGGGCATCCCGAAACCAGCCCCTTCTTCAAGCTGCTGAATTTTGATGGGCCGATGTACAAGGTCTTCACCGATGATGAAGTTCTGTTGTGGGTCGAGTGGGTGATGTCACTGGATTCGGTCAAACCGATGCCGCCGATTCCGCCGAAACTGGCTATGGTCAAACTCATAGACACCTTGCGAAATCAGCAAATGGGCGAAGTCGCGCATCAGGTGACGAATTTGAAAGGCCCTGACCCCAACGATCCGAATAACACCATTGAAAAGCCGGTGTCGTGGTGGTTCACACAAAGCGCGCCGCTTTTGATGAGCGCGTTATCGAATGAACGCAACGGCATCATCGTCAAAGGCAATCCCGATCAAAGCATCTTCATCACGCAGTTGCTTGCGCCATCGAACACGATGGGGCAAGCGTTTGCGGGAGCCGCTTCGCCCGACACCGGTTACGCCACCTGGTTTGACATCGCCGTAGCCTGGATCAAGACCGGCTGCCAGCTTCCCGAAGTTCAGGAAGGCAAAGTTCCCAGAGTGATGCTCGCCTCTTCGGAAGCGCTGCACGATCCAGCCGCAAGCAAGAAAATCTGGGGCATGGGAGCCGTACACTAAACCAGTTTGCGAATAATTGTACGGGCGACCCTGCCTTAACTTCACGCCATTGGCCTGAAGGCGGAACCCCGAAGCAGTCTTTCAAGAAGGCAACCGTCGCAGGTTCGCCTGTGATTGCAGAATAAAAAAAAGCGGCGATGGCGCAATGCGTCATCGCCGCTTTTTTTTGTTTAAATGTCCTTCCGGTGTTCTGACGACCCGGAATGGGGTTAAAGGTTTAACTGCCCTGTTTCACGGTGTGCGTCTGTCCGGCTACGGTAATCGTGCCGGTACGCGAAGCGCCCGTGGTATTAGCCGACACCGAATAAGTCACCGTGCCGTTGCCGGAACCGGTAGCTCCCGAAATAATGGTGATCCACGCGGCATTGCTTGTGGCGTTCCACACGCAACCGCCCGGCGCAGTAACTGAAACCGTCCCCGTAGCGCTGGCCGCAGAGAAGATTCTGCCACTTGGCGAAATGGAAAACGTGCAGTTGCCGTCTTGGGTCACGGTGAAGGTTTGACCGGCGACGGTCATCGTGCCACTGCGCGGCGCGGGATTGGAATTAGCCGCTACCGAGAAGTTGACCGTGCCATTGCCTGTGCCGCTCGCACCGCTGGTGACAGTGATAAAACTGTCGTTGCTCACCGCTGTCCACGCGCATCCCGCAGTTGCCGTCACCGCCACACTGCCAGTGCCGCCGCCTACGGGGAAGTTCTGCGATGAAGGCACGATGGAATAGACACAACTGCCAGCCGCCGCGTCCTGAGTTACGGTGAAGGTTTGTCCGGCTATGGTCATCGTGCCACTGCGCGGCGAGGCGCTGATATTGGCCGCGACCGAGTAATTGACCGTGCCGTTGCCTGTGCCACTCGCACCGCTGGTGATGGTGATGAAACCGGCATTGCTTACCGCCGTCCAGTTGCACCCGGCGGTCGTCGTCACGCCAACACTGCCAGTGCCGCCAGCAGCAACGAAGTTTTGACTGGTCGGCGAAATCGTAAACAAGCAGGTCGCACCGGCCTGCGTGACGACGTGAACCTGATTGCCAACGATGATGTTGCCGCTTCGGGCAGAGGTTGACGAATTCGCCGCCACCGTATATTTCACCTTTTGACTGCCGCTTCCGGTTGCCCCCGCTGTGATGGTAATCCACGCATCGAGACTGGTGGAAGTCCAGTTGCAACCGAGCGCCGCCGTCACACTGATGAGGCCAGAGCCGCCCGCCGCCGTAAAGGCCGCGCCGTTCGGTGAAATCGTACTGATGCAAGAAGCGCCCGCCTGGGTTACGGTAAAGGTCTGTCCGGCTACAGTCACCGTGCCAGTGCGAATTGCCGCCTGACTATTTACCGCGACGGTGTAGTTGGCCAGTCCGCTCCCCGTGCCGCTGGCTCCACTGGTGATGGTGATCCAGGCGACATTGCTCACGGCGCTCCAGGCACAGGTGTTTCCGGTGGTCACGGTGACGCTGCCGCCGCCGCCGCTGGCTCCGAAGACCTGACTGGTTGGCGCAATCGTGTAGGTGCAAGGATTGGTGCCATCTTGGGTGACGGTGAAAGTTTGCCCGGCAATCGTCATCGTGCCGGTGCGATTTCCGGGATTAGGATTGGCCGCGACCGAGTAATTGACCGCGCCGTTGCCTGTACCGCTCGCGCCGCTGGTGATGGTGATCCAGGCAGCATTGCTTGCGGCTGTCCAAGCGCACACCGAAGCAGCGGTGACGTTGACTGTGCCAGTGCCGCCGCCAACCACGAAATTCTGATTGGTCGGGGCTATCGAATAAGTGCAATCAGTGCCGGATTGCGTCACCGTAAAAGTTTGACCGGCGATGGTCATGGTTCCCGTGCGTGAACCCGGATCGGTCTTGGCTGCGACCGAATAATTGACCGTGCCATTGCCTGTGCCGCTCGCACCGCTGGTAATGGTGATGAACGCATCGTTGCTCACCGCTGTCCACGGGCAACCCGTGGTCGCCGTGACCGCAACGCTGCCTGTGCCACCCGCCGAGTTATAGGATTGGCTGGTCGGTAAAATAGAGTAGGTGCAAGGCGCTGCTGCCTGCATCACCGTGAAGGTCTGACCGGCGATGGTCATGGTTCCGGTGCGCGTAGCGGGATTGGGATTAGCCGCTACCGAGAAGTTGACCGTGCCATTGCCTGTGCTGCTCGCGCCGCTGGTGATGGTGATGAAGCTGTCGTTGCTCACCGCTGTCCAGGCGCAGCCGCTGCCGGTGGTCACGTTGACGCTGCCGGTGCCGCCCGTCTCCGTGAACGACTGACTGGTAGGCGCTATCGAATAAACGCAAACCGGCGCACATTGCGAAAACTCAGAGGTGCTGGCGTTGGCCGCCGTAGCGGTTGCGGTAAGGCTTTGCCCCGCCACACCCGGCACCGCAAAGGTGGAGTTGAAAGTGGCATTGCCGCTCGCATTGGTCGTCACATACAGCGCTCCTATGGCGAATCCTCCTTCGCCATAGTTGGAGGGGTCGCAACTGCCATTGAGATAAAATTCCAGTAGATAAGTCTGATTGGGAATGCTATTAAAAGTTCCCTCAACGGTAATGCTAGAGCCACCTGTGACTTTGGTCAGCACCGGATAATTCTGCAAATCATTATCGCCGGAGTCCGGATCTAGCGCATCATTAGCGGTGACGCCATCATTGCCCAGATCAATGCCTAAGCCGACGTTGAAGCCTATAGCGTTTTGATTGATGCCATTGGCGCTCACGCCGCCGGTAATCGTAACGCCATTGCCGCCATTATAGGTGATGAAATTTTTGAAGTTCGCATTTGCGCCGCCTATGGTGTTGCCCGACGCCAGATCAATGTGAACACCGTGACTGGTATTGCCCAGCCCCGCAGCGCCTATGATATTGCCTTGCACCAAATTGCCGGTGGCTTTGTCCTGTGCAATAAACACGCCTTTACCGGTATTACCAGCGATGAGATTGCCAGCCCCGGCCACCGTTCCGCCTATGGTTGTAGTCGGCGCATTCAAGATGCTGATACCTTCGCTGTTGCCTAAAGCGGCAGTTCCAGCGGCATCCGTGCCGATATAATTGCCCTGCACCAAGTTGGTGGTGATGGTATTATCGTTCAAAATGAGTATGCCGCTTTGTCCGTTGCCGGAGATGATATTGCGCGCCGCCGTAGTCGTACCGCCTACCGTGTTATTTTTCATGAGCAGGTAAACACCGTTGCCCAGATTGCCCAGCGCAGCGCTACCAGCGGCGTTGACGCCGATGTAATTGCCCTGCACCAGATTGCTGCCTGCCACATTGCCAGCGATGTCCACGCCATCGGCGCTGTTCCCCGAAATGACATTGCGCGCCGCCGTAGTCGTACCGCCCACGGTGCTATTGGTAATCCCAAAGACCGAAACGCCATCGGCATTCGGAACCGCCGTGGTTCCGGCTACGTCTGTGCCTATGTAACAGCCTTCAAGTTTATCGTTGCCATTATTCTGGAAGCCGACAGCGACCAGCAAACAGCGATTGATCACCAGGCCGCGAATCGTCGTGGTGCCGCCGCTGACTTTGAAGACGCGCCCGGATTGAGTGGTCTGGCCGTTCAATTCAATGATGGGAGTACCGGCAAAACCCGGTTGCGTAGTGCCATCAATAGTCACCGGATCGGTCACCGGCGGCAGGTCTAAAACCGGCGTAATGGTTTGCGTGCCAGAGCCAATAGCAAAATCTATGCTGTCGGCTCCCGCATTGGCATTGGCATCAAGAATCGCTTGCCGTAAAGAACCAGCGCCGCTGTCATTGGTGTTGGTGACGGTGAAGGTGGACGCCACGGTTGAAGACACTATGGACAAGGCGCTCTGACCACCGCGCAAGACTACCAGATCGCTCACCGCATCGCTATTCAAACGCCCGGTCATCACTGCCGCCGCGCCGCTATCCACTTCCAGCAGCGCCGAAGCGAGCGCCGGAACGGCGACGTTTTGTCGCTCTTTTCTGCCGCTGTCGGTGCCATCGGTCAAAAATTGCACTTGATTGCTGGCCGTATCCGTGACCAACAAACTTTCATACGGCAGACTCGATAATTTCGCCGCCACCAGTTGCGAGACTTTGGCTAGCCGGGGCGTATTCAAACGGCGCGTGCGCCAGCCCTGCAAACTGTCCACGGGTTTGCCTTTCGGTCCGGGGACGCGATTGAGCAATTGCACCGCGCCATCATCGCCCAACACAGCCAGATCGTTGTCCACTTTATCGGTGAAATCACCAATCGCTATGCCTCTGAGCGTCACATCGAGGGTGCGACTTTCCGTCGCGGCGGGCGCGACCCGGCTTTGCGCTTTGACATCCAGCGACAGCTTGCGGTCTCTGCCGTGAATAACTTTAAGCGTGGAGCCAGCGGCTATAGCGATGTCGGCAAAGCTGTCCTTCGCGTCCAATTGGCCGATGGCTACAGCAGTGGCGGCTATCGGCAGCGCAAAAACTTCCGGCTTGGCGTTGAACGCGCCGGTGGGATTTTCCCACACCATCAACTGTGCGCTGAGAGGCGTGGCTACGGCTACGGCAATATCTGGCAAACCATCGCCGCGATTGACATCGCCAACTGCCAGCGCCGTTACTGCGCCGGGCAAATCCAGCCACGCGGAAGATTCAAAACTTCCCCGCCCCGTACCTTTCATGATGAATAGCTGATTGCTGTCGCGGTTCGCTAATATAAGGTCGGCGCGACCATCGCCATCGAAATCGCCTGCCGCAAAAAATTCCGGAGCCGCCGGAGCTTCATAAACCAAAGCTGGCGACAGATACGGCGCGGTCGTAAAGGTTCCCTGCTTCTTATGCAGTTGAGCCTCCGGCGCATTCGGATAAATCGCATCGGCATTGCCGCGATAGACCACCACGATGCCGCCATTGGCGCTGCTGTATCCGGCCACCGCATCGCTGACGCCATCGCCATCAAAATCGCCGGAGGTCAAGGCCAGCGGCTTCGCGGCATTTCTGGCCAACACCTCTATGGCTTTGGCATCGCCCGTGTAACTGCTCTCTAAATCTTTGCCGTCATCAAAATTAATCCACGGCTTGCCGCTCTCTTTGAAGCGCGCCGTTGACGCCGCGCTCAACGACGCGACTTGCAGAAAATGCCCGTTGGCCGGTTGCGAATTAGCGGCGGCAGGCGGAGAAAAAGCCTTTATCGAAATCGCTCCCACCACGGTAGCCAACAGCAACAACAGCACCGCAACGGCAGTGACGCGCTGAGGCAATATGGTCGTTACGAAACGGGAGCAGTATGCAGCGAAACGTCGGTGATCTTTTTTAATGAACATAGCAGTTACCTCTCACAGAAGTGGGATTATGGAGACCAAATAATGCGAATCAAGAGTTGAAAATTGCCTGTGTTGAAAACAAGAGGCTTACAAAAACGATTTTGATGCTTTTGCTTTTGCGCCGCCTGTAAATTGTTGATTCTTCATATCTGATTTCAACTCTTGATTCGCATAAATAATTTCATGTAAGACCCTGTACAGTCGTGCCAATATCGCCCTGATGAAGCCGGGCATTGGGAATTCCTAGAAGTTGTGGAACTGTGCAGGGTTGATAGTATTTCGCAGCGCTGGATTTGTCAATTGTTGTCTGCTTGCTGACGGGTGAAAAATTGGTTCGAGAATCGCCACGCTTCAGGGTTCGCCCGACTTATTGGTTAGGGTTGCGAAACGTATCTACCCAGTCGGTTTGAAAATTGCCGGTCGCTTAGGATGGTGGATGAAATCAAAGGCAAGACTTGAGTGCTTTTCAAAGACCCTGTACGGGCAACCCTGCGGTGGTCGCCCGTACAAGGTTGTACTTGATTTCATCCGCCATCCTTAGTTTTTGCGCCGTAGGCGCAGCGGAGAGTAGCCCGTGGTAGTGCCACGGGAAGACGCAGGCGGCTTGATGGTCGCGCCCTGAAAGGGCGCGCAGCGTTTGCTCAACTTGATGCCAGTGCCTACAGCACTGGCGAATCTCCTACACCCCTTGCGGGGCAAAGCAGGCTGGGGAGTTAGAGGGTGTCGCAGAATTCCAGCAACCGTCTATATGTTGTAGATAGCCAAACCATCACCCACAATATCTGGACAAAACATTCATTTCTGCGACCCGCTCTAGTTACGGTGAAACAGCGGCGCTCTTGTGCTTCTCTTTCGGCCTGCGATAGCGAAAAATCAAGAAGCGACCTGCCGCCCCTTCATACACATAATCCGCCAGAAACTTCTGCAATTCCGGATACTGCTGCATTCCCAAATCGCGATTAAAAAATCCCAGTTCATCCACGATGTATTGCGGCGGCGTAGCCTGCAAATCGCTTAACAGTTGCTGACGATTGGCGGCGGTGGTCGCGCCATCCAGCACCGCTACATACGATTCGCCAAAGTAATGCACATCGGCGGGAACTCCGGTAAGCGGCTGCGAACTCAAAAACCTGGAAGCCGGAAGCAATCCCGACCAAAAATAAATCTCTGGCCGATAGCCCCACACAAACAAATAATCGGCGCGCCCTTGTGCCAAGCGCTTTCGTGGGCTGTCGGCGCGCAAGGCTTCGACACCCAAACGCGCCAGCAAGTTAAGCTCTTCCGTGCGCTTCTCTTCATTACTTTCACCGCGTGGCGTCGCCAGCAAGTCTTTGACCGTCGCCGCCGCCTGCCGCTCTTCCTGATTCAGCCGTTCGTGCAACCACTCCCGCGTCATTGCACTCTTTGTGCCGCGCCACCAATCCATCGCCAGTATCGCGGTGCGCGTGTGAAAACGCCCGAAGGTAAACAAACAGCCGATGAGTAAGAAAGCATATACAGCGCGGCGCAGCCGTAGTTTTTTTTCGCCAGCCGCTTGCAGCACGGCGCTGATACCCAACCAACCGCGTCCGCCAATCAAACATAGACTCGGCAGAATTTCAAAAAAGTAATGCCCGTAAAATCTGCCGCCCACCGTCATCCCCGCCAACGACGCGGCAAACCACAGCAGCAATAAACGGTCGGCTTGAAAACCCCACAGTGACATAGAATCGGCTCCTGTAGCCGGTTCTGTGTCATCAGAGTTTTTTACAGCGTGACGATGCGCCCTTTCCCTACGCCCTTGCTTGAGGGTCATTACCACGACAAAGAGCAAGCCAACCAACAGCACATTATTCAACACCAGATAACTGAAGCTTTGCGACAAGGCCGGCCACAAGGTTTCTGTGAATGAATGATAGCGCGCATAACGCAGCCCCCAATCCCACACCGATGCTTGATAATCGGCAAGCGCATCGGTCGCCGCCAGATAAATCCAGAACGGCAGCGCGCCAAGAAGAAAGCCTGCGAAAACCAACAGCATTGCGATTGCGGATTGCGGATAGCGGATTGCGGTCATCCCCGCCGGTGTATCCGGTTTGCTCTCATCGGTTGATTTTCGCTCCACTTGCCGGTGAGGAATCGCCGTTGGCAAAACTTCCTGATGCGCTTGGTCTGCCCACGGACGCCGGACGCCGAACCGCAGGCGGGCTTTTGCCAGCAGCCCATAACCGAGAGCAAAAAACACCAAATCAAATAAGGCTTTCGGATTGGTTTGAAAAGCTATGCCAACGGCTAGGCCCGACAACAGCGCGTCACGTCGGGCGCTTGTCTGTGGCGCTGCGGTTTGTGAACGAACGAACCAATACGCTCCCAAAGTATAAGGCAGCAACATCAGCAAGTCGGTGTTGAGTCCCTGAAAATGGCCTGTCGTATAGGTCGTGCTGAAGACCACAAACATAGCCGCAGCAAGCAAGCCCGTGCGCTGATCGTAAAGCAACGCGGCGAAGCGATACAGCGCCCAGCCTACAACTACGGTATAGACAATGGTGAACAGGCGTATGGTTAGCAGGTGCGCGCCGAAGAGTTGGAACAACAGCGCGTAGAGCAGCGGCAGGAGCGGCGGTTTATCGAAATAGATTTCACGGTACAGGGCTTTGCCGCGCAAGATTTCTTCGCCCGCCGTAAACCACAAGCCATCGTCTTGAAACAGATGCGTCGCGTAAAAAATGCGTAACAGAAAGGCGATGACCGCGAGAACCGCGAAGGTTTTGATAATGGTGCTGCGAGCAATCTTTTTAGCGTTGAGCGCGGCGATGGTTTTCACGATTTCACAGCGCCATATTCAAACTGACCGGCGCGAGGGTTGCAGAAACAGCTTCGTCGTGAACGCCTACGGCGGCGTCCAGTTCATCGGCGAGATTGCCCGCCGACAAGGCTTGAAAATCGAACAACCGCCCATCGAGCAGATGCGAAGCAATAACGTTGCCCAGCGCTTTCAACATTGAGTTTCGCACTTCGGGAATCTCTTGTTGCAAATCATCGAGCAGGCGTTTGACGCGCTGACGTTTCAAATTCACCTGCGAGCCGCACAAATCGCAAGGAATAATCGGATAATTCTGCGTCGTGGCAAAGGCGACAATTTCGGTTTCGTGACAATAGGCAAGTGGGCGTATGACCATGTTGCGCCCGTCGTCGCTTCGTAAGGCGGGCGGCATGGTTTTCAATTGGCCTGTAAAAAACAGGTTGAGCAGAAAGGTTTGCAAAATGTCGTCGGCGTGATGACCGAGAGCAATTTTGGTGCAGCCTTCTTCAACGGCGGCGTTATAAAGAATGCCGCGCCGCAGCCGCGAACAGACCGAACAGGTGGTCTTGCCTTCCGGCACTAAGCGTTTGACGACCGAGTAGGTATCTTTTTCGATGATGCGAAACGGCACACCGATTTGACTCAAGTAGGTCGGCAACACGGCTGCGGGAAAATTCGGCTGCTTCTGATCGAGGTTGACGGCTAATAGTTCAAAGCGCACCGGCGCACGGCGTTGCAATTCCAACAACAAAGCGAGCAAGGTGTAGCTGTCTTTGCCGCCACTCAAGCAGACCATGATGCGGTCGCCGTCTTCGATCATGTTGAAATCAGCGATGGCATTGCCGACCTTTCGCAAAAGTTTCTTGGTCAGCGTTTTGATTTGTTCAGCATTCGGTTCCATAACAAGAAGGTTGATAGTAGCACAGAGAATTGCGTGGCTGCCACAATGTGCTTCGCGTCAATTTATCGGCAAGGGATGGATTGATGTTCGTGCGGCATGAAGGTCACGCGACTTTCCGGATTTTTGATGCGCTCGACGACAATCAAATGAAAGGAGGCAGAAGACACAGGCGGTGGCGGCGGACAAGTTGGATGGGTGTGATTCTCCCTGGCAGACACCTGATAGGTTTTGCCAATCTTCTCGACCTTGGTGATTTCAACCATGTTGTTGGCATCGCCTGCTTCGCCGTTAAAGACAGCGATTACGGTTTGCGTTGAAAAATCTATCTCCGGCAAGGCGGTTCCCAGCAGATTCAGTTTGCGTAACAGCTTTTGCCAGTCCTGCGCGTTGGTAACCACGGCATTCTTCTTTTGCATAATGGGGCTGAAACGATTCCTGGCGAGGGTGGCAAAAGGAACCGTCACGACTGCGGCCTGCGGTCGTGCAGGCATAGGCGTAGTAATCAGCAAGCCAAGAGCAAGAGGCAGAAGGCGAAGGTTGCGAGTTTTCCAGATTGACATATTCCTGATTTCCTTTCATACCTTGATGGTGATGACACTGGCGCTCATCATACCTCAAGGTGCCGCCTGAAGAACAGGCCGCCAATCGTCGTGAAATTCGGTTCCCAGCAGCAGACTGATTAACTCGCCGTAACTGGCCGTGGCGTGTTGTACTTTTAAAAACTGGTCGTACATCTGCCATTGCGCCTGACTCACTGCCGGATTGATGCGACGCTTTTCAGCGGCTTCATTCATAGCACGCAAATCGTCTTCGACCTGTGTGGAAAGTTTCGGCAGCAGCGAGGTCTGCGCTTGCAGTTTTTCTTTCAAACTTCGCAACGGCAGGTGCGAATACAAGGCCAGCCATCCGGCATACCGACAGGCCGCGTCTGCGGAACGCAACAGCGCCAGCACGCCGATAAAACTGGCTTCCGATTCATCGGCATACCCGGCCAAGTGTCCCCACTCGTGCGCCAGCGTGAAGGCCCGCTCAAGTGGATGATAGCCGCGCCCGACAATCGTTTCGTAGCCGTAGGGGTTGAGGAATCCGCTGATGCCGGAGGCTTCCAGATATGGATCGAACACCGTCGCTTTGGCTTTGCCCAGCGTGATGTCATTGGGGCGTCCCAACTCTTGCAACAAGGCGTTGTAAGATGGCTGCAAACGGCGACGCCACTCTTCATCATCCGGCCAGGGCGTTTGATGAGCGGCAGCGGCTTCAGCGTTGAGATGTGCGACGGTGGCGCTATACAAGCGCACGGCAGCTTCTTCATTGATGCGCTCGGCATTGTAGTCAAGTTTCGCCGTCAACGGCAGACGCATATAATTGAAGCCCCAGAGCAATTGAAACAGCAGAAACAGAACGGCGGCTAACACCACGGTGTTAGCGACAAGGTGCGCGGCGCAACGCCAGCGTCTGCCCTTCCCGGCTTTGACCAGACGCCGCGTCCACCAAACCGGCAGGCCAATAAGCAAAGCGATCACCAACACATCATAAAGCGCAAAGGGCAGATGATTGGTCAAGGCCGTCACTCTGGGTTGCAGGCGCGGATACCAACCGTTGGCGTAAAAGCGTTCGATGAACGACGCCGGAAGTTGAAAAATCGCCAGTAAAATCGCCGCGATGACGATGGTGACCGGCAATGCGCCGCGCCATGAAAAGGGTCGGCGCGCCAATTGATTTTTTATAAAACTGCTGCGCCTGATGTCTGTTGTTTCCGCCATATCTTTCGCCTGTACTTTCGCTTTCCTCATCCGTGCATATTTAATTGATAATTTCGTCCTCCCTGCATTTGTAAATCCACAATCCGCATTCTGCAATCCGCATTCTGCAAGCGGCGATTTAGATTTGCCGCTCCATTCGCGCTCATATAAAATCCCCCTGCCCGAACCGTCTTCTACTTAGCGAACAGTTCAGTAATCGTCAGGCATCACAGCTTGCAGGTCGTGCGGGTCAACCAGCCTGCAAAAAAATCATTCCGAGGTCTTTAATATTATGGCTACACAATTTGATGTGGCGATCACACCAACCGCCGCTGACCTTGAGAAACATCCCAAAGGTCTATACGTTTTATTCGCCACTGAGATGTGGGAGCGGTTCAGTTTCTATACTATGGTTGCCATGTTTACGCTTTATATGCGCGACAAAGTGGAAGGCTTTGGGTGGACGGCGGCGGAAGCGTCCACCCTGTATGCCAATTACCAGATGTTTGTTTACGCCAGCCCGCTGATTGGCGGTTGGCTTGCCGATAAAAAACTTGGCTATCGCAAAGCGGTTATGATCGGCGGCTTTTTCTTTATGGCCGGGCATCTCTTATTATCCATTCGCTCGTTGCCTATGGTTTACGCCGCCCTGACCTGTCTGGTGGTCGGCAACGGCTTTTTCAAACCGAATGTCTCAACGATGGTCGGCAATCTCTACCCCGATGGCAGTACATTAAAAGACCGGGCTTACAATCTGTTTTATATGGGCATCAACGTCGGCGCTTTTCTTGCGCCCATCGTGGCGACCTTGGTGCAGGCGAAGTATGGCTTTCACCTGGCCTTCGCTGTGGCCACCCTGGGCATGATCATTTCCGTATCCATCCTGTGGAAATTCAAACATCTGGTCGAAAGCAAACCGGCAACGCCATCGGCGGATGGAAAACTGAGCGTCGCAGCGCTTGCCCATAGCCTCATGGATGCAGTGCCGGAATGGAAGCGCATCGGCGCTTTGATTGTCATCTTCCTGATTGTCATTGTCTTCTGGATGGTCTTTCATCAAAACGGCACCACCATCACCTATTGGGCAGATGAAAATACCGCTTGGAGTGTGCGCGGCATCATCGCCAATTCCATCAATCCGGGCTGGGTGATTCTCTTGACCTTCCCGCTGGTGAGTTTCTGGAAATGGCTGGCGAGCAAAGGCAAAGAGCCGTCCACGCCTACCAAAATGGCTTTAGGAATGGTCATGACAGCACTGGCCTTCCTGCTTTTTTTTGTTGCCGCGAAACTGGGCGAAGCCTCTGTCAGCGGCGAGGATATTTACTCCTATAAAATGTCGCCGCTGTGGTTGATTGGCGCTTATGGAGTTCTCACGCTGGGCGAGTTGATGCTTTCGCCTATGGGTTTATCGCTGGTATCGAAAGTAGCGCCCACCCGTTTGCGCGGGCTGCTGATGGGCGGGTGGTTTTTTGCCACGGCAATGGGCAACAAGCTGACGCAGATCGCTGTTTTTTGGACGGTCTGGAAACACTCGACCTTCTGGATTTTTTTAAGCGCTCTGGCCATGCTGATGGCGCTCTTGACCGTCATCCTGCTCAAGCCTTTGAAAAAGGCGATGCCTGGGGTTTGATAAATTGCGGCGCTTGATGGGGAGCGCCAGTTTGGCAGATTTTCCTGATTTCTTTCACAAAGAGGTTTTCTTGATATGGCTACTTATGTACCCGATGCAGAGTTGGAAACCGGGCGTGATACTTCCGGTCTAGGTGGGCATCCGAAAGGTTTGACCACGCTCTTTTTTACAGAGATGTGGGAGCGCTTCAGCTTTTACGGAATGCGCGCCATTCTCTTGCTTTACATGGTCAATGCGCTCGGTTTTAACAATGCCAAAGCCACCGCCATCTACGGAACCTACACCGGCTCGGTCTATTTGCTTTCGGTTCCGGGCGGTTGGATTGCGGACAATTTGTTGGGAGCGCGCAATGCGGTTTTAATCGGCGGCATCGTCATTGCGCTCGGTCATTTTTCGATGGCCGTGCCTTCGCTGGCGACCTTCTTTCTCGGTTTGATTTTGATCTCGCTTGGCACTGGCTTATTGAAACCCAACATCAGCACTATGGTTGGCGGTCTCTATTCCGAAAACGATGCACGCCGCGACGCCGGGTTCTCGATTTTTTATATGGGCATCAACATCGGCGCATTTTTATCGCCGCTGGTGTGCGGCTTTCTGGCGCAGAGCGACACCTTCAAAAGCTTCTTGAGCAAGATCGGCGTAGCGCCCGACAGCAGTTGGCACTGGGGGTTTGCGGCTGCCGGTGTCGGCATGACGCTGGGTTTAGTGCAATATGTATGGGGCGCTAATCGGCTCAAAGAAGTGGGTAAGAAAGCGAAGCAGGAGACCGAGGTTTTACCGGCTGGCGCAACCTCTATGGCCAGCCTGATTGCCACCCATCCGCAAGCCAAACGCTGGCAAACCGCGGCTTATCTTTTCCGGTTTGTGGCGGTGGGCTTTTTAGCTTTCGCGTTATTGAGAATCGTCCTGTACGTGCAAGGCAAGGCCTATGGCCTGTCGCCAGCAGAAGCATTTATATGGGTTTATCCTGCGGCCTTTTTTGCGCTGTTCGCAGTCTCCGCAAAATATTTCGCCGGGGTGATTGCCGTGGGCGAAGCCGAAAGAGCGGCGCAGGAAACCAAACGGCTAGCGGTTATCGGCATTCTCTTCGCCTTCACCGTGTTGTTCTGGATGGCTTTCGAGCAGGCCGGTTCAAGCCTGACCTTGTTTGCCGACAAGATGACGCGCAACCGCCTCTTCAGTTATGAATTTCCGTCGAGTTGGTTTCAATCGGTCAACTCGCTGTTCATCATCGCCTTCGCGCCGGTGTTTTCGTGGGTCTGGTTGCGAAGACAAAACCGTTGGCCTTCCAGTCCTATGAAGTTTGCCCTTGGTCTCATCTTCGCGGGGCTTGGTTTTGTCGTCGTCGCTTACGCCGCCAGCCTCGCAAGCGGCAGTAAGGTGAGTCCCATGTGGCTGGTCTTGGTTTACCTGCTGCACACCATAGGCGAATTGTGCCTCAGCCCCGTAGGGTTAAGCACCATGACCAAACTCGCGCCCACCAAACTCGTTGGCTTGATGATGGGCGTGTGGTTTTTGGCCACCTCTTTAGGCAATTATGCGGGTGGCATGGTGGCGGGATTTTTTGACGCAAGTTCCGAAGCCGCCGTGGTCCGGCTCTTTATGTATGTGGCGCTGACGACGATGATCGCAGGCGGCATTCTCGCTTTACTCAGTCCTTACATTAGAAAAATGATGGGGCGCGTCAACTAAGATTTTTGGCCATTCACCTGAATCCCCCCAACGGCAGTCGGGGGAAGGTTAAAGTCCAGCCTTGAGCCTCGGGCAAGGTTGGATTTTAATCATCCCCCAACGGCAGTTGGGGGGATTCGTTTCTCGTTAGCAGCGTTTCGTAGGCTGGACTTTAACTATTCACCGATTTCCATCGGTGGGATTCGTTTATCGTTGGCAGCGTTTCGTAGGTTGGATTTTAACCATCCCCCAACTGCCATCGGGGGGATTGGCAAGCTCGGTTCGCCTCTGAAAAATGTACAAAGTCGAGTTGAGAGGGTGCAAGAAAATATTACTCTATGAGGCAAACGACATTTAGCCTATACTGCCGCACAAGTAATGCCCCTATGTCATCATTACTTCAGGTTGCCTACGCAGCATCGCCTTTGCCTGCGAAAAAACCTTTGTGACTGGTGGTTTCGCCAAACCATTCAGCCCTCAAAAGCGACCGGAAGTAAGCCACGAACAGCCATTGCCGATGCATTCAGGTGTGACGCAATCAACAGTTTGACTAGCAACTCAATCCATGAATCCGGCTTGTCATTATGGCCCCAGCTTTATTGAGGAAAAAGCGGTTTGCGAGTTTCCTCAAACCTCAAGGAGGCGTGATGCAACTTTTCTATAAAGTGATTCTCGGTGTTCTGCTCGCCACATTTTCCGCTTCGGCGTTAGCACAATCCTCTGCGCCGCCCGCCATTCCTGCACCGGCGCTGCCCAACACTAACGCTCCCACTGCGGCACTGTCTCAGCCCTCGCTTTCAGCCCGCGAAATTGCCCGTCGCTCTTTACCTTCTGTGGTCATGCTGGCTTTTGAAACCGAAAGAGCCGATGCGATCAAATACGGCAGCGGTTTTTTTGTCACCTCGGACATCATCGCTACCAATTTTCATGTGGTTGAAAACACCCTCGAAGGCTACGTGAAAATCGTTGGTCAGGAGCCGATCTATCCCATTCTCGGACTGGTCGGCATAGATCGTGACCACGACTTGGCACTGGTAAAAGTGAAGGGCATCAGAGGCACGCCGCTTCCTCTTGGCAATTCCGCCAGCGTAGCGATTGGCGATGAATTGTTTGCCGTAGGCAATCCGAAAGGATTGGAAGGAACTTTTTCGCAGGGCATCGTCAGCAGCATTCGCCGCGATGGCAAAGATAGCGTCATTCAAATTACCGCAGCAATTTCTCATGGCTCCAGTGGCGGCCCCATTTTGAATACCCAAGGCGAAGTAATCGGCATCGCGTTCAGCGGCCTCAACAGCGGTCAAGCATTAAACTTCGCCATTCCCTCCTTCTACTTAAAACCCTTGATT
Source organism: Acidobacteriota bacterium (assembly GCA_016201275.1). GTDB lineage: Bacteria > Acidobacteriota > Blastocatellia > UBA7656 > UBA7656 > JACQDB01. Next base: position 20,587 of record JACQDB010000126.1, read on the forward strand.
ACCAATCCGAAACCGCTGCTCTCGCTACAGATCGGCTCACGGGCGAGACGCGCATCTGGGTCAGAAGAGTCAACCATCGCGGCCACCGAAGACGACGTTTCGAGCGCCGAAGAAATGCCACAACCGCGCTCCGCCACGCCGCGCATGAGCAATGAAAGTCTGGCTATCAAACGCTCTGCGCCTGCTCGCAGAAAGAAAGGGCTGACTCAACTTGGTCTGATGGTCAATGGCACGAAGCAAGAAAATTTCGGCAGTGATGAATGCCGCTTTCGTATGCCTTTTGATAGTATGCCTATCGTGGATTCTAACCGCGATGGCATCGCCGATAATCTGGCCATCGAAATCAATTGCCCCGGCAGAAATATTTTACTGGCTTTTTCAGCGGAACGAATGGGGACGGCTTTAACGCAAGGGGTGTACGAAAACGCTGTCCATGTAAGTGCGACTGGTGGGATTAGGCGTCCGGGATTTGCTTTCGTCCGACAACTTCCAGGCGGCAAAATTGTAAACTGCGACAGCAGTTCAACCGGGCGCTTTCAAATCTTTGAGGTGGTCTTTGAAATCATGGATAACAAGTTTTACCTGGATTCCTTGCGCGCTAATTTCGATGTGGTGTGCCACGATTTCGAGGGTTCAGGAACGCAAAAAATCAAAGGCATTCTCTATTACAACACGCTCTCAAAATAATATAGCGGGTTGCAGATGCGTGCTTGGTTTAGAAGTGGTCTCCGACCGCCAGGCGACGGTCGGAGACCACTTCTAAACCAAGTATTGTGGGCGTGGGCAAATGAAATTCGCTATTAGCACGACGGCATCGTTGTTGCCTCGCAGCAATGCCGAAGCATAGCCGGTGGTGCGGCCAACAAGTTCAGCCAGGCCAATCGCCCACGGCTCTTTCGCCGACCGGCGTTGAAAGGTCGCGAAGGCTTCCGTTGAGGTGACTTCATCAACATCGCCGCTGACGCTATCGCTGCTGCTGTCTTCGACTTTAATTTCAGTGGCATTGACAGAACCATCGGTCATTGAAGTGCCGTGAACATCTACGGTTTTGCCGACCGCGACATTGCCTTTTGATTGGTCAATCGCGGTCGCATTGGTGACGTGAACCGTGCGCCCACCGACGCGCCAATCGCC
>JACQDB010000010.1 GCA_016201275.1 Acidobacteriota bacterium
CTTGCTGGCGACGACGGGATTGACCGACAGCGCCAAAGGTAGAGGGCTTGAGCCGACTTGGCCGACGACCCTCAAATGGCTGAGAATTCCCATAGATTTTTGCCTGGTATCGAAGAGCATAAGCGTCAAAGAGCGGCGCTTAGGTCCCAACATCGGCTCCGATCATTTTCCCCTGCTTGTGGACTTTGCGGGAATTGAATAACCAAACAAACGGCAGGCCTAAGCGGCAAATGCCAAATGGGAAAAGGCTGTAAAGCATCTTGCTTAAACAACAAGCTGACAAATGGATTCGCGTGTTGAAACTGGCACCTGAGGCGCGGTTTCGACTCTTTTGCTTTCCGTATGCTGGCGGCAGCGCAGCCAACTATTTGAAGTGGCCGCTTGCGCTGTCACCGCTAATCGAAGTTTGTGCTGTAGAGTTGCCGGGGCGCGGCGACCGTTTGCGAGAACCGCCTTTGACCAATATGCCTGCCTTGGTCAGCACTCTCGTTGCCATCCTCACTTCGTGGAGTGACAAACCATTTGCCTTTTTCGGACATAGCATGGGCGGAATCATCGCTTATGAGTTTGCCTGTGCTTTGCAAAGAGAGGCGAAGCCTTTGCCTCTGCATCTGTTTGTTTCAGGGTGTGGCAAACCAGGCAGGGAAAAAAACAAAACCATACGATTCAATCTTCCCGAGCCAGAGTTTCTGCAAACGTTGCGCGACCTTGGTGGGACGCCTCCAGAGGTTTTCGACCACCAGGAATTGCTGGAACTGCTGCTGCCGATTCTGCGCGCCGATTTCCAATTGATTGAAGAACATCAAACGACGGCAACGGCTTTGCTCGATTGCCCGATCACGGCTTTGTGTGGTCAGGAAGATGCAGAGATTGCGATTGAGGATGTGGAAAGATGGGGCGAGGTAACCACTCACGAATTTTCGCTGCGCCTCTTTCAAGGAGATCATTTCTTTATAAAAAGCAACGAAACTCTTGTCGTTAGCACAGTGTTGCAGACCTTAGCTCGACTTTAACAGCACGCCGCATAACCAACGACATCGGCTAAAGGCTCCAATAAGGAGCGCGGAATTTTACCCCTTCGCAGTTTTACCTGGCTCTGGGGGAGCAATGAGAAGATGCCCCTTGATGTTGTGCTTTGCGCTCTCCAGACCATGATGTCGAGGGGTAGTTGCGCGGGTTCAGAAACAGATGCCTGTCAAGTGCGCCGCGCTCTTTGAGGGGATTAAAGAGAAGGCTATGAACCGAAATGTCATATTTTACACTATCGTACTTTTGCTATTTGGCTCGGGAATTTTCTTTATCTTACACTCGGGCTCGAGTTTAGAGGAAGGCAGAAAGGTTGCCCAAGAGGCGACCAAATCTTCCCCCTCAAGTGCAACGGCAGAAACTCTCCCCAGCAGCACTGCGAAGATTTTTCAGGACCATCTGCGTGAGCCTCTGAGTATATTGCTCTTGCAAATTATCGTCATCCTGGTTGCTGCCAGAGTGCTTGGCAGATGGTTTGTCAAGCTCGGTCAGCCTGCGGTAATCGGCGAGATGCTTGCCGGCATTATGCTCGGTCCCTCTTTGTTGGGGCTGATCTCTGGGGGGGCGCTGGAGTTTCTTTTTCCTGCACCTTCTATGGTTACGTTACGATTGTTCAGTCAGGTTGGGGTTATCTTATTTATGTTTGTTGTCGGCATGGACTTTGATATGCAGCATCTCCGAGAAAAGGCGCACACTGCGGTGATCGTCAGCCACGCGAGCATCATCGTGCCATTCTTTTTGGGAGCGACCCTCTCCTTGATCATTTATCGTCCTTTTGCTCCCGATTCCATTTCCTTTACGCCATTCGCGCTTTTTATGGGCATCGCCATGAGTATAACCGCTTTCCCGGTGCTGGCGCGTATCATCGCCGAACGTGGGATGACGAAAACGCCTCTGGGAAATCTCACTATCGCTTGTGCAGCAGTTGATGATGTTACAGCGTGGTGCATTCTGGCATTGGTTGTGGCAATTGTGAAGGCGCAGGGTGTAGGAGCATCCCTACTGACGATCTGTATGGCTCTGCTCTTTACTGGTCTTATGATATTCGTAATCAGACCCTGGCTGGGTCGAAGGAGCAAAGAAAAAAGCGAACGCGAAGACTGGAGCAAGGGACAGATAGCTGGCGTTCTTGCCTCTGTCCTGATTTGTGCGTGGCTAACGGAAATGATCGGCATCCACGCGCTTTTCGGCGCATTTCTGGCTGGCATCGTGATGCCCTCATCGGCTGGATTCCGCTCCTTTCTACGCGACAGGCTTGAGCCGCTGATCTCGTCTGCCTTTCTGCCTCTCTTCTTTGCATTTACAGGCTTGCGGACGCAGGTTGGGTTGCTTGATGACTGGGGGAGTTGGTTCTTGTGCCTGGGAATTATATCTGTAGCTGTCGCCGGAAAATTCGGCGGCAGTATGCTGGCGGCTCGCTGGACAGGAATGAACTGGCAGGATTCATTATCAATAGGTGCCTTAATGAACACCCGCGGATTGGTGGAACTGATTGTTCTCAATATCGGTTATGATCTGGGTATTCTCCCACCGCGCATTTTCGCCATTATGGTACTGATGGCTCTGATTACTACAGGCATGACGGGCCCGCTTCTTTCACTGATAAAACTTCAGGAACGGCGGAATCGAAAAATTCCCCGCGTTATCAGCTTGCCTGGAAAACCCGTAAGAGAGCCGATATAGGATTCCGACGATGGCACCTGAAGGTGACGGTTTCTGGTCTGGGATTCGAGACCGGAATATCCCACGATAAGTTAGTCAGGTAATCGTTTACGCGAGTGCGGAAGCGGTTTGCTTACCAACACTTTCACCATTTGCGCGGCTTCATACGGGAACTCCACCTTCCCGTAGAGGCTTTGTCGAGCCCGAGATCAAATCAGTGACACGCGCCGCGCCACCAGTACATTCGCTTTGCGAAACTGGTTAGCGACCGGGCGCACAGAGGCAAAAGACGATGAAAAACTCATTATTGGATAAAAGAATTTGCGTTACTGGTGGCGGCGGATTCTTGGGTAGCTGCGTCGTGAGTCGGCTTCGCGAGCGCGGTTATCGCAAGGTATTGGTCGCACGAAAGCGGGATTATGATCTGGTTTACAGAGAAGATGTCGAGCGGCTTTATCGCCATCTGAACCCGGAAATTGTCATTCACCTGGCAGCAGTTGTCGGTGGCATCGGCGCAAATCGCGAGTCTCCTGGGCGGTTTTTCTACGAGAATATCATGATGGGAGTTCAACTCCTTGAAGCAGCGCGCCTTCATGGTGTCGAGAAGTTTGTGCAAATCGGCACGATCTGCGCCTACCCAAAATTTACTCCTGTGCCGTTTAAGGAGGAAGATTTATGGAATGGCTACCCAGAAGAGGTGAATGCTCCCTATGGGGTAGCCAAAAAAGCTTTGTTTGTGCAGGCTCAAGCCTATCGTGAGCAGTATGGGCTAAATGCCATTTCTCTGTTGCCGGTGAACCTATACGGTCCGGGTGACAACTTCGACCCCCGTTCGTCGCATGTCATACCGGCACTTATCAAAAAATGTGTGGAAGCAGTGGAAGGCGGCGATCCGTTTATTGAAGTATGGGGAACGGGTCAGGCGACCAGAGAATTTCTCTATGTTGAGGATGCTGCCGAAGGGATCATCCTGGCAATGGAACAGTATAACGGCGGTGAGCCGGTAAATTTGGGGGCTGGCTATGAAATCAACATTAATGACCTGGTTCATCTCATCGCCAGAGAGACGGGCTTTACCGGAGAGATTCGCTGGGACCGCACAAAGCCGGATGGGCAACCGCGCCGTATGCTTGACGTAGCTCGCGCCAAAGCGCTTTTCGGCTTTCAAGCAAAGACCAATTTCAGGGAGGGGCTTCGCCAAACCATCCATTGGTATCGCGCCATAAGCCGCCGTCAATCGGTGATCGCCGGTAGGTGATTCTTCCCGCTAGACTCCTCGATCTTTGACGTTGGCGACAAATGGTTCGGTCAATCTGCTCCACTAAAGAGCCTGCATATTTATTGCCTGGAAAGCCCTGTGTTGAAGAGGTGAATTCATGAGTGATCTACTCCAACCAGGAAGTCTGCTCAGTGTCGTGGGCATACTCATCTGCGCGGCAACCGTATTCGGATTCGCCGGACGTTACTGGTGGGTTTTTGACCTTTGTGCACATTTCCGAGCGCAGTACTTCGTTGCCCTTTCCTTCATTCTTGTCCTTATGCTGTTTGACAAGCGATACGGCACTTCAACCGCCTTCGCTTTTTGCGCTGCCGCCAATCTTGGTTGCCTTCTCCCGTACCACCTAACTAGCCAGATCAGTAAAAGCAATGCACCAAGGGTGTGGCGAGTGATTTCAGGTAATGTGCTCAGCATCAATAGCAACTTCGATCTGGTGAAACGATTCATTCTAGAAAATCAGGCTGATGTCGTACTTTTGATGGAGGTCAATCATCAATGGATCGAAGCCCTTAGGGAGCTTGCGGTTCTTTATCCATACCAAAAGTTTGAGCCGTGCAAGGAAAATTTTGGCATCGCCATTTATAGCAAGCACCCGCCCATCGCCTGCGAGATCATCTATCTGGGGCAAGCAGGGCTGCCTTCATTGGTGGGAGAATTCGACGTCGCAGGGAAAAGACTAACCCTGCTGGGAACTCATCCTTCCCCGCCAATGAGCGCTGCGATGTCACTCTTGAGGAATGACCAGGTCGAAGCGATTGCCACCTATCTGGCAGCCGTGCCGGAGCCTAAAATCTTGCTCGGTGATTTGAATATGTCGCCCTGGTCGCATAGTTTCAAGTGCTTGCTGGCGACGACGGGATTGACCGACAGCGCCAAAGGTAGA
>JACQDB010000132.1 GCA_016201275.1 Acidobacteriota bacterium
CGCCGGTCGCCAGAGCTTCGCTGACGCCGGTGCCGATTGACCGCACCCCTGCGCCTTTGCCTGCCAATGTCCGCACGACGCTGGTCTTCACCTCGCAACCGGGCGGCGCGATTTCAGACCTCGCCATGCCGGTGGTCTATCCGAATCTGGCGGCGGCTGATCCCGGCACGCGAGTCGAGTTGTACGCCTTCAATCACGACAGTGTGCAGTGGTACGTCTATGGCTACGGGCGGGTGAGCGCGGATGGCAAGGTCATCGAGCCGGAGATTGACCCGGCGACCGGCAGAGCTTATGGCTTGCGGGATTTCTCCTGGCATTTCGTCAATGTCGCGGCGAATGGCAATCCGGGAGATGGGGTTCCTTGCCCACCAAATACGACAGGTAATCCCGTTGATCTGTCAACTGGCTTGAAGAAAGAGATGATGACCGATATCGCCTTTGGCGGAGCGCGTGGTGGACTGATGTTGACGCGCATTTATACCAGCGACCTGGCCGCGGTTGGGGTCATTGGCAGATTCGGGCGCGGCGTTAAAGACAACTTCGATATTCAATTGACTGGGACATTTCAGCTGGGCGGCGCGGGACGTGTGGTGATGCCGGAACAAATCAGTGGGCGACTATTCCGCTATGAGCGCACGGACGCGGATGGAGCGCTGGTGTTTTCGTCAAAGCAAACCATCACCCAGCTAGGCGATGTGGTGAGGAAATTGAGCGACGGGACGTTTGAATATCGCTATCGAGAAGGCGGGAAATTGCTCTTTACCGCAATGGGCAGGCTCACGGCTCAAGTAGATCGCAACAACAATACCGTGAGGTTGAGTTATGACGCGAGCGGCAACCTGACTCAAGTAACGGATGCGGTCGGGCGGACGATAGCTTTCACCTATAACGCCGAGGGGGTGGTTGCGGAGATTCGTGATCCCTTGAATCGAGTCTGGCGATATGGGTATTTGAATACCGGAATCACCAACGGCAGGCAGTTAGTGAGCGTCACTGACCCCTTGGGCAACAGCGTCGCTTATGGCTACACGTTGTTCCGCTTGACTTCGATACGCGATAAGCGCGGCAATCTGGTGAAACAGATTCAGTATGACAGCAGTGGTCGCGTGGCGCGCCAAGATTTCGCCGAAGGCGGCTTTGAGACCTATGACTACACTTTGAGCGGCGGCGTGGTGACGCGAGCCGTGGTCACCGATTCGTTGGGGCGCAAGATGAAGAAGCGGCTGAACGCTTCGGGTTACGTCATCGAGCAGGAAGACGAGTTAGGCCAAGCCTCGCGCATCGAGCGCGACATCACGACCAATCTGGCAACCAGCACGACCGGGCCGTGTGGCTGTGCCGAGGTGACGAAGCAGTACGATAGTCGCGGTAATTTGACAGCCGCGACCGACCGCTTGGGACAGACCATGAAGATGGAGTACGAGCCGGTCTTCAATCAAGTGACGAAGATCACCGATAAACTTGGCAGAGTGACGCAGTTTGGTTATGATGCGCGAGGCAACTTGACGAGCGTGACCGATGCCTTGAATCAGACCGCCGGTATGCAGTTTGACAGCTTTGGGGAAATCATCGCGGTGACCGATCCGCTTGGACACACCAAGCGAATGGAGTATGACGGGCAAGGCAATATCACGGCGGTGATTGATGAATTGGGCAATCGTTCGACGATGGAATACGATGCTGTCGGTAAGTTGACCGCAGCAACGGATCCGTTGACCCGGCGACAGACCATCGTGTATGACCTGCTTAACCGCGTGACTTCGATGACCGATGCAGCAGGAGTGGTGACGCGCTTTAGCTATGACGCGAATGGCAATCAGACGAAAGTGACGGATGCGTTGAATCGGGTATGGAACGCCGTTTATGATCTGAAGAACCGCCTTACGGCGACCATAGACCCGCTCAATCGGCAATGGCGGGTTACCTATGACAGTGAGAATCAACTGCTGACGACGACTTCGCCTAGTGGTCGTAGCATGGGATACAGCTATGACCGGCGAGGGCAATTGACGACGACGATCAATCCTCTGGGCGGCATCGCACGTTTGAGCTATGACAATCGCGGCAATCTGCTGGCGTTGACCGATCAACGGGGGTACGCGACGACGTATGAGTATGACGAGTTGTACCGCCCGGTCAGCACTCGTGACCCGTTGGGCAGAGAGTCGCGGGTGAGCTATGACGCGGTGAATCGAGTGACGGAGAGCGTTGACCGTTTGGGTCGCCGAGTGCGGCTAAGTTATGATGCCCTGGATCGGCGGCTCAGTATGGTGTTTGCCGATGCGACGGTAGGGTACACGTATGACGCAGATTCACGCCTCACCCGCATTGATGACAGTCAATCGGGGTTCGTGTCGTGGAGTTATGACGCAGCGGATCGTTTGCTCTCGGAGACCACGCCCACTGGCCTTGTTCAGTATGGCTACAACGCGGCAAGTCAACTCACTTCGATGACGGCGGCAGATCGAGCGCCAGTCAATTACGGCTACGACACGGCGGGACGATTGCAGAGCCTCGCGCAAGGCAGCGAGACCTTTACCTACTCGTATGATGTGCTGTCGCGTTTGAGTTCGTTGCAGCGACCCAACGGCGTGACCACGAGTTATTCGTATGACACGGTGAATCGTTTATCGCGAATGCTGCACCGCAACGCGCAGAGTGTGGCGATAGAAGATTTCCAGTACAGCTACAACGTAGATGACGAGATCGCCTCGATCACCGCGCTGGCATCGGCATCGGTGTTGCCGCAAGCCAAGACTGCCGGTGCTGCCAACGCGGCGAATCGCATCTCTCAAGTCGGCGCGGCTTCATTCACCTTCGACAATCTCGGCCAGACGACCTCGAAGACCGACGCGAGTGGCACGACGACTTACAATTGGGATGCGCGAGGGCGGATGACGAGCGCCAGTTTGCCTAACGGTCAGAGCGTGAGTTATGGCTATGACGCGGTTGGGCGCAGAGCCAGCCGCACCGCCAATGGCGTGACCACGAGCTTCTTGTACGATGGCGCGGATGTGGTACTTGATAAAGCGAGCGATGGCGCGACGGTGGATTATCTCAATGGTGGTGGCCTTGATAACAAGCTGCGGCAGCGGGCATCAGCAGCAGGCGGCGGCGCAACCTCGCCTTCCTATTTCCTGAGCGATCATCTGGGTTCGACGACGGCCTTAACCGATGCGACTGGCGGGGTGATGGAACGCCAGCAGTATGAGCCATTCGGAGCGACGAGTGGCAGCAGCAATACACGCTATGGTTATACCGGCAGAGAGCGCGATGAAGCGACGGGGCTGATGTATTACCGATCCCGTTGGTACGACGCGCAGCAAAGTAGATTCATCACCGAAGACCCCATTGGCTTTGCCAGTGGCGAGGCGAATTTCTATTCGTATGTCGGCAACGACGACCAAGGGCATTTCGTCTCGCCGATGCGAGGTGGTCCGGTGCCTGCGCCATATGAAGTGGCAGATGCCATTGACCCCTACATCAAGTGTCTGGAAGCCTGGCTCAACAGCTTGCCGGGGATGGCGACCTGGAATGACGCTACCAACTGGTGGAACAGCAATTTTCCGAATCTGCGAGTCGGCAACCCCGGCGAGTTAGCCAATCTGCTGCGCGGCACGACGGATATGCTGCGGCTGGGGACGACGGGCTATGAGGTGTATCGCAACGGTGAAGGCGGGGCTGGCGTGGCCGCGGGGGGGCCGGAGAGGCGGGAGTTCCGAAAGGCACAGTAGGAGGTGATGTTCCTCCCTCTACTCCTGTTGGACGTAGTGGTAATCCGCTAAAAGTCAGTATTCCAGATGAACCTCCTATTAACAGTCCAGGAACCATTAATGGGCGTGACTATTCAGGACACTCATTTGATAGAATGCAAGGTCGCGGCATTCCACCATCAGCAGTAGAAAATACAATTAATACAGGGCAATCTACCCCGGGTAGCAGACCTGGCACCACCACACACTATGATCCTGTCAACAACTTGACGGTAGTTACGAATTCAACAACAGGTCGAGTCGTTACTGTTCGACAAGGTCGTCCATAGAAAGGATAGGAGTAATGATTAAGTCTGATGATAAATATAATCTGCGGCAATATGAACTCATGTTGACGATGATTCAGCGCTACCAAGGTGGATTAATTAAGCTTCCCCAGCTTGTTGACGACCTTGATGCTCTTAACACAACTTTGCACAATCCATCAGATTCTTGGTTATCTGAATTTGAGCCAGCGTGGGGGCAACTTGAAGATGTTCTCGCCTTTATGTTAGATGAAGGAAGGTCACAGCTTGATGATACTGAACATAAACTTATTGAAGATGCATTAATCAAGTTGACACTTTTAATAGAATCCAATGTCGCAAAAACACAATCAGAGCAGACGTCGAAAAATAACTGATATAGTGAGAAGTAACAAAATATAGCAAACGTATGAAGAAGGGTGGCAGTCTCGCTCAAACCGGCTTGCTTGCCGACGACCAGTTACAACGCCGCATCTCAATGGCGCGGGAATTGACGATAAGCTGCGACAGCGCAGCAGCAATACGCCGACCTTGCCGCACTACTTCTTGACCGATCATCTCGGCTCAACGACCGCCTTGACCGATGCTTCAGGCGGCGTGGTGGAGCGCCAACAGTACGAGCCGTTCGGGGCATCGTCGGGTAGTTCATTGACGCGCTATGGCTACACCGGCAGAGAGCGCGATGAAGCGACGGGGCTGATGTATTACCGATCCCGTTGGTACGACGCGCAGCAAAGTAGATTCATCACCGAAGACCCCATTGGCTTTGCCAGTGGCGAGGCGAATTTCTATTCGTATGTCGGCAAC
>JACQDB010000133.1 GCA_016201275.1 Acidobacteriota bacterium
GGCTTGAATCGGCACGATACGCTCTCGGTACTTGCCGCTGCAAACATTCTCTTTGAGCATGGCAAAGTTGGCGGGTTCCGGCTCAAAGGCATAGACCTGAAATGGCGGCTCTGCGGCTTTGGCAAACAAGCTCGCCATGTAACCGATGTTGGCGCCCACATCAATGATCGGACCACCGCGAAACAATTCCGGGTAATGTCGCGTCAGGTTGGCATACAGAGGGTCCAGACGATGTTTATAAAAGAAGTAGGCACGAGCAAATAGTCTTCTTCCCCAGGCAGAGTCCAGAACCCCACTGTGATTGATTACGCTATAGGCTTTGACTGAAAGGCTTTTTAAAATCATTTACCGTTCTCTCCCGCAGATAAATTACATGAGTAAACAAGGCTTTTTAGAAGCCATACGCCTTGTTGTTGGGGTCAAATAAGGAATGAATCGTATGTGTGTTTGCGATGGTGAAAAGATACCTTGATTCTCAAATCGAGTTTCGCGATTGCGAAAAATCGGTCAGCCTCTGCGTAGCTGTCAGTGTTGCTAACTTCGATTTGGCTTGTGAAAATTCGCGAACCGTTTTGCCCGTGGCCTCTCTCTCTCAATCCGAGGCTGTGTAAACCAGTTCCTGCAAAGCTTGCGAGTCCAATACCATGGGCTTGATGGCGCTCAGATTTTTGAGTTTAACGGTCAATTCTTTTTCGCTACTCACTTCATCCTTCGTCAAGTAATCTTCAAGCTCGTGCGTCAAGCAAAACAAATGAGGTAGGTCTTGAGCCGTTTTGTGAATGCCATTTGGTTTAACCAGCATTTCGGTGAGCGCCGCGACGCCCAACAAATCGCCAGTTGATGCCGCAGCGTTTTTTTCTACCGATAGAATATCTACAACACAATCGGATAATTGAGTGTGGCTTTGATCAACCACTAGCAGACAGTCAGCACTCCTTTTCAAGCGCAAATTTGTACAGTTGATTGCCAGCGCCAGCCCATGACTTGAGTCGGTGTTACATTGCCCCTGACAGTCATGAGCGAAATGATGCGGAGAGGCTTGTTGGGTAATTTCTCCACCGACAATAAAGGGATGAAAGCCGTCAACGCCTTCCAACATACGGTACATGATAGGCAAAGCATCCACTCTGTTTAAGGGCAAGACCACCGCCGAATTGGTCAGACTGTTGTCTATAATCAAGTGGTCGTTGATGCCAATGACGACCACCGATTTCTTATCGGAAATGACGATATTGCCGCGGGCGCTTACATAGAAAGCTTCTACTTTTTCAGAGCCTAAAAATATATTGCCGTCGCCGCGGTCAGCCTTTGTACCCAAAAAGAATTCACGCAGGTCTTTGCCGGGAGCGCCGACATCCACAAAGCGAATAATCGGCGAGTACAACGCTACAGCTTTACGATACTCTGGGTTTTCCAATATTTGTCGGGTTATATCCCCCTCCAGATTCTGAGCCTGAGTGCCTGCTTTGTTTACCGCCAACTGCTGGATAATTTGTTGTATGTAACTGCGCCTTGAGACGATGCAACCGCTATCCCAGGCATACGACTCCTCCTGCTGTATCTGTAGCTGCCCAGCGTCCGGCGGTTTTTCGACAAAGCGGTCAACCGCATAAACTCCCTGACTGATCTCGTCTGCCTTTTGGTAGATGGTATGACCAAAACGCGGGTCGCATTCTCTGTCGGGTACCCCCAAACTGACCAGAATGCCAGCCTTTTCCCACCAGCTAAGCAAGGCTGCCTTTACCAATGTGTGACGAAATACGGTTAACGGTTCGATTAAATTGTCAGCCGTTGAGACAACTAAAATATCCTTGAGTCGGTTGCCCAATTGATTGACCGAATATTGCAGCGCCCCCAGCGTTCCTTTCGGCTGACGCTCTTCAACAATATTTATCGTAGGGATTCCCAAAGCCTGCATCTGCTCCTGCGCCTTCGCCAGTCCCCTGGTCGTCGAGAGCACAAAAACATTTTCCGGTCGCACACAACCGCTCTTGAGAAAGCGCGAAACCGTCTCTTCCAGCAAACTCCTGCCGCCCAGCAGTCCGCGCGCCAAAGGCTTGGGCAACTCGACGCAGGAAACCGGCCAGCAGCGTGAACCGATACCACCAGCCAGCACGATAACCGACAGATTTCTACTTACCCAGGTGGCGGCATAGTCGAGCAAGCTATGGAAGGCGAACATATTTGTCCAATAGCTTAAGGTCTTTGATTCTTTGCCGTCTTCATAATAGCCGTAACGGAAATAGCCCTCTTGCGGGTGCTTCATCGCCAGCACACTTTCGGCTAACCCGTTGATTGGCTGCCAATATTTTTCAGGCAGAATATCAGACTGCAACATCTGTGCGCCAAGCCGCAAAACCTGAGCTTGGGCATCCGTGCGATGGTACGAATGACCTTCTATAGTGGTGCCGATTTCCTGAGCGATTTGGCCTTTGTGACACTGTAGAAGCGCCCATTCTGTGGCGCGACGGGCGCTGGCGATAAAGGTCTCATCTTTGAGAATCGTCCCGACCCGAAAGATGCCTTCCGCCGAATAGCAATGCGGGTGAAGTTGTGTATTACCTTTTGCATCGGTTATGAAACGACCGTCTGGCTTCTGCCAAGAGATGGCAAAGCGACACAATCGTCGGGCAGCCTCCGCATATCGCTCTTCCAAAGTGACCGCGTATAATTCTGCCAACGCTTCAGCAATTTTAGCCTGAAAGCTGCCGCGTTGCTGCGACCAACGGGGATTTTCAAACTGCAATTGATTTCCCGAAGCATCGCAGATTGCCGGTATCGAACCGTTTCGATCTATGCTGGCGACTAGGTTATCCGCCAGGATATGTATTTTTTTCGCCAGTGGTTGTAGCTTCTCTTTCATTTCAGGCTCTCTTACCGCCTGACTTCGGATTGCCTCATACAAAGCGACCAAGCCGTTTAGGCAGATGCCGTTATCGAAAGTGAAGATGTTGCCCCCCGCGAAAGAATCCAACCAGCGTTCTTCATCTGTATCCTGCTCGAAATAATATCTTGTGCGTATCCAGCCACTTTCATTGCTCGCCTTGTGGTTGAGCCAGTCAGCCGCTTGAATCGCTTGGTTCAGATAAACGCTATCTCCGGTTATTGAGTGCAAGAACAAGAGGTCTCGAATCGCGTAGCCGGTGACTTCACTAAACAGGAAGGGAGGTCTGCCATCATCCCTCCTGCCTTCTTTGACAACCCCTGTCTGGTCGTCGAAGAAACGCGCGAGATTGTTTCTATAATCACTGACTAAGGCAGCCAAAAAATCTGAGCAAGGTACTTCATTCATCAGACTTGAGCGTTGAGCACTTGACATTGCGAAGGTCTCCAAAAGTAAAATCTGCAAAGCACGGCAAGCCTTTTCAGCTCAGGCGTGCAGCAAGAAGCGGGGTTTTTCAAGCCATTCGGTACGGCTCGAATTGGTCAACCATGAAGCCTTTGAACCTGATTGTGAAAGTGCGGCAAGTGGTGCAAGGTTCACAAAGTGAGTGTTAGGGAATAATCTGCCGGATACAGAGGCAGCGCTATAATTCCCGGAGGCTTGTGCAAAATTTGCCTCCGACAAATTGCTACAGCACAGTTTGCGGACTGTCGGGCGATGACCAAGCCGCCGCCCGAAACTATCTGAGACCAAACCCGTGTCGGCTATGGTGTCCGAATTGACAGAAAGAGCGGTTTGGCTTGGACATTCATCTGGCATGGGGTTTCCACACATCCCAGGATTAGTTGCCTGACTTTGCGATGCACCATCAATCGTCAAACAACCAGCGTGTGGCGCTTCGGTTAATGGTCATTACCTCCCAGGCGAAGGCGACTCGGGGTTGCAAACAGTACATAGGCGCGTCATCTTCTCCGTGACCTGAAGGCATCTGATACTTTGCAAGGTATGCTTCATTAATCTGTTTTACGAGTGACTTTCCCCTTACCTCTTCTATTGTGCCTTCAACGATGACCACTTCATCGGCGCTCTCCAGATGTACAGCAATTTGCGGATTCGCCTTCAAATTACGCGCTTTACGGGTTTGCGGGTGGGTGCCGAAATAGAATCTGCGATGGAGCCACACCCCCCATACGGGCATAACATGAGGTCGCCCGTCCGGACAAGTCGTAGCGACCCAATAGTTCAAGGCTTTTGCCATACGCTCATCAAGCCAATGCCAACGCAGCATCCCTGTTTTACCTTTGGATAAATAACCTTCGGGCATATTCGGGCGGCTTGCTTTCGGCACAGCGCCTACCCCTGAACTCTTTTTTGCGGTTTTCGCCGTATACTCTTTTGGTTTCGACAAGGCTTTCCTCCAGGAAGATTTTTTGCGGAAGTTTGCACAACCTGAAATCAACTTTCTTAGCCTACGTATAGAGAGTTTTTCTTGTCAACAACAACTCAATATAAAGCTGCGGTCCCGGGTCAATCTGCTGAGCCGTCGGTTCCGGCAAGGGCAACTGTGATTTGACGAAGGAGTTTGAAGAAGCCAGCAGTTCATCAATCTCCGGTTTCGGATTCGCCAGTACCTGCAACCTGCCTCGATCATTGACTGCGTAAAAATGAAACCCCCGGCTCTCAAAAATATCAAGTAACCGGGCAGGCTCGTATCCCAGCGCTTTGATGTAATCAGGCGCATAAGTCATGGCTACGGTCAGGTTCGGGCTGTTATCGAGAATATGCCGCATCCCCAGGCATACAGGAATTTCATAACCTTGCACGCGCATTTTTACAAAACAGGGAAGTGGCTGAGGCGGTTGGCTGGCGATGAAACTGTCGAGACTGACAATCGGCACTTCGACCAAATCGGCGTCCTCCGCAGACAACGCCGCTTTGAACTCCGGTGTGATCACCCGGCGGTCTCCCTGACAAATAGAGTTACGCCATAACTCCACAACCTCGTTTTGCTCTCCTACGGCGGCTTGAATCGGCACGATACGCTCTCGGTACTTGCCGCTGCAAACATTCTCTTTGAGCATGGCAAAGTTGGCGGGTTCCGGCTCAAAGGCATAGACCTGAAATGGCGGCTCTGCGGCTTTGGCAAACAGACATCAATGATCGGACCACCGCGAAACAATTCTGGGTGACGCCGCGTCAGGTTGGCATAAACCGGGTCGAGATGCTGTTTGCCCAAAAAATAAGCTTTTGCAAATTGTCTTCTTCCCCAAGCAGAGTCCAGAACCCCGCTGTGATTGATGAAGCTATAGCCTTTAACGATTAGACTCGTAATGGTCATCCTATACTTTCCTCTCAGATGAATTTGATACGCCAACAGGCAAACCACACCATTTTCAAAAGCATCCAGCCGTGTTTCCAGCGTTGGATATTGGTTGAGCCGTATGTGCGTTTGCGATAACGAACAGGAATTTCAGTGATTCTCAAATTGAGTTTTGCCGCGCCGAAAAGCAGGTCAAAATCACCGAATGGATCAAAGTCGCCGAAATAGCTGCGATTTGCAGCGATACGCTCATAGTCGCGCCGCCAAAGTGCTTTGGTTCCGCACAAAGTGTCTTTGATGGGCTGTCCGATTAATGTTGAAAACGCCAGACTGAAAAACTTATTGCCCAGCAGATTGGCAAATCGCATGGCTTTGTCTTCCATAGGGTAGGTCAGGCGCACGCTATTGATGAACTCTCCTTTATCTGTATGCAGGGCTTCATAAAAGCGCGGCATATCCGTAGGCGGAACCGCAAGGTCAGCATCCAAAATCATCAGTATGTCGCCACTGGCTTCGGCAAATCCCAAGCGCACAGCGTCGCCTTTGCCGTCTCCTGTTTGTCGTAGAAGCTTACAGCGACGGTGAGGATGGTTGGTTATTGCCTGCTCAATTGCAGCATAGGTATCGTCTTGCGAGTGACCTTCTACAAAGATCAGTTCTGTGCGACTGCCCATTTCCGGTAAGCGCTCAAATATTCTGGCAATGTTACCAGCCTCGTTGCGCGCCGGTACGATGACACTGACCGAAGGCAAGTGGTGAGGGCTTTTTTCGCTGTCCGTTTTCGAGTTTTGCCAGGGTTGTGCAACGATAAAACTGGTTAAAGCAAAAGCCCGAAACAACGGCAATTTAACCAGAAAATGATTCGCCAGTTGGGCAAAAAATGGAACCGGCAAAGGCAACAAAATCTCTTGCCACGAACGAATCGTTTGCCAGCCTGACAGTTCCAACAGCCCTTTTACATCTTCCTCTCGCAGCCAGTTCTGCTCTAAAACAGATTTTGCCACTCCAAGTTTCTGTGCAACTCTGATAGGCACTTCCCACAACCGACTGTAGGTGTTGATGATGAATCTGGTGTGCGTATCGGCAAACTGCCTGACCTGCTCAAGCACGGTTTGTACATCCCACACATCATTGAGCAGGTCTGACATAATGATGACATCAAACGCTTGGTCAACATATTGTGCCAATCCTGTCAGGTCGTGAGCTTCAGCCTGTATAAAGTGCAGAGCGGGATATTTTTTCGTAGCCTGTACAATGGTTTCACCCGAAAAATCTACGCCGACTCCCAGCGCCGGAGACAGTGCGGCAAGCAAATCTCCCGTGCCACTACCGATTTCCAGCACGCGCTGGTTGGGTGCTACCAGAAAGGTATAAATCTGTGCCAGCCGACGGTGATAATAAGCGCCCCAGCCGCGCCTTTCCTCAGACAAAGCGGCGAGCCTGTCCCAATGCCTTTGCCTCGATGCTGTGTAATCAATCATGGCAGCATCCTGAAAGGGTTCTTCAAGAGCTGGTTTTTTTTGTTCCTGAACCGTGAAATCAAAGGCGTGACTGCCAATTTCTATGCCGGTGACCGGGCATCTTGATTGCCCCTGTTTCGTCGTCAATGTATTAATCATTGGGTCCTCATCGGGTGACGAATTTCATGAAATCAATGCAATTTCGAGCTTGACCATGGTTGCCGGGGGGAGCCGGTTTGCTCACATTCCTAGTCTTTGCTGTCAACGGTTGGTGGAACTTCTACTTTGTCTGGTTTCCCGAAGGCGTACAAAGAGGTTTTGGTTCGTATATAGATGCGACCATCGGCGATTGCCGGAGTCGCATAGCATTGCTCATCGAGATCATTGACAGCCAATATTTCCCAGTCCTTGCCGCCTGCCTTGACCGACACCACTTTGCCATTTTCACTAACAAAAAATATCTTGCCGTCGGCAGCCACAGGCGAAGCAAAATAACTATCAATCGCCCCTTGCAAACGCGCTTGTTTGAATATTTCGCCGGTTTCGGCATTCACTGTCGTGACAATGCCGCCGCTTTTAATCAAGTAAATAACCTCTCTGTACAACAATACAGAAGGCACATCAATTAAAGATTTCGCCACCCGCCACTTGATTTTTCCTGTCCGTAACGGCTTCGCGTGAGCCGACAATTTACCTGCGCTGACAGCCAGAAAAGAGTTGCTGGCGCTTTCCGTTAAACCAAACGCTTCATTCCATTCTTTCGCATCAACGACACCATCTTGATTACCGTATTCCTGATCTACCGCCCGAACGGTTCCACGATAAGCGGGAGTCGGAAATTCGCTGATCGAAATTTTGCCATCCTGATCTTTGTCCGCTTTCATATCCTTGATGAGCATTTCAAAGGTTGGAGCCGCTTCTGTATTGATATAAAAAATATCTTTGCTGAAGACCGGAACCGATATCGGGTTGATTCCCATGCCGCAAACCGCCCACAACTTTTTACCGGTTTCGACAGCATAACTGGTCAGTTCCAAGGGACCGGAAACCACCACTTGAGTAGGGCTATGATTTGGTTTATAGACGATAGGAGTTGAATGCCCTCCGGCAATATCGAGGCGCAGGGTTTTCCAGGCCAAGCGACCGGAGTCTTTATCAAACGCTGCAATGTATGAGCCTTCTGTCTGATCGGCGACAAGGATTATCCTGGCATCGGCAAGGATAGGCGAAGTCGCCATTCCGTGAGGAACTTTGAAAGGCCCTAGAGGGATTCGCCAGCGTTCTTGACCTTGAAAATCGTAAGAAATCAGTCCGAAGTCAGAGAAAAATGCGTAGATATTTTTGCCATCCGTTACAGGGGTAGGAGAGGCCGGATCATTTCTGACAGTTCGGCGCTCGGAACGCTGCTTACCGATACTTTTTTGCCAGAGAGTCTTGCCGGTTTTTCTGTCCAAACACAGCACCAGCAATTGCTGATCGGCATAGGCGGTGAGGAAGATACGGTCACCAGCCAACACAGGAGATGAATTTCCCGACGCAACGACAGCCTTCCAAACCACATTTTGCTTGGGACCAAACTCTACAGGAAGGCTATCTGCCTCAGCGACACCGGAACCATTCGGGCCTCTGAAACGCGACCAGTCATCCGCCTGTGATGATACACAGCCAAAGCAGATAATCGCCAAAGTAAGCCGCCACGTCGCAATCATAAACTTCAATCTCATTTTGTTCTGCCTCTCATTAAGAATTGATTGATATTTTCCTTTTGGCTCTCTAAATAATTGGATAAATGAATAATCTATAACGCGCTGAAAGTTTTATGACTGGTTGAAAATATGGGTCATCCAAAATCTGAAAAAGGTAAAGCTTGGGCTGGATAACAAAACTTTTTATCAGCAGGATGACCCTCAAGGGCTTCGAATGAAATCAATTGACCGAAAGCAAGCTCTGGTTAATTTCTCTTTTTACAGTTGATCCTCTTTTGGTCAAAGGGTTTCTCGAAACTTTGCGGAATCGCTATTTGCTCTGACCGGAGAAACTCAATTTCGAGTCAATCGCGTATAGACTTCTTTCTTCTTTCTGCACCGTCTCACTGATGACTCTGGCAAGCTGTTGCGCTTTGTCGATGCCCAAAACTTTGATCGTAGCCTGTTCACGCTCTCGTACTGCCAAGGCTTCGTCAGGTGACTTTGACGGCTACATAATCAGGAAGGTTCCCGGCGCAGCCCCTGAGGTTACTTGATAGGTAAGGGAAGGTTGTTCCGAGCCTGCCTTGTTGGTGCGGCAACTTGCAGCAGAATTTCTGCATGAACATAGAGAGGCTCAAACCCAATCACGGCCATTTTTCTTTCGAAGATTGCGTTCAAGGGTTGGTGAACTACATTTGGCTTACGGACTACGAAGATGCCGTCGGCAAAATCTCAACTTCCGGTCTTGGAGCCCTCGGCTTGAACAATCTCGTAGATCATAATTTTATGCTCGGGGATTTCCCATCTCAGTTTTGCGCGTTCAGGATGCTCGCTCAGGAAAGCTTTTAAAGGCGCGAGGCTAACCTCTTCCCCTAAGCCTATGTCTGATTCAAGAGCAAAGACAAAGAGCGGTTTATCGGGGCTTACTTCAGATAAAACATCCTCCAATTTACTAACGGTTTCCGACTTGCTGCCCACGCCGCTGTTGACTCTATCCGTAAACAGTGTGGAAATCGTCGCCCTATTGGTAAACAGATAGACGCCATAGGCATAGACACTCACCACAACACCATCCTCCGGCACATTCTGTTTTATCCATTCGTTGGCAGCCGTTATATCTTTCCAGTTTCTCGCTGCCAGCGGACCAGAGAAATGACCGAAGGCATAGACGTTGGCGACGGTTAAGAAATCCACCAGCCCTGCCGACAGCCCATTGAGTATCAATAAGATAATTAAAGCCGCAGACAGCACTTTTTGCGGAACCCTCAAAAACTGTCGCCGTTGCCAGAGCAATCGCGCGCCGGTAATGAACGGAACCGCCAGCAACGGATAAATCGGCATCAAGAAGCGAAATGTCCCCTCAAAGGGATAAAGAATAACGACGCTTAAATAAGAGACCAGACACCAGGCGACTACATCGCGCCGCTTGAGCAGAATGACCAGACCGATAAGAAAAATCAGGCTGACGAGCAAACCCATTGCCGGGAACAACCAGGCTAGATGAACCTGTGCGAGCAAATCTTGTCCGACAGGTGTTCCCCCAGGCGCAAAACAGAGGAAAGGTGCGTCCTGCGAAATCAGACTCCATAAATTTGCAGCCGGTTTGCGCCAGCCAAAATGGTTTGATACCCAACCCATATAATTATTGACTGAACCGCCGCCGGGAGCTGACAGTATGCTCCAAACCAGCCAAGGCACCATGACCAACCCGGAAGTCACAGCAAAAACTGATAACTTGCGCCAATTGCGATTGACCAGAAGCGTCAAACCGATTCCGCCAATCACCGTGAAGCCAACCGTGCGCGTCAACATCGCCAGTCCTGCGAAGAGTCCAGCAAGCGCAATGTTGAGCCACCAACGGCTGTCGCTCTCGGACTCTTCGCCCACACTCTTGGTTGCCAGCAACACCGCAGCCGTCGTCCACAGGGCAAAAAAACATTCCGAAAATATCTGACCGCTCCAAAACATCACCCACGGAATCAAGCCGATCAGAAATGTCATTACCGCCGCGCGTTTTGGCGCAAGGTAGCGCCGCAAAAGCCTATAACCAAGCCATAGAAAGACTAAACAGGCAAAAGCGGAAAGGCTCCTGAGAAAAGTGATGCCCGTCGCATCGAGAGCGACAAATTTCAAAGCAACTGCCAGCACCGCCGGATAGCCTATCGGAAACATATTGGCGACGGGGGCATCAGGATGATTAATCAAATGATAGCCGTGACCTTCGGAGAGTGCTTTGGCGGAAACCAGATACATAGAGTTGTCCAACCCCCATGCCGGATAAGTCACAGGTGGTCCGATGCGTGCCGCGTAAAGCCCTCCCAGAAGCATGACGAAAGCAATCATCAAGCGATTCGCTTGGCGATTTGTTGCGGCCTCTTGAGAAGTCTTCGCCTGATGCAAAGGTGCCTTGCCGGTATCAGCCTGCTCCAGCGATATAACTCCTGTTTGCGCGATACGCGTTCCTATTTCCACGTTTTTCTCCTTTTCACCATGAACGTCTTTGCGCCCTGACAAATTGACCAAGCCAGAGGCCGCCGTTTTTTGGCACCACTGCCGATTGCCTCGTCAAGCTTCTTCATCAAGACGCTTGAGGCAATAGCGAATCAGGTAAGATCAACCATGTCGAGTATTTGCCCGGTAACGGGGCTTGAACGGAATTGGCGGTTTTGTTTCGAGACCTGGATATTCACCTCGCCCTTCGGTCTCAGCAAAAGCAAGTTATGGGTTCTTCTGTCAATGCGTTGGTTGGGAAGCAGTTGCATACCGAGTCTCTGAAGGAGGATTGCCAGAACAATTTTGACTTCGAGGATGCCCAGCATCTGTCCGAAGCAGTGGTGCTTGGGACCGCCAAACGGGAAGTACTTGGTAAAACCTGGAGTAATCGTTTCCCAACGCTGCGGACAAAAGCGCAGAGGTTTGTCATAAATACTCGGCAAGCGATGCGTGATAAAACTGCTCAAAACGATCATCGCGCCTTCGGGCAACTCATAAGGTCCATAAGAGAGCGGTTTGCTAGTGAAGCGCCGCGTGAATGCCTGTGGCGGCATCAATCGCAAACCTTCTTTTACCACTCTGTCAAGCAGCGGCAGACGTTCCAAATCCTGTATGGTTGGCGCTTCGCCGTGTAAGGCAGCGGTTAATTCATCCACCAAATCGGCATGGACTGTCGGGTGTTGCATCAGCAGAAAGAGGGTCCAGACCAGTGCGCTCATGGTTGTTTCGTGATTCATCACGTCATAAATTTCGGAAATCAGTTCGTAGTCACTGAGCGCTTCGCCTTTCTGTGTGCGTGCTGCTATCATCGCGGCAAGCATATCTGTCGGTTCTGCACCTTGCGCACGCTTTTCGGTAATCAAATCCTGCAAAGTGTTTACCATTTTGGCTACGGTGCCAAGCATACGACGGTATGGCGTACCTGGAAGATCATAAGGAAAAACCCAGGTGCTGAAACTGAGAGTCCGAGCAAAAAGGTCTTGAACCACTTTGTAGATGCGCTCAACCTCCTGCGGCTCTTCGACGCCCAGAGTCACTTTCATGGAGAAGGCGTGAATGAGCCGCCAGATGGTTTCGTGCAGGTCTATGACTTCGCCTTCTCGCCAATGGGCTATGGTACGCTCGGTCACAGAGACCATAGAGTCTCGCCATCGGGAAACCCAACTGTGATTAAACGCCGAAGAGGTCATGATCTGTCGCCGCATACGGTAATCTTCGCCATCCCTGTTGCCCATGCTCCAGCGTAAAATTGCCAGCGGCGTATTGGGAACATTCCATTCCAGGCGCGATGAAACATGAAAATTCTCGGAATCTTCCATCAAGCGCTGGTTATATTCAGGGGCGAAGGAAAAGACCCAGCGTGGCGACTGTGAACCGAGAGCGCTCAACAATCCATACTTTTTGTAAATCACATCCACGTACCCTACAGGGTCGCGCCAAAAAAGATTTTGCTGCGGTGTCCAGCCTAAAATCGGCGCTGGAGAAGGCCCCTTGGGTATGGTCTTACCGGCTATGCCCGACCCTGTCGGAGAACCGCTTCGTCTGTTTATCGTCTGAGAGGTTTGCATAATTTTGTCCTTGTAGTGCTTGCCGTTTTCTTCAAGAGCAACAGCTATTGAATGCGGATGGGGGTTACAGGTTTGGCTATGGTTTTAATCAATTCAAGCCTGCGTCTGTCCGCAGTTGCTCGACGCGATTGGTGGCTTCCCAGGTGAAGCCTTCTTCATTGCGTCCGAAATGCCCGAAGGCAGCCGTTCTGGCGTAAACCGGACGGCGTAAATCGAGACACTCGATGATGCCTTGCGGGGTTAGTCGGAAGTTAGCTCTGATCATCTCTGAAAGTTTTTTCTCCTCAACCTTGGCGGTTCCTTCGCAATCAATATAAACCGATACGGGTTCGGCAACCGCAAATACATATGCCAGTTGTACGCGGCAACGGTCGGCGATTCCGGCAGCGACAATATTTTTGGCGATGTAGCGAGCCATGTAAGAAGCCGAACGATCAACCTTTGTCGGGTCTTTGCCGGAAAACGCCCCGCCTCCGTGAGGAGCCATACCGCCGTAGGTATCAACGATGATTTTCCGTCCGGTCAATCCCGTATCGCCTTGCGGTCCGCCGATGACAAAACGCCCGGATGGATTGACATAATATTTTGTCCGGCTGTCGAGCAGGTGTTCCGGGATCGTCGCTTTGATAACCGTTTGAATCACTTCCTGGCGAATCTGCTCTGTGCTGATTTCAGGACCGTGCTGGGTCGAAATCACAACCGTGTCAACGCGCTTGGGTTGGCCTTTAAAATATTCAACGGTTACCTGCGATTTGCCGTCCGGGCGCAAATATTGTAGTGTGCCTTCGCGCCTGACTTCGCTCAGTCTGCGAACCAGTTGATGAGCCAGTTGAATTGGCAAAGGCATCAACTCTTTGGTTTCATTACAGGCAAAACCGAACATCAGCCCTTGATCGCCCGCGCCACCCGTATCAACCCCTAAAGCGATGTCGGAAGATTGCGTATTGATCGCCGAAATCACCGAGCAGGTGTCGGCATCAAAACCGTATTTTGCTCTGGTGTAGCCAATCTCTTTGACGGTCTCGCGAGCAATCTTTGAATAATCGAATTGCCCTTTTGCGCTAATCTCTCCGCCAACCATAATTAAACCTGTGGTCACCATAGTTTCACAGGCGACTCTGCCAAACCCATCCTGGCGCAGCACTTCATCCAAAATGGCATCCGAAATTTGATCGCAAATTTTGTCCGGATGACCTTCGGTGACCGACTCTGAGGTAAACAAAAAACTCTCTTGTGCCAATGTTGTCTCCTTGCTGTGTAGCAACGCTTGATATAGGTGGAACCCATCAACCGATTCAATTAGGCATAAGCGTATTGCCCTCGGCGCATACTCTGATAGTTTTCAAAATCCACTTCTTTGATTAAGCGCAGGCGCTCTTCAAACAGTTCCCGCGCCGAGAAATGCAAGCCGTCGTAAACCGGGAAATAGAAATGCCAGCCTTCGGGGAGTTCCTGCACCGAATACTTCGTTTGCATACTTCTGAAGGTAGCAATCGGAATCAGGTGAAAGACCGAATATCGGGCTCTGGCGCTGCCGAAGGTATTGACGATGTCACGAATTTCAAGATACCCATTTTTGGTTTTTTCCATTAAGTCATGATCGGCATCCGGGGGAAGCACGATGCCGAAATCAAGTTCCGGAAGTCCGCAACTCGCCAGCCAGGCAATGATGCCGTTTTGCTCGTTCAACGGTTTTAACTTGCTATAGTCGGCTCGCCTGTCGAAAGTTTCTACGGGAAGGTAGAGTCTGTAGGCGCCGACAATTTGCCCGGTCTCGGAATCCACTGTATGAGTGAAGAGAGCTTCCATTAACTCTTCATCAAGTACGCCATTTTTCGACAGTCTGCCAACTTCCAGACCATTGGGAAATTCCCAGGCGAATTTTCTGTCGCGCAAGGCTTGCAGCAACTCCAGCAAGCGCTTGCGCCCCTCTTTGTTGGCTGCCTGGAGCAGCAAATTGTCATCCACGATGTTGAGGGTTCTGATGCCAGCTTGCTGATAGTGATCGAGCATGGCGGTGGCGACCTCCAGATCCAAATATTCATAGACGCTCTTGCGGCTCTCGCAAAAATTGCACTCCCGCGGACAACCACGCGTAAAATAGATGAAGCCTATAGGGGTTTGCACGCCTTCGGGAACCGGTCCGTCGTGACTATCTTCATACTCCATCAAATGTGGCAGTTTATGAAAAGCCGGTTTGGTCAATGCCTCAAAAGGATGCCGATACGCGCCAACCATTCGCGGTTCCCAGTTTCCGCTGGCAAGCTCTTGCGGATTGAAGTCGCCTATAAAAGCAAGGTCCGCGCCAAAAGCCAGATAATCGTGCGGTCTGGCACTGACATCTGCGCCTCCAACAATCACTTTCACTTGTGGATTCAACTGTTTGATATAGCCGATTAAGTCTTTGACGACTCCCGATTCATAAGTAAAATGGCTGGAAATTCCTATAATGTCAGACTCAAGAATCGCTTGATCCGCGTAGCTGAAAGGCGCACCAACTTTCAGCACTTCGACTTGATAGCCTTCCCAGTCCAAGACTTTATATCTCTCTTCGCGGTCGCAATCGGCTACTCTGAGGTCCAGTATGTCAACCTCAAAACCGAGTTCTCGCTCCATTACCGAAGCCACTCTTGCCAGGCTTGCCGGTATAATCCTGCGATAGATATTACCAAGGTAGATGCCTGAGTAAGCCAGATAATCGAAATCAGGATTCGTAAAACCGGTGATTTTAATCGCCACCGTCGGATGTTGAATCAATGTCACTTTCGTGCTTTTTGTGGTATTCATGTGTTCCTCTTATTAGACAGCTCGGTGTGCAGTTTCGGAGTTAACCGAAAGCGGCGAACAGAAGCAGTTCAGGCAATAATTGAAACCTCATTTGAGGAAGATGTTGCGTGTATGAAGTAATTCTCAAGGGGTGCGCCAAAGCCGAAAGCCTTGGCTTCAACGCCTCTGACAAAATTCTCCAAGCTACTTTCATCAGCCAAGCGGCTTTTCGGCAGTAGCCACGATATAATCCAGACGGGAAGTGTGGTACCTGCGTAGATACCGAATGAGCAAAGCTCTGAGGCCGCCGGAAGTTTCGTGGCGCTCACGAAATTGTGTAAAAGGTTTTATCACTTGTTCGCGTATGGAAGATATGGAAATATTGGTGAACCCAATCTGAGATAATTTTTCTGCGTAAATATCTCTTGAGTACATATTCAAAGAATTGACTCTTGGATCGCTCACCTTGCGTCCGGGCATCGCAATCAGGTCTGCCGTCACCAGTCGCCCTCCAGGGCGCAGGACGCGGTAGGCTTCACGGAAAAAATCTTCACGGGTCAGGAATTGAAAAGCTGCCTCGACCGAAGCCACCTTATCGAAGGCATTCGAGGAAAAAGGCAGCTTGACGGCTGAAGCCAATTGCAACTCCAGACGCTCAGACAGACCAAACTTTTCGGCTCGCTCAGAGGCGATTTCGATCACATCAGGGTTGATGTCTATGGCTGTGATACGGTCAACGCCAAAGTGCCCAATCCAGAAAAAGTCCTGTTCGGCAAGTCCGCAACCAACATCAAGGAGGCGTTCACCGCTTGAGAATTCCCCCACCTCTGCAACCAGCCTAACCAGCGCTTCTCCTGCTTCATCAACGGTCTGCGCCCCATCTTTCCAGTAGCCCATATTCATGTAGCGCGTGTAGGAGATGGGACCGGCATTGCCGTGTTGTCTGGACTGCTCGCGGGCAACAAATTTGCGCTCGTATTCCTCTCGCGTATGTGACGCTCCCTCTGCTTTGTGCCGGGCAAATTTGCCTATCGCTGATTCTTGTCTCATGGATATTTCTCCTTCCCTTGCGCTTCTCCTGCATCGCAGATCACTTTCGCAGGATTCGCCGGTTTGCAATTTTGCAAACCCGCCTTCGATGATTTCTCGCGAGTTCCTTTTGTCCTTCAGCGAACTTCGCTTTTATCCGCCGTGACCAGCAGATAATCCAGTCGGGAAGCGAAGAACCTGTGCAGCATCACATTGATAAATCCTAGCAGGTTAAACTTGCCCAGACGGCGCAAAAGGAAATTTGAATAGGGCTTGAAGACAAAGGCTCCTATAGAGGTGACCTGCACGTTGGTGAACCCTGCGCCCCTCAGTTTGCTCGCATAAGTTTCAGCCGGGTACGCATTGACCGGATTGATAAAGTGAGCTTTTCGACCCGGCAGAGGAACCGCGTCGGTAGTTACCAGGCGACCGCCATTCTTCAATACACGGTAGGCTTCGTGAAAAAAATCCTCGCGGGTCATGAAATGGTGCGACGCCTCTATTGACACGACTTTATCGAAACTGGCATCCTCAAAAGGCAGGTCAACTGCCGAAGCAACCTGAAAATCAATGTGTTCATTGAGTTTTTTTTCCGCAACCCGCTTGGCGGCTCCTTCGATTTCCGCAGGGTTGATGTCTATGCCGACAATGCGCTGCGCTTGACCATGCTCCATCCAGAAAATATCTTCATCGCCATAGCCGCAACCGACATCGAGTATGCAATCGTGTTGGCTGAACTGCCCGCTCGTGGCAACCAGTTTCGCTAACGCCCGCGCCGCTTCATCCAAAGTTTGCGCGCCGTCTTTCCAGTAACCGATGTTCAGGTATTGCGTCTGATCCGTAGGATTGAAATCCTGGCGCGCGGTATGCTGATAGGTTTTGACTACCCTCTGCTCGTGAGCTTCTCTTCTTTTTCTGTAAGTGTCCGGCTTCGACTCCGCTCTTTGATTGATCGTTACAACCGAGCTTTGCGCCGTGCTTGTACCTGTTTCCATGGGTTTCTCCTTTTCAAAATTGACAAAGTTATTCGCCGCAGGAATGGCAAGGCTGCGGCTGACAAGCGCCTCTGTTGACGCTTTGACCGCCAGGCAATCAGCCTTTGCCGGATTCCTGACGAGTTCTATCCGAGTTCAACGAGAGCGTGAACATTGCCTGTGACAGGGCTTCTCGCACAACGACTGTCTGTGGCGGCAACCGACATAAGCAATCCCTTGCGCGGTCGCAAAGACAATTGAAAGATGTGGTCAATGCGAAGGTTTGGCGGCACTGCCACTCGATACCGTTGCAGCAAGATGGCAAGCACCATTTTCATTTCCAACATTGCAAACGCTGCTCCTATGCAATTGTGGCGACCTGCGCCGAAAGGAAAATATTCGTATGGCGTTGGTTTGTAGGTTTCCCATCGTTCAGGCAGAAAGCATTTTGGTCGCTCATAAATTTCAGGTAGCCGATGGGTGATGAACTGGCTGAAAGTCACCGCCGCATTTTTCGGCAACTCGTAGGCACCCATTTGACAGGGTTCAACATTGAAGCGCGTGCCGAATGGCGCTGTCGGGATCAGCCGCATACTCTCTTTGAGAACGCGATCCAGCAAGGGCAACCGACTGAGTTGTTCAATTCCCGGATTGCCACCCCGCAATTCACTGCTGAGTTCTTCTACAAGGTCTTCATAAACTTGCGGGTGTTGCGCCAGTAGAAACAACGTCCATACGAGCGTACTGGCGCTGCTTTCGTGGCAGAGCGCATTGTAGGCTTCAGCGATTAATTCGGCGCTGTCAAACCCAGTGCCTTCTTCATTGCGGGCGCTGATCATCATTGCCAGGATGTCCCGGCAGGCATCCGCATTGGGTCTTTTGCGTTCGACCAGAGCTTGCAGAAAAGCGACAATGCCATTAGCACTTTTCATCATCTTGCGATAACTACTGCCCGGCAAATCAAAGGGCAACATAAAAGCGCGCGGGGCTGACGAAAGCATCGTTTCGATCAGTTCGTTCAGCGTTTGTATCTCGCTTTCGTCATCGAGACTGAGCACTGCCTTCATGGCTACGCGATGTACCAGGCGGCGCAAATCATCTTCGATATCGCGCACTTCATGTAGCGACCAGGCATCAATCATCTTGTGAGTCATCGCAGCCATCATTTCCGCATAGGCTTCGACCTGCTTATGATGAAAAGCCGGAGCCATTAATTTGCGATGCTGTTTATGCTCTTCTCCATCCAGACGCAACAGTCCTGTACGCAGAGTCATCATGGCAGAGCTTTGCGCCTGATCTTTGCCCTTGCGGTCAGGCTTTACTTGAAACAGTTCAGGGTTAGCCAAAATCTTCTGATTATGTTCCGGCGCAAAAGCAAATACCCGAAATGGTCTTTGGGGATTCCAGACACTCAGCGTTCCATATTCCTGATAAAGCCTGGCGAGGTAGCTGACAGGGTCTTTTGACCATCTGAGAGCTTCGACATTCCACCCCAGAACCGGCACACCCTGAGGGCCTGGTGGCAACTCAACTGAGATGACTGGTCTTGCCATAGCAGGTACCCGTTCGGCGCTTACGCTATCATATTTCGACATATGAAACTCCTTCGCTTGCGAAGACAAGTGCTGACACACTTATGAAGCGGATGGCGATGTGCGAAAGCTGTTACGTAGAGCTTTTCGCCTCTTGCAGACGGATAATTTCAAGCGCGTCTTAAAGCCAGAGTCAAGCCATCGGCAACCGGCAGCAGACTGAGGACGATGCGCTCGTCGTGATGAAGTTTTTCATTGAGTTCTTTAATTGCCACAGTGCCCGGCTCTTTGATTTTCGGGTCGAGTACATCGCCTGAACGAAGCATATTATCGAGAGCAATCAAGCCGCCCGGGCGCACCAGTTGCAAGGCACGCTCGTAATAGTCCAGATAATTGACTTTATCGGCATCAATAAAAACGAAGTCGAAGGTATTGCCCTGTCCCTCTCGCAACAGGCAATCGAGCGTCTCTGTAGCCGTTCCCAGTCGCAGGTCAATCTTTTCCGTGACCCCCGCTTCGTGCCAGTACCGTCTGGCGATGCCTGTCCACTCCTCGCTGACATCACAACCCACGAGTATGCCGTCAGGGGGTAAACCGAGAGCTGTCCACAAGGCGCTATAGCCCGTAAAAACGCCCACTTCCAGAGTCTTTTTCGCGCCGATTGCCTGCACCAACAGGTTCAAAAACTGTCCTTGTTCAGCAGGAATCAGCATCTCTGATTCAGGCATACGCGAAGTCTCTTCCCGTAGCCTACGCAAAACCTCTGGCTCGCGCAGGGAAACATCAAAAATATAATCATATAAAGCTGGGGTGATTTGGGTTCGGTTTAGCATGGTTCCTCCGCTGGTTGCCTTGCGGCAATGGTTCGCGCTCATTGCCCCATTTGTTCATGGAAACTTCTGAGGCGAAGGTGTTTCACTTTATCCAAAACATCTACGGCTGCTTCGGCTTGCTCATCGTGGTTTAGCAGACTTGGCCCTTCATCTCCGACGAAATGTGAGCAGACCAATTTGTGCGATTCGTAGGTGTTCTCAAAGGCACTGACTAATCTGGTGTAGCGTTGTTGCGTCGCCGGGTCTAAATTTTTGAATACCTGTTTTTGCGTTCGCAGCAAGCGCACCAAATATTCGTGATCGCGTGCCAGCACTCCGCTCATGCCCGGCGGCACTTGCGGTGGCATCATTGTCGGACGTACAGAGGCTTCGTAAACCGTCGGTGAAAAATCTCCGGCGAAATGCAAAGCCACGCTACAGCCATCGAACAATTTCGTCGTCAAATCGAGAGCATAAGCGCTCAGTTCCAACTCTCGCATTTTGTAAGCCTGGAAAAAGCAATTGAGTGAGGTGATGACGCATTGAATGAGAACCAGAAAGACATGATGACCGCGAAGCCAGCGCGCCAGTGGTTCGCACGCTTGCTCGTGCCGCCACAAACTCTTTTCCAGCAGTTCCTCCTCCCAAAGGCTTTCAACCTCTCTATCGCCTCTGAGGAAACGCAGTGCTGAGTCAAAGGCACCTCTCAGTTGATGCCATTGCCTGTCAGTTAAGGAACTCCTGGCGCTCGTGGTGTCTTCCACAAATTCTTCGTAAGCGCGAAGAATCGCGTGAACATAAAGATTCAGTGACGCATCTTCATGAACCCTCTTGATACGACAATATTCATCGTGTGAATCTTTATCGGCAGATGGCTTGTCCACTTGTCTGAAATCTTTGTTTTGAACAGGCACGGACAGCCCCTTCAAAGCCGCCCTGATACGCGCTAGAGTTTCCTTGCCTGAGAGTGTAGAGATTCCTGACAGGCTCTGGGTCAAAGCCTCATATATTTCTGGCGTACACTGCTTACGAATTGCATCATAGCTGTGCGGCAATGCCTCTGGTGGCAACAATGAAAGTACTGGAGGAATATTGTTCATACTAAGGGTTCCTTGCTTTGACTCTCCGGCGCTCGGTTGATGCAATTGCCTGGCTTTTGCCCGCCTAAGGGAGCGCCGAAAAGTTGTTTTTGTGTGAACCTTTTCAGGGGTTTCCGATGTTGAAGATACGCCTCACCGCTTTGTGTCATCGGAGAGAAATGTGTTGCGTTCGTTCGCGTCGGACATTGCGGTTGCCCCATTGTCTAGGCCTGACGGAGGTTGTTTTCGACCGTTTTTTGACATAACTTCCCTCGCCTGTCGCCACTTCTTTGAAGCATAGATAGACAATGCTAGCGAGGGTAAAGGCTGTTATAACTATTGCGCCGATGAGGGCAATCCGTGTGTATAACTCCATCAGTCGCAGGAGGGCATCCAATATACTTTCCGCAAACCCGAAAGATTCAATGCCATTCATATGGCTATCCTGTCAGTTAGTTCGTGAGGTTGTAGGTTGATTGATGCACAGGGGGATTTTCTTTTGCCGGTTTTTTACCAGAGATGGATCGCGCCTCGCTACGAGCTTTTCCAATCTGGATTGCAGATGTTGATTACGTATGCAGAAAAGTTTTTTGTGCTGATAAAAAAGCCTCTCCGAGAGTCTATCAACAGGAACTTTTTTTCATTGTGATGACCGGCTCTGTTTGAACCAAACCGTAGCGGTTTCAAACCAATGATTTCGTGTAGAAAAAGCGAATGAAGTTTTCAAAAGGAAATGCTTAGGTACTTCCTAAGCTTTCTGCCAGACAGCAGAAGCAGAGTCCTAGATAGGGTTCTGAGCAACTCAGGAAATCCAAGCTTTGCAGGAGTTTTCATTGATCTGTAAATAAGCTACTGCATGTCCCGCCAGCCTTGTTTTTCAGCCCTTCAGAAGGTTTTGAGAACAACAGACGAGCGACACCAGATTTTACAAACGGGAAACGGACTTCGCTGTTTGCAACTTGCCAGAAAACAGGTTGCAAAACTAATGACAAATTTCGGATTCAGCCAAGTACTCGGCTCATCCTGATGGTCATCATACTGAAAAGGAAATTATAAGTCTTTAAATCCTTCTCAAATGTAATTCAAAATGTTATTAAAAGCCGCTTCATCAGCCTGCGGTTTCTTTTCCGGTTTTTCGCTGGCTCCATGCTGAGGTTTATCTGTGACTCTTTGTTTTTTTCGCTGGCGAGGGGCTTAATCCATAACGCCTGAGTCGTTGGCTCACCTGTTGCTGAGACAGGTGAATGCCGTAATCTTCAAAGAGTTGATTCGCTAGTGCCTTCAACGTCCAACGATGACCATTGGGACTCGGTTCACTTAGATATAGCCGTAGTCGGTTTTCCTGTTCAGGGGAAAGTTTGCTTGTGCGTCCGCCTGTATGTTGGTATTCGAGTTGTTCAGACCCTCCGGCATTGAAGAGCTTGATCCAGGTACGAATCGTCTTTGGACTGCAGTTCAAAAGGTGAGCAATTTCCTGTAAGGTTTTTCCCTGCGCTCTCAGGCAAATTGCCTGCAAACGTTGGCGAGTTCGCTGGTTGGTCGCCTGCTCACAAAGGCGTTCCAAGTCTTTTATCTCATAAGGCTGCGTGAGTTCTAAAGCTCTCATGTTTTCTGTTTTTATGGTCTCCTTTGTGTAATAAATTGCAAAATAATGGTTTGAAATTTCATGTGAACCTCTCATTCCTGAAATCAGCTTGAAACAAACTCACAAAGGTTATATACTGACGCCGATCCATACAGGTTCAGCCTTAGATATTTCTGCCGGAGAGGAAAGCCTGGAACGAAGCTGAGATGTATAGGGTTGCATGCCGATTCTTTTCATGGGTGGTTTCAGTGATTTCTGCGAACAGGGGGATTAGAGTTAGGCTGGGTTCAAAATACTAAAGCGAACAGAATCTTCATATAATCTCGGTTTAGCCTCCAAGTACTCAGGGAGAGTTATAGGGTTAGTATATGCCAGCTCCTGTTAAGCACATTTTCCTGTTCGGTCCCTTCCACTTAGATATAAGAGAGCGTCTGTTGTTACGCGATGGTGAGATTGTCTCTCTTACTCGAAAAGCCTTTGAAACCCTGGCGCTACTCGTTCAAAACAGCGGTCACGTTCTTCAAAAAGAAGAGATGATGAATATCATCTGGCCGGATAGTTTTGTTGAAGAAGCAACCCTTGCCCAAAATGTTTTCACGCTGAGAAGAGTGCTTGGCGAAAGTCCGATGCAGACTCAATACATTGAGACCGTGCCAAGGCTAGGGTATCGTTTCATTGCTAAAGTCAGCCAGCTACAATCCGATTATCCTGTAGAGACAGACAGACAAAATGGTACCTCCCCAACGGCAATCAAATCCATCGCCATTCTTCCTTTCAAAACCCTGACGGTTGAAAGCGACAGCGAATATTTCGGTCTGGGCATGGCAGATGCCCTCATCACCAGACTAAGCAATGTCAAAAATATTATGGTTCGTCCTACCAGCGCGATTCTGAAATATCACAGGCAAGAACAGGAGCTTTTTACCGTCGGGCACGAGTTGAAAGTTGAGTTGGTAATGGATGGCATCATCCAGCAAATGGATGACAGGATTCGCATCACCGTGCAATTGGTCAATGTAGAAACAGGGGCTCCGTTATGGGCTGACAAGTTTGACGAAAAATTCAGCGATGTCTTCACGGTGCAGGACATCATATCCGAAAAAGTCATCGAAGCCCTGACGCTAAAATTGACCAGCAGTCAAAAAATGCTGTTGACCAAACGCCACACAAAAAATTCCGAAGCCTATCGCTATTACCTCAAGGGCCACTATCTGTGGAGCAAATGGACGGAAGATGGTTTTAAGAAAAGTATAGCGGCCTTTGAGCAGGCGATTAAACTAGAGCCGGACTATGCACTGGCTTATGCGGGCATGGCGGATACCTATATTTCACTGGGTTTTTACGGTTATCTGTCTCCTTCCAAGGCGATGCCGCAGGCGAAATTACTTGCCAGAAAAGCTTTACTATTGGACGATCAATTGGCGGAGGCGCGCTTGTCGCTGGCAGCCGCCTTATTCTTTTATGATTGGGACTGGGCTGGTGCTGAGGAAGAATTTAAGCGATGCATTGAAGCCAACCCAAGTTATGCGATTGCCCATCAATCGTATGGGCTGTATTTGATTGCCATGAAGCGATTCGAAGAAGCCTCAGCCGTGTTGCATCAAGCTGCCGAAGCCGACCCGATTTCTCCTCTTATTAAAACAACGGCCGGTTTCCCTTATTATTATTCAGGGCAACCTGACATCGCTATCAAACATTATCGCGAGACGCTCGAAGAGGAACCCTATTTCGGGCTTGCCCATCTGGCGCTGGCAGACGTCTATATTCAGAAAATGATGTACGAAGAAGCCATTCATCATTATAAAGAAGCGATGGCTATCTGGGGCGAAAAACAGGCATTGCCCTATCTCGGTTACGTATATGCTTTATCCAATAAACGCGACGAGGCGCTCCGTATATTGAAAAAACTGGAGCAGATGTCGGCGCAGGAACACATTTCGCCACTGGCAATGGCAATGGTATATATCGGTCTCGGCGACAACGATGCTACCTTCGAGTGGCTTGAAAAAGCCTACCATGAAAGATCGAATAAGCTCGTCTTTCTGGGCGTTCAACCGCTCTACGACAGCATACGCACAACTGCGCCCTTCACCAGCCTGTTAAAACGGATTGGACTTAACCCCGCGATTGTCGCTCTGTGTTTAATAAAGGAAGTGTTGTTGTGGCAAGCCAATTTGGTTTTCTAGCTCGTTGAGGTCTTCTGACAGGGCTTTGAGCACCAGCGCTTCGTCGCTGTGGATGAAGAAATGTGTCCCTCGAAACAGGTGCATAGCGAAGCGCCCCGTTGTCTCCTTTCGCCAAGCTTCCAGATATTCATATTTCACGTTACGATCATCAATACCGCCATAAACGGTGAGCCCGCAATTTAGCGGCGATTCGCTTTCATAAGAGTAGGTTTCGCAAATTGCACAGTCGGCTCTGAGCGTCGGCAGCATCAACTTGAAAAACTCCATATTGTCCAACATAGGCGTGCTTGCGCCAACCACTTGTCTCAACTTACTGGCAAACTCTTCCTCGGGTAAATCGTGCAGACGCGGAAGTCCGGGCGTGATTTGAGGCGCGCCACAGGCTGAAATGAATAACTGGATTGGCTCCAAACCAAAGGCTCGGCGCAGATGCCTGGACAATTCAAAGCTGACGAGTCCTCCCAGGCTGTGCCCCCAAAATGCCATGGGCTTATCAGCATAAGGCAAAAGCATACGTCCCAAACTCTCTACCAGTGGTGGCAAACGGACAAACGGTTTTTCTCTCAAGCGATGCTCACGACCGGGTGGGTGTACCAAAACCAATTCCACACAGGCTGGCAGGCTGGCAGGCCATTTGTAGAAAATGTTGGCTCCGCTCCCTGCATATGGCAGACAAAACAGTCGCAGTTTCGCCAACGGATTCGGTAGCGGAAAGCTGAACCAGGAAGCGCTCAAGGGCTGATCGAGAGTATATGAATTTTGCACGGCTGATCCTTTCATGAGACACCAATCACAAAGAGTGTGATTCAATCACTCAGTGGTGGCAGATTGCCTATGCGACAGTTGAGGTCTGCCGCAACCGTTTCAATCAACCTCTCATATTGGGCTGCCAGCTCTACTACGTTGTCGCTCAACGAGGCGCTGCCCAATACGATTCTGCCCTCGAATCTTTCGCCATTTTGCCGCATGAGAGCTGTCAAATCAGCGGCGGGTAAATTTTGCTCTATATTTTTGCTGGTAACCTTCAAACCACCGAATTCGAATTCTTCGTCTAACGGTTCTTCCATAATGAACATCAGGTTAGGAGTGGAAAGCGCCGCCTGACCTGAGGCCTTCGCCACTTCCTTCACAACCCATTCATAAGGCAATTCCTGATGCTCTAAGGCTGCTAACACTTCTTTTTTTACGTTTGCCAGAATATCTGCAAAACTTGGATTGCCACTTAAATTCAGTCGAATCAGCACGGTGTTTGATAGCGGCCCGATTAAATCTTCCAACTCTGAGCGCTCTCGATTTGCTACCACTGTAGCCACTGTAATCTCTTGCTGCCCTCTGTGCCGACCGATGAGCGCTTGCCATCCGGCAAGAAGAATCATATAAGGGGTTATTGCCTGATGGCGAATCACTTGCCTGATGCGCTGGCTCACTGGCTCGCTCAATTTCACTTCGCAAGCTAATGCGTCTGATTTTCCGTCAGCCCGTCCTGTTTTATCAGCAGCAAAAGGCAATGAGGGCGACTCGTCTAGCAGTTTTTCTTGCCAGAAGGCAATCTCTCGGTGGAATTCTCCGCTTTGCAGCCTGGACCTTTGCCAGTAGGCAAAATCGCTGTACTGGATCGCCAATTCAGGCAGTCGGGGGAGGGCACCCTGAAGGTAAGTTTTATATAATTGCCCCAGTTCGTTGACCAGAATTTTTCTTGACTGGGCATCGCAGATCATCTTGTGCATCGTCAGCATCAACAATTGGGCGTTCGGCCTGAGAACGATGATTGCCCCACTTATTAATGGCGGTTGCTCCAAATTGAAAGCTCTGTGGGCTTGTTCGTGTGCCAGCAATCGCCATCTGGCTTCTTGTTCCGGTGCCGACAGATGGCTGAGATCAACGACCGACAAATCGAGTTTGACCTGTAAACAAAGGTCTTGGCACAGTTCTCCGTCTATTTCCACGAATCGGGTACGCAGGATTTCGTGCCGCCTTGCCACTTCGTTGAATGCCTCAAGCAGTGCAGCAGCATTCAACTGTCCTAGCACTTCAAGCAGGATTACTTCGTTACTTGCCACAGA
Source organism: Acidobacteriota bacterium (assembly GCA_016201275.1). Taxonomy (GTDB): domain Bacteria; phylum Acidobacteriota; class Blastocatellia; order UBA7656; family UBA7656; genus JACQDB01. Next base: position 26,440 of record JACQDB010000133.1, read on the forward strand.
CGACAGGCCGTACCGCCATTCATACCAGAGTCGCTCCTGAACCGCCGATAACGGGCAAAGTTTAGAGAGGTCTCTTCGCGCAATGGTGCATAGGGGAGGCAATTCAATACCTCTGTCCTTCAACAGCAATTCAAATAGTTGTTGCTTCTTTTTTGAAGCAACCTGAGGTGTATTCTTAAATTGTTCGTTCATTTCCTGATTGACCTTGGGTGATGTGAGGATGAATAGGGGCATACTCAGTCTGTCGGAATGACGCAAGCCAAATATTAAAAGGGGGGGGTCATATTTGCCAACGCGCCTGGTTCTGCACCAGAAACTTGTCAACATCTTCATCCGCCGATTCTTCAACCTGCATAAATGTCCAGGCAATCTCTTCAACGATGTCGCGCCCACCCCAGATTTCCGACATGATGTTGATGAGGCCTGAAACCGTAGGGGTTTCGAACATACTGCGCACCGGCAGTTCGACACGGAAGATTTCACGCAAGCGCAAGATGATTCTGCTGGCAAGCAGCGAATGGCCTCCCAGACTGAAGAAATTGCTGTTGATTCCCACTTTATTGAGGTCCAACACTTCCATCCATATTTTCGCCACCAGTTCCTCGGCAGGCGTTTGTGCAGGAATCAAGTCATCGGTTTGGCTGGCGTTGGGTTGGTTACTCATCGTCAACGCCGCGCGGTCTATTTTCCCATTGGTTGTGAGTGGTAACTTTTCCATAATGATAAACTCAGCCGGCACCATATAATCGGGGAGCCTTTGTTTGAGATAATGATAAAATTCATCGGCGCTGACTTGCTGTTTTCGATCTGCGGCTACGTAAGCGAGGAGATATTTGTTACCGAGCGATTCTTCTCTGCTGACCACAACGGCTTCGCGAACGGCAGGGTGCTGAGCCAGCATAGATTCGATTTCGCCCAACTCTATGCGAAAGCCTCTGACTTTTACTTGATGGTCGGCGCGACCGAAAAAATTGATGTTGCCATCATCCAGATAACAAACCAGATCGCCCGTCTTATACAAGCGCTCGCCGGGGCGCTCGCTAAATGGGTTTGGTAGGAATCGTTCGGCTGTCAAATCGGCACGCCCAAGGTATCCGCGCCCCAGTCCTGTGCCGCTGATGTAGAGTTCACCAATCGCTCCTATTGGCAATGGATTCAGGTGACGTTCCAGAATATACATCTGCGTATTGGCTATCGGTTTGCCAATCGGCGGACGGGCTGGCCACTCCCTACAGGCAGCATCGAGAGAAAACGAGGTGACCACATGGCTTTCTGACGGTCCGTAATCGTTATGCAGGCAACTGTGTTTGACAGACTCAAAGAATTTCACCATAGGTCTAGTAATTTGCAGTTGTTCGCCGGTAGTGGTCACTTCCGCGAGGCTGGTAAAATCCTGCTTGCAAAAGCTTTGTTCTTCGGCAAGTTGCTGAAGAACAACCACCGGCAGGATGGCTTTCTCGATGCGGTTTTCGGCAAGATAGGACGCTAAACCAGGGATGTCGACGCGGTATCCTTCAGGAAGTATGAACAGCGTTCCGCCCGAGGTCAGCGCGGCAAAAATCTCGTAGAAACTAACATCAAAACCCATTGACGCAAACTGTAGGGTTCTGGCTTTGGTCAAACGATTTGCGCTGTGCCAGGCAATCAGGTTGGTCAAAGTACGATGCGGCACGCCAACCCCTTTGGGTCTGCCTGTCGAACCGGATGTGTAAATCACATAAGCGAGATTTTCGGCGGCGGCGCTACAGACAGGGTTGCGGCTGTCTTGCGCTTCTATCAACTCTCTTTCGCAATCAAGGCGGACGATAGTCGCTGCGCTCTCCGGCAACCGCTCCGCCAATTTACTATCGGTCAGCAAAACCAGAGGACTTGCATCGTCAAGGATGAAAGCCAGCCGGTCGTAAGGGTACGCCAGGTCTAGCGGCAAGCAGACGCCACCGGCTTTGAAAATGGCAAGCACGCTGATGACCATCTGCAAAGACCTTTCCAGGCAAAGACCCACCAACGCTTCCGGACCGACTTCGAGTTGGCGCAAATATTGGGCTAGCTGATTGGCACGGGTGTTTAATTCTCTATAACTAATCTGCTCATCTTCATAGACGATGGCAACCCCATCGGGCGTCTTCTCTGCCTGCTCTTCAAAAAATCTGTGCAGCCTCTCACCGTTGTCGTAGTGGACGTTGGTCGTGTTCCATTCGCCTAAGATGATTTGTTGATCAGATGGTGAAAGCAGCGGCAAATTGCCTATGCGTTGCTCAGGAGCAACCATTGCCGATGCCAGCAAAGTTTTGAAAGCATCCGTCATTCGCTGTATGGCGGGTTTATCAAACAGGTCTGCGTTATACTCGAATCTGCCGTCGAAGCCGCCTTCTTTCTCTTTCAACACCAACATCAAGTCGTATTTCGCGGTTCCCGTATTGATTTTCTCTTCCGTCACCGTCAACCCGCTCAACTCGACCGTTGCGTTCAAACCTTCTTCCATGACGAACATGACTTCTGTGAGAGGGTTACGGTTTACATCGCGCTCGTTGACCAACTCGGCAACGAGCTTTTCAAAGGGCAACTCCTGATGTTGATAAGCGCCAATGGCGGTGTCTTTTATTCTGGCAAGCATTTCTGCAAAGCTCGGATTGCCGCGCAAGTCGCCCTTCATCAACAGCGTGTTCACCATCAAGCCTACCGTGCCAGCAAACTCAGCGCGGGTGCGGTTGGCGACAATCGTGCCGACGATTACCTCATCTTGCCCGCCGTATCGTCCCAACAAAACTTGCCAACTCGCCAGCAAAATCATAAACGGCGTTACCCCTTTTTCGCGCCCTAATTTTCTAATCCTGTCTCCGCAATCTTGATCCAGCGTAAACGTGTAGGTGTCACCTCTGTAGGTCTGTACAGGCTGCCTCATCTGGTTTGTAGGAATCTCAAGAACCGACGGCGTAGAAGACAACTGCGCTCTCCAATACGCCAATTCATGATCGAGGGCGCCTTTGTCAAAGCGTTCCCTCTGCCATAAGGCAAAGTCTGAATATTGCAACTCCGGCTCCGGCAAAGCCACTGGCTGGTTATGACAATAGCCTTCATACAACAGGCTCAATTCTCTGGTTAGAATCTCTTTCGACCAGCCATCGCAAATGATGTGATGGAGAATGAGTACCAACCAATGTTCCCGCGCGGCAAGGGCGATAAGTCCGACTCTCAGAAGCGGAAGTCTGGTAAGCTGAAATGGCTGAAGCCACTGCTGAATCTGTTGAGCGGCCTGCTGACGTTTTTCGGTTTCCGGCAGCAGGCGCAAATCCACAGTGACCATGTTCACAGCCAGTTGCGGTGAGATGATTTGATAAGGCTGCCCCTGAATGATTTCAAAAGAGGTTCGCAAAGCCTGGTGGCGACGCACCAACTCTTGCAACGCTTGCTGCAACGCCGAAACATTCAAGGCTCCCGAAAGTCTCAGGGCAATGGCTTCATTGTATAGCGGACTGTCGGGGACAAGCTGATCCATAAACCACAAGCGCTCTTGTGCAGGCGAAAGAGGGTATCGGCAAATTCCCGCCGATGGCAAGCGAACCAGTTCGCTTGCCGGCTGACGCTCCAGCACAGCAAGAATTTCCTCTTTATGCCTGATGATCTCGTTGCGTAAAGCTTCTGTTATCGTCCCTTCAGGAGCGCGATAGCGCAGCCGGTTCCCCGCCGCCCAGACCTCTACGCCGAGACTTTGCAGAGTCGTCAAAAATCCCGCAGCCATCATAGTTCGCCCTCCTCGCAACCTCTGCTGTGTGCTGCCTTGCGATAACCGCGCATGGTGTCCAGGTCATCAACCCGACAAGCTTGCGACTCTAGCTCTCGTAAAGCGTTCGCCAAACCTCTGGGCGTCGGATGGGCATAAAATTTTTCTATGCCCGGTCGAAGCTGAAACTCTTTTTCGATAAGCGCGGCTATGCGGATGAGATCAACGGAATTTCCTCCCAATTCCACTATATCCTGGTCGGGTGCGATGGATTCAAGCTGAAGCACCTCAGCGATCAGCGCGGCGATTTTCGCTTCGAGAAATTCCTCTGCCTGTCGCCTATCGGTCAGTTGTCCGGCGGTTGATTTGGCAAGCTGCGGCAACTGCTTTCTGTCAAGCTTGCCATTGGCGTTTAGCGGCAAGCTGTCTAAGGTGAAAAACGCTGACGGAACCATATAGGCGGGCAGCCTCTCTTTTAAGTATTGCCGCAGTTCATCAGCCGTTACCATCTTGTCCGGGTGGGTTGCCACGTAAGCAACCAGGCGCTTGCGTTCCCTTTGACCTTCTGGCAAAACCGCATTGGCGCAAATCGCTGGGTGCTTGCCGAGTGCGGCTTCAATCTCGCCCAACTCGATTCGATACCCTTGAACCTTGACCTGTGAATCTTCGCGCCCCAGAAATTCAATATTGCCATCCGGCAGATAGCGACCCAAATCACCGGTTTTGTACAAACGCTCGCCGCTGCGAGGGTGAATAAGGAAAGAGGCTTTCGTTTGTTTTTCATCGCGCCAATATCCTACTGCTAACCCTTTGCCGCTGATGTAGAGATTGCCCGCCACCCATATCGGACGCGGCTCGAGCGCTTCATTCAGGACGTGAAACCCTTGATTAGCCATTGGACGACCATAGGGAATGCTTGGAAAATCGGCGCAATCTCGGTCAATCGCATAGAGGATAGACCAGATGGAGGCTTCCGTTGCGCCACCCAGGCTGATGATTTCAGCTTGGGGGGCAAGTTTTTTGATACGTTCGGGAAGCGTCACAGGAATCCAATCGCCGCTCAACATCACCAGGCGCAAGGACGCCAGTTGAGTCTCCAGTCGTTGGTCTGCATAGGTGACCAGCATATCCATCAACGCCGGAACCGAATTCCAGATGGTGATGGCTTGCCGTTGAATCAAATCTGCCCAGCACTCAGGATTGCGCGTCGCCGAATCGGCGGGCATGACGATGGTGCCTCCAGCAGAGAGAGTGCCGAAAATATCGTAAACCGATAAATCGAATCCCAGATTCGAGAGCGCCAGAACCTTGTCGCCAGGGCGCACATCAAAACGACGATTGATATCGTCTATGGTATTGACCGCCCCGCTATGAGGAATCATTACTCCTTTGGGCAAACCCGTCGAGCCGGATGTGTAAATAACATAAGCCAGATCATCGGGCTGTTGCACAGACTCTATAGGCGCTGAATGGAGTGTGCCCAGTCGTTGGCTATCAACCGACAGGCGCGCTATGCCATCGGGCCATTCGAGTCGTTCGTTGATCCACGATTGTGTCAGCACTATGGAAATTTCGGCGTGACCGAGCAGATGCCAAAGACGTTCTTTCGGCAGGTTGGGGTCTATGGGCAGATAGGCGGCACCTGCTTGCAATATGCCCAGAGTGGCGGCGACCTGTTCCCAACCCTTCTCCATAACCACCGCGACCAAAGTGTTAGGGCAGGCTCCCATCTGTCTGAGTTGATGCCCGAGGTGATTTGCCAGGTGAGCCAACTCTTCATATGTAAGAGTTCCGTTAGCCGCTATCACGGCAGCTTGCGAAGGGCGTTGGTCAGCCTGTTGCTGAAACTGTGTATGTAGCAGAGTCGGCAGCAGAGCTACTTTGGTTTCGTTGACTTCCTGTCGTTGCTGGAGTTGAGCCGCCGGCAGAAGGTTGATTACACTTTCGCGCCAGATGCTGGGTTCTTCACCCAAACGTTGCAATAGCGCACAGTAGGAGTCGAACAAATCTTGCAGCAGGTTTTCAGGGAAAATGCCTTCGACCGCATCCCAGTTGAAAACCAGCGCCCCATTCTCTTCAAGCACTTGATGATCGAGCCACACTTGCGGCGTTTGAGAGATGCCGTAAACGACTTCGCCCATCCATAAGGTCTGCTCGGCAACCGAGGTCTTCAAATGTTGCGATAGCAAACTGGTAAACACGATGGGCATGGTAGTTCCGGGGGCTTTGCCTTGAACGCGCCCGATATCGCGGAGGATTTGCACACCACTGACGTAACGGTGTTCCATATCTTCAAGAAGTTGAGCTTGAATAGCTGCGGCTCTGGTCTGGAAAGAGCTGGATGCGGAATGGTCAACCGCAAGTGGAATCAAAGTGGTGAAATCGCCGACAATTTCATTGACCTGCGGGTGCAACGGAAAGCGATTGTGCAAAGTCACATTGATGGTGAAGCGGTTGCTTTTACTCCACAGCGCAAGGATTTCGGCAAAAGCCGCCAGTAAGATTCCTGACGGGGTGACCCCGCTTTCCACAGCAAGCCTTTTGATTTGCCTCCAGGGTTTTGGATCCAGCCGCCCGCTGCGCCGCTTAAAGCGGGGATTTTTTAACGTGGTGTAATTCGCAGCGAGCGGCAATTCGGGGGCAGGTGGTAAGTCTGGCAGGCGATTTGTCCAGTATTGTTGAGCGGCGCTGTAAAGTTCCGACTGCCGCAACTGGGCTTCGCCAAGCACGTAGTCGCGGAAAGAGAGTTCCACAGCCGGGAGTTTGGTGGTCGGATGATTGTATAACTCAGCCCATTCGTGAAAGAGGATTTGCAGACTCCAAACATCCACTATGAGGATGTCGAAGCTAAAATGCAGTCGCCAGCACTGGTCATCCAGTTGCGAAGCGCGAATCTCAAACAGAGGCCAACGGTCAGAAGGCAGAACTTGATGTGACAGGCGGTGACGAATCGAATCCAGAAAGGCGTTGGCGGTTTGGGCATCATAGCCGCGCAAATCGAGGGTCTCGATTTCGTAGGGCGGCACTTGATTGAGAATCTGCTGTCTGCCATCGGCGAGGACGATGGCGCGCAGCATATCGTGGCGCTCAATCAGTTGTTGCAAAGCCAGGTTAAACCTTGCCAAATCAAGCTCTTTGGCTTCGACTTCATAGTAAGCATGACAAGCCACATTGCCGAATTCAAAAGCGCCGCTTCGCCCTACCCAGTAGGCCTGCTGCATATCCGTCAAAGGGAAAGGCTCGTATCGGTGTGCCGTATCGGGAGTGATTTGCGGAATCGGGTTGGCAGATGCAGCGTCACTTTGTCCTCTAAGCAAGTCTAAAAGGTCGCCTTTGCTGGCGATTAATTTGGCTTGTAGTTCCGGGGTCAGAACACCTTTGGGAGCGCGGACGCGCAAGTGTTGACCATCGCCCCACAATTCCACTTTTTGTTTGATAAGGTCAGCAAGAAGTTCTGTCGCCATCATAAGCTGAATTCCTCCCATTGTCGCCCAGCAACCGCCGTTGTAGGGGGCAAGTGGTGTTCGGTTAGATGAGCGGCACCGGGCAATTGCTCAAGCGCATAGGCTATCAATCGCGTAATGCTGGTGCCTTTCAAAATGCGAAGGATGGGAATGGTGATTCCTAAATCGGTTTCCAAACGGGTCTTGACTTCCAAAGCCATCAGAGAATCCAACCCGAACCGATTGATAGGCAGGTCGGCGTCGAGTCTGTGGACACCGAGTTTGCCAAACCCTAGCACGCGGATCAACAATCGGTTTAAATACTCCTGCAATAACTTTTTACGCTCAGGCTCCAGCGCCGCAAGCAATGCCTCGCGGGTCAAAGCAGCTTCTGCGCTCTCTTTGGCAGGCTCAGGCTGGTGGCGGGCAGAGACAATCTCGCTGAAAAAGGCCGCACGACGCGAACCTGCAAGGCTGTGGCTCCACGGCTCAAGATTAAAGTTTACTACGGCAATTTGTGGCCTAGAGGCATTGAGCAAACGCTCAAAGACCGTGACTCCTTCCAGAGGCGTCATGCTGTTGATGCCTTTTTGCGCCAGTCGTTGGCTGCGCTTGCCTTCTGCTGCAAGACCGACTTCTGCCCAGGGCCCCCAGTCAATGCTTATGGCTGGAAGCCCTTGTGACTTTCTATAATGCGCCAGACAATCCAAAAATGTATTCGCTGCCGTGTAATTCCCTTGCCCTGCCGATCCCAGCAAAGTCGCAGCCGAAGAGAACAAAACGAAGAAATCAAGCGACGCATCCAAGGTCAGGGTGTGCAAATTCCAAGCTCCGGCAATCTTCGGAGCCATCACCTTGAGAAACCTTGAGCGTTGCTGTTGCAGCAAAATTCCATCATCAAGCAAACCTGCGGCGTGCACCACACCTCTGAGCGGCGGCATTTGTTGCTCGATCTGAGTCAATATTTGGGCGATTTCCTGATGCTTGCTGACGTCTGCTTTGACAACCCTTACATCGGCACTCTGGCGCATCGCTTCAACAGCTTCTTGCGCCGCCGCCGAGCCTGCGCTACGCGACAACAACACCAGATGTTGCGCGCCGCGCTCAATCATCCATTTAGCAATCACTAAGCCCAAGCCGCCGAGTCCGCCGGTTATCAAATATGTGCCGTTGCTGTTTAACTTTATTTCCTGCGTAAGCGCAGGCGCTATCTGAACCTTTTCTCCGCCTACCCTGAGAGCGATTTTGCCGATGTGGCTGGCCTGCGCCATCGTCCGAAAGCCCTCAGCAGCTTCAGCGATGGAGAAGATTTGAAGGGGGTATGGGCTTCCGCCTTGTTGTTCGAAGCAACTGATAGCCTGACGCAGAAGGAAGCCCATTTGGGAGGGGTTCTGGCGGATTAAGGAGGCAAGATCAACTGCAAAAAATGCCAAATTATTTTGAAAAGGTTGCAGACCCAGCTTGGCGTTTTGATAGATGTCGCGCCGACCAAGCTCAATGAACCGCCCGCCTGTTCTCAGTAGCGAAAGCCCCGCAGGGATGGCCTCGCCGGCAAGCGAGTTCAAAATCATGTCGAGGCCGACACCATCTGTCGCCTGTTTGATTTCTTCCACAAAATCGAGCGATCTGGAATCAAAAACATGATGGATGCCGAGAGCTTTCAAATAGTCACGCTTTTGTTGACTACCGGCTGTAGCAAAGATCTCCGCTCCCTGCTGTTGAGCCATTCGTATGGCAGCCAGACCTACGCCTCCTGTGGCTGAGTGAATGAGCAAGCGCTCGCCGCTTTGCAGTCTGCCAATATGATGCAGAGAATAATAAGCCGTCAGCAAGGTCAGCGGAATGGTCGCCGCTTGTTCAAAGCTCAGGTGCTGAGGCTTGTGCAATGCCAAACAGGCAAGCATTTTTGCATAGGCGCCAAAGCACGGATGAGCAATGCCGTAAACTTCATCGCCAATCGAAAAGCCTTCAATGCCTTCGCCAATGGCTACCACTTTACCCGAACACTCCCACCCGAAATCTTCTTTGACCTCCGGCGCAGAGGGTAAAACTCCCATACTCAACATTACGTCTCTGAAGTTAAGACCAAGCGCTTGAACCTCTATCTCCAACTCTCCCTGAGCCGGTTGCTGACGAAGGGTTTGCCTCAAAACCAGGCTATCGAGTAAGCCTGGTGTGGTGACTTCCAGCCTGAACGCCTGCCCTTTACCGGCGGTCTCTTTTTCGTAGGCTGGCGAATCACAGAGGCTGTGAGGGAGCAATCTGGCGACGTAGCGAGTTTCACCGCGCAGCGCAATCTGCTCGGCTTCGTCGTCCGCCAGCAGTTCATCGCCAAGCAAAGTCATTTCCGCTTCACCCTTGTCGCCAAGGTCTATAAGCGAACAACGCAAATCTGCAAATTCCTGAGCGATGACGCTGCCCAGTCCCCACAAAGGCGATTGTGCAACGGACAGAGATTCCTCACCGGTAATGGATTGTGCAGCGTTGGTAACCAGCCACAGTCGCGGCGCTTTACCTAGAGGGCGTGCCGCCAGCCTTTGTACCAACAGCAGCGTACTGCCCCAACCCATTTCGTGACAGGCTTCGGGCAACTCTTTCGGAAGATGCGCCGTCGTCGGGACATCAAGGCTCCACAAGTGGACAATGCCGCGACAGGTTTGTGAGCGCGATTGCAAACAGTCGTCAAAAAGTCGCTCATAATCTTCGCAAGACTGTGCCTGAATCCGGTAGTGTTTTGGCCCGATTCGGGCGTACTGTTCACCCGCCGAAACGGTGATGCAATCTTCGCCGATTGCTTCAAGGCGCTTGATAAGCTTTTGCCCTGTGCCGCCCTGGTCTGCAAAAATCACCCACGTTCCAGAGTTTTCCTGCCTAAGGGGAGGCGCTTTGAGAGGCTCAGTCACTTGCCATTGGATTGTGTAAAGCAGTTGCTCAAGCCGTTTGCTATCTTCCAAGCCTTGGGCTTTCGGAGTCAGTGGCTTTATGGACAAGCCTTTGACTTCCAGCAGGATTTCGCCTTCCTCATCGAAGACCACAAGGTCGCCTTTCAAAACCTCGCCGCTTCTGCCGGAAGGATTTCGAAGCGAGGCATAGGCTTTCGCATTGGCTTTCGGGCGTTTGTAGATTTGCAGAGCGTCGAGACCGACAGGCAAATGAGGCTGCCGGAGAGAATCGGGTAAAGCGGCTGCCAGAACCTGAAAACAGGAATCCAGGAAGGCTGGATGAAGATCATAGCCAGCAATTTTTTCGCCCAGCGCATCAGGAAGCTTCACCACGCCCAGAGCCTCTTTGTCGCCTTGCCATAACTGCTCTACGCCTTGAAAACAAGCGCCATACTCAAGCCCCATCCTTGCCAATAAATCATAATGCTGTGTCTGAGTCAGTCGCTGATGGGGGCGGGCGAAGATGGCTTCGCCTGCGTTATACAGCGGCGGTTGTTGGGTGGCCACCACACGAAGCATACCGGTCGCGTGAAGCATCCACGAATGCGGCTCTGCGTCAGGCGGTCGGCTGAAGATTTCAAATTTCGCGCGCTCTGAATTTCGTGAAGAGATGACCAATTGCAGGCGTCCGGGTTCTTCTTCAAGTACGAGAGCTTGCTTAAACTCCACGCGCTCCAGGAAAAGGTTTGCCTCCGGGTAAAGCGACCGTCCGGCAACCAAAGCCATCTCCAGATACGCAGCCGCAGGAATAACTACAGCGCCTTGCACGCAATGGTCTTGCAAAAAAGGGAACGCTTCGCTGCTCACATCGAAATCCCATATACCGGTTTGCGGGTCGGCAGCCGACTCCAACATCTGTCCCGAAAGCAGATGTTCGCTGCTACGCGTTCTACTGTTGTGCGAGGTCGGCTCAGCACCCAGCCAGAAGGTCTGTTTTTGCCAGCGATAGGTCGGCAAGGGCACGCATTGCGCGGTCTGCTCACACAGTTTGTTCCAGTTTAAGGAGTAGCCTGCCGTATAAAGCGCGGCGGCTGAACCGAGCATCAAAGCGCGTTCGTCTTCCTGGCTTCTCAGGGAAGGCAACACGGTGATGTCCTGAGCAAGCCGCCGCGCGGTTTGTTGAATGGGTGCGGCAAGCAACGGATGGGGACTGACTTCTAGAAACAGATGGCAACCACTTTCCAGCACCTGCTCAATCGCTTTGGCAAAGAGCACGGGTTGGCGCAAATTGTTCACCCAGTATTGCCCGTCCAGAAATGGCTCACGCATCTCTACTCCAGTTACGGTTGAGCAAAAAGCGATGGATGGGATTTGTGGATTGAGGCCTGCCAGAGCTTCCAACAGGTCTTCGCGTAACATATCCATCTGTGGGCTATGCGAAGCCACATCTACTTTGACGAACTGGCAGAAGATCTCTCTTTGTTGAAGCACTGTCATGGCTTTCTGCAAAGCCTCGCTATCGCCTGAGATGACGGTTGAGGTTGGACTACTGGAAACGGCGACCGAAAGATGCTGCTGATAATCAAGCAGGAATTCCTGCGTCTCCTCAAAGGACAAGCCAACAACCGCCATGCCTCCCTGTCCGCTGACCCGTTTGAGTAGCAGGCTGCGACGGCAGATGATTTGTGCGGCATCCTCCAGACTGAGGATACCAGCGACCTGAGCGGCTGCTACTTCGCCCATGCTTTGACCGATGACGACATCCGGCTCGATTCCCCAGTGCCGCCAAAGCGTCGCCAACGCCACTTGAATGGCAAACAGGCATGGTTGTACAACATCTATTTCATGGAGTTGCGAGGTGCTGGGGTCGGCTGTCAATTCCTCGATCAATGACCAGTTGACGTAGTGGCGAAAGACTTTGTCGCAATCTTCCAAAGCCTGTTGAAAGACCGGCTCCTGTTGCATAAGCTGGCGTCCCATCCCCAACCATTGCCCGCCCTGGCCGGGAAACACGAAAGCGAGTTTCCGCTTATCAAGCGCTGGTGGATGGCCGTAGGCGAGGTTCGGGTTGCTTTCTTTATCGAGGAAAGCTTGCAGTTGCTTGCACAGTTCCTGACGTGAAGAAGCAACAGCGGCAAGGCGATATTCATGATGCGTTCTTCTGACGCCGGCGTTGTAGGAGATGTCTGACAGCCTTGAATCGGTCGCTTGACCAAACGCCAGATAGGCTCGTGCCAGATCTTCGAGTGCCTGAGAGTTGTGTGCTGAAAGAGGCAGCAGTTGAGCGCCCCCCTCTGTCCCCTCTTCTGCCTTGGGGCTTGAAGATGCCGGTGCTTCCCGCATAACTACATGAGCATTGGTTGCAGAAAGTCCGAAGGCGCTCACTCCGGCGATGGCGGGGGTTGAAGCGGAGGGCCAAGGGGTCAATTGTCTTGAGACTTGCACAGGAAGTTGCGGCCAGGGAATTGCCGGATTCGGCTCATTGAAATGCAGGCTTGGCGGTATGGCTTTGTTTTTCAGGCAGAGCGCCGTTTTAATCAAACCGGCTATGCCTGCGGCTCCTTCTGTGTGGCCAATGTTGGTTTTCACAGAACCAAGCAGGCAAGGACTATTGGGAGGTCTGCCTTCTGCCAGCACAGCGCCAAGACTATTGATTTCCACAGGGTCGCCGACGCTGGTGCCTGTTCCATGAACTTCGACGTATCCGACGGTGCCCGGACACACGCCAGCCTTGCGATAAGCTTGCCGCAAAACAGCTTCCTGCCCATAACGACTAGGGGTCGCCAGAAGCCCGCTGCTGCGCCCGTCGTTGTTGATGGCGCTGCCCAATATAGCCGCGTAAATGGGGTCGCCATCGGCTTGCGCTTGCGCCAAAGGCTTCAGCAGAACGACAGCAGCGCCATCGCTTCTGGTGAAGCCGTTGGCTTGGGCATCTGCGAATTTACAGCGACCGTCGGTTGCCAGCATACTAGCTCGCGAGAAGGGCATAGAAAGTTCCGGCAATAAAACCAGATTGACGCCGCCGCTTATCGCCAAACTGCTTTCGCCGCTCCATAAACTTTGACAAGCCAGATGCACGGCAACCAGCGACGAGGAACAGGCTGTATCAACGGTCAGGCTGGGACCTGCGAAATCGAAAGTGTAGGAAATCCTGCCCGACAAAATACTGCGAGCCGTCCCGGTTGCCACATAGAGGTCTATTTCCGAGCGGTCGCGCAGGTGATATTGGATGTCTTCATAGTCTGTTGTACAAGCACCTATGAACACACCTGTATTCGTACCAGCTAACAGATGCGGCGGGATGCCAGCGTCTTCAAAAGCTTCCCAGGTCACTTCCAGCAACAATCTCTGCTGCGGGTCTAATTTGAGCGCCTCGCGAGGAGATATGCCGAAGAAAGAAGCGTCGAACTCTTCGAAGTGATTGAGAAAACCGCCCTCCCGATTGCTGATTTTGCCGGGTGTTCCCGGTCTTGAATCATATACAGCCTCAACATCGAAACGGTTTGCAGGAAGCTTGCCGATGGCATCAACACCATCACGAAGCAACTCCCAGAAGGCTTGTGGGCCGTTAGCCCCCGGGAAGCGACAGCCGATACCTATGAGGGCTATGGGCTCTTGATTAGCCAAATGATTCTTCTTTTCTGCTGCTATATGGAGAGTTCCAGCAAACATATCATTTCCTTTTTGAAATTGGGTAAGCAATTTTGGGCAGGTTACTACCCTGTGACGCCAACGCTTTGGCGACCGCTTCAGGTTAAAATAACCTCTGTATTTTGTTGTTGCTCGCTTGCAAAGGAAATGTGTGGCGCTGACTTTGTGCCGATTTGTGGCAAGCTAAAGCAGCGCCAACATCCTTGTTTGTCTGACTTCAAAAGATCGCAGAGAGCGTTTTCCACACGACTTCAGCTTTCTGAAAGTGTGATTTTGTCGAGCCTCGTTTGCACCAATTTGCCAACCACTCGGATGCTTATGTGGCTTTGGTTGCCAAGTTCAGGCAGAGTAACTGGCTTCGCCAAGCTTTTCGACTATGGTGCGTTCAATCTGAAGTCTAGCCTGATAGTTAATCGTATTCAGTAGAACTACGACTCGATCCGAATCTTTCATTTCGCGTTCCAGAACGCCTGTGAAGTCTTTCCAGACACCGCTTTTGATTAAAACTATATCGCCGGGGTGCAAGTCAGAGCCGATTTTCACAAACCCGTCCTCGCCGATTCGCGACTGAATCAGCTCGATAATCTCCTGATCCACTTCTACAGGCCTAGTTCCGAAACTAATAATGCCTTGTACGCCTCTTGTGTAGCGTACTTTGTGATACATACTTTCTATATGAAAGCGAGCAAAAAGATAGCGGGAAAACAACGGTTTGGCAGTATATTGGCGCACGCCTGAAAATTCGTTCACGCGATACGTGCGGATTTGCGGATAAAAGGTTTCAACATTCCAAGCTCGCAGATTGCTGTTGGTACGTTCCTCTTGCCTCGGGTTGGTATGAATCAGAAACCAACTCTGTTTCTCATTGGCAGTGTAAGTCATATGGTTCCTCCTATCCTGACTCTCCAACGAATAAAGGAGCTTGCTCGGTGGCTTCGCTGCTTTTGCGAATCGTTTGCTTCGAGCCTTCTTGATTTCGAGGGGATGATAGCCGGGCCTCAGCAGGCAAGTCTTTATAGCGACTTGATTTCTATATTAAATATTATTCAAAATGGTTTTAAGAATTTTTTAAAGACTCTGTTCTATGTACAACTCACTTTCCTTGAAGTATTGTAAGAAGAACTCTATCAGCAGAAGGCAATCCGATAGCGTTTCTGTGTACAACTCTCTATTGTAAGGGCGGCTTCTCTGCGAAATGTGGCCACAGGCGAGATGGAGAGGATTTTGATAGCACTTAGCTCGACTTTATCCATCACGCGGCGTAGCAAAGTGTATGAATGAATAAATCAAACAATGCTTGTGAGATTTTAATTACTTCACTGATGTTACGCAGTGAAAAGAAACGGAGAAGGCTTGACTGCGTTTGGTCCCGTAGGGACGGGCGAAAATAGCCCAGCGATTGATCACTGGGAGCAAGCACAGGCAAGCCATTGGAGTTCCTTGGGGACGACTGTAGGCTCTCACCTGAGCTAATCATTATGATGATTAGCAAGATGGCAAGCCATTGGAGTTCCTTGGGGACGACTGTAGGCTCCTCAGTCGTCCCTGCGGGACTTCGGCAAATTCTTCTTTATCCTTTCCAGCCATCAATCGCCGGGCTATTTTATGATCTTTGAAAACATAATCGTACAACCTTAGCCTGCGGAGCAGACGATAGCATAAAGCCCAGGGTGAAGCGTAGCGCAACCCTGGGTACCGCAATGCCCAAACCTCTCTAGCCCGCGAAGCGGGTGATAGCCAACGGTCTGTCGCCCGCTTCGCAGGCTCGGAAACTCTGCAACCACGGCATACCCCGCGCTTTCGCCTTGTTATTACCCAAATTTTGACAAAATATTGTAGTTGCGTTTTGATCTTTAAGAATAATGAGTATTAGGACTTACGCACAAAATATTCTTTGAAATGACAGCGGTCGTGGAAATTGAGTAAAGTCATAGTTATGACTCAACAACCAAGAGCTGTGACGCGCCTCGACTATTGTCAGTATTTGCTCGGTAGTCAAATCAATTACACCCTGACCAACTTTGCTGAGCACTGCGAGCAGTTTTCTCGCCATGCCATCAATCGCTATCTTGCCAATGACTGCATTGAGCCGCGCTTGCTGTGGGAACCAGTTTGCCCACACCTCGTGCTGAGTGCCGAGGGCTATATCGTCTTCGATGACACGGTCTTGGATAAGAACTACTCCTTCAAGATTGACCTGGTGCGCCGCCAATACAGTGGCAATGCCCACGACATCATCAAAGGCATCGGCGTCGTCACCTGCGTTTATATCAACGCCCAGACCAACCAATTTTGGGTCATTGATTATCGCATTTATGACCCCGATGGCGATGGCAAAACGAAGCTTGATCAGTTGCAAGAGATGTTGACCAACGCCATTAAACACAAGGAGTTGGCCTTTCGCACGGTGTTGATGGACACCTGGTATGCGACCAAAGATGTGATGTTGTTGATCAAAAGGATGGAGAAGATTTACTACTGTCGGCTCAAAGATAATCGTCAAGTCGATGACTCGTTGGCGACCAAACCCTATCAAAGGGTCGACCGCTTGAGGTGGAGTGAAAGTGAGCAGGCAGGCGGCAAGCTCCTCAAGATCAAAGGCTTTCCTAGAGACCACAAGGTGAAATGTTTCCGAGTCGTGCTTTCTACCAAGCGCACGGATTATGTCGCGACCAATGACCATAGCGCAAGGCTCGACGACAGCAGCACAAGAGGCGTGTGGCTGGCGTTGGAAGATTGAGCAATTTCACCGCGAGGCGAAACAAGTAATTGGGATCGAAGGCTGTCAGTGTCGCAAGGCGCGAATCGTGAGAAATCATATTGGCTGTGCGATGCTGGTGTGGGTACGCTTGAAACAAGTGGCGGAGGAGACCAAACAAACGATTTACCAAGTAAAATTTGGCTTGTTGTCGGAGTATTTGCGTCAGCATCTAAAATCTCCAGCAGTCAAAATGTTTCTTGCGTAAGTCCTAAGTATAAAGGAAATAACGAATCATTTCATCCTTGTATGAACAAACGCCACAGGAATGGGCGGAGCGTCATTTTGGAGGTGTGGAGTTGGGCGATAGCAGACGTGATCAGCGAGTTGTAACCATTGCGGCGGCGATGGCAGCGACGCCGGACAAGACTTTGCCGCAATTGTTTGCCCATACCTACGATTTGAAAGCTGCTTATAATCTTTTCCAGCACCCAGAAGCAACTCCCGATAATCTGCAAGCCTACCATCGGGAGGCGGTCTTTGAACAACTCCAGCAGCCAGGAGGCTATCTGCTCCTGGAGGACACCAGTGAACTGAGTTGGGCAGGCAACCAACCAAGAAGCGGCTTGGGTCCCATCGGCAGCGGAGCCAGCGGCTTACAAGGCTTTCATTTACATTCGACCTTGGCAGTGCGCTGGTCGATGAAGGCGTCTAAGTTCGACCACCAAGCGCTGCCCGTAAAGCGTAGTGCTGTCGAGGTCATCGGCTTGGCAGATCAGCACTACCACATCGGTCAGCCGCGTCCAGCGGGCGAAAAGGCCAAGGATTCCAAGGTGCGTCAGCAACGTCAGCGCGAATCGCAATGGTGGGAAGAAACGACGCAGCGACTCGCAGAGGCTCCCGAAGCCAACCATATTGAATGGCTCCGGGTCGCAGATCGGGGAGCCGACATCTATGAGTTTTTGCGAAGTTGTCAGGAGTATGGTCACGGGTTTGTGGTGCGAGCAGCACAAGACCGCTTGTTGAGTGATGAGCAAGGGCGAGACAAATGCGGGCGCTTGATGGCAAGCTTGCAGCAGGAAGCATCGGTCGGCGAGTTCGATTTGGAGTTGCGTTCGCGAGGCGGGCGAGCCGCCCGCGTGGCGCACCTCAAGATCAGCCTCCAAGCGGTGTATTTGCGTGCCCCGCAGCGTCCCGGCAAAAGCGCCGGACAGTTGCCGCCAGTGCGCTGTTATGCTCTGCGGGTGTGGGAAGAGGAGCCGCCTAGCAATGACGAGAAACTGGAGTGGATCCTGCTGACCAATCTTGCGGTGACGAATTTCTGTGAAGCGTTGGAAGTGGTATTGATCTATGCGACACGCTGGCTGATCGAAGAATTTCATAAAGCGCTCAAAAGTGGCACGAAAGCCGAAGACTTGCAGTTAGAAAGCGCTGAAGGGTTGTTTGCCGCCATAGTCATCAAAAGCGTAGTGGCGCTACGCTTGCTTGAATTGCGCGAACGAGTGCGCCAGGAGCCGGGAGCGGCGGTCAGCGAGTCGGGGTTGTCAGAGATCGAAGTCGAGGTATTGCAAGCCGCGACAGGTCGAAAGATCAAGACGGTTAAAGAAGTGGCTTTAGCGATTGGACGATTAGGAGGACACTTGAACCGCAAAGCCGATGGGATGCCAGGATGGCAAAGTTTGTGGCGCGGAATGGCCAAGTTAACCACCTTGGTTGAGGGTGTGCGACTGGCTATGAAATTGAAAAAAATTGAGTAATGACAAGCGCTTTCGCACGGGGCTTTATGCTTGCGCCCGCCTTCGCCGCTTATCAGATTATTTTTCAAAGATCATAAAATGCCCCTGACGGGGCAAAACAGAGTCAAGCGATTTTCTAACCTCTCATCTGCGTAACATCAGTTACTTCAACCTCTGAACTGGATATTGAAAATGGCACCTGCTTCACAAATAATTCCTTTCTAAAGCAATGGCATCAGCAAATGTCGGTTGCTTCTTGCTGTACCATGCCGCTGTTGGCAGCCATTGTTAAGTCTCATTGGTTACCAATGGATGAAGATCTCTGGGAGGTTGAAAACTATGCTGACTTCCTGACAATACGGCGCGAGTTATCAGCCAAAGCTGCGAACGATTTCCTGGACAGCCTGCTTGCGGGAAATGCCCCACAACCAGCGATAGCAACATCCATCCTCGACCATCAAGTTGTCATCGGCAATATAGAAAGCGAAGAGGAAGAACAGATTCTGCGCGAGTGTAACGCCTGGATCGTACAAAACGGATTACCTGAAGGCGAATTGATGTATGAATTGACAGATCCAGAGACTGGCAAGCCATTGGCAATTCTAGACCTCGCATGGGCGAATGGATTGCAGGAAGGATACAGCCAACCCGTAGCTTTACTGCTTGATGAGAGTTTGGAAATCGAAGAAGTGGTAAATAAATCAGGCTATCGTTTCTTCACCAATGCAGATGAGTTCAAAGAGTATGTGCGAAAAAAAATCCTGGCTATGGAGCCAGCCTTGAATTCATCAGTTTAGATGAATCTGGGAATGACCAAACCATGAGAAATGTGTTCCGCTTCTTCCGAGTTACCTACAATTGTCATTTTTGGCAATTGCCTAATTCTCACAAATAAATTATTTATCGTTGCTATTGCCAATTCTGACAACCAGTTTCGCCAACTTTGGCGATAAGGATGATGGGGAGTAGTGGGCGAGAAACGAGTTTAAGGGTACAACGAATTCTGTCGCTGAAGTGGTTTTTCGGTAGGCTAATCGTTTGATTTTTGTCCTGTTGAGCGCTTGGCTCAATCATCCGCCGCGTTCTGCCGGGTCTTTGACTTTGTCAATGATGGTGCAGTTATGAAACCACGGAGTTTGTCCAGCAGTTTGCTGCACAAATTGCTCGTCGGAGTAAGCTTCTGCCAGAGCGCGCATATAAAGCAAGTTCGTCCGCGAGAAGCCTTGCATTTCAGGGAAAGCGATTTTCAGGTCTTTGGCGAGGCGGTCAATGACTTTCGCGCCCCAGCCCTGCTGCTTCTGGCGGCTGAGAATGTCGCGTCCAATCTGCCAGTAAAGCAAGACCAACTCGCGATTAACCGCCAGAGCAGCAAGGCTGGGGCGCTTGAATGCGCGATTTCAAGTCGCGAAGAAAATCTTCATAGCCCGAAAGAGGATGCTCAATCGCTGCCTTAACCACAGCCGTCTTCGGGGTCCTGGTTGCGGCTTTTGTTTTGCGTGATTTTGCCATCGGTCTTATCAAACTCTTCAAAAGTGCGTTGAACTTTATAGCTGCTGAAGCAACTTGGTTCAAGATTTTTTCAGTCGTGCAAGAAAGAACTCAGCCTTCCTTGCACGACTGCTTGACGCTTCAAGACCTGATCCCCCGTTTCTACTTTTTCGGCAGAAGCCCCTGCGGCAGAGGCGGCGGCGGAGGCGGGTCTCGCGGTTTTGGCTTCGGTGGTTTGCGATCCGCGAGGTTCTCTATTGCAATCTCTTTTGGACAGCGATGTTTGTTGAGCGCCTGCGGTTTTTCTTCAAAGCGCAGACGGTCAAGAATGATTGGCGACAAGGAGGTCGCCAGCAACAGCAATTTCTTCGGATTCAATTGGCGAATCTCTTGTGGTTTCATCAAACGACGCTCATAAAAATGCTCGCTTTCCGTCACGCTCGTCTGGGGCGAAAAGAGGCCTCCCTGCCGGCTGTAGGATTTCTTCTTCTCTCGATGCGTGTACTCACCCATAGCGCGAGAGAGGCGTTCCGCCATCTCCCCTTCCAAGCCGCCCATCACAATCTTACTGTTGAAGTTATCGTAAATGATCTCGGCTTCCGCCTTGCCGTACAGTACCTCTAACTGGCTGTGAGATTGCAACCCTGCGATGATGGTAATATCTCGCCCTCTCAACAAGGTGATGTCTTTTTCAAAATCGTTCAATCTACCGATATTGCCGAACTCGTCGAAGAAGAGATTCACCGGCACATTGCCTTCGGCGCGTTTGAGTACGCTGAGCATCAGATTGAAAAAGACTGCCGTGAGTTGCTGCAATCGGGTCACGTCATCTTCTTCCAAGCACCAGTAGATTTGTGTGGGAACCCTTCGCAAAACCGAAAAGTCGAAGGCTTCTTTAGTGCTGCTGGTAAAGCGTCGAATCTTCTCGTTATCCAGCCATTTCAGCTTCTGTTTGACGCCGCTCTTAGCTCCCGTCCGGTAATGTTCTGTGCCTTCGATGTAGGGGCGCGCTTCTCTGCGAACCGTGGCAACCGGCGAAGCCGTAAGGATTTTTGACAGCACCTGATGATCGGCACAGATCAACTCATAGACAAAGGTCAGCACCGGCGTTTCCGAATGCGCCGCGTGAATGAGCAGAACCTTGAGCAATTGGCGCTCAGCGTTTTCCCAATAAACATCGCCATGGCGTTTGCCTTGCGCGTAGATGATCGCATCGGTAAGGCGATCCGCAATCGCTGTGTCCTTGCAAAACGGCACAAAGTTGAAGGACATGCTGTTATCCGGGTCGCTCGGCGCAAAGCGAATTGCATTGGCTTGCTTTGCTGCGGTGTGCGACCACAATTCGCTTTTTGGGTCAGTCGCAACGAATGAAGTCTGGCGGTTGTAATAACAGTTAATCAGGAAAATGGAGCGGGATTTGCCGCTGCCACTCGGTCCCAAAACCAGCAGATGGCGAAGCGCCGTCCAGCGATCCAGCACCAGGAAACGCTCGTACAATAGGGGAATGCCGACGTAGTGACCGATCACAACCTCCCCTGGCACCGGTGTTTATGATAGCTGGGCAGCAAATGTTTGATCTCCTGCCAGGTTGCGAGATGGGCTTCAGCCTGGCGCGCGAGTTGCCCTCGTCTGCTTGCGACATAGTAAATGCCACCGCCCACGGCCGACACTGCCAGGCCAAGCCCAACAGCCTTTTTGGCATCAAGAAGCTGTCCCGGCAGGTCTGTGAAGAACTGTTCCTGCTCTTCACCAGCCTTGCCGAATGGGTTGTTGTCGTCCGACCTCGTAGCTGGTTTCTTGCCTGTCACAGAGGAGGGCGCGGTTTTTTGTTTCTCTTGTTTGTGTCCTGCACGGTCTGATGAATTACTCCTGGTCTTTCCGGGTTTTTCCGTCAGCGGTTGTTGGACAATGATTGGTGCTGCGAATGACTTTGCGGCTGTGGTTAAAAATTTTCTTCTCTTCATCTTTCTATTTCCTTTTCGTGTTGATGTAAATGTTCTCGGTCATCCAATTGTGCAACTTCGTCACGTAATTCGTGAGCGTGTCGGCAGCCGTTCTGAATGACAGATGAAGTGAGTGATTGAGTTTTGAAAGTCCTAGAAAGACGCGGTTCAACTCATAAAGCAAGCGTTCCAGTGGCACTCGTTGATTTGCATCAGCCGGCGGCAAGGCAGGGCGAAACTTGAGAAGTTTGTTGTACAAACCGCGATGCACGAGGTAACGCGAGGCGCTCGTTCGCGCCAGTTTGGCTCGCAGGCTAATCTCTTCATGTTCTTCATTAGTGAGGCAAACGG
Source organism: Acidobacteriota bacterium (assembly GCA_016201275.1). Taxonomy (GTDB): domain Bacteria; phylum Acidobacteriota; class Blastocatellia; order UBA7656; family UBA7656; genus JACQDB01. The sequence continues at coordinate 48,353 of JACQDB010000133.1, forward strand.
TGATCATTTTGGGATAATGATTTGAATTCCAGGCTCGTTTTTTTCGCTTCCCTTTCAACAACGGCTTTTCTTGGCTCACAAAAAATCCCCTCTAATTAGTGCTTCCTTTCAGGGGCTTTTCTTCGTTGAGCGATAAGGCAAGCGTGAGGCCACAGCCCCCGCCTAAAAATCTGAAAAATTTTTTTGAAGAGAAGACATTTTTAGTGCGCTAGCGCATCGGTATCCTGCCGTGGGTTGGCGATATGGAACCTCGAATTTAATCGGAAACTTGCGCTCATTAAATCGGTGATCATCTGTGCCGATAAAACCTCTCCCTTCGATGATCGGCACAAGCCTTGCAAATAGTCGCGATGAAAAAGATGTCAGGGTTGGGTTTTGATGATCGTTGAAGAGATGAGCAACCGTTAGTTGAAATCCGCGTCATCATCAAAATCACAATCCGCAAAAGTCAGAATACAAAAAAAGGAGAAAATCAGATGGATATAAAAATTACAGTTGAGATTGAGGGGTACAGAGAGATCACTTTTGAAAAGTGGCTACCGCGACATCCCGAAGAATATCCCCGCTTTGAAATCGCCATCAACCACGTTGGCGATCTGGTGGCCGCCTTCCTCGATGAACATGGCACAAGAGAGTTCTGGCCATTTGACTATGTGCCTTAAGCTTTGTCGCCGTGCGTCTGCTCCCCTACCATAGGCACACACACTGATTTGGCTGACAGAAGTGAAGCTGTAGCTGAGCACCCCGACAGAAAACAGATTCGTCAGTTCATCTGATGGGAGAAAAGTTATGAATGTATCAATGATCGCCAGTCCTCATATAGAAGGCAGACAGGCCAAAGCGCTAACGGCAAGGTTGACCTATGCGAATAAAAGCATACCAGTGAGTCGAGATTTTTTTTCCTTTGCAATAGCCATATGCTCACGCCTCAGGGTAACGGCGAGAGCAAGCAGGAAATAGAAGGAGGAGTGTAGAGAAGGGCATCAACAGTTGTGAATATTTCAGACAGACGAAATGAGACGGATATTCCCGGCGATGAAATTCTAACGCTTGAGGAGGCCGCTGCATTTCTCAAGGTCGGAAAAAGAAATTTGTATTACCACATCGAACGCGGCTCAATTCCCTTGCTCAAGGCCGGGCGGTTGATTCGCTTCTCTCGCCGCGCACTGATGGACTGGATGGAGCGATCAGCGGCTAGACAATGAGGCAGAGGGTCATTACCATAGCCAAGCACAGTCGCTGGCTAGGATTCGGGAAAGGAATAAAGCCAATGACAGTTTTCAAAAGAAATGGACACTGGTGGTTTACCAAAACCATCAACAGGAAGCAAATCAGAAAGCCTTTGCCAACGGCGCGCACCAAAGCGCAAGCCGAGGAAGCCGAACGCAAAGAGCTTGAAAAGCTGCACAATCAGAAGTACGGCAAAGCTCAATCAGCTACTCCAATGATTGACTATGCCGAAAAGGTTTACCTCCCCTGGGCGCGGAAGAACAAGCGGTCAACCAATGACCCTTATTACCTGAAGGCCATCAAGGATTTTTTCAAGCGCAAGACCTTTGAGGAGATCAGCCCACTGCTTGTCGAGAAGTTCAAGAGCGAAATAAAGAATGGCATGACGAAATTTGATCAACAGCGCAAGCCCGCGAGCGTCAACCGCGAAATGACTTGCCTGTCGAGAATTTTCAACATGGCGATTCGAGACGGAGTCACAAGCTCAACCCCTTGCGATCAGGTGAAGCTCCTACGCGAAGACAATCAGCGCACTCGCTACTTGAGCGCCGAAGAGGAGGCGCGGCTGTTGCGCCAGTGTATCGGGGAGCGTGAGCATCTGCGCCCGATTATCCTGCTGGCCATCAACACCGGCATGAGGCGCGGGGAAATTCTCGCGCTTCGCTGGTCACAGATTGATTTTCTCCGCAACCTCATCCACCTGAGCAACACCAAGTCGGGCAAAGGGCGCGACGTGCCGATCAACAGCACAGTAAGAGAAGTGCTTCTCAAACTCGATCAGTCAAAGGAGTTTGTTTTTGTCAGTCCGAAGACCGGCCTGGCGCTGGTGGAAATCAAACACGCCTTTGCCAGAGCCTGCGAGGAAGCCGAGGTGAGCGATTTTCATTTTCACGATTTACGGCACACGGCGGCAACCCGCATGGCGGACGCCGGTGTGGATGCCTTTACGATAGCGGCTATTTTGGGACACGCGGATTTGCGAATGACGGCCAGATACACGCACACGCTGGAATCGAGAAAGCGCGAGGCGTTGGAAAAAATCGCCGATCTCGGAAAATCCGGTCACAAATCGGTCACAATGAAAAAGCGGGAGTCTATAAAACTCCCGCTAAGTGGTTGATGTAGAAAGTGGAGCTGAGGGGATTCGAACCCCTGGCCTCGTGAATGCGAGCCACGCGCTCTGCCAACTGAGCTACAGCCCCTTAAATCGGAAAAGAGATGTTACGGAATCTTTAACCAACCTGTCAACAGAACGACGAAAAATCACCCGCCATCCGTGCCAACAAAAGGGCAGTGATACCAAGCCCGTACCCGCCGCTGGCATTACTGTAAAAAAACTGTTGACAAGCTACTACAAAAGTAGTAAATTCAGCCTCGTTTGTAGTAGCAACAAAAATAGGAAGGCAAAATGACACAAAAGAAGCAGATCAAACTGACCAAGTTCGAGATGGAGATGATGGATGCCTTATGGCAATTGGGCAGCGGCTCGGTGCGCGAAATTCACGAACAATTGCCGCTCAAAAAACGCTCTGCCTACACCACTGTGCAGACCATTATTCGCCGCCTCGAAGACAAAGGCGCGGTGCAGCGGGTTAAAAAAATCGGCAACGCTTTTATCTTTGAACCGCTCATTACTCGCCAATCGGCGCACCAACGACTCATCAATGAATTGCTTGAATTATTCGGCGGATCGGCGCGTCCTTTGATGGCGCACTTAGCGGAATCGGGCAAACTCAGCCTCGAAGACATCCGCGAGATGGAAAGTTTACTGCCCGAAGCAGACTTTGAAAGCGACAGTAAAGACACTCGAAAAGCTCGTAATACAACAAGCAAGCGCAAGTAAATCTGCGACAAGGAGCAAGGCAAATGCTGAACCATTGGTTGACCACAACACACCATTGGATAACGGATTGGTCAAACTGGCTAGTCCCTCTGGTGGTAAATCATTTATGGCAATCCACGCTGTTTGCCCTACTCGCTTTCGCGGCAGTATTGCTGCTCAAGAGAAGTCCGGCGTGCGCCCGTTACGCGGTGTGGCTTTTCATCTCAGCGAAATTCATTTTGCCCTCGGCGTTGTTTATGCTGCTTGCCAATCAAGCGGGCTTGGAATTCCCTGCTCTTTTTGCCACCACTCAAGAAAACGCTACGGTCATTGCTCAAGTCAATGAACCCGTCGGCGACTTTTATGAGCAAGACTCGGCGCTTGAAGAAACCACCGCGCAAGACAGAGGGATTTATACAGGGCTGACGGTCGTGTGGTTTGCAGGTTTCGTCTTGTTGTTGGGTTTGTGGATGAAGAAGCGGCGCAGATTTGCCCAAGCCATGAAAGCCGGGGTGTTTGTTTCGCAAGGCAGAGAGGCTGAGGCGCTCAAGAATGTGCAAGTGTGGTTATTCATCAAACGCGAGATTCGCTTATTAGTCTCGCCGAAAATTTCTGAGCCGGGGATGTGGGGCATAGCACGTCCCATCATCGTCTTGCCTGAAATGATGGCTGACCATTTAAGCGAAGCCGAGCTTGACGCCGTGATGATGCACGAGATGATTCACATAGCGCGTTGGGACAACCTTGCCAGCAACGCCCAGATGTTTTTGTGTTGCCTGTTTTGGTTTCATCCGCTGGTTTGGTTCATAGATAAAAAATTGCTTATCGAAAGAGAGCTTGCTTGCGATGAAAAAGTTGTAGAGTTAGGCGGCGCGCATGGTATCTATGCCGCAAGCCTTTTGAAAGTCTTAAAGTTTTGTCTAGGTTTACGAGTAGCTGGCTTGAGCGCGGCTGGCGGCTCGAACTTAAAAAGGAGGATTGAGAAAATCATGGCTAATGAAACGACTACAAAAATGGCTCTGTCGCATCGCGTTTTACTCATCGCCGTCGCCGCCGCCGTAATCATTTTTTCTCTAGCAGCAGGGTTACTGACACGCGACCGTGTGGCGGCGCAAAATCGCCCACGCCCCTCAAGCAGCATCTCCGAAGGGGTTGCTGGAGGTGTTGAAGGCGGCGTACCTGGAGAGATGCAAGATGAAGACGCCGATATGGAAAAAAAGATCAAGGCGGATTTAGATAAAGCTCTTGAGACGGCTATTCAATTTGAAAACCAGAATCTATCGCCAGTAAGTATTACGGAAGCCAGAATCAAAGCGGTGAATTATGATACTTGCTCTAAGCAAAGCAATACGGCTGTCCAACAAGGAAATTTTTTTGCCGTCAGATTTAGCGTTAAAGTAGTCAACAACACCGACCGCACCATCAAAGTGATAAGCCTTGAGCTAGTAAATCCAGATAACGACAACTGGGTTTATGTTCAGGATGCCGGGGCTTTAATTGAGCCACATGGTTCACACACTCTTGGCATGGAGAGGCACAGTTATACCCTGATAAAAAGAGACCCGAACGCTTTAACGGCAAAGGTCGTCGGGGTGATTTTTGAAGGTGGCGAGGTCTGGGGAAAAGTGCCGCCATCCCCCCCGCCTCCCCCGCCGCCATCTGCACCTCCACTTCCTCCAACAATGCACAGAGGGACAGTAATGACAGAAGTCTCTCCACTAGCGCCACCACCCCCACAGTCTCCGCCTGCCATCGAAAGTGTTCCCGCGCCGCCTGATGCGCCACCTGCGCCGCCTAAGATCATTCGTAAATCCGGCGGTGTGCTGCAAAGCTCCGCCGTAAGACGCGCCGAGCCAATCTATCCGCCTCTCGCACAAGCAGCGCAAGTGAGCAGCGCTGTTGTTGTTGAAGTAACCATTAATGAAGAAGGCTATGTGGACTCAGCGAGGGTTTTGTCAGGTCATCCGTTACTCAAGGATGCCGCCGTTGCAGCCGCGCGCCAATGGAAATTCCAGCCAGCCATGCTGCAAGGCAAAGCCGTCAAAGTCACCGGCACGATGACTTTCAACTTCGCGTTGTAGTTTCGGACAGGTCAATTCTAAAGAAAAGAGTAGAGCGGAAAGAGCCTTTCCCAAAGGCAGCACTCGTTCTACTCTTTTCAAAGCTTTTTTTAGACCCAACATCACCAAGCCAAAATAGAAAATGCTTGGCAAATCAGAGAGATACCCATGAAGCCAATCCTTGCCTTCGCGGCGCTCTGCATAATCATCCTGCCTTTGTCCGGCGCAAGAGTTCGGCAGCAAGAAAATCAGTCATCGCACCAAGCGACTATCGCGGCATGGAGCAATTCCTCATCGGCTATCACAAGCAGAGAGGTAGAAAAATTTCCCCATACAGATCAAACGAACAACCAACCCGCCAAGACAACCAAACCGCAGAACGAACCAGCGGCTCATGCTATGCAGACCGCCTATCCGCCGCTCGGCAAACTTGTTGACATAGGCGGCTACCGCTTGCATCTCTATTGCACAGGCAAGGGTAGAGAAACGGTTGTGCTACTCGCAGGCAGCGGGGATTTCTCCTTCGATTGGAGCTTGACGCAAGCAAGCATTTCTCGCTTTGCGCGGGTTTGTAGTTATGACCGCGCAGGACTGGCTTGGAGTGATGCAGGACCAACACCGCGCACCATGAAGCAGGAGGCTTACGAACTTCACGCGCTCTTGAAAGCCGCTCGGATTCATACGCCTACCGTACTCGTAGGGCATTCACTTGGCGGCTTGATTGCGCGAGTCTATGCCGCGCAGTACCCGAAGGAAGTCGTCGGAATGGTCTTGGTTGATGCGACGCACGAAGACACAACGCTGATGTATCAAGGCAAGCTCGTGCGTGTGCGAGAAAGCGCAACTGGAAAGCCCATCCCGCCTGTGCAAACCATGCAGAGCAGTCCGCCGCAACCACCGACTGCCGAAGACCTCGAACAATTTGCCTTCAATCAAAAGGTGTTTGGGAAGCCCAAGACTGAAGCGCCCTTCGACAAATTGCCCGCCTCAATTCAAGCTATGCGTTTGTGGTTTCGCTCTCAACCGCCAAACGCTGCCGCCGAAGCTGATTTCTGGGCAGAGGAACTGCAAGAGATGTATCTGGCGAGAGCGAAAACTCCGTATCAATTGGGCAATATCCCTCTAGTGGTGCTAGTCACCAAGCCCGTAGCTGGCAATCCGCCGCCCGGCATTGCCACCGATGAATGGCAGCGCATCAATCAGGAAAAGAGACAGCAGAAGATGGCATTGACGAACCTTTCACACAACAGCAAATTGATGGTTGCTCAAAAGAGTGGGCATCACATTCAACTTGATGAACCGCAGTTGGTGACAAAGGCAATTCGTCAAACTGTGGAAGCAGTGAGACAACACAAGAAGCTTTTGCCATAACCAAGGTTTCTGGTATCTCTTCATTTGTGCGACCAAATCCGCTACCAAAAAAGAAAGCCGCCGGAGTTTTCCTGCACGGCGGCTTTCTCCATCTCAAAAACTATTTCAACCTTTACGAAACAGATAAGAAGTCTTGATGAAAAAGGTTCGGCTTTGTCTGCGAAAGCCCGGTTCAAAATGCCCCGTGAAGGGGCTGTAGCCGTTGTAATTTGCTGTGTCGTTGTAGCCAACATAAAATGCCGTGCCGGGATTTGGCGTCCAACCAAATAGATATTGCCCGCGTACACTCGCGGCAAGCGAGTCGTAATCCAAGCGCGCCCGCGCAAACAGGAAGCGAGTGAATTGATAAGTCGTCAGCGATGAATAGATGTTATCAATCAACACCGTGCGCCCTGTGTCGTTGCGCGTGAAGCGATTGCGATTATAAGTGAGCGAGGTTTTCAAAGCGTTCGTCGGTTGTAACGAGACGGCCATTTCCAGGTCAAAGGTATTGGCCGCGCCCGGATCAAGCGGCGCGTTTGGATCAAGCAAAGCTGCCGGACTGACTCGCGGAAACTTTGCCCCCGCGCCGAAATCGAAATCAAAAATATTCCAGCGATGACCGGCAAACATTCCGAACGAAACTTTCTTCGAGGGGTTCATGTTGAAGTTGGCAAACACGGCACGCCCACGGGTCGAGCGTTCGGGGTCGTTGCCGTAAAAGGCTCCCTGCCGCGTGGCGCTGCGTTGCGCCCCGAACTCGCCTTCAAACAGTCGTTCATAAAATTCGTTGTAGCCGACATTGAAAAAAATCTGCCGGGTAAAAGTGAAGCCGAAGTTATCACTGTGATCTACGCTCTGCGTCCGACCTTGCCAATCGTAGCCGATGCCGTTGAAGCTGAAGGCGCGCCACGAAATAAATTTGGCTTTGGCTTTTGGCTCGGAACTGTAGCGCAAAAATAGATTGTTGGAATTGAAATTGGTGCGCTCGAAAAACCCAACATCGGCGCGGTAATCACGGGTCTTGCCATCGCCGCTCAAGCGATAGCCGAAGTTCCTGCCGGTTTTATCCACGTTCCATGAATACGCCAGCGCCTTGCCGCTTCGATAAATATTGCGGTCGTCATTGGCGTCATAAAAATAGCGCCGCGAAGTCGTGCCTAACACTTGAAAACTGAAGGTCGTCTGTTTATCGAGCCGCAGACGCCCGTCTATGCCGCCGACGCGATTATGCTTTTCGATAAAATCATAGCTCGTGCCGATAAAGCCTAAACTGGATTCTTTGCCGATGTCGCGTTTGTAGCGCAGCACGGCGATGGCCGCGTTCTTATCAAGAAAGCGTTGAATGCTGGGCAAGATCAGAGGGTCGTTGCGCTCTTCAAGCGCATAATTGCCCGGCGCGTTGTCCGAAGCCAGCAACAAACCGAAACTGTTGCGCCCCTGTTTGCCGGTCAACTTCAAGGCATAATCCGGGTCAACAATGGCGCGAGTATTCAAAGCTTGAATCGGTGTTTGAAAAATATCTATGCCTTCCAAAAAGAACGGGCGCTTTTCGGGGTAGAAAATCGGGAAGCGTTGATTGGCGGTCAATACCGGGGCGTCGGCCTCGACTTGCGCGAAGTCGGGGTTGACGGTGGCATCCAAAGTGATGGTCGGCGTGATGCCGAATTTCATCGTAAAACCCAAATCGGCTGTTATCGGCGCATTGACCATACGCCCAGGGTCGCCTAGCAAAGGATCGCCGAACCGCGCCGCTGGCGAAACCGTAGGAACCCGTTTTCCCGATTCCGAAAGCGTCAGGCTGGGAATGAGTTCTATAGTGCGTTCGTTGGAGATGCCTTCCAAGCCGGTGATCTGTCCGAACTGACTTAACAGCGAAGATTTGTCACGCGAAATCGGCATCCACGAATCCGCCTCTCTATCAAAACGCTGAATCCGCCGATAAAAATTGACGCCCCAAATTTTATCTTTACCGGCAACATAGCGCAGCGATTTGAAGGGTATGGCGACTTCAACGGTGTAGCCTTGTTGATCAATCACGCCTTTCGATTCATGCACCAGGTCTATGCTGAAATCTTCTTCTATGCCATCGGTCAAGATGGCATCCCCCTGCACGCCGTAAGGGTTGAACATGAACTCGTAAGCTTTGCGCTTATCATTGAAGGTATCCAGATAAACTTTTACGTTGTCGTCATCATACACCTGATCGCGTTTGGGAACCGTCGCTCGCACCTTATCGGGATCATCATAAGCGCGAAAGCCGAGGTACAAAAACTTGCTGTCATAGCCCATCCATACTTCGGTCTTTTGCGAAGGCGCGATGTTATCGCCCGGTTGCACTTGATAGAAATCCTTGAACAGCGTGGCTTGTTTCCAGACCGCATCATCGAGCTTGCCATCAATCACCGGCGGACTGGCAAATTTTTTAATCACCACGGGTTGAGTTTTTTCGATGGGCAGCGCGGCAGGCAGTTTGGTAGTAGAAGGCTTGGCGTCCGCAGCCTTTGATAAAGCGGCGGCTTGAAAAGCTTGAACGTAATCACAACAACCGAAAAGAAGTAAAACGTAGAGAAAAATTCTTTGCTTCATACCATCATCCTTGGGCAACTTGGGGCTGGATAAAACACTTGGCCAAATGGGTAGTTTTATTTGCTCTCTGGTTAGACGAAGGAATTCGTATTCTGTTCCCTTTTCATGAAAAAATCTATAAAAAAAAATCCACGAAGAACCCTATGTAAGAAGGGGGTGCAATTAAAAGTGAGACTTGAGATTGGCGGTCTCCTTGACAGGGTTTAGGGCAAGGTGGTAGCTCGCCGCTCAACAACGCTGAAAAACCCTTATAATCCGTTACTTGGTGCCTCTCGGTTGGGCAGCTTCAAGATGGTTAAGCCCTTGACTCGAAATAAGTTCCCATAGCAAGTCTCACTTTTAATTGCACCCGTAAGAAGGCACTGCCTGGCAAAAAGCGTAGGATTCTTCGTGGCGCAATGGTAGTGGAGGAAATCGGCAATCAGCGTTCCGCACGCCGCAGCGAGACTTTGCCGTTGACGCCCGAAACGTGAATCGGCGCGCCGCCTGCGCCTAAGCGTGCGCGAAAATTATTTCTCTCCATCTTGCCTTGCACCACCATATTGGGCAGTTCATTGTGGACGCTGCCGTTGATGCCGGAGACTTCCAAATCGGCGTTGACATCATCGGCGAAATAGATTTCGACGCCGCCGTTGATGCCGCTGATTTGCGCGCCACGGTCACTCAAACGGACGATCTTCACAAAGACTTTGCCGTTGATGCCGGACAAGCGTGAATAGCCCACCGCCTGCGCTACATCTACGCGGCCATTGACGCCGCTGACCGTCACCGGGCCATCCACTTCGCCAACCGTGACGCGGCCATTGACGCCGCTAGCCTTGAGATCAATCTGGCGCGGCACGCTCAATAAAATCTGTTGCCGCACTTCGCGGTTGCGCCCACCTTCCTGGTCTTTATCGTGTTCGCCTTTGATGAGCAGACTATTGGCCGTGGCTTCAATCGTAATTTTGCGAAATTGCAGATCGTCGCGATTTTTTGCCGAACGCATGATGTGAATTTCAGCGGTGTTGCCGTTGGTGGTCTCAATATCGACGCGGCCATTGATGCCGGAAACTTCTACACGGGCTCCGTTGGCCAGTTCGTAAATCTGATTGATCTCCTCTTTTTCAGGAAGAACGTCTTCCCAATGCTTGTCTTTCTGTAGCAGAGAATGCAGCGCTACAGTCTTTTCCGCAAAGGCGTTGAAGGCTCGCGGCATTACCAAGACAAGCGTAGAGGCCAATAAAATCCCTATCCATAAACTCTTTTTCATCATCAAGCTCCTGTTCGCAATTTTTATTTTCCCAAGTGGCGCGAGGGCGGTAACGCCGTGGGTCAGCGCCGATTTGACGAGCAGCGAAGCGCTTGCCCCACCCTTGCCACCGCAGCCTTGCACAACGGTTATTTAGAGGGTGTCGCAGCAATGGATTTTCTATCCAGATATTGTGTGCGATGGCGTAGCTATCCACAACATATAGGCAGTTGCTGGAATTCTGCGGCACGCTCTATTTACACACTGGCAATTCCGCCGCCGTAGCTTGAGCCAGGCGCGCTCCGGCGCTGAAGGAATCGAGCGAAATTTTTGCCTGCCCGTTGCCGTAGCGCCCAATCAAACGGCGCGTGATTTCATTTTGCTGCACAGCCGATTCCACCTTGATGGGGAAAGCCGTTTCCAGTTCGCCGCTGAACGTCGTCATCGTAACAGTGAAGCCCGGCGCGTCGCTTGGCAGGTGCATCGCAACTTCGCCGGACATGGATTTCAGGCGATAATTGCCGCCTTCGCGCAGCGTTCCTTTGAAGAGGTTTTCACCGCTCACGGTTTCGCTGTCCACATCGCCTTTGACGCCGACCAACTCAATTGAACCGCTGACCGCTTTGGCATCCACGCGCCCCTTCACGCAATGTATGACAACTTCGCCGGACACCGCATTGGCTTTGACGCTTTCGCCGACGTTGGTGATTCGCAACTCGCCGCTAATCGAAGAGACATCAACAGACCCTTTGACATTGTCTATCGTGATGTCGCCCGTGAACACATTGATAGCGCAACGCCCGTTGATGTCGTGCGCCAAGACATCGCCGCGCTGCCATCCGCCAACATTGAGCGCACCGACCTGATGAACATTCACATCGCCGCTGCCCTGAGCGATAGTCACGCTGCCTTCAAGGTCGCCAACTTCAACGTCGGTCTCCTGACTGTCAACGATTTCGATTGCGGCATAGCGCGGCACAGAGATTTGCAAGTCCGCGCCTCGACCGTGTCGGCGTCCCGCTACGCCTTCCATAGCAACGCGCATACGTTGAGAATCGCCTTTAATTAAAGGGGTTTTCGCATCCAAGGTGTCGCCTTCCATGCTGATGGCTTTGGCCTGCACGGTGTCGCCATCGTAACCTTTCACGGTGATGACGCCGAAGCGATTGCTGATGCTCACCTTGCCGCCGCGCTCCAATTTCATCGCCGCTTGCACAGACTCCGCGTCTTCTTCGTGGTCTGGAGGCACAGGAGGAGGGGTTGCGGGGCGCGAAGTTCTTGGCGGTCTTGGCGGTCTTGGCGGACCTTGGGCTTTTTGCTCAAGCCACTCTTGATTTGACGTTGGCGTTTCTTGGCTAACGGCTACAGAGCAAAGTAGGCTCGCTAAAATTATTGTCGAAAGTAAAAAATTTCTCTTGTTCATAAGTTCATCGCTATAAAATTTGTCTTAAAAATCCTAACTACCCAGCCAGTGCTTGCGGCTCTGCCGCTTTGAGGTGCGGAAAGGCTGCGCCTTGCCGTAAGCGGCGCTCCCCACTCTAGAGCGGTTTGCATATGTGTGTACTGAACCCCCTATCGTTGAGCAGCGGTCTTCGACCGTGCGCCGGTCAACGGGTTTGAGCTTTCCGTAATCTCAAACACAAACCGCTCCAGGGATTTGAACGCTCAATTGGCGGTCACGTCTTTAAGGACTTCGACCTTCTTCGCATAAGCCGTCAACAGATACTGCAAAGCGATGGGGTCATCGGAATTTTGATGCACAGCTTTGCGGGTTTCGGCAATCGTGCGATCAATGCTGGCGAGCGAAGCGTCCAACTTCGCCACCAATTTCGGGTCAAGCTTCGAGCGACGTTGATCAAAGTCACGTTGCAACAGCGCGATGGCCTGCACATATTTCTGCTCGGCATCGCGCACTAATTCTTCCGCTGTTGATCTAGGTTTGCTGGCCGCAACCTTTGCAAGCGGCGTTTGTCGCGGCGTTGATTCATTCCTGATCGGAATCATTTGCGGCGCGTCTTGTTTAACCGCATAGTGATTTTTATCCGGCGGATTCACCGCATTATTTTTCTGTTCAGGTGCGCTGTTTGGTGGTTCGTTGGAATTGCCTGTTCCGCCTGCTAATGCTTTATCCTCGCTTGACGGCGCAGTATTGCGATGGGGCGAAGAAGCGGACGACGTAGTGTGGATATTTCCGCTCGCTTGCATTGCAGGATTGGAGTTCTGGTTCACTACCTTCATCACCAGAACGGTCGCGCCAACCGCTATCACCACGAGCAAAGCCGCAAGCGCAAGACTGAAGCGCGGCGCATGAAAGGTCTCGCCAAAAAACCGGCGAAGTCGTTGCGCCATTCCCGCCGGTTGCTCGAAATCCGGTTGCGCCGCCTCACGCTTGAGGCTCGCCTGCACGCCCTGCCACAGCGCCGCCGTTACTTCCAGGTCGCGCTGATAATGCGCGTAAAGTTGTTGCTCCTGTTGCAGCGCCGCATACGCTTCGTCACAAGTGAGGCACAGCGCCAGATGTGCTTTGACCCGAAGGGCGTCGCGGTCGTGCAATTCGGCATCGCCGTATTCTTCCAAAAGACTCAGGCAATCTTCACACTTCATAACCCACCCCCAAGTATGGCTGGATTCTTCTACGCATCTCAGCCCGCGCCCTGTGCAAGTCCGTCTTCAATTTCGGAATTGAAAAGCCGGTGATCGCAGCAATCTCTTCGTAGCTGCGTTGATGAAAAACTTTCAACGTAAAGACCGCTCTGCGGTCTTGATCTAAAGTTGCCAGCGCCTCGTGAATGACGCGATTCAACTCTTTGTTCAACAACCGCCCGTCCGGCAAAAGTTCGGTATCGCTCAACTCCATCACGCTGTCATTTTCCATTTCTACTTTGTGATTTTCGCGCAGACGCGAACGCAAAGCTTCCCGCGCTACGTTTTTGGCAATGCCGAATAACCAGGTCGAAAGTTTGGTCTCGTCCTTCAAAGATTGAATGCCGCGATAGGCGCGCACGAACGTCTCTTGCGCCAACTCTTCGGCCAGATCGCGCTGCCCGGTCATATCGTAAATAAAGCTGATGACAGGGCGAATGTAGCGGTCAAAGATCAAGCGAAACGCTTCCTCATCACCGCCGCGAACCCGCGCTATCAGTTCTTGAGAGCTATTCATCAACATTCCAGCGCGTCCGTCTTGTTGGCTAACCAGCCTGTAGGCATCCATAATCCGCCCGTGCATTCTTTCTTGTTCCGCCGAGTTAGTGACCGACGCTTTGAAAAGGTTGCAGAAAGTGTAAAAAAAATACTTCGCATCTGGGAAGCCTCAAATACGAATTGCTTGTTCAGGGTCATGCAATTCTCGACGATAAAGTTGACTGCCTTGCAAAGCGAAGGTAACTAGAGCGAGTCGCAGAATTCCAGTAACCGCCCATATGTTGTGGATAGGTAAACCATCACCTACAATATCTGGACAAAAAATCTATTGACGCGACACCCTCTAACTACCCAGTCAGTGCTTGCGGCGGTGCCGCAGCGCATTCAACTCTCACAAAAAGGCTGGGCAGTTACAATCGAAGTCTTGATGGAAAGCGAATTAGGCGGATCAACCGTGCTATTGATCTGCCTAATCCGCTTCGTCCGTGTTCTATCAAAACATGAATTTCAAACTCCTACTCTTTCGTTGCGAGAACTGCATGACAGTGTTTATCAAGCGCGTTTTGCAAGGGTAATTTTCTAACCGCTTGTTGCGAGATATTCCCAAGCCTACTTATACTCCTCGAATGACTACCGCTCTAATTTATGATCCGCTTTTTTTGCGGCACGAGACCGGCTTTCACCCGGAAAATGCCGAGCGTTTGCAGGCGATTTATGCCGCCCTTGAGGCCGACTACGAATTGCAATCCCGCGTCAAAAATCTCTTGCCCACGTCGGCATCTGACGAAGACCTCTTGCGTTGTCACGGCGAACCACTCCTAGCGCAGGTGCGAACCTTTTGCGAACGCAATCGCCCTTTCATAGACCTGGATACGGTGATCTGTCCGCAATCGTTCCAGGTGGCGAAACTGGCGGCAGGCGCGGCAATCACCGCAGTGGATGAAGTGTGCAACGGTGCTTCAACCAATGCCTTCGCTTATGTGCGTCCGCCCGGTCATCACGCCACAGCCAATCGCTCTATGGGCTTTTGCCTGTTCAACAATGCGGCGATTGGCGCACGCTACGCGCAGGCGCGGTACGGCGTCGAGCGCGTCTTAATCATTGATTGGGACGTGCATCACGGCAACGGCACGCAGGATATTTTTTATCAAGACCCGACGGTGTTTTATTTTTCGACGCATCAATTTCCCTACTATCCCGGAACCGGTGCCAAAAGCGAAACCGGCGACGGCAAAGGCGCAGGCACAACTCTCAACATCCCTCTGCCTGAAGGTACTGCGGCGCGCCCTCATAGAGAAGCTTTCACCCAAGCATTGCAACTCATCGAACACGATTTCCCGCCCGATTTGATTATCATTTCCGCCGGGTTTGATTCTCGCCGCGATGACCCTTTGGGAGGCTTGCGGCTCGAAGATACGGACTTCGCGGAGATGACCAAAGAGGTGATGGAGATGGCCGACCGCCACGCAGCGGGGCGCGTCGTGTCGCTGCTGGAAGGCGGCTATAACCTCAACACCCTTGGCGAAACCGTTCGCGTTCACGTCAACGCTCTGGCTTCCTAAAGCACCGCCGAGTAGTATTTCGTTTCGCGCAAAACCAAAATCTAAAATTCGGAGTGAATGATAAAATGGGTGACATTGATGAAACTGTATCCGAGGCCATAGAGAAGGCTGAAAAAGAACCGGAATCACGGCTCAACTCGGTGATTGCCGCGCTGGTTGCAGTGCTGGCCACTTTCATGGCTTTATCCAATATCAAAGACGGCAATGTGGTGCAGGCCATGGCGCAAGCGCAGGCGGCGAGCATTGATAAATGGGCTTATTACCAATCGAAAAGCACCAAACAGCACATGGCGGAAAATATGGTCGAACAGTTGACCATACAGCGCGACACCAGCGCCAATCTGACGCCGCAAAGTAAAGCGCTGTTCGAGCAAAAGATTGCCGCCTACAAAGACGAGGCGCAGCGTTACACAACGGAAAAAGAGGACATTAAAAAAGATGCCGAGGGACAGCAAAAGGAGTACGACAGATTGAATCAGCACGACGATCAATTTGATATGTCGGAGGCCGGTCTAAGCATAGCGATTGCCTTGTTAGGCATCAGCGCCTTGACGCGAAAAAAATGGCTGGTGATCGTCGCTCTCGTCTTCGGAGGGTTCGGCACCTTGTTGGGCTTGGCAGGTTTCTTAGGTTGGGCTATACATCCCGATGCCATCGCCAAGTTTTTGAGTTGAAACCCGCACGACAGTTTTTTCATAGCGCTGCGAAGCGAAGCACCTTCAGGCTCGCAGCCTGGCGGCGTTGCTTCACTTCGACGATTCGCCCACTGACAATTTTTCCGCGATCAATCGCGCTGTCTCTTGAGGGTCTCTGTGGGTGGTATCAAGAGAAAGTCCGGCGGCGGGAAGCGCCGGATAGTGAAAGGCTCCGGCGGCTTGCAGTTGTTGATACAGTTCAAGCGAATTCAATTTCCCGAACTCACTTCTCGAAGGGCTTGCGATGCGCCTTGTGATTTCATCCGGCGCGCAAGTCAATTGCACAAAAATCACTTTTCCGCCTGCCGCCTCGACCGTATCAAGCGCCGCTTGAATGAAGCCTTGGCGCACGGTGCGTTCTGGCGCGAAGGTAAAAATTAAAGAGACGTTTTCTAGCGCCGCTTCACGAAAGACGCGCAGCCAAATTTCTTCGCGCAGTTTGATGAACGCTTCGCTGCCAAAATCAAAGATCGCGCTGACCAGATCAACGGTCAGATGATTATGAAACAAACGCAAGCCCGTGCGCTTTGCGAGTTCTTTGGCGACGGTCAATTTGCCAACCGCTGCCGCTCCGTGAATAAAAACCAGTTGCACGCATCCCCCGTTTTCGGCGCAGTGAGACAAAGCAAGGATGGTGGAGTAAATAATCTGCAACCCTGTACGGGCGACTATCGCAAGGTCGCCCGTACAGGACATTGGAAAAGCTCGGAAGTCTTGCAGGTTATTTCATCCACATCATCAGGCGGAAAAAATAGCGAGTAAACTTTCGCTTTCTTACAAAGTAGTGCGACGATACCAGTCCAGCGTTTTTCGCAAGCCTTCGGCAAACCCGATTTTCACTTGATACCCAAAGCCTTGCTGCGCCGCTTCTATGGCAGCTTGCGAATCGCGCACATCACCGGCACGCGGCGATTCAAAGATCGGCTCAAGGTCGCTGTGCAAAATCTCTTTCATCCGGGCAAGCAATTCCAGCAAGGTATAACGACCGCCACAGGCAACATTGAAAGCGCGACCGGCTATGCCTGTGGCAGTCGCAGCCAGTAAATTGGCTTCGACCACGTTCTCTACGTAAGTAAAATCGCGGGATTGCAAACCATCGCCAAAGATCACCGGACGCTCGCCATTCAACAGCGCCGCAGCAAATTTCGGCATCACAGCGGCGTAGTGCGACTCCGGGTCTTGACGCGGCCCGAAAATATTGAAGTAGCGCAAGGCCACCGCTTCAAAGCCATAGACCTGTTGAAACACGCTGATATATTGTTCGCCTGCGAGTTTCGACAAGGCATACGGCGACAGCGGTTGCGGAGTCATCTTTTCATGTTTGGGAAGTTCAGGAGTTTCGCCATAAACCGAAGAGCTTGAGGCCAGCACCACGCGGCGCACACGGGCATCACGCGCCGCCAGCAAGACGTTTACCGTCCCTGTAATGTTAACATCGTGGGTGGTCTTCGGATCATCCACCGAACGCGGCACTGAACCTAACGCCGCTTCATGGAAAACATAATCTATGTCTCTCATGGCTTCACGAACGGTTTCGACATCGCGTATATCGCCGCGCCGCAATTCGATTTTGTCCATCATCGGCGCAAGGTTTTCGTCTTTACCGGCGCTGAAATCATCCAACACCCGCACCATTTGCCCTTCACCCACCAGACGCTCGACGATATGACTGCCGATAAATCCCGCGCCGCCGGTTACCAGATAATTTTGTTTTTCCATAGTCGTTTCAATGCCCTGTTTCGTGTTCTGCCGTTGATTGTTGAAGCCCTCTCGTCATTTCCTTTGATAAATAGGAAAGTCTGAATCGCTTCATTTTTTCACTAAAAAATTGCCTATGGCCAGACCGTCAATGCCCGAACAATAAAAGCCGCGCACGGCTTCGCGTGGCGTTGACACCACCGGCTCGCCAAACAAATTGAACGACGTGTTGAGCAGCACAGGAACCTGCGTCAACTCGTCGAACTTGGTCAGCAGTTTCCAAAAGGCGGGATTGGTTTTGCGATTGACGCTGTGCATACGCGCCAGCCCCTCGCCAAAAAGCGCCGCCGGAATCATCTCGCGCTTTTCGTTTCGCACGCGGCTGACGCCTTCCAGAAAGCGGGTTAAATGGCTGGGTTCACAAAATTCATTGAGGCGTTCTTCCGGCACTGCCGCTGAAAACGGGCGGAAATCTTCGCGGTGCTTGATAAAAGTATTTAAGTTGTCGCGCATATATTCATTGACCGGCGAGGCCAATATGCTGCGGTTGCCGAGCGCACGCCCACCAAATTCCATAGCGCCGCGAAACCAGCCTATGATCTTGCCTTGCGCGAGCAGACGTGCGACTTCGGCTATCAATTTATCTTCGGTCAAAAAATATTCGTAGCCGATTTTGCAATTATCCAAGACGCTTTTGATCTCTTCTTCGCCGTATTGCGGTCCCAGAAAAACGTCCTGCATTTGATAATGCCGTTCGCTATTGCCCAGAGTTTGATGCCACACGCTTAATGCCGCGCCCATCGCACAACCGGCATTGCCTGCCGCCGGTTGCACAAAAATATTAGTGAATCCGGCGCGGCGTTCGATCTCTGCCATCGCCAGACTATTGAGCGCCACGCCTCCGGCTAAACACAAATTCGCTTCGTTGGTTTTTTCCCGCAATCGCGTCGCCATTTCGCACAGCACATCTTCGATGTGTGCTTGCAAACTCGCGGCGACCTCTCGGTGGCGTTGGTTTATGGGTTCATCGTGAGCGCGCACTTGTACTCCCAGATTGTCAAAAAATTCCGGCGCAAGACTTGGCTGACCTTTGCCGTAAGCGTCCAGATAAGCATCATTGACAGCGGGCAGGCCGTTCTTTTTCACCCGCAATAAATCCTGAAAAAGCTTAATAAATTCGGGCTTTCCGGTGGCCGACAACCACATGGTTTTGTGAGCGTCCGCGCCAAACCCCAGAGCCGCAGTCACGGCGTTATAAATCAATCCGAGGGAATGCGGATAAGGCGCTTCGTTGAGCGATTCGATCTTTGCGCCGTCACCAAGCAGCAAGGAAGTCGCGGTCATATCGCCTTTGTTATTAGCGATGATGATGGCGGCGCGCTCGAAACCCGACGCATAAAAAGCGCTGGCGGCGTGCGCCTGCTGGTGATTGACTTCGATGAATTGGCCTTTGCCCGTGAGTTTACTTTCAGCCAGTTGCCGAGTCTTCAAACGCTCGCGCAGACTGTTGAGAGTTTCCACGAAATATTCAGGCACCGATTCATTGGTCAGCGCAGGCGGCACATCCAGGGCGTGCGCCGAACGAAACGCCATTTCTCGATGAAAGAGTTTTTGCGGCTCCAGATAATAAGCAACGGCATCAACTTCGGCGAAGTTGATACCGCCGCGTTGCAAACAAAAAGCGATGGCCTGCGCGGGCAAGCCGCCCGCGTAGTCTATGCCTATGTGACGCACGCGGGATAATTTTTCTTCTTCGATGGCGGCGACGACTTTGCCATCTTGCACCAGTGCTGCCGCCGCGTCGCGTTCCTGTCCGCTGATTCCCAGTATGTTCATTGATGATTCCCTGAAGCTAGATTTAGAGACCTATTGAAATAACATTCGCAGAGGCGGTTTTCAAGGGGTTGTTCATTGATCAATCAGAAAACGGTGAAGGCGCAAGGCTTTCCGCTCCTCGTCAAAGGTGATTCTCAAGCTAGTTCGCTGGCTTTCAATCCGGCGCGAAAGGCGATGACCAGCAACAACAAAACGGCCAGCGTTAAGAGCAGAGACAGCGCCGAGCCGAACGGCTGATTCAATTGCGCGAACTGATTTTGAATCAGATTGCCGATCATAATGGATTTCGCGCCGCCCAATAAATCCGGGGTGATGAAAGCGCCCAGCGATGGAATAAACACCAACACGATTCCCGCCAACAAACCCGGACGCGACAACGGCAAAGTGATTTTGACAAACGTCCAAAAGCGATTCGCGCCCAAATCCTGCGCCGCTTCCAACAGTCTGGTGTTCAGTCTTTCCAACGCCACATAAATCGGCAAAATCATAAATGGCAATTCGCCGTACACCTGCCCGACTAAAATGGCGAAATCGTTGTAGAGCAATGGCAACGGTTCGTGAATCAAGCCGCTGTGCAACAACGCCGAATTGATGACGCCTTCGCTTCGCAACAACAGCATCCAGGCATAGGTGCGAATCAAAAAACTGGTCCAGAACGGAATCACCGTCAACACCAGCAGTATGCGTTTCCAGCGTTCGGGAGCGCGCAAGGCAATATAATAAGCCACCGGGAAACTGACCACGACGCATAAAGTTGTGGTCAGCAAAGCAATCCAAATCGTCCGCCAATAAGCCGACAGGTAGAGCGCATCAAGAGCGCGCGCATAATTGCTCCAGGTGAAATCGTAAAGCGTTTTGCCATACGCCCCGCGTGTTGCGAAACTGACAATCACGACAATCACCAGCGGCGCTACGATAAAAAACAGCAGCCAGAACAAGCCCGGCGCGACTAGCCAGTTTGCCGTTTTTGCCCGGTTTTTCTGCGGTTCTTTCATAAACAAGGGGGTCGGGAAAACCTCGAACTTACCCGCGCAATAACACGGCGCTGTCGGCTTCCCAACTCAACGACACGGCTTGCCCGACGCGGGTTTTCATGGCCTGCGCCGATGCGGTGTTTTGTTCCAGCACGGTGAGCAGTTGGCCGCCATCAAGCATCACTTTCCATTGCGTAGCCTCGCCTAGATACATCGCTGAAGCTATTCTGCCCTGCAACACGCCTTGCCGGTCGTGGCTCGAAAGACGAATTTTTTCGGGGCGAATCATGACGCGAACCGGCTGTCCGGCTTGCACGCCATTGCCTTGGACCGGAATCGTCGCATGACTGATTTTGATCAGCGATAAATCCGCGCTTGAAGATTCCACCGTGCCTTCTATGATGTTGGAATCGCCAATAAAACCGGCGACAAATTCGCTGTGCGGACGTTCGTAAATTTCCTGTGGCACGCCTACCTGTTCGAGGTTTCCGGCATTCATCACCACTACGCGGTCGCTCATGGTCAAGGCTTCTTCCTGATCGTGGGTGACAAAAATGAAACTGATGCCCAGGCGTTTTTGCAGGCTCTTTAATTCGTACTGCATCTGTTTGCGGAGTTTCAAATCAAGTGCGGCCAGCGGCTCATCCAACAACAAAACTTTTGGCTCCAACACCAAAGCTCTTGCCAATGCCACGCGTTGTTGTTGCCCACCGGATAATTCATTGGGTCGGCGCGTTTCCAGGCCTTCGAGACGCACCATCTCCAGTGCCCCGGCAACCCGCTTGTTGAGGGCGCTGCGCTCGACGCCGCGCCGCTCTAAACCGAAGGCGACATTTTGAAATACATTGAGATGCGGAAAGAGAGCGTACTGTTGAAAGACCGTCGTCACATCGCGGCGATAAGGTGGAAGGCGCGTGACCTCAACGCCGTCGAGAAGAATTTTGCCGCTGTCGGGAATCTCGAAGCCAGCAATCATGCGAAGCAGAGTGGTTTTGCCGCATCCCGAAGGCCCCAACAGGGTGATGAACTCGTCCACGCGTATGTCGAGCGAGACGTTATTGACCGCTACGGTGTCACCAAATTTTTTGCAAACATTTTGCATCGCTACGTCATAAACTTCATCCATCTTTAGAGGGTGCCTCGCAAAGTTGAATTTGCCTTTTGCTGCCCACAGGCAGTGCTTACGCATTAGGTTTTGTGGTCGGCTGCATCAAGCCAAGCGCTCAGGTCTTGAAGGGTAGAAAAATCCAGCACTGCCAAACTGAGTTGTTCCAGTTGCTCAAGTGAAAGTTGCTTGATGCGCTTGCGGGTTCTCGCCGCCACCACGCCAAATTTTCTATCGAGCAAGCCGAGCGTCACTTTCAATGCTCCTTCCCGCTTGCCTTGCTGCAAGCCTTCCCGCTTGCCTTGCTGCAAGCCTTCCCGCTTGCCTTGCTCCATTCCTTTACGCTCCCAGCTACTCGTGAATTCCATAACTCTCTCCTTTGTTCGCGGCTCTATTTTAGCAATCTCCGCCTGAAAAATCTTCTCCTCTTTGGCAGTCAAATTCAAATAGGTATCCACAAACGTGCCCAGCAAGCGTAGTCGCTTTTTGTCAATTCGCAAACTCGTCAATATTTTCAGGCATTCAACTTTGACAAAAGGGCGCTCCGGCAAAGCGATATTCATCTTCGCCATCAAAGCGCTGGCCACCGGATTTTTGCGCTTGATGAATTCGCGCCAGGGCAAGCGATTCAACTGCACCACCCGATAACGGAATTCCAACATCACCCCGTCGGGAAATTCTATGCGATAGGCATCCGGCAAAGGGCGTTTCGGGTGTTCGCCATACAGCACGACTATCGAATAGACAGGCAGCTTGTGCTTTTGATGCAGGTGCGCGGCATAGAAAAAAAGCCGTTGTTGAAACTCCAGGAGATTTTTAATGTCGCCTTGATTTTCCAGATTGATAATGAAGAAAGCGCTCGCGTTACGAAACCGCGCTTTGACGACAATATCGGCTTCGCGTCGCTTATCACTTTCGATGTCTGTGAAAAATTCTTTATCCAAAAATTCCAACGCTCGTCGGTCAAGATATTCGCCAACTTTGGGAAAGAACAATTCGACAAATTCGACAAAGAAGGTCGAAAGCAATTGTTTGAATAAGGCATCGTGGTCAATCATAAAATGAGGTTCGCGTTACCACTTCAAGCTTCAACAAGGGCGTGAAGCGGTCGAGTAATTTTCATCTGCTAGGGTCTCAAAAAGATTTTTAATGCGCGCCTGAGTTTCAAAATACCTCAATAAAACCGGCCTGTTTTTAAGCCTTCTCCAATTCATGCGGCGCTTTGATGAACTTCAAGCGAGCAATTCCAGCAGGGCTTTTTCATCCAGCAACGCGAGGCCCAAGTCATTGGCCTTATCGAGCTTTGAGCCAGCCTCTTCGCCGACTACGACATAATCAGTCTTTTTCGTGACTGAGCTAGTGACGCGCCCACCCTGTTGCTCGATCATCAACTTGGCCTCTTCGCGTGACAGGGTCGGCAATTTGCCGGTCAAGACAAACTGTTTGCCGCTGATTTTTGCGTTGACGGTTTTGGCTTCCCCCTGCGCCTTGCGATTGCTTACGGGGTTGACGCCGACGGCTTTCAAGCGTTCGAGCAATTCCCGATTGCGCGGTTCAGCAAACCATTCGACAATGGCCGCCGCCACCACTGCGCCGATTTCAAAGATGCTCGATAAGCTTTCAATCTCGGCATTCATCAACTCGTCTATTGAGTCGAAATTATTGGCGAGAATTTTTGCCGTGCGCTCGCCGACGTGACGAATCCCCAAGCCGTAAATCAAGCGGTACAGTTCGTTGGTTTTGCTGGCTTCGATTTGCGCCAGCAAATTATCAGCAGACTTTTTGCCGAAGCGTTCCAGTGCGAGCAAGTCATCGCGCTTTTCGTGCAGGTGATAGAGGTCGGCGAAATCCGTAACCAGCGGCGGCAATTTCGATTCTTGCGTTGTGGCGATAGACTCTTCATCGGTCGAGACTGATTCCGCCAGTCCAGTTAATTGATTTACCCTACGTGCAGAGGTGAGTTGTTCGATGAGCGACTCGCCCAAGCCTTCAATCCGCATCGCCGCACGCGAAGCGAATTGTTTTAATCCGGCTTTGATCTTCGCAGGGCAAGCCGAATTCACACATCGCCACGCCACTTCCTCGGCTTGGCGCACGACGGGTTCGCCGCAAGACGGGCAGTCTTTCGGCATCACAAATTCACGTAACTCCTGTTCCCTGCCCTGGCGTTTCGCTGCTACGACTTTGACGACCTGCGGGATGATTTCGCCGCTCTTTTCGACCAACACATAATCGCCAATCATCACCCCCAACCGCTTAATCTGATCTTCGTTGTGCAACGAAGCGCGAGACACCGTAGTGCCAGCCAGAAAGACCGCCTCCAATTCCGCAACCGGCGTGAGCGTGCCTATGCGTCCGACCTGCACGGTGATGTCATTCAATTTCGTAGTCGCCTGTCGCGGCGGATATTTGTAAGCGACCGCCCAACGTGGCGCTTTCGAGGTCGCGCCCAATTCATCCTGCAAAGCGACGCTGTTGACCTTCACTACCGCGCCGTCAATTTCATAACCGAGTTCATCACGCAATTCGCCCCACTTCTCGCAATAGGCAATGACTTCCTCAATCGAAGCGCATAGCGTTCGCGCTTCGTTGACTTTGAAACCGGCGCGCATCAACCAGTTCAAAGCTTGCCAGTGCGTGGCAAACGGTTTGCGCCCGTCAAACAACAGGTCATAACAGAAGAGGTCGAGTTGGCGTTCGGCAACGATGCGCGCATCCAGCATCTTCAAGGTTCCCGAAGCGGCGTTGCGCGGATTGGCGAACAACTGCAAGCCTTGTTCGGCGCGGTCTTCATTAATTTTTTGAAAGCTTTTGTTGGACAAATAAACTTCGCCACGCACCTCTATCTCCTGCGGCATGGTCGTGGGTTGATTTGTCGAAGCGATGTCGCCGAACAATGATGGTTGAACTTTTTTCGTATCGCCCTTCTTAGGCTTTTCCGGTTGCGGCTCTTGCAAGGTTTCGTCGCGCAGCCGCAACGGCAGCGAGCGAATGGTGCGAATATTTTGTGTCACATCATCGCCGACCACTCCATCGCCACGTGTTACACCGTGCGCCAACATACGGTTTTCGTAAATCGCCGAAATACTCAAGCCGTCTATCTTTAATTCGGCGACGTACTCGACCTGTGGCAAACCGACGCCGCGCCGCACCCGCTTGTCCCATTCGCGCAGGTCGTCCATCGAGTAGGTGTTATCGAGCGACAACATAGGCCGACGATGCCTGTACTCGTTAAAGCCTTCGGCGGGGCGACCCGAAACCCGCTGCGTAGGCGAATCGGTCGTCACCAATTCGGGATGCGCGGCTTCCAGTTCTTTCAATCGCTGCATCAACTGATCGTAGTCGTAATCGCTGATTTCCGGCGCGCTTTGCAGATAATACAACTCATCGTGATGCTGAATCTCCTGTCGCAAACGCGCCATCTCTGATGCAGGGGTTTCTTTCGCTTTCTTCATAATTGCGTCAGAATATATCACATTGGCGAATTGAATCGCCTCGTTGATTTTTGATTTTGAGAGGAGCGCAATGCTGAAAGGGAAAATGTTATGAGCGACAAAATTACCGTTTATCAAAAGCCTACGTGCAACAAATGCCGCGAGACGCTTGGGTTGTTGAAAGAGCGTGGCATCGAATTTGAATCGGTCAATTATTACGAAACGCCGGTGACGAAAGTCGAGTTGAAAAGCCTGCTGGAAAAACTCGGCATCAGCGCCCACGAGTTACTCCGCAAAGGCGAAGCGGTTTATCGTGATCTGGAAATTGGCAAGCGCGACTTGTCGGATGACGAGTTGATTGACTTGATGATCGAGCATCCCGATTTAATGCAACGCCCGATTGTCGTGCGCGGTGATAAAGCCGTTTTAGCTCGACCGATTGAAAATGTTTGCGAGTTGTTGTGACCCCAAAGCGTGTGAAAGAGCAAAACCATTTTGATAGCGCCAGACTTCTTCGACACCAAAGGCGGCAAAGCGCTTGCGTGAAGAACTGGTGCTGTCCACTTCGACGATTAAATCGGGCAGCGGGTCAGTTCGACTTTGTACATTTTTCAGAGGCAAACCAGCTTTGCTAATCCCCCCGATGGCAATCGGGGGATGCTTAAAGTCCAACCTACGAAACACCGCGCAACCTCTACCAATCCCCCCAACGGCAGTTGGGGGATGGTTAAAGTCCAACCTACGAAACGCTGCCAACGATAAACCAATCCCCCCGACGGCAATCGGGGGATGGTTAAGGTCCAACCTACGAAATACAGCGAAGAATTAACTAAGATTCTCTCGTAACTTTCGTGAAAGGTATCAAGATATTGTGCTATCTATCGCAACAGCGTACAACACCTTGGGAGTCTTCAACTGTAGGTTGGACTTTAACCATCCCCCAACTGCCGTTGGGGGGATTGCAAAAAAACTTTGCTTGCCTGTGGTGTAGGTTGGACTTTAACCATCCCCCAACTGCCGTTGGGGGGATTCAGATGAATGGCCTAACTGCCTCGGCTCTCCGTTGCTAGATTTTTCAGCGGCGCAGCAGCCTGATTTCATTGGCTTTTTCAACCCCTGGAATTATTGAACCTCATCTCAAAACGCTGAGGTTCAATAATTCCAGGCGCGAACCGCAACATAAGTTCTTGATTGCTGTTGCCCAATCTCAGCTTGTATAAAGTCGAGGTCAGTAGATAAATCCAACGGTTTTTTGCCGCGTCGTGGTTCGGCATTTTTGTGATTTTCGGCTCCGGCAAATTCACCTCCGTCGTCATAGCTCCAACTCTTTTTCCTGTCCAAACGCGATCAACGCAAAGCCCTTTGATCGCACGACAGGACATGGCGGTAAGCAGATAACAAAGTTTCTCGTACCCTTGCGGTATTTATTCCGCGCTGATGAGTCTCTATTACTTGATAAATTTTTTTCAGTGTGAAAAAAAATTGCACAAAAGGGATTTTTAATGCGTCTAAGAGTATGGCAGGAAGAAACACGATTGAGAAATACACAAAAGAATCGAGAGGATAAAAAAATGAAATTGATGGAAATCTTTACGTACCATTCACACTATTATGGCGTGCCGCATCCGCGCATAACGGATAACCGACTGGTGCAGACCTGTTATGAATGCGGCGCTGAACGCGAAGTGAAAATTGAATTACGTCCGCAGCCGGAAGCCCCGGTGCGCGCGCCCTTACACGATAATCAGGTAGCCGCTTAACACTTTAACCTATCATTTATCGAACGCAGGCTTGAGCTACTGGCGGAGGTTCGCCATCATCCGCAACACCAGCAAGCAACCGAAGAGGGGAAGGCCGAACCGCACGATTCAAACGGCCTTCCCCGCTTCACACTTCACCAACCACGCCGTCTTTCTTCACATAATTTTTTCCGCACGCTGTACAGCGACACGCTTGCGCTGCCGCGTCGCGGGGAAAATTCAACCGGATGCCGCAGGCGCACATCCAGCCGGTGAGGCGTCCTGGATTGCCAACGATGAGGGCGTAATCGGGTACGTCTTTAGTAACCACTGAACCTGCGCCGATGAAGGCGAAACGCCCAATCGTATGGCCACAAACGACGGTGGCATTCGCGCCTATGGACGCGCCTTTTTTCACCAATGTTTTGCGGTATTCGTCTTTTCGAGAAACCTGGCTGCGCGGATTGACCACGTTGGTGAACACCATAGAAGGGCCGCAAAACACATCATCTTCCAATTCGACGCCGGTATAAACCGAGACATTGTTTTGAATTTTGACGTTATCACCAATCGTCACCTCTGGCGAAATCACCACGTTTTGTCCGAGGTTGCAGTGGCGTCCGATTCGGCTGTTTTTCATGATGTGCGAGAAGTGCCAGATTTTTGTGCCTTCGCCAATCTCGCAAGGCTCGTCCACATAACTCGACGGATGCACAAAATAATTTTTTTCCATGCTCTTACTCATCTTGCATCACTACAGGGATGCCGTTTTGGGCAAGTGAATGTTCGGCGGCTTCCAACACGCGCAAGACCTGTAGGCCGCTTGCGCCATCGGTCAAAGGCCGTCTGCCGGTAGCGATGCACTGTAAAAATTCCAAGCACTCGCAGCGCAACGGTTCGGCCTGTTCCAAGGGTTCGGCAACGCCTTCGTTTCTTCGCATCACCGCTTCGCCATTCACAAATTCTACGCCCTGATCATAAACCGTCAGCTTGTTGGCTTTCGCCACATCATCAAAGACCGCCATCTTTTTCGCGCCGACGACAATGAGCCGCTGGTCTTTGTAAGGATGCAGCCAACTGACAAAGATATGAGCGCGCACTCCTGTGGGAAACTCCATAGTGGTGACCGTAACATCGGCGATGTGCGATTGCAGATAAGCGCCGCCGGTGGCAGCAATTTGACGCGGCCATGCACCGACGAGGCGCAAAATAATGGCGATGTCGTGCGGCGCAAAACTCCACAGGATATTTTCTTCGCGGCGGACTTTGCCGAGATTCAAACGGTTGGAATAGATGTAGCGCAATTCGCCCAGTTCGCCCGATATGATTAACTGGCGCAGGCGCAAAACCGCCGGATGATATTCCAACAGATGCCCGACCATCAAAATGGCTTGTCGTTTTTCGGCCAGCTTCACCAAACGCTCGCCCTCTTCGACATCAAGCGTCAAAGGCTTTTCAACCAGAACGTGCTTGCCCGCTTCAATGGCAGCAGCGGCCAATGAATAATGAGTTTCGGCAGGCGTAGCAATGACCACGCCGCGAATTTCCGTATCGGCTAAAACCTTTTGATAATCGGCTTCAATTTTGGTGTTGGCAAAGGTAGCGGCAATCTTCTGCAACGACGCTTCGCTGGCGTCGCAGACGGTTTTCAAAGCACCTAGCTCATGAAAATTGCGAACGTGATTGATGCCCCAATATCCTGCGCCAATGACGGCGATCTGTTTCTGCTTCTGGTCGCTCAACGAACTCCTTTATCGCTGCCTTGAAGTAATCATGCGGAAATCAAACCGCACACAGTAGCAGCAACCTTGCGGGTTTGTAAACCGCCGGAGGTGGCAACGGCGTTTTTGCTTTATCGTTCAACACGAGTGCCGCAGCGTGGGCAGAATCCCGCCGTCGCTGGCAATTGCATCTGACAATTTGCACAAACCAAGCCCTCCGCTACAGGCATTTGCAGCGGCGCATTCGCCAACGGCATAGTCGCATCAAAGCGTGGTTGCAGCGGTTCAACCGGTTCCGTTTGCGGCGCTGCCGTTTCCAGCGTATCAAGCGGCGCTGCGACTTCAGGGGCGCGCAGTTTTTCGGTAGGCTGAGGAGGCGCAGGGTTGTGCAGCTTTTCGGTAATCGGTCGGCGGTCGGGGGGCGTTGCATAAGGCGGTTGTGCCTGACCATATTCAGCGTTCGGAGAGGGCGGATAACCGGCCTGCCCGTAGCTGGCATTCGGATAAGGTGGATAAGCGGCTTGACCGAAATCGGGCGCAGGCGGTTGATAACGCTGCTCCAAAGGCGGCGCGTAGCCACCCGCAGCAGGCGGCGCATTCGTCGTGAAATACCTCGCGCCTTCAACTCCGAAGGTGTCTCGATAGGCGACTGCCGAAATGGTAAACAACAGCGGAATGGTAGCTAGCAAGCCTACATAACAGGCATAGCTTCCCGCCGAAGCGATCAACTGGACGACGAAGGCGAACAACGTAAACATCAACAAATTTTGCTTCACCAATTCATAGCTGGCCTTCATCGCATCAATCGCGCCAAGCCGACGATCCACAATTAATGGCAACGTGAAGAACAGACAACCGCCGACGATAAACCCTGGAATGATACACAGCGCTGAACCAATCATGGTTAAAACCGTGGTCAGGATAGTAGCGATTAAAATCGGGAAGTAGGTGCTGCCGCCGGAGAACAAATCGCGCAGCTCAACGGTTCCGCCGCGCAATTGTTTGAGGGCGGCGCGGTGCATTCCGCCGATGAAGAAGGCCGCCACAAAGAGCGTCAAAAACAGCACCGCAAACAGCGCTAGGTAAAACGTGATGAAGACCTCAGGGCCAATCGCTGGTGCACCGTGCGGATTTCTGAAAAGTTGCGTAAAGAGGTAGCCATAAAACCCTATAATGACTGCTAACATCGGCGTGCCGCAGATTAACACATAGATAAAGGTATTCAACACCCAGGCTTTCCATTGCTCGGTGAACATCTTCCACCCTTCGCTAATCCACTCGCCAAAACGTACCTGTGGTTTCTCCAGATTTTGCATTGCTGCTCCTTTCGCGGAAAACAAATGGACCATCACTTTCAGATGTCGGGCAAATTGCTGCTTTGTGCGTTCGGGAAATTACTTGAAGGAAGGGGAAAAAATATAACCCCATAATTCCGGTTGAGCAACGGTCGGTGATCGCTGGACTGGCTCACAGACCGCTGCTCAACCGTATGCTATTTCTTGCCGCTCCCCTTATGAACATAAGTTGATGAGCGCTGCAACCGGAGCTTTTTCGCTCCAGTGTTTCAGCGTCATCCACAATCAATTCATCGTGCGATTCGGATCATCAAGACCAAACAAACTGCTGTAGGCAACGGCCAGGGCTGAAATGATCCAGGGAACAGTAACCACCAAACCTAACCCACAGCCCACGATACCGCTCGAAGCAATCAAGCCAAATACCAAGCCGACAATCCACCACATCAAGGTGTCTTTGGTGAATATTTTTTTGCCAATGTCATTGATGGCGGCGGCGATGTCGGCTTTGCGATCCAAAATCATCGGCAACGCCAAACCAAAGATCATGGTCATCAAAGGCATCACCGCAAATTTCAAAATAGCCGACAGCGCGTTGCCTTTGCCTATGCCGCTGAGGCCGCCATAGATCGCCGCATAAATCAAAAAGGCCAAAAAAGCCTGTAAAAAGCGGCCTTCCCAGTTGAACAGGTCGTTGATTTCGGGGCGCTCGCCCTTCATCGTGCGAAATGCCATGCGATACAAACCCATCAACATAGGGCCAATCAGAATTCCCAGCGTCCCAATGCCAACGACGCCCACAAGCAGGGTTGCCAGCGACATCAAAAACCAATTCTCTTTATAAACCCGCCAACCGCCCGACAACCAATCGCCTAACGAAATGGTTCTTGATATCGGTAGCACTGGCGGCGGCGGCGTAACCGGCTGCATATAACCCGGTGCGGGTTGATAATAATTTGGCGGCGCAAACGGGGGTTGCGAATCAACTGCCGAGGGATAAGTGGGCGCTTGCGGATAACCGGCGGAAAAATTCGGCGGGGGTGGATAACCGCTAGGTTCCGTCGGCGGGAAATTCGGTGGCGGCGAAAAGTCGGTCTGAGGTGATTTGTAAGCTTCATCGGGCGGCACATAAGCTGGGCCGGTGGGCAAACCCGGCGCGGCAGTCTGCCCTTGATTCAGGTGTTCGGTAGGGCGCGAGGCGTCCTGCTGCGTCGGCGCAGATTGCGGCAAATTCAAGGTCGGCGCTTCTTCATTGCTGAGGTCGCTGAAGGCCGTTGACATCGTGCCGCAATGCTTACAAAACCGTGCATCCGTTTCCACTTCATACCCGCAGTTGGTGCATATCTTCATCAGTCTCTCTCCGCTTTCTCACTAACGAAGAATCCCCGCCAATTGTTGCTCGCAAAACGGTGGTCAGTAATTGGCATACAGTAATCGTAAATCGCCATGTAGAGGAATTCGGCAAGCGTATTTATCGCCAAACTCGCAGGGGATAACCGGCTGCCGAATACCGCCCCTTGAAGGCTAACTGATGGTGACATCCTGCACGCCTTCCACGACCCGACCAATATCGTAGTGCGCTTCACCGGCTTCATCAAGGTGCGCCAACAGGCGATGCACATCCGAGAGGCTGACGACTACCACCATGCCTATGCCCATGTTAAAGGTCCGGTACATTTCACGGCTTGGCACATTGCCGACTCGCGCCATCAATTGATAAACCGGCAACACCGGCCACGACCCGGCGTTGATCTTCACCGCCGTGCCTTTCGGCAGAATGCGCGGAATGTTTTCCAGCAAACCGCCGCCGGTGATGTGAACCAACCCTTTGATAATGCCTTTGCCGATTAAACCGTCGAGAGCTTTCAAATAGCTGCGATGCGGTTTCAACAACTCTTCGCCCACCGTGCAGCCCAGTTCATCAAGGAAAGTTTGCGGCGTGTGTCTGGCAACATCGAACAACAATTTGCGCGCCAGGCTGTACCCGTTGGTGTGCAGACCAACCGACGGTAAACCGATCAACGCATCGCCAGGAGTGATGCGCGTTCCATCAATCACCTCGTCGCGGTCAACCACGCCGACGATAAAACCTGCGATGTCGTATTCGCCATCGGCATAAAAGCCCGGCATCTCGGCGGTCTCGCCGCCAATCAACGGGCAAAGGGCTTCTCTGCACCCTCGCGCCAAGCCTTCAATAATCTGCTCGACGATTTCCGGCACCAGTTTTCCTGAAGCGATGTAATCAAGAAAGAACAGCGGACGCGCCCCTTGCACCAATATATCGTTGACGCAGTGGCCGACCAGATCATAACCCACAGTGTTATGCACGCCGGTCATAAAGGCGACGCGGAGTTTGGTGCCGACGCCATCGGCGGACGACACCAGCACAGGATTTTTCAGGGCGGTGAAATCGGCGCGAAACATTCCGCCGAAGGAGCCGATTTCGGTCATCACGTTTGCCGTAAAGGTCGAACGCGCCAGGCGTTTGATGCGCTCTTTGGCATCGTTGGCGGCGTCTATGTCAACGCCTGCATCTTTGTAGTGAATTTTTTGCGTCATCTATTTGTTCGTTTCATCAAGCCAAAAAAATGGCAGGCGCTACGGTCAACGCGACCCGGTTTGTGCCTTGAGCCATTTGCTCAGGTCGCCTTTGGTTTTAATATCGAATACGGCTTGCGCCAGATTATCGAGTTGTTCGATAGTCAAGGTTTCAATCTGCTTACAAACTTTGGGGGAGAGTTGCCCAAGCCTGATTCCTAACAATTTCACCAGCACCTTGGTCTCGCCCTGCTGCAAGCCCTGTTGTTTGCCTCTGGCAATCCAGTCTTGTGCAATCACCGATTCTTCCAGCATGGTTCCCTCCTTGAACAGCTTCTGAATTAAGTCTCTATCATACCTCAAACCGGCAAGCAACTGCGACGCGCTGAGAGTTTCGCGGCGCTGCTCCCGCGATTTGATGTGGGCGATTTTTTGCGCCACCGCTTTGAGCAGCACCGCGCCCGATTCAGTACGGCATAACACCGCCAGCGGCAACCAGCCATCGTGCTGCATCAGGCGTTGCGGGTCTTGCTCCCACATCTTGATGACGCGGAATTTGTGATAGGTTTGCTCGTCTGCAAAATAATCGGGGACGAACTCCGGCGTCTCTTTCAGAATAATCAATGCCTGATGGATGCGCTTGTGCAAATTGTTGCGTTTGAAGCCGACGTAATAATCCAGCATTCGCAACGGCAAGGGAATGCGGCTCTGTAGATTGGTTTGAAACTCGGCGTGAAAAATATCCTGCGAAGCGATTAACTGCGTCGCCGAGTCGGCGCGTATCGGTTCGCGGCTCAATTCCGTCTTCAAGACTTTGACGTTGCGGACTTGGGCCTCGAAAGCCCATTGAATGAATTCCACGGGGAATTGTTCGGCGAGCATTTTGCAGAGGTTGTCACTCGCCACTCGCGCTTTTTCACTGCCCGGTTGCTGCGTAGATTGCCGCGCTCGTTTCATCCGCCCTCTCGCCGTGTCGCTGGATTATTTTTTGGTAGGGCGAAAAAAGTAAGGCTGAGGCGGAACAATTGAACCGATGAGTAGCTCCTACAAAGCGAAACCGGCGCAGTGGATTGCCGGTCGAACCTTACTTTTTTCGCCTACCTATTTTTTTTCGCCCTCATCACTTTGCCCCAACAATTCTTTGAGCAACTGCTCGGCCTTCTGTTTTTCGGCGGCGCGGCTCTGCGAGTCTTTTTTGAATACCACCTGAAAATGGTCGCCACCCTTTACCCCCTTGGGCAAATATTCAACCGGCAAATTGAACTGCACGCGGTCATCTTCATACAGCACCAGCGTCGCCACATCGTCTTCGATGCGATCAATAACAATCTTCAAGTGCTGACTATCGGATTGCGCCAGGTCGGTGCCCCTTGCGGCATCCGTTGTGGTTTTGCCTTCGTCGTTCATCGTTTTCCTTTGCCGCCGCGACGACCGGAACCCATGCCGCCATCGCCGCCCGTATGGTTCGACGCA
This sequence comes from Acidobacteriota bacterium, assembly GCA_016201275.1. Taxonomy (GTDB): domain Bacteria; phylum Acidobacteriota; class Blastocatellia; order UBA7656; family UBA7656; genus JACQDB01. The sequence goes on from JACQDB010000133.1 coordinate 81,846, forward strand.
TTGCCTGCCACTTCATCGCCGGTGGCGTACAATTGATTGCGCGCCGCCTCTCTTTCGCTGCTCATCTCTATGCTGTTGCCATCGCAAACGGCGGTGATGGTGCCTTCCAAATCGGTGCGATAAACGCGCAGATTGCTATTTTTCCTGAGCAAATCCACAACTTTTGAATGCGGGTGATGATAATCGTTGCCGACCGCGCAACTGATAGTGTATATGGCAGGCTGCACCGCCTCCAAGACCTCTTTCGTAGTGCCGTTTGAACTGCCGTGATGCGCGGCCTTCAATAAATCCGCACGCAATTTTTCCGGTTCGGCAGCCAGCATCTCTTTCCACGCAGCCACCTCGGTATCGCCGGTAAATAAAAACCGCTTGCTGCCATAAGTCAACCGCACCACTACCGAAGCATTGTTCGGATTGTCATCCACGAAATTGGTGGACGGGTGCAGCACTTCGATTTTTACGTCGCCGAACTGTCGGGTCTCGCCCTGTTTCGGCGTAGCTAATTTGATCCCATGTTGTTTAATTTCGGCGAGCATATCGGTATAAGTTTTGGTGGCGCTGTTGGTGAAACCGGCATCCCAAAACTCTTTGACTTGGAAGGCGCGCATCACATCGCGCATCTCGCCGATGTGATCGGCGTGCGGGTGCGTGGCAATAATCAACGCCAATTCGTTGACGCCATATTTTTTCAGCAAGGCGCTCGTAGGCTTGCCCCGGTCTCCCGAATCAATCAATATCCAGCCGCCCTCCGGCAATTGAATCAACTCGCTGTCGCCTTGCCCGATGTCCAAAAAACGGATGACCAATTTGCCCGAAGTCGGGCCGGGGATGAATTCTTCTACAGGCTTGGTGAATTTGCGGACGAATAGAATCGCCAGCAAAGCAGCAAGAATCACCAACGCGATGCCGACCAGTTTTTTAGAATTGTTATTCATTGGAAATAATGGTTGCGGGTCACTTTCTGATAGATGGTTTTGCTCGGATGATCTGGTTATAAGCCCCTGCTCAACCACTCATCTGAGAAAAATTCTTTGCGAATCTTGGCGGCGTGGCGGCTTGGCGCGAGGTTGGACTTGTCACCTCAAATATTTCCTTGAGCCACGCTTTCTACAAACGCGGCCACATACTGTCCTGCAACAGCGCGCCCTTCTCTCGTTCGGTTTTGGTGCGCGCAATCGCCGTCACCGGTATCGGGTAATTCCCCGTGTAACAGGCGGTGCAATAGCTCTCGTCGGTCTCATCGCCGCACGAACTCAACAACCCTGCCATACTCAAATATCCCAGGCTGTCGGCTTCGATGTAATCGGCAATCTCCTGCACCGAGCGATTGGCGGCGATCAACTCTTCTTTCGTAGGCGTATCCACGCCGTAAAAACACGGCGCGATAGTCGGCGGACAACTGATGCGAACATGAACTTCGGCGGCCCCGGCCTGACGCACCATCTGCACAATTTTCTTGGAAGTCGTGCCGCGCACAATCGAATCATCAATCAAAACGACGCGCTTGCCTTCGATCAAATCGCGCACCGGATTCAATTTTATCTTGACGCCGAAATGCCGTATGGATTGCTTAGGCTCGATGAAGGTGCGCCCTACATAATGATTTCGCACCAAGCCAAAGCGAAACTTCAAGCCCGACTCGGCAGCATAACCGATAGCCGCCGCCACGCCTGAATCCGGCACCGGCACTACGATGTCGGCAGCCGCAGGATGTTCGAGAGCAAGCCGTCGCCCCATCTTGTGACGGCTCTTGTTGACCGAACGCCCGAAGACCAGCGAATCAGGCCGCGCAAAATAGACGTGTTCAAAAATGCAGTGCGCCGACTTCTCTTCGTGCCAGAGAAAATAAGAGTTCAGGCCGGTTTGATCTATCACCAGAATTTCACCCGGCTCGACGTCGCGCACATAAGTCGCGTTGATTAAATCAAAGGCGCAGGTTTCCGAAGCAATCACATACGAATCATCCAATTTGCCCAGACACAATGGACGAAAACCGCGCGGGTCGCGCACCGCAATCATCGCATCTTTAGTCAAGAACAACATCGAATACGCGCCTTCAATGTCATGAAAAGTTTCGCCGATAGCGCCCACCAGAGTGTCGGCTTTCGAGCGAGCGATTTTGTGCAACACCACTTCGGTGTCCGAAGTCGAAGAAAAAATCGCGCCGTCCAATTCCAACTCTTTCCGCACCTGATTGGCATACGGCAAATTGCCATTGTGACAAAGCGCGATCTGGCCGCGATAACCATCCACCAGAAACGGCTGCGCTTCCCGTAGCGACACGCTGCCCGCCGTGGAATAACGCACATGACCGATAGCGGTTTTTCCGGGCAGCACGGCAAGTTGGGGTTCGCCAAAGATGTCGTTGACATGACCCATACCGCGATAAGCGTGCAGGCGTTGGTCGGCGCACGACACCATACCGGCGGACTCTTGACCACGATGTTGCAGTGAGTACAATCCCAGATAGGTTAAACGCGCCGCCTCTTCATGATCGAAGATGCCGAAAACGCCGCATTCTTCTTTTAATTTATCCATCATGCTGTGAAGTCTCGGTTCGGGAAAAATAATTGTAACTGCGATGCGAGTGACGAGGCAACACCACAGGGTTCACGGTTCGACCAGCGAAATAATTTCGGCGCGTTGGCGAGCCGAGGTCAACCAGGTCTCCAACTCGGCTTCGATCTTGTTGCTTTTAACTCGGGCTCGGATCATTTCACTGACTTCGGCGAGAGGCGGCGGAACCGCGCCTTTCTCTTTCATCTGCGGCGCAAGCGTGCGGTCGTAGTATTCTTGAATTTCCTGATCGGACACCAGAATAAAAGATTGAAAGCGAAAAGTAATATATTTCTCAATGATGATGCGCCGACGCAACAGTTCGTCCAGTTTTTCCGCCGTGAGACCAACGCCTTCCAGCCGTTGCCGAAACGCCTCGGCGGTCGGGAAGGTCGCCATCAAGGCTTTGTGTTTGGCTTCGATTTCCGTTGGCGTAATCTCGGCGGTCGGAATTCGCAAGGCTTCCTGCGCCACTATTTTTTCGTCAATCATGACATCGAGTTTCTGCCGTAACAAATCCGTACTCACGCCGTTGGCCGGATTCGGTGCCTTGGCATCCATCGCCAAGCTCCACAATAAATCGGTGCGCGTGATCGGCTCGTCATTGACCAAAGTCAATATCTGGTCAACCACTTTCTGCGGCGGCAAAGCCAGCACCATCACCCCAATCACCAATGAGAAAAGAAAGTTCATAGTCCGTAGCCCCTACTCTCTAGCCCTTAGTCCGTAATTCCCGCCCCGCCCTGAAACTGGCTCCTGTAGCCCATTTCACGTTCCAGCTAAATTCGGGAACTCTTGAAAGTCTCAACTAAGGACTAGGGACTACGGACTAATTTAGAATGTCTGTCCGAAAGTGAAATGGCCGCGCAGCAGCGGCGCGCCTGCCGGTCTATTCAACACCAGGCTGCCGACATCGAAACGCACCGGGCCGATGGGCGTTTTGATGCGAACGCCGATGCCGAAAGTCACCGTCGTCAACCTCGGGCTGATGTCTTTCACGCGCCGATAGACGTTGCCTATATCTGAAAACAGCGTGCCGCCAATCGCGCCATACAGCGGAAAGCGAAATTCATGATTGATGACAAAAACGGCGTTGCCACCAATCGGGCGTCCGGTCACAGGGTCTTTGGGGCCGGCCTCTTCAAAACCGAAGCCGCGCAAATCACGCGACCCGCCACCAAAAAAGCGCTCGGAAATCGGCAGCGTGTCCTTGCCGCCATAAGGTCTGGCCAAGCCCAGCCTGCCGGAAACCGAATAAACCGTGTCGCGCAATTTTTTCACTTTGTAATAGCGGCTGTGTTCCACCAGCATCTTGATGAATTGTTCGTTGCCACCAAAAATTCTCGACGCCAGATAAATACTGCCAAGCGTGAACGTACCGTTGGACGGGTCGAAAGCGTTATCGCGGCTGTCACGCGCAAAGCTTGGGCCGATGCGTCCCAGGCGAATCGCCTGCCGGTTGCGGGCGATTTCTTCGGGACTGACCTGCAAATCCGCCAGGCTGATGCGCTCAAAATTATAGCTGCCGTAAACGATGGTCTTGTCCGACAAACGGCGCTCGGCCTGTATCACGGCGGTGTAGCGGTCAGAGCGAAAACTTTTTTCCGCCAACCTGCGCCCGAATACCGAAATCAACAAAGGGAAATTAGTGCCGAACGGACGGGGATTTTGAAACGTCGCCTGCCCCAACACTTCATCGCGCCCGATGCGCGTTTGTAAACTTCCCGAATAGAGTTTACCAAACAGATTCGTATTGGTGATTTGTGCAGAGGCTTTGAAGCCCTGCATAAACGCGAGGCCGGGGATGGTAATCGGGTCTCTGGAAAATTGAAACCCAAAACCATAAATCAACAAGTTGGGTTTGGCTTCGACAATATCAACCGTCACGCGGCGGTCTTCTATGCCGTCGGGCGCTTGGCCGATGGTTTCCGAATTGATGCTAACCGAACCCATAGCGTTGGTGTCATACAACACCCGCTCGGTGTCTAAAATCTTGTCGGCATTCAACCAGTCACCGCGCTTGAACAGATAGAAATCTCGCTCCAATCTTTTTACATCGGTGCGCCCAGCGCCTCGCGTGATAATGTCGCTGATGCGTACCCGATTGCCTTCGACAACATCGTAAATCAGCCGCACTCGATCCTGCCCGTCCACATTGCCCAGATCCACAATCTCGGCGCTCACTTCGGCAGTCGCATAGCCGCGATTGGTATAAGCGATCTGCAATTTATCCGCGCCGCCGCGCACATTGTTAGCCACCAGAGGGTCGCTCACCTGCACCGATAATCTGCCGCGCAATTCATCGGTGGTGAGCAAATTATTGCCGCGCACATCTATGTCCTGTATGTAGGTGCGCGGCCCTTGTACGGCGCTGAAGGTGATAATTAAATTGTCGCCGTCAACCGTGACGCCGCGCCGTTCGACTACGGTAGCCCGACGATAGCCAAGCTCTTTCAAACGCTTGGCGATCAGATTGGCATCCTGGCGCAAAAATTCATCACTGGTAAAGCCGCGTGAAAAGCCGAAATAGGGAATAATCACGGCGGTTTTCGATTTCAATTGCGGCAACAGATCGCGTGAATCAATCGCCGTAATGCCTTCAAAATTAATCTCGCTGAGTTTGAATTTCCGTCCGGTCTCGACCTGATAAACCAGGCGCGACAAGGTGGCGGTCGAATCGGGAAAGGGTGGGCTGGTGACGGCGGCGAAAAAATATCCTTTGCGCTGGGCGTAATCCAGCAAGCGCAAGCGCGCCTCTTCGATGGTGAATTCATCAACGCCGCCCTGAGTGTAGAAAGGCAGTATCTGGCGTTTGGTTTTATCGTCCAGCGGCAAGCCTTGTATATCCACTTCGACTTTTGGCCCCGGCTCGACATCAATCATCACGTTGACGGTTTTGTTATCCGCGCCGGGTGTGATTTTATTGCTGACCCGCACCATCAGATAATCGTTCTTGAGGTGTTCCTGGCGCAAGCGTTCCATCTCGTCGCCCACACTGGCCTGGGTAAAAAGCTGACCGGCGACGAGAGCGTGTTTGAAGTTCGATAAATCCAGATGCGGCCCAACAATGTTGAGCGTGTAGTTGGCGATTCGAGCTTGCTCGCCGGGAGTGATGGTATAGATGACCGTCGCCCTTCTGCCGCTCTGGTCGAGCCGCACATCTGCGCTTACCCGCGCATCGTTGAAGCCACGGGCGGAATAATAGGCAATCAATTCGCCGGTGCCGCGTGAGATGGCGCTGGAAGATAATTTCGCGCCGGGTTCGACATCCTTCAAACGCGAGCGAATTTCGGAGGTCGAAAAAATCGGTGTGCCTTCAAACACGATGGCATCAATGCGGGCCTGCGGCTTGACCACGAAGGTTAAAGCGACGCCCGCCGCGCCCTCGGCTTCGGCTTCGACACGGGCTTCGGAAATCAAGCCCGAACGATAGAGCGCAATCAACGAATCGTGAATGCGAACCGGCGAATACGTTTGTCCGGCGGCAACCTCCAGCAGCGCTTGCATTTCGGCGGTCGCGCCGCCCTGTGCGCCTTCCATCAAGACGCGCACGCTAGTCACGCGACGCCCCAGAAAATCTCCGCCCTCAGCGGCGCGCAGAGTCAACGCGCAAACCGCGAAGACCATCAATAGCGCCAGCATCAAAAAGATTTTTTTTTCGTCGTGCATCAATCGCTTCATCACTGGTCACATACAGAAAATCTCTACCGCAACCTCTCGCAGTCAAAAACGCTTTCGCAAGCGCACGTCAAAGCCCAACTGGCCGCGATCATTTTTATAGCCGACCACCGATAGCCGATTGCTCAAACGATATTCAATCAGCACGATGCGGTCTATGCCGGATTGCCCCGATGAGGTGAGGTTCTGCGAATAGGTAATCGTCAAATCTTTGGTGACGCGCCGCCCGACCGTGACTCTGGCGGTCGGGTCGCTGCCGCGCCCGGCAAACAACGGGTCAACCGAAAAGCGATTCAAACCAAACAAGCGTTGCGTCAGTTTTTCGCCCTGCTCGGAAATCCCCGTAGCCAGTAAAGACTGCGCCAGGTTCAAGCCTGTCTGATTAATTTTTTCGGCGGTTCCCGTATCTCCGGCAAGCGAGCCGGTCAGCAACAACGACACGATGTCGCGTTCCGGCAAATCGGGTTCCGAACGCAAGGCCACATTCAACTTCGCTGGCGTCCCTGTAAACGTCGGAATAATGCGATAGCCGCCGATGTCGGCTTCGGTTTGCAAATCAATAATCGGTTCGGCGTTGCGGCGCGGCGGTATGGTAATCAAGGCTCTGGTGATTTCGTGGCGTTCGTTCCGAAATTCAATGCGCCCATGATTGAATTGTATGCGCCCGGAAACGACCGGCTCGGCAATCGGGCCGCGCAAACTCAAAGACGCACTGCCAATCGCATCGGCAAGATTGTTGCGAACAATCAAGGTGTTATCGGCGTCTATGCGAAGGTCAAGTGAAATCGGCGGCCCTGGGTCGCCTTTGCCGCCTGGCCCGGTTTCAAAGAACGCCGGGGTGAACGGCCCACCGGTGCGAACTAACTCTTCTATGGTGATGTCTTTGGTATAAGAAGCGCGGCGCACTTGCACATTGCCGGAAAGAATCTGCAATTTCTGATTGCCTTGAAAATTCAAAAAGGCATCGGCGATGCTCTGCGTATCGCGTGGATATTCGACAGCGATTTGATTGGCGTCGGCTTCCAGACGGAAACGATCCAAGGCAAAACCGGAAAGCGCCGCGCCGCCTTCAACGTGAACGATACCGCCGCCCTGCGTTGAAGCGGTGAAGTTTTCGATCAAGGCTTGATTGGCGGTGAAGCGAATCTGGCCATAGCCACGAGCGACAGCTATCGGAAAATTCACTACGCGAATGCCGACCTCGCGCAAGCGCACGAGGCCAAGAATCTGCGGCTCTTTCAAGCTGCCGCCGATAGAGGCTTCCAGATGCGCCACGCCGGTCGAAGTAATGTCGCTGTTGAATGACGAGATGAAGCCGAGGTTCAATTCGCCGTTGATGGTGAAATTGGGTTTGGCTTTATCGCCGCGCCCTAGGGTTCCGGCCAGCGTCAAACTGGTGCCTTCGCCGGTGAAAGTCACAGGCTCTATGGTGATTTCATTGGGGCTGGCGCTGATGACGATGTTGCCTTGATTTCTGATGCGATACTGTCGGCCTGCCGCGATGTTGCCGCCAATTTCCAAGAGGCTCAAATTGGCGACCGCTGTTATTTGATCGGTGTCCAGCAATGGCCCGGAAATTTTAATGCTGCCGGTTGCCTTGCCGCGGATGCTGGCCAGTTCGGGCGCAATCAATCCGAGGTACTGGCCTATCTCTTCGTTGTCGAATTCGAGGCTTGAATTGATGGGATAATTCTTGCGGTCGCGCAAATCAATGGTCGCCGTCAAGGTGCGTTCTTTATCGAGAAGATTGCCGCTCGCAGCAACTTTGACGATGCCGTTTTCGGTTACCGCTGTGACTTTGGCATTGCCCAGTTCGCGCCCGTTGACGATGACATTCTGGCCTTGAATAGCGGCGTTGAGATTGACGTTCGACCAGTCATCGGAATTGTCTTTGCCCCATTTGCCTTCGCCTTTGACATTCACATCAGCGACGCCGCTGACCTGCAAATTTTCATTGATGGCGTTGGCGATTTGCGACAGGTCAACGGCCTTGCCTTCGGCATTCACCGCGTAAGCATAGGTGTCCAGGTTGAAGAAGCCTTTGCCGGTCAACAGGCTGTCGCCAACTTTCATATGCAGGTTGTCAACGCTGATGACGCTGTTGGCAAAAGTGATGTTGCCGACGAATTCCGGCACCGAGATCGGCTTTGCATTGTTGCCTTCCTCTTGATTGACGTTGAACTCGCCTGCCGTCAAGGTCACATTTGCAGTGCCGGTCATCTTGCGCGTGTCACCGAGGTTTTGCAAATCAACCGCGCCCGTGATCTTGCCTCTGCCGACGATGTTGGCAAGCCCCGGCGCAGTCAATTGCACAAGCTGCGGCAAATCGAAATCCGTAACCGTAGCTTTCAAATCAACGGCGTTTTTATCATCAAGCGGCGCGTTCAAAGTGAAATCGGCGCGTGAACTGTCTGGGCGCACCAGCGTGCCATTTTCGACACGCACCAAAGATGGCGTGTAAGCGATGTTGCCTTCGAGCCTGCCCAATTCTTCATCGTGCATTTTGATGCTCGATAGTTTCAACACCCCTGCAAGATTGGGTGCACCGATTTTCCCTTGCACTCGTCCACTGAAACTGCCTGCGCCGCTGACCACAATTTCATATTGATTTTTAATGTCTTCGGGAATGAAGCCGAACGAATCAATGAGGCTCTGCACTTCGGCCATCTCGCTTGATTGAAAAGTTACATCAAGATTCGCCTGCCCGTTCCAATCAATCGCGCCGCTCGCATTGATATTGCTGCTGGCGGAATTGATGGTCGCCTGTTCGATGTTGAAGCCGCGACCATTGGCGAGCAAACTGACATGGCCTTTGGCTGCGGTGGCATCAGCGCGCTGTTCTGGCGGCGATACCTGTGCGGTGAAATCGGCAAGCACGCGTCCGCTCGCGGCTTGGTAGTTGAAACCGGGAAAGGTGAGTTGCGCGGTGCCGCTGGCTTTGCCCTGCACCGTCACATCTTTTGCAGCAACCAGGGTCGAGGCTTGATTCAAGTCTATGGCATTGAACTGCACCTCCACGCGGGATTGCCCGAAACTTTTATAGGCGATGGTCGCCGTGCCGTTGACGTTGCCGCCCAGAGCCGTTGCCGCAAATTGCGCCAGCGTAATTTTATGATTGTCGGCGCTCAATTGACCGCGCAGATTGGTCAGTGAAAAATTCCCGCTCTTGAGCGCGGCGACAGCTAATCCGCCGCTGACATTGTAAGCGCCGCCCTGCGCCTTGCCTTTCAGATTGCTGACGCGAATGGCGTTGATGATGACATCTTTACTGCTCGCCTGCGCCGAGGCAAGGTTGGCGTTGGCCGAAAAGTTTTCGCCTTTGCCGTTCACGTCGGCCTGCACTTGAACACTGGCGATGCGAAAGCCTTCGACGTTGACATTGGTGGACACGATTTCCGCATCGGCGTTGTACTCTGCGCCTTTGCCATGCGCGTCAATCTTCATGGCAAGATTGGCGAGGCGTGCGCCTTCGATGTGCAAATCCGTAGAAGTGATTTTCCCTTTGGCATTGTAGTGTTCATTTTCGCCGTCAACCGTGCCTTCAAAAATCGCCTTGCCGTTCAACTTCACAGTGGGCGCAAAGACGCGGGAGATTTCTTCGAGCGACGTTTCAAGCTTCACCTCTGTGAAGTTGTATGTGATGGGCGAGAAACCGGAAACCTGCCCTTGACCGGAAACTTCGAGAACCTCGGAGTTCAACGACAGCGATTTTATTTCGGCGCTCTCCTCGGTAACCTTGCCTTGCAGTTGAAAGGTGAGGTGGTGAATCTCGCGGCCTTGATAGGTGGCCGAAGCTTGGTCGAAACCTATGGCGAGTTGGTGATTGAGTTTGTCTTCAAGAAGGCTCGCTTCAAACGGCGTCAGAGTTGCGGCCAGATGTTCGATTTCCGCAGTGAGGTTATCTTTGCGGTCGTTGAAATGAATGCGAGCTTGTTGCAAATCATACGTCGCCGTAAAGAATTTCAGACGCTCGTCTTTAGTCTTCTTGTCGGTTTCAGTTGGCGTTTTCAATTTATCAAGAACGGTGCGCCCTTGTTCATCTATATCAATCCAGACTTCCGGTTTGACGATGGTCAGTTTGGTCAGGTTGATGCGTTGCGCCAGATAGCTGATGACCGAAAATTCGCCGTTGATGCTTTCGACAGTGGCAAACGGTTGGCTCTCGCCTTCGACGTAGAGTTTGACATTGTTGAAAGTGACTTTGCTGCCGAAGAGGCTGAGATTGGCGTCGCCGATTTCGGCGCGTATGCCGACCTCTTGTAAGCCGCCGATAATCTGATCGCGTAAGATTCGATCCAGTCCGCCGGTGCGAACATAGATAATGAGGGTTAAAACCAAAAGTGAAATCAAACCTAGTGATAACAGCGTGGTGATTTTCAGTTTCTTGGACATAAGGTTCGCGGATGTTTTCGGTTTTCAGTCGTTAGTGAATCTCCACAAGGCAGCGGTTGCCAGTTACGCACGAAAATTCTACCGCACTCGCAGGGCTTGAGCGAAAAGCGGAAGTGCCGGAATAAACAGCTAAACCGAGGGATTCTGAATAACGGCCTGATGAGAGATGGTCTGTAATGGAATGAAGTCGAAATTCCTCTACCACGTTTGCGTATAGCCTTTCCTGATAGCCTTGAGTGAGGAGCGCCGAAGCGACTCGCGCCATCCGCCTCTGGCGACAGAAGCCGAGCAGCCGCGCTGAGGCGAGACCAGTTTTTCATTCACTTCGAGTACGCGATGAGATGCGAACATCCGATCTAACCTTGCAACGACGAGAAGTTTAGCCGCGCGATTCGACAATTTCAAGCACCCGGGCAATGAGCTTTTCCAAATCCAGCGTCGAAGTATCAATCAAGATGGCATCGTCGGCTTTGACAAGCGGTGTAGCGGCGCGGTCGCGGTCGCGGGCATCGCGTTCGACGAGTTCGGCTTTGACCTGTTCGTAAGAAACTTCGCGGCCTTTGTTGCGCTCTTCGAGCCAGCGCCTTTGAGCGCGCACCTCCGGCGCGGCTTCGAGAAATAATTTCACCGGCGCGTTGGGAAACACTGTAGTGCCGATGTCGCGCCCGTCCATCACCACGCCGCTCGCATCTGCCATGCGGCGCAATTTTTCCACCACCGCTTCGCGCACCTGCGGAATGGTGGCGATGACCGACGCAGCGCGTGTGACTTCCGAGGCGCGAATCGCTTGCGTGACTTCCTGCCCGTCCAGATAAACGCGCAGCGCATCGGGGTCGCCTTCCAGTTTGACCTGGGCGCGGCAAGCGATGGCCGCGACCGCTTCCCGATGATCAAGCGGCGTGTGCTGCTGTAAAGCCTGCAAAGCGATGGCGCGATAGACCGCGCCCGAATCAATGAAGAGAAAATGAAAATGGCGGGCAAGCGCTTTGCCAAGCGTACTCTTGCCGACTCCCGAAGGGCCATCAATGGCAATGACAAATTTATTCATAAAGAATTTTGGAGATTACAATTCAGCAAAGCAGCGCGCAAGGATGGTGGAGTAAATCAAGGGCAATTTGGTACGGGCGACCCTGCGGTGGTCGCCCGTACAAGGCCTGGGAAAATCACTCAAGTGTTGATCAGACGCGGCCAGACGCTTCCGCGCCTCGCCAAGCCCTAACCCTTTTACGGCTGACTTTGCTGTGGCAGATTCCGCCGAAGACGCCAGCACCGACGAGGCTTTTCTCATCTCGTCCGCCTTCGTGAACAGCAACGGAATTTCATCGCCAAGCAATTCAATTTGAGCCTCTATCTCCCTTCTCATCCGGCGTCTCCCGCTCATTAATTCAAGACGGTTTTGATAATACGCAAAGCGGTTTCGCAATCTTCGCGGCTCACGTCTTTGTGCGTCACCATACGCATCTCTCTGGGGCTGATGCCGTTGGCCAGCACGCCCAAGGCTTTCAACTTCGCAGACAACTCCGCAGTGCCGACGCCGGTTTGCGAAATATCGAAAACCAGTATATTGGTCGGCACTTTTTCGGGGTCAATCTGCACGCCGGGAATCGCCGCCAGCCCTCGCGCCAGCCCTTGCGCGTTGGCGTGGTCTTCGGCTAAACGCCCAGTCATCTTTTCCAAGGCGATGATTCCGGCAGCGGCAATCACGCCGACTTGGCGCATAGAGCCGCCGAACATTCGACGCACCGCCAGCGCGCGATCAATAAATTCCCGCGTTCCAGCAATCAGCGAACCGATGGGCGCACCCAAGCCTTTCGATAAACAGAACATCAACGAATCCACAGGCCGCGCCAAATCTTTCGCCTCGCAACCAAGCGCCGTCGCCGCGTTGAAGATGCGCGCTCCATCCAAATGCACAGGCAATCCCAAGGCGTGCGATTGTTCACAAATCTCTTCAAGACGTGCCAGCGGCATCACCGCGCCGCCTGCCATGTTGTGCGAGTTTTCCAACGTCACCAGTCCGGTCTGCGCGACATAATAAGCGGAGCGCGGACGAATCGCTGCTTCAATCATCGGCCAGTCGAGTATGCCGTCTTCACCGCGCACAGGTCTTGCCAGCACGCCGCTGACCGCTGCCATCGCGCCCATTTCATAATTAAAAATATGACTGCGCTCTTCGGTGATGACCTCTTGACCGATCTGCGTGTGCAGACGCAAACAGACTTGATTGCCCATCGTCCCCGAAGGCACAAAGAGCGCCGCTTCTTTGCCAAGCATGGCGGCGGCAAGTTCCTGCAGGTGATTCACCGTAGGGTCTTCCAGATAAACATCGTCGCCAACTTCAGCGCGCCGCATGGCTTCGCGCATCTCTTCGGTCGGCTTGGTCACGGTATCGCTACGAAGGTCTATGATGTTCATGCTTTCCTCGAATGATGTATTGTAAACCGGCGGCAATCATAGCATATCAAGCAGGCGTAAACAGAGCCGTTGTATCGTCCAAGGGGCTGGCGAAAGTTCAAGGCTCGCCGGCCCCATATCAAAGCCCAGCGAATTTTTCGGATATGGCAGATCGTTGCAAATCATCCGTCCTTATTGGCTCAATGCGTCTAATCCGCTGGGCCTTCAAACCACGCCATCAGCACATTGATTTTTCGCAAGCTGACCGTGCCACAGGGCTTTGTTTATTGCTTAGTGCCGACGGCTTCTGGTTGCAGATTCGCATAGACGCCGCGCCGTGTACGGATTTTAATTTCTGGGCGGGTGACGAAAACTTTCACGGTGTGAAAAATTTTATCGTTACTTTTGCGGTCGGTCGAATACGCGACAATGAATTCCGTGCCGATCTCTGCGACTACCTGACTGGCCAACATCGCGGCGGTCAACGGTCGCTCTTGCACTTCCACATACTCCGGCTTCGCGGTCTTGGCGGCTGTCGTTTCAATGCGCTTGTCCGCATCCCAAACCAGGCCGCCGGTCTCTTCGGCCAAGCCTTTGAGAGTCAATTCGGCGGCTTCCAGTTGATGCACATAATTGCGTATCGGGTCGTAGCGTTTCTTCACTTTGGGGTCGAGCATTTCATACCAAGAGAGTTTATGAAAAACCCGCTCGCGCAAGTCTTTGATAATCACGCGATTTTGATTGACCACATAAACCGTAGCTCTGGCGCGATGCAAGGCGGCGAGCGCCTCGGTAAACCCTGTTTGATTGAACGAGTCCACGCCATCGGACAACAAGACCACCGCTCGTCGCCCCGTCACCTTAGGCAAAATCTCTTGCGCCGCATATTTTACACAGCGATAAAAATCGGCTCGGATGCCCGGTTTTACTTTGCTTTTCAAGGCCGCGCCAACGGCATTTTTATCGGTCGTCCAATCGGCAATCAAATCAATCCGGTCGGCGTAAGTGAGAACCGCAGCGCGGTCTTCTTGGCCTAAAGCCTTGACCATGTGAAAAGCGATGGCGCTATTGATACTGGTGTCTTTGCGGAAATTCGGCTCGCCGCTCAGGTCCACGATAAACAGTACATTGGCAGGCAAACGCAACACCGCAGTAATCGGTTGAGGCTTGCCGTCTTCGGCAACTATGAAGTCTTTTTTATCCAGATAGGTCGGCACTTTGCCATCGTGGTTGCGAACGCTCACCGGCAACAAGACTTCATCGGTGCGTAATTTTACGGTATCGTCTTGGTCATCAGTTTGTGGACGCCCAGCAGTGGCGTTGGGCTTGACGTTGGGTACGCGCCCACTCTGCGCCTGCACGCAATGGCTGAAGGCGATAGCCAAGACGAGGGTAAAGGCGGTCTTGAATCTTGCGGCAAAAGGTAGGGGCTTGCGGAATTCAACTTGGCGATTTCTCATAACTATTCTCAAACAAAAATCATGAACACTTCATTAGATAACAGGCGGCCTCTGGCGGTCAGGCGCAAACGACCCGCTTCGATGGTGATTAATTCGGCGTCGGCTGAACGCTCAAGTTCCGCGCCGTAGGTAGCCAAAATGTCCATGCCATATTCATCACGAAACGCTGCAAGGTCTATGCCTTCGGTCAGACGCAAGGCCATGAAAATGGCTTCTGTAGCCCGTTCCGTGTCATCAAGTCGGCGGCGTTCATGGATCGCCTGACCTTGCGCGGCGACCTGTTCCACATAAGTTTCCGTTGGTAAAGTATTCACCCAACGCATCCGTCCATCATAAGAATGCGCTCCACATCCCATGCCATAGAACGGCGTGTCTGACCAATATTTCAAATTATGTTTCGAGCGCAGAGATTTTTTCGGCGCACGGGAAGCAAGCGCGAAATTGGAAATCTCGTACTGTTCGTATCCGGCTTCGGCAGTAGCCGCGCACATCATCTCGTACAGTTGCGCCGCCAAGTCGTCGTCGGGCTGCGGCCTCTGTCCACGTTTGATTTGGCTGAAGAGTTGCGTGCCTTCTTTCACCTCCAAAAGGTAAAGCGACAGATGTTCAGGGCGTAGCAACAGCGCTTCATGCAGATTGTATTGCCAGTTGGTTTTGGTTTGTTGCGGCAAACCGGCGATCAAATCCAAGCTGATGTTTTGAAAACCGGCAGCGCGCAAAGCGGCTATGGTCTGTAGGGCTTGCTGGCTGTCATGGGTGCGGCTCAAGGCAATCAGTTCGCTATCAAGAAACGATTGAATGCCAACGCTGGCGCGATTGATACCGGCAGCGAGCCAAGCGGTCAGTTTCTGTGGCGACAGCGTTGCCGGGTTGATTTCAATGGTGATTTCCGCATCCGCTGTCACCTGGAAATGGCGGCGACAGGCGGCCAGAATGGTCGCCAGTTGTTCGGCTTCGACTATGGAAGGCGTGCCGCCGCCAAAATAGATCGTGTCAATCGGCAACAAAGATGATTCTTCTTTTGCCAGCCTCTGCCCCCAGTAGTGAATCTCTGCGGCGACAGCCTGGCAATAGCGCGCCGCTAAACCTTCAACAAAGTCTGTGGTGTTGAAATTGCAGTAGGTACATTTGCGCGCGCAAAACGGTATATGAATGTAGAGACCGGCGATTTTGTTCACCGAAAAAGTATAGCAGCTTTCTGGATTGTTCCGGTAAATTCGGTTATCCTTCCCCGTCGTTTTGAGTACCTGTTTCCAAGCCATAATAAAACCCGCGCAATCGCCAGGCTCCGCTGCTCGGAGGGTTGCGTGGTTGGAGTCATCATGAGTTTTATCGAAAAATTGCCCGGTCAGAGAGTCGTAGTTACCGGCGGCGCGGGGTTTGTCGGTTCCAATATCGTGCGCCGCCTCTTGAAGGAAGGCGCTACGGTTATCGTCCTCGATGATTTTTATACCGGCGATGAATCGAATCTGCCGAAGGACAACGCGAAGCTCGAAGTCATCAAAGGCAGCGTCACCGATTTTGACTTGACCCGCGATGTCGTCAAGGGCGCAGCGGTGGTTTTTCACGAAGCAGCGCGCAACATCATCGTTTCGACGCGCAATCCCCGCGAAGATTATGAAGTCAATATCGGCGGCACTTTGAATGTGTTGTTGGCGGTGCGCGAATGCCGAGTGCCGCGTATGGTCTATGCGTCGTCAGCTTCGGTGTATGGCAATCCGCGTTATCTGCCGATCAATGAAGACGACTCGACCAATATGCTTAGTCCGTATGCGGTGTCGAAATTCGCCGGAGAAAATTATTGCAAGGCGTTTTATGAAAGCTACGGCTTATCCACGGCGATGGTGCGTTATTCCAATGTCTATGGTCCGGCGCAAAGACCAGACAATCCGTATTGCGGCGTGATCGCCAAGTTTTTCGAGACCGCGATGGCTGGCCAAGCGCCGCGCATACACGGGGATGGCGAACAGACTCGCGATTTCACTTACATTGATGATGTGGTGGACGCGACCTTGCTGGCAGGCTTTTCGCCAAAGGCCGAAGGGCAGGTTTACAATGTCGGCACAGGCCGCGAAACTTCAGTCAATCAACTGGCGCGTATGATTATTCAAATCACCGGCACGGCAGTTGAGCCGGAATATGTAGATCGCCGCGACATAGACAACATCCGCCGCCGTGTCGTCAACATAGAAAAGATTCGCCGCGAATTGCGCTGGTCGCCCTCGGTAATCATTGAAAAAGGTTTGCAGTACACCTATCAATGGTTGCAGGAAACTTTATCTTGAAAGCGATTTTGTCATGACCTCGCCAGTGAAAGTTCAAATCGAGAAACCCTTTGTGCAGACCGAAGCCAAGCCGCAACCTCGCGTGCTGTGCATCGCTCCGGCGTGGAACGAAGGCGAGCGCATCAAGCGCGTCGTCGAAGCCGTGCCACAGGATTGCGTAGAGACCACCGTAGTCGTTGATGATGGATCAGTGGACAGCACCAGCGCCTATGCAGAAGCGGCGGGCGCGTTGGTGCTGGGCGACGGTAATAATCACGGGGTCGGCGCAGCGATTCGACGCGGCATAGATTACGCGATGACCAACGGCTATGACATCGTGGTGGTGGTTTCGGGCGGCGGCAAGACCCCGCCCGAACAGATACCGCGATTGCTTGCACCGATTTTGCAAGGCGAAGCGGAATTGGTGCAGGGGTCGCGTTACAAAGCTGGCGGCGAATTCCTGCGTATGCCTTGGCGACGCAAGTTCGGCACACGCGGCTATACCTTGCTGTTTTCGCTGTTTTGTGGACGACGAGTGACCGATGCTTCAAGCGGTTTTCGCGCCATTAAACTTTCGTTGTTTGAAGACCAACGAATTAATCTCTGGCAGGACTGGCTCGACCGTTATGAACTGGAACCGTATCTGTTGTTCAAGGCGCTGCGCTTGCGTCACCAAGTCGTAGAGGTTCCGGTCACCATAGAATACCCGCAAGAAGATGACGGCATCGCCTACACCAAAATGCGTGCGCTGGTGGACTGGTGGAAAATTTTTCGCCCGATTCTCTTTTTAGGTTTGGGCCTCAAGAAATAAGCAGCGCGGACAAACCAACATCAACGAGGTGGCAAAAGGTTAGTGAGGTCTAGCCTTTTCCACCTCGTTCGCGTTTACGCTTGAACGCGATGCCCTCTTGATCTTTTCCGTAGCGCTTACCTGAGCAGAACGCCTGCGGCGGGCGGTTGGAAGTTGGCCTTGCCACGCCCTTCAGGAAATGTGGCTACGGTCTGGTGAAGCGAAATTCCGGCGATAAGGTGCCGTCGGGGTTCTCGACCTGTAACACCACCGAGAAGCCTTTGGGGATGAGTTTGCCGGATTTCACTGCAATCAAGATCGCATCCGGGCTTTGTTCATCATTGCGAACTTTTTTCTGCCGCACTCCATCCATCAACAAGGATGCCCCGACTGCGAAATTTTCGCCGCTGATAATCAAACTCTTGCCCTGCACCACAGCGCCCAAGATTCGGGGAGTTCGCGCATTGCCATCTTGCGTGACGGTAAACAAAGAGCCAGCGATGGTGAAGGTGCCGGAGCGCGGATTGGGACTGGTGTTGGCGGCCACCACATAGTTGAACGCGCCATTGCCGCTGCCGCTGCTGCCGGAAAGTATGGTGATCCAGTTCGGCACACCGCTGACCGTCCACGCACAGTTGTTGCTCGAGGTGTTTACGGCTACGACTCCGTTGCCACCATTGATGCCGAAGGACTGACTCAAGGGGTTGAGGGTATAAACACAGGCAGAAGTGGTCGGAGCAAGGCGCGCTCGAATCCCATAATTCCCCGCCAGATCAGGCACCGCGCTGTCATGAAAAATAAAGGTTCGGCCATCGGTGGTCGAATAGTACGAACGCCCACGCGAAGGCAACGTCCGATCCAGCGCAATCGGAAAAACATTGACCGGATTGCTGATAAAAAACCCCACCACAAAATCACCTGAATTTATGGTGACATCGGGAACATCATAGACATTGAATTGTCCCAGTGCCTGAATACTGGTCGGGGTAATCTGAAAACTGGTGTTATTGATGTTGGCATCGCCATCGCTATTGTTGCCCACCAGAATAGTAATCGGCGCACCGATAGAAGGCGCACCGCCCACATTGCGGAAAAAGATTGCTACTTCGGCAAGGGTGGCCGGATAGCGAGTCGGCGTCAAGCGATTGACCACATACAGCGGTCCCGGATCAGTTCGCCCGATGGAATCTTCAAACGAGCCATCATCAACAATCAAATCCAGAGCGCTGCCGCCCTCGCTTGCAGCGCCTTGATTCACTGTAAACGCCTGCTGCGCGATGGTAAGCGTTTGCGACCTCGGCGTGAAACTCAGATTCGGCGAGACCACATAATTGAACGTGCCGTTGCCGCTGCCACTGCTGCCGGAAGTGATGGTTATCCAACCCGGCACCTGACCAACAGACCAAGCGCATAAGTTGAGCGAGGTGATAACATTGACGCTGCCCGAACCACCATTCGCCGTGAAATCCTGGCTTGTTGGCGAAAGTTGATAGGTACAAGACAGGGGGACGGTTGCCGTCACCGTAAAATTGGCGGCTCCGGGACCGCAATTGGAAACCACTACAAAATAGGTTCCGGACTGAAGGGCGGGGAAACTGGCAGAGTTGACGGTGAGGCTTTCGGTGCCGGTTAAGGACTCCGACCGGAAGTCGGCCACGACCGTGCCATCCTGTATCGTTGCCGGTTGTCCAAAGCGGATAAACAGATCAACATCCTGATTGCCGTTGAGGTCAACTTTTAATTCTGACGCCCCGTTCGGCACCGCTATGGTGTATTGCGTATCGCTCAACACACAGGTATTGGGATTCGGAGTGGGCAATGACCCGTTCACCGGCACCCCGGAGGTCAAAGCAACCAGTCCGTTGGAAACGATATCGCGGCGTTGAACCTGGCCGATGAACCGACTAGCAGCGCTGACAGCGCGGACGTTAGAGCGGCTGGTCAAGGGCGAATCCGTAGCGACTAAAAATATCGTCAAAGCGGTTATGGCAAGTAAAATTTTTCTCAACATGGGGGCTCCTCTCACAGACGCACGAGGCGCAATGATTCAACTGTTTCAAGGTGACAGGTGGCGGCGTTCGGAAGTGGTTTTCAACCCAATGGCAACAAGAGTAGAGGGGAAAGAGAAGATCACGCAGCGCTTCCCCGGCCAACCTGTTGAGCGGCGTAGCCGACTCTTTATAACAATTTTCTTGTGGCCATGTAGCGAATTTCACTTGCCCACGACCACAACACTTGGTTGAGCGGCGGTCTCCGACTCTCTCAACCAATCGCACACCTCTGCAACCCGCTATAAGTTACGCCCACGAAAAGAAGTGGTGATCGGACGACACCACAACGAGTTTTATTTTACGGTCTTGTATCCGGTTTTCCGCAACCAGCGCTTCAAGCGAATTTTCAATCTATCCTTGTGTTTCTTTACCATGTTGATTTGGGCTTGCCGGTCTAACGCCTCAATCTCAAGCACGGTCACATAAGATTCGGTTTCTCGTACACGGTTCAAAATCAATTCGATCAGCAGGCGATCTGTCGGCTCTGCCATCTGCATGAATTCCGCTTCTGCCAGCGCCACCGATTGCTCAAGCAGAAGGCTTTCAGGGGTCTGCGCGACGACTGCCCCTCTCACTTCATATTCCGACAACGAGGTATGAAGTTCGACAAATTTTTTCTGCTTCTCTAAAAAATTCATCAAATCGCCGCAGGCATCCATATACAGGTAGGCAATCAAACTACTGCGCTCAGGGGCAAAGGCGGCGGGCGAATCCATATACCTCAGCAGCGCATCAATGGCAAAACTTGCGGCCAGGTGCGGGTCTTTCACTTGATAAAACCGCCGCTGTAGAGCGCTCGCCAG
This sequence comes from Acidobacteriota bacterium, assembly GCA_016201275.1. Lineage (GTDB taxonomy): Bacteria > Acidobacteriota > Blastocatellia > UBA7656 > UBA7656 > JACQDB01. The sequence continues at coordinate 102,234 of JACQDB010000133.1, forward strand.
CGGCGGCAAAAAGACCTCGCAGAGTTCTTCGCTGACCCATAGGTCTTGCCCCGCACTCAAGCGCCGATGGAAATTTTCGCCCAACGCTTTCAACTCTTTATTCCACCCCGCAGCGATAGGCAGAGAACGCCTGGATAGAACTTTCACAAACGGTTCCTCCTGAAAAATTTTCCCGCTAAGGTTTTTTGCTGACCGCCGGGTTATGCTAGACTGGTCGCTTAAAATTAACTGCTTGAACAATCAGATTCATCAATCGCCGACCGGCGCTTTTACTTTACGCCAGAAAGCTTCCCTAGGGGTTTTAGGAAAACATTAAGAAAAGCTTAGGCCAGATTTGAAGGAGCGATTTGCACGGCACTCAAGAAACCACTCGTTGTTATCGGTTCGCCGCTTTCTGTCTGGACACTCTCAATCACGTTCTTTTGCAGGACGGCAAGGAGGTACATCTCGAACCGAAAGCCTATGAGATATTGCTGATGCTGTTACGTAGCCGCGACCGCCTGGTTAGCAAAGACGAATTGAAAACCATCTGGAATGCCAATATTGAATTTGATAAAGCCATCGCCTTACGAATTACTCAATTGCGAAAAGCGCTCGGCGATGATGCGCGCCGCCCACGATTTATCGAGACCGTTCCCACACGCGGCTTTCGCTTTATCGCGCCAGTAACCGAAGCCGCGCTATGCAATCAGGAACAGACCGAGCGCTTGCCCGCTGCAACCGAACCGCCGCCCACGCTTCCCGCCAGCTATGCGACAACCGCGCAAGCTGCGCCGACCAAGAGTTTCGACTGGAGCTTCGGCGGACATTTGCGCCACGCCTTACTGGTCGCTTTTTTGTATGCGGCGCTTCAAGGGTTGGCGCTTTTGGTCGAGTTGGCTTATGAATTTGACCGGCATCGGCAACTGGCCTTCAAACTTGCGCCGATGATTTTTGTCTTCACCTTTGGCACATCGCTTTTAGGGCTTGGCCTCGACCTTCAACGCACTCGCCAAAACCGCGATGACGGTTTGCTCTATGCGCTGACGATTTTTCTCGCGGCGATTCTGCTGACCTTTCTGTTCGTCTATCCCGAATTACCCAAAACGGCGGTCACGCAAATCGCCGGAGAGAAGTTTTTTTCTTACCCGGCGCAATCGGCTTACCTCAAAACGCTGCTCTATTTTCCGCCTTTGTTTATAGTGTTTCTGCTGATCCCCTTTCATCTGATCAGCATTTTTGAACGCGAAATGCGGCGCGGAAATCAGCAATACCTAAGCCAACTGCTGCACCGCAAACCACTGGTAGCGCTCCCCGATAAAACTCTCTTTCTCGATTTGCGGCTACTGGCTTATCTCTTCCTGCTGACCTTGATGCTGGCGTTTTTCAGCACTCATGTTTTGCTGGGCAATCTGGCCGATTCAAACTACAAAAACCTCTTTGCTTTACTCTATCTGACGCGAGTAATTCTATGGTTTGCGCTGGCTATGGAAGGCATCATCTGGTATGCCTTCTCGTTGAATCGCTGCAAGCGCGCAGTGTTTCAGGGCGAGCAGGCGAAGCTATGAAGAGAACCCTTCACCGCATACCTCTGGTCAAGCGTTATGAGATGACGCTTGGCGCACGCACACAGATTGTCGGGGTGTTGAATATCACGCCGGATTCGTTTTCCGATGGCGGCCAGTATAACGACCCGGCAAGCGCCCTTGATCGCGCTCTGGAGATGCAAGCGCAAGGCGCAGACCTGGTTGAAATCGGTGGCGAGTCCACCCGCCCAAACGCCACGCCTGTGCCTGTGGAAGCAGAGTTATCCAGAGTGCTGCCGGTGTTAAAAGCACTGCAGGGAAAGTTGACCATACCGATTTCGGTTGATACCTACAAAAGCGAAGTAGCGCGCCAAGCCTTGGACTGCGGCGCGAGTTTGATTAATGATGTGAGCGCCTTGCGCTTCGATGAAACGCTTGCCGCAAGCGTGGCAAAAGCCGGAGCAGGACTCATCCTGATGCATATGCGCGGTACGCCTGCGACCATGCAGAAGATGGCACCAAGCGCAGAGCTATTTGCCGAAATCAATCGCGAGATGAATCTCGCCATAGAGAAAGCGCTGGCTTACGGCGTGCCGCACGACCGTTTAATCTTTGATCCAGGCATAGGCTTCGGCAAAACGCTGGAACAGAATCTGGCCATACTGAATCACTTGGAACGCTTCGCAGAATTGCATCTGCCGATCATGATCGGCACCTCGCGCAAAAGCTTCATCGGCAAGCTCACCGGTCAGGTGGTCAGCGAACGGATATGGGGAACCGCCGCATCCGTCGCCTTGGCGATTGCGCGTGGCGCACATCTGGTCAGAGTCCATGATGTCAAAGAGATGAAGGAAGTCGCGGCGGTTGCCGACGCCATCATCCAAACCAGGTAGGGTCGCTGTGCCGCGATGCCCATAATCTGAACACCCGTTTATGCACTGCGAATAAAATTGCTTTCCCGGTCACGGCGCAGGTAAAATCCCTGTTCCGACGAAGCCGTTTCGCACGAAGGTTGTATATGAAAATTTTATGGACGATGATGCTGGTGGGCTATGCACTGGGCGTGGCGCAATCCATCTTTTCACTGACCACGGATAAACGCTGGTTGCGCGAAATCGCCTTTTACGGCTTGCTCGCCGCTTTCACTTCGCATACCGTCTGGCTGGTCTGGCAGGGCTTGAGCGCCAAACGCTGCCCGATTGTCGGCACCCAAGAAATGTGCGCTTTTCTAGCCTTTTCGCTGGTGCTGTGTTATTTCATCGCCTATCGCTGGTATCGCGCCAACGCTTTGAAAGCGTTTATTCTGCCGATTGTTTTCGTCTTAATCACCATTGCCGCGCTCGCCAACAGCAGCACTTCCAACCAGCCGCAAGACATCAGCCAGCCCTTGCAAAAAATTCTCTTTCCGGCGCACGCTGGCCTGATTCTGCTGGCCTATGCGGCCTTCTTTTTATCTTTCGGCGCGGGCTTGATGTACATCATTCAAGAGCGCGAATTGAAGCAGAAACGCTTTGGCAAAATTTTTTACCGACTGCCGAGCCTCGAAACCTGTGACGCCATCAGCTTCAAAGCCATCGCCGCTGGCTTCGTCTTGTTGACGCTGGGCATCGCTGCCGGTATCGCCTGGTCACGCGCCCGCGATGGCGTCTTTTGGCACGGGCAACCGCTGGAAATATTCGTGGTCATCATTTGGGTCATCTACCTGTTGATGCTGCAATCCAGGATCAATGCCGGTTGGGGCGGCAGAACCGCCGCGCTCGCCTCTATCATCAGTTTCATGCTGGTCATCGGCAGCCTAATCGGGGTGCGCTATTTAGGCACGCTTCATGTTTTCGGATAACTCGTTTGCGGCAGCCCACAAGACTATAGATTATGAATATCGTTCTACTCGGATTAAGCCACAAGACAGCGCCTGTTGAAGTGCGGGAGCGCCTCGCCTTCAACGAATCGCGCTTGCCTGGAGCGTTGGCCAATCTGGTTGATCAGGTCTGCGTGGATGAAGGCGTCATCGTCTCAACCTGCAATCGTGTAGAGTTGATCGCCTCTGCGCCCGCCGGTATTGAAAAAGGCATTGACCGCTTACAAAATTTCCTCTGCGATTTTCATGAACTGCCGCTGCATTCGATTCACTCGCATCTGTATCTGCACGCCGACTCTGAAGCCATCAAACATCTGTTCCGCGTCGCTTCGGCGCTTGATTCGATGGTCGTTGGCGAGTCGCAAATTTTAGGGCAAGTCAAAGAGGCTTATCGCACCGCCATCGAAGCCGGAACGGTTGGCCGGGTGTTGAGTCAACTGATGCACAGGGCGCTGTCGGTCGCCAAGCGTGTGCGTACCGAAACCGGCGTCGCTTTGCATCCGGTCTCCATCAGTTCGGTGGCCGTCGAACTCGCTAATAAAATTTTCGGTGACTTGACGGAAAAGACCGTGATGCTGGTGGGCGCGGGCGACATGGCGGAACTGGCGGCGCAGAGTCTAATGCAGGCTGGCGCGCACAAATTATTAATCGCCAATCGCACGGCGGAAAAAGCGGCCAACCTGGCGCAACAATACAACGGCGGAGCAATCAGCTTCGCGGCGTTTTATGAAACCCTGCCTGCCGTTGACATCGTGATTTGTTCGACCGGCGCGGCGGATTATGTCATACGCCCGGAGGAGACGCGCCGCGCTTTGAAGTCGCGCCGCAAAGGGCCGCTCCTGTTCATAGATATTTCCGTGCCGCGTAATATTGATCCCGGCATCGCCAATCTCGACAGCACTTTTCTGTTTGACATAGACGATTTGCAAGGAGCCGTGCAGTCGAATCTTAAAGAACGCGAACGCGAAGCGCAGAGCGCCGAAGTCATCATCGAAAGCGAAACGCAAAGTTTCATGAAGCACTTGCGCTCGCTAGACATCGGCCCACAGGTCGTTGAGGTCAAAGCGATTCTCGCGCAACTGGCGCTCAACGAATTGAAACGCCATCGCAAACGTCTGGGCGCGTTGAACGCCGAACAGGAAAGCGCGATTACGGAAATCCTCATCCCTGCGCTGGTCAATAAACTATCGCATCCGTTGATTGCTCATATGCGTGCCACGGCACGTCACGAAGAACCTACGGACACTTTGGAAGAATTGCGAAAGCTCATACGCATTGATTAAAAAAGGTGAGGAGCATAGAACAGTTTGGCGTTCCGCTTACAGGCGATCTTGTCGCCTGCTAAAATCACCGCGTAAAGACGGAATGCCTAACTTCACTTCTCTTGATTAGCTGGCAACAACCAACGGACTACGAACTCATGACAAACGATAAACTGATCATCGGCACACGCGGCAGTCTGCTCGCCTTGTGGCAAACCAACTGGGTCAAAGCGCAACTCGAAAATCATCATCGGCAACTCGCTGTCGAAATTAAAATCATCTCCACCAAAGGCGACCGCGTGCAGGACATCTCGCTGCCGAAACTCGGACAACAGGGCAAAGGGCTGTTTACGCAGGAACTCGAAGACGCCATGTTTGCCAATGAAATTGACTTGGCGGTGCACAGCCTGAAAGATTTGCCCACCAAACTGCCCTCCGGTTTAAGCTTGGCAGCGATTTGCGAACGCGAAGATGGGCGCGATGCTTTCGTAGCGCGGCAAGGGATAACCGCATTTCCTCAGCTTCCAGAAAGCGCCAGAGTCGGCACGAGCAGTTTGCGCCGCGAAGCGCAATTGCGCGCCTCGCGTCCAGACCTGCACATCTTGCCGGTGCGCGGCAACGTGGACACCCGCCTACGCAAACTCGATGGCGGCGAATACGATGCGATTATTTTAGCTGCCGCCGGACTGCGCCGACTCGGTTACGAAGCGCGCATCACCCAATACCTCAACGCCGAAGTGATGTTGTCGGCAGTCGGGCAAGGCGCTTTGGGCATTGAAACCCGCGACGACGACGAGCGCGTGAAAGCGTTGCTCAAACCTTTAGACCATCAAGCGACACGCTTGGCTTGCACTGCCGAACGCGCCTTCTTGAAAGGCTTGGGCGGCGGTTGTCTGGTTCCCATCGCGGCATATTGCCAAGTGATTGACGATGCGTTGCAGTTGGATGGCTTGGTAGCCAAACCCGATGGCACAGAGATCATACGCGGACAGCAGAACGCCAAATCACACGACGCCGAAACTCTCGGTCAAAGATTAGCGGAAGAATTATTATCACGCGGCGCGGCGCGTTTGTTAGCCTCTCTCGATTGAGATGTCTTGAAATCAATAAGTAAGCAACAAACGATCTGTCACGATCTCGCTCTCCAGTGATTGTCCTTCCATCTGAAAACGCTTCAACATTGATCTGCCGCAGTTCAGAAAAACTTCTCGCTCGAAAAGCCTATCGGGTATTGGAATATTGCACACCAAATTGCCGGATTGCTTCGTTCCGTCTATGCTTAAAGCCACAAAAACACCTTTCGATTTACATCCATTTATAACTTCATAGAGGCGCTCAATATCAAAAGACTGTGAGCCATAGAGTATGCCTTGGCTGTGTCTATACGGCGGGTCGCAATAAATCATATCGCCTGCTTTCGCCATATTCATAGTCTCCTCATAATCTGCAAGAATGAACTGAGCTCCTTTTGTTCGCAATCGCCATTCATCAACTCGTAATGAAAATGACTTGGGGGGAATCGGATTGTGAATGCCACAGGGAGTTGAAATGTAGCCATCGGCTTGCCTAAATCGAATCACGCCGCCATAGCAAGCACGGCAGATGAACAATAAGTCGGCTGCATTAGGATGGGCATTGTAAGAAGCTTTAATCCGTTCATATTCTGCGACCTTATCTCCAGCCAACATAGATAACCATCTTTCCTTGTACCACCGCTTGAGAGTTTCAGGTGAGAGGTGAAGAGTTCGAAAAATTTCTATTAAAGGTTCATAAACATCAGAGCCAACGGCTGTAACCGGAGCTAATGTTGCAAGCACTGCTCCACTTCCCAGGAAAGGCTCAAAATATTTTTCAAACCTAGACGGAAAATAAGAAACAATCTCATGGGCGAACCTTTGCTTATTCCCAACCCATTTGAGAAGTTGAGATTTAAAAGGTGTTATAGGGCGCTCAAGGTTCTGCCCAAATAAAAAAAGTTGCATAGCCCTTCCTTAGGTGGTAGCAAATTAAGGTGACGAAGAATCATATCCTGTTTTGGGATACGGGTCAATTCATAATAAATTCCCTCTCGTGGATAAAAGCATTGGCACAACTGACCAAGAACGCCTTCAAGAACTTCTGCGCCAGATTAGGCTTGACGCTGGATTGCGTCAAGTTGATTTGGCTGACCGCCTCGCACAACCTCAGTCCTTTGTCAGTAAGTATGAATCTGGTGAACGACTGTTAGATTTATTAGAAATTCGGCAAATCTGTAAAGCAGTTGGTATATCGCTAGAGAAGTTTGTACGCAGATTGGAGGGCAACCTTCGATGAAGCCGGATAAGAGATTTCTTAATCAACGAAAGCATTTTTGGGCCAACGTGCGAACTATTAGTCAGCAGGTAGGTTATACTGCGAGAACAACAGGGCAGATTAAAGTTCCGACATTGCAGGAGATGAAGGAAGCTTTGGAGAGAATCGGCCTAAGCTCAATCCATATCTTAAACAGGAGCAACCGACCAACCAAATTCGGCAAAACATTGTTAGCATACTTTGAATATCGTGCTGATGTGCTCAATAGGTATGTTGAGTCGCGCTTAATGGAAGCGGAACAGGCTAGAAGGCTCTTTGAGAAGTTGAGCGCCGACCTTTGCCCCCAATGCCCAATTCCAATGAACAAACAAAAAGGTGAAAAGAAAGCACCAGCCTACTTTACGGCAATCATCAATATGTTGATTGAAGCGAATGCCGAAGGGTTTCCTTGCGACTATGATCCCAGAGAACTTACCACCGTTACCCGCGATGGCGCTCCCTTGCGTACCCTTGCCCGACGAGTTGACGGAGCTTTTCTTAGCACAGTTAATCCTATTGCTGTATGGGAGATAAAAGAATACTACTACACAACATCTTTCGGCAGTCGTGTTGCGGATGGTGTCTATGAAAGTCTGCTTGATGGTATGGAACTTGAAGAACTTCGGGAACACGAAAAGATTGATGTCCGACATTATCTGATGGTTGATGCTCATTATACTTGGTGGGACTGCGGACGATCTTATCTTTGCCGTATCATAGATATGCTCCACATGGGATATGTTGATGAAGTTCTTTTTGGCTATGAGGTCGTGGAAAGATTACCTAGTATCGTTAAAGAATGGGTCAGCACTGCTCGTGGGCGCAATGGATAGATGCCTAGTCTCAATAGGGCAGAGTTTCATAGCACAATGTCCGAGGTACAAAAAAGAGAGAGTTTCACAAAGGCATATACCGAAGCCGCGCAAGCGAGTTTCGTATGATTCCATCAATGTTATGTGCGTAGGCCCGCTGATGCGAAGCGTTGGGCATTACTGATGGCATCAGGCTTCGGCGTTTTGTTGCGCTGCACCTTCCGGGGCTTTGCCTTTCACCGAATGTAGCGAAAACGCCAGCCCTATGGCAATCAACATAATCGCTGCGCCCGTCCAGAAAGGCGTTCTGCCGTATTGACTCGCGTCTTTATGGGCGTCCATACCCAACAACACGCCGCCGAGCGCCGGCCCGATAATGCGCGCCAGACTCGCTGCCGATTGCAACACCCCCAAGACCCGCCCTTGCCACGCCGCATTCACGCTCTTGGACGCCAACCCGTTCAATACAGGCGTCACGAAGCTGTTGCCGAAGGCGATGCCAGCGCTGGCAATCAACAAGGTCGGTATGCTGTGCGTCAACGGCAAGGCCAGCATACTCACCGCCAACAGAAACGTGCCGATGATGACCAGCGATTTTTCACCTACCAGCTTTATCAAGCGCCCTAACAACACGCCTTGAATGATGACGCCGATGACGCCCTGGCTGGCGAAGATATAGCCGTTGTGCGTGGCGTCCAAGTCAAAACGTCGGACCGTGAACAGCGTATAAGTCGCCGTCAACATGGCAAAAGCGACAGTGCCAAAAAAGTAGGTGGCAAAGACCACACCCAATTGCCAACTCCCAGACTCTTTGAAGATTTGCGCGATGGTGGCGCGTCCGGCATTATTGCGATGCTCTTCGGACAAGCTTTCCGGCAAGAAAAAATACAGCGCGACGGCATTGACAGCCGCCAGCCCCGCCGCGAAATAGAACGGCGCGGCCAGTGAAATATTACTGAGCAAACCGCCCAGCGCCGGGCCGAAAATAAAGCCTAAACCAAAGGCCGCGCCGATCAGTCCCATAGCGCTTGAGCGTTTATCCGGCGGCGTCACGTCAGCGATGTAGGCTTGCGCCGTAGAGATATTGCCGCCAGTTACGCCGTCTATGATGCGCGCCAGAAACAGCAGCCAGAGGGTGTTGGCCAACCCCATGGTCAGAAAACCTATGGAAGTGCCAAGCAAACTGATGAGCAATACCGGGCGTCGCCCGACTCTATCGGACAGCTTGCCGAGGATCGGCGCAAAGATGAATTGCATCATCGAAAAGACGCCGAGCAACAAGCCGATGGTGGTTTCCGAAGCCCCGAATTTCTGCGCGTACAACGGCAAGACCGGTATGACGATGCCAAATCCAACGAGGTCTATGAAGACGGTGACGAAGATAATAATGAGCGGTGAGCGGCCTTTTGCCATCAGTAGGTTTGCAGTCCTTTCCGTTAATGAAACAAGCTCGAATCCGTAAGCGAAAAATCAATTAGAAGATTTGATAAGCGCGATTCAGCAAATCCTGTTTGAGTGTGACGTAACTCTGTTCACCGATCAAGGCATTGACCAGCACTTCGCGCACGCCGCGATGATGCGCCGCCAGAAAAATCACGGCGTTGGGAAACGGGCGACCGAAAAACGTGCCGCGATAAAAGCGCGGCAATAACTGCGAAGCGCGCTGCAACTCTTTGCCGAAATAGTTGTGCCACATGATTTCATAGAGCGCCGCAACCTCTTGGAAATTCTGCGGGTGGTACATACGCTGCACGTCAAAAGCGTGCGCCAAAGTGTCCGCCGATTTGAATGCGTAATAGATGCCTTCGCCGGTGATCGGGTCGCAAAAGCCAGCGGCATCGCCGATCAAAGCCCAGCCCTCGCCGAACGCCCGTAAGTCCGCCCAGCTTGCATAATCAAGCGTCGGAATCTTGGCACCGAAAAAATTCAGGCGCTCCGATTCCGGCATACGTCCGCCATAATAACGCCGCACGAACGCGCTCAACAACTGTCGCAATTCATCCGAGGTGCGTTCTCCAAGTTTGGCAGCGACGCCGAAATTCATCATGCCGGGTCGCGGAAAAGCCCACAAATAGCCGGTAAAATCTGGCGAAAATTGAATCGTCACCTCTTCGGTTTTGATGCCTTTGTCCAACTGTTCATCAAAGGGGATGTTGTAACCGAAGGCCAGCGCCAAATCCTGTTGGGGAAAAATACCGGCGAGTTTGCGCCGTGTAAATGAAGCCGCGCCATCAGCGCCGACCAGAAATTCCGCCCGCCACGCACGGTCGTCATCAGTGACCAGAATCCAGTGATCGCCGGAGCGGACGAAATTTTTCACCGCCGCCTGCACAAATTTTGCTCCGGCGTTGATGGCGCGATCCAGCACCAACTGGTTGAGAACTTCCCGCGAATAAATGGCAAAGGGGCGGTCAACATCTACCGACACGCGGCGACCGTTGGCCGACACCAGAGTGACGCGATGAATTAATTTGCGCGGATAATCAGTGCTTTCCAGAATGAAGGCGAATTCGCGCAGCGCTCGCGTTGGCACACCGCCGCCGCAAGGTTTTTCCCACGCGCCTTTGGGATCAAACAACAAAACCTCAAGCCCGGCGTCCGCAAGCTGGGAAGCCAGATGCGCTCCCGCCGGCCCCGCGCCGATGATAGCGATTTGTGCCGACTCGATAAACATCAGGCAAAAGAGTAGAAAGGCCACAGCGAAAAGGCAAGTGACAAACGGAAATTGCGCGGCTGCCAGTCTGCTGCACGCGAGAGCGTTCTTCTTCCTTGCCTTGTCAGCCTGAGCGAAAAAGCTTATTTCACGCGGGTGGGAGCGGCATTGGCTGGTTTCAGGAAGAGATAGATTTTTTCTGCGCCAGCGCGTTTGGCCGTCGCCATAACTTCTGCCACGCTGCCATAGACGATGTCGTTTTCGGCGTTGATCCAAACCGTCTTCTCTGCTTGATCCATCAGGCAGCGTTTGAGGTCCGCAAATAATTGCTCGGCGTTTATCGTTTGTGAATTCAATTTCAGTTCACAGTGTGAAGCTGCTGTCTCTTTGATTTGGATGACAGGTCTCTGCTCTGTAGTCGCGTTGTCCTGTGCCTGAGCTTGAATTTCCGATTCACTCAGACTCTTCCACCTGCCGACTTTGAACGCAAGCCGCTACCAGGGTGCTACCCTCTTTCCGTTGATTCACCACAACACCGAAGCGTTGAGGCTGGCGACAGAAGTTGTGCCGGTCAAGGCCATCGCCATAGCAAATTCGGCGCGCAGAATATCCACCACTCGCGCCACACCTGCCGCACCTGCAACAGCTAAACCGTAAAGATAGGGACGACCGATCAACACCGCATCGGCTCCTAAAGCGATGGCTTTCAAAACGTCGGTGCCGCGTCGTATGCCGCCATCCATCAAGACCGGCATTCTGCCAGCGACGCGCTCGGCAACCGCCGGTAAAACCTCAATCGTTGCTGGCACAGTGTCTAAATTTCTGGCTCCGTGATTAGACACGATAATGCCGGAAACGCCCGTCTTTATTGCCTTTTCTGCATCATCAGGATGGCTGACGCCTTTCAAAATCACCGGCACTCGCGCCCACGACAGCAACCATTCAATATCCTTCCAAGTCAACGAAGGGTCCAGCGTTGAACTATAAATTTCGCCTTCGCGTGGGCGATGCGTGGTCTCGCCGTGCTTTTCCAAGCCGCGCAGGTGCGGCCTGTCCAAACCCTCCGGCAAGGCGAATTGCAAACGCATCTCGCGGTTGCGCGTGCCGATTACCGGCGTATCCACCGTCACGCACAAGACGCGACACCCGGCGTCTTCGGCGCGTTGCACCAGGCTTTTGGTAAAGCCTCTGTCGGGTTGCACGTAAAGTTGAAACCACAGCGGCGCACTTGATACGGCGGCAATCTCTTCTACGCTAGTGGTCGCCATCGTGCTGACCACTAGGGTCGCGCCGACGGCGTTTGCGCCTCTTGCGGTTGCCAATTCGCCATCACGATGCAGCAGGCGATGATAGGCGGCAGGAGCCAGCACGATAGGATAAGGCAGCGTTTCGCCAAAGAGCGTTACGCGAGTGTCCAGGTTGGACACGTCGGTGAGAATTTTCTGGCGCAGGCGGATTTTATGAAACGCCTCTTCATTCCATCTGAGAGTCACTTCATCGCTCGCCCCGCCGCTGACATATTCGTAAGCCAATAGAGAAAGTCGCTCACGCGCTAGGGCTTCATAATCGGCTAGGCAGACCAGTTCAGAATCCCGGTTGGGCGACAGCGGTGTCATAGCAAATTCTCTCGCAACATATTGCAAAACAGCGCGCCCTGTTCAATGGCATCGTCGAGCGCTTTGTGGGTGTGCGGCAAACGGTCGAACCAATGTCTCGGCATGGTGCGTTTGGTGGTGTCGCGAAAGTCTATTTTCAGCATCGCCATCGCATACGTTTTGATGTCGAGCGCCGAATGCGAAAACGGATTTTCAGCGGTGAAGCGCACCAGGTAATAGCACACAAACATGAAGTCGAAGACCACCGGATAGCCAACAAAGACGGGCTTGCCGGGCAAAGATTTCAACCAGTCCAGATATTGCCGCAAGGCTGTTTCCGGCGCTTGCAGATTTTCCCTACAAGCCAGCCAGGCCGCTTCCTGGGTCTTCCACCAAGCCATCGTGCGCGGGTCGGGCGTCGCTTCGGGCAGGGTTTCGAGGTTCGCTGTAAAGGTGCTGATTAAGGTCTTGTCGGCGAGATAAGCCGCCGAACCGAAACTGAGCATGGAATGTTGCCCAGGAATCGGCCCGTCGGTTTCGACATCGGTGCTGACATAAATTTCCGGCATAGTGAATCGTACAGTTAAGCGTCTTCGTTGGTCTGACGCAGCAAGCCGTAACGGAAATAGCCCACGGCGTTGGAGAAAATCATGGACTCGACTTTTTCCGCCGAGGTGAAGACCTGCTTGATGCCGTCAAAGAGCATATCGCCCGAACCACCGGCGACCAGAACTTTCTGCGGACGCATAGGGCGCACGGTCATCTGTATGCGGTTGAGGATTTCCGGCAGATGTTTTTCCATCACCTGTTTCCGCACCTCTTCAAGATCAACCGTTTCGCCGTTCGGAGTAATGTAGGGCGTCTTGCTGCGTATGTATTGTTCGATGGTCGAGCGTTCCAGATAATCATCGTACTTGGCATCAATCTCGCGCTGCAAATCGTGATAGACGGCATCCAGCGATGACGGTATGGATTTCGACACGGTGTGAATGTAGCGCCCGTCAGCGGCAACTATATCAATAGTCTTTTCGCCCCCGTCAATTACTGCGGTCGGCACGATGCGGTCGGCAATCTTGTTGCCTTCGCGGTCCAGCGCATAGCTCAGATACGAGCCGTAGCCTTGCGGCAGCACTAAAATATCTTTGGCTTCGAGGGTGAACTTGATGGTGTTGGCAATGCTGCCATTGATGTTGTAAAGCTTGATGGTGTGTTCGCCTGCGAGTTTATCCACCAACGTCTGTTTTTGCGAGGCGTAAAAATTGACCGGCAAACCGACGACCAGCACTTCGGGTGCGGCAGCCTGTTTTTCGGTCATAAAGCGCGCAATGCCAGCAATGGTCAACGCCGGGTTGTAATGCTTGGTGAACATATCGCGGTCGGCGGACATTTCGCCGCCACGGTTCAAACGGATAGCGGTTTCGCCGAAGTTGCGAATCTTGCCCGGATAGAGGCTGAGTTCCGCGATGAAGTTATCCTGCGCGGTGCCTAAAAAATCTTCGCCGAATTCGGCCTGCCCGATGACCGATGGAAAGATCAAGGTTTTGCGACCGGCTTTGGTTTCCGAATAAATCTTTGTCGCCGAATATCCTGTGTCAACTGCCAAGACGTTCATAAGCGCTTCTTTACAAGGCTCTCAAGCCTTGACGGACGCCTCCCACGCCCGACGGATGTGAAGTTGAAAGTTCTGCTTTGCCGCTCAAGCCAAGTACGCCAAAGGGCTTGATTGACGGGCGTTTTGATTATACGTCATCGGCGGGAGTTTTCCAGTTATTCGCGGCGTTTGCGTTGTTGGAGGATTTTTTTTATGCGCTTCAAAGTGCGGTTGAGGCTCGCGCCCACGCCTTCCGCTGACAGTTGCAATACCGTTATGCGGGAAATTTCTTTGTTGGTCAGCCCTTCGTAATACTTGAGCTTGAACACCGTGATGTCGCGGTCTTTATTCGTCCACACCGGAACCTGATGAAACATCTCTTCGAGCGATTCGACAGTAATTATTTTCTTTGGGTCGTCGGTTTGGGTAAGCAGAAACGCCGCATCGTGGCTCTGCGGATCGGGGGCTTCACCGCCGCGACTCAGCAATTCATCAAGCGAAAACATCACGTCGGGGCGTTTGTAAGCGCGCACTTCGCGGAAATAATCGCGCACCACATTGATGGCGATGATGATGATATAGCGATAGATGGAATTTTCATACTCGCCATTGAACTGTCGCAACGCCTGACGGTTTTTATGAATCAAGCGCATATAAACCGCTTGTGACAAATCTTCGATCAGGGTGTCGCTGAGGCCATCAAATTCGGCATTGTACCGAGCCAGACGCAGCGCCGCCTGCATCACGCCCTTTTTCACCGTGCCTTTAAACCGGTTCACGAACTCCGTCCAGGCCAGTTCATCGGTAGGGGTTTGCATACATTTTTGCAACAGTTCACTGACCGACCATTCGGATGGACGCCGATTCAGAGGGCGGATTGGCTTACTCTTTTCACTCAAGCTGTTCTCAAGCCTTTATCTTCAAGCTGTTGTCCGTTCAAGCTTACGGCATAGGTTGCCGGTAAACTCTCTACTGCTTTATGTACAAGAGGTGATTTCCATTACACAAAAAATTTCTTCACCCACTTTTTTCTCTAGTGACTGACCGACCAGCATCAAACCCAGCCCGATTGCACGGCTTCGCGGCGACCTCTGACGTAATAAATCGCCAATAAAATCAGAGGTTTTAACGCACAAAAAAGTATTCGATAAGGGTTTGTAAACTTGTCTTTATTTGACCGTGAGATTTCCTAAGCTTTCCGCGGCACCAGCATAACAAAGCCCCTTGTCGCCCGTCAGATCATTTGTGCAGCGCCGCAAAAAGAATTCGTTTACTAAATTTCAACGCAGTGATTCAACGAGGTATGACAAGCAGGTAGTAGCGCAATGAAGAAAGAGGTTTCGTAGTTCTTGTCTTGAGGCGGCAGCGTAGGCAGGCGAATGCTGCCGCCTCAAGACGGGGCTACGAAACCCTTGCCTTTCTCACTTCATGGAACCGCAAGCGATTGTGTAACCGGCTGCAATAAAACCCTGACTTTTCTCATTTCAAATTGTGGGAACCTCTCACGTTCGCTTGCTTGCATCAACAGCCGTCGGCGCTCGTCCCTACGAGTGACCCTATGCACCGCATGGCGATGTTGGCAACCAACACCATCAACACAAAGGAGCAGCCTACTATGAAACTCAAACTCGCCACCTATAATGTCAACAATCTGTTTTGTCGCGCCAACGTCCTGCAACTCGAAGGCTTTTCGCAGGTCGCCGCCGAAGTCCTGGCCGACATCCAAACTTTATCTACGTTGCTGGAAAACGATTCTTACGCTGGCAACACCGGCACAGAGATCGTCAAACTCCTCAGCAAATATCAACTCGATTCCACCAAACGCGACAAATGGTTTTCGCTCAATGAAAGCCGCAACAAACTCTTCACCATCGCCAACGGTGTCGTCAAACTGGTCGCCAAAGGCCGCCAAGCCTGGGTCGGCTGGGTCGAATTAAAATACGATATAGTGGACGAAATCAGCACCGAAAACACCGGGCGCGTCATCCAAGAACTCAAGCCCGACGTGCTGTGTCTGGTCGAAGTCGAAAGCCGCCTCGCCCTCGATAAATTCAACACCAACATCTTGAAAAAGTTGAACGCCGGATTCGCTCACAATCTGTTGATAGATGGCAACGACGCACGCGGCATAGACGTTGGCCTGTTCAGTCAATATCCCATCAATTCGGTTCGCAGTCACATTGACGACACTTTCAACGCCGCCAATCAAACCTTCAAAATTTTCAGCCGCGATTGCCCGGAATACGAAGTCCTGTTGCCCAACGATAAAACTTTGTGGATGCTCTGCAATCACTTCAAGAGCAAAGGCTATGGCAACCCGGCCAGTAACGACGCCAAGCGCAAACGGCAGGCCAATCGCGTCAAAGACCTGTTGCAGCGTTTCGATTTGACTACGGATTTCGTCGTTGTAGCGGGCGATTTCAACGACACGCCGGGGCGCGAGCCGTTGAAAAAACTTTTGCAAACCCCCAATCTTTTCGATGTTTTGTCGTCGCCCTTGTTTCAAGGCGAACGCTGGACCTATCAAGACAAGAAAGGTCAGATAGATTACCTTTTGGTTTCTCAAGCGCTTTTCGCTACACTTCAAGGCGTAGGGATTGAGCGGCGCGGCATCTTTCGCCCTGACATCGCGCACTTTCCCGAAGTGACAGACAAAACGACGCAGGCATCCGACCACGCAGCGGTCTTTGCCGAGTTCAACATTTGAAAGAGGAAGCGAAAAAAGCCCTGTGACCGAATCAAGAATCGTCTCGCTCATCGCCAGCGCCACGGAAATCGTCTGCGCTCTGGGGATGCAAAATCATCTGGTAGGGAGGTCGCACGAATGCGACTTCCCTGCCGCTGTCAAAACCCTGCCGCAATGCACCAGCCCAAAGTTCAACATCGAAGGCACGAGTTATGAAATAGACCAGCGCGTGAAAGCCGTATTGCAGGAAGCCTTGAGCGTCTATCGCGTGGATGCCGAACAGCTGGAACAACTGCAACCGACGCACATCATCACGCAATCGCAATGCGAAGTCTGCGCCGTCAGCTTGCAAGATGTGGAACGCGCAGTCTGCCAGTTCACCAGTTCGCAACCCCGCATCGTATCGCTTGAGCCAAACGCTCTGGCCGACATCTGGCAGGACATTCAACGGGTCGCCGCTGCCTTAGACATAGCCGAGCGCGGCCACGCCCTCAATGAAACTTTGCAGCGCCGTATGCAGGCCATTCGCGCAAAGGCTCGCGCTCTTGACCACAAGCCGCGTGTGGCTTTGATTGAGTGGATAGAGCCTTTGATGGCGGCGGGCAACTGGATGCCGGAATTGGTAGAGATGGCGGGTGGCGAAAATCTTTTTGGCACAGCAGGTCAACATTCGCCGTGGATGAACTGGCAAGAGTTGGTCGCCAGCCTTCCCGACATCATCATCGTCACGCCTTGCGGTTTCGATATAGCGCGCACGCTGGAAGAGATGCCGCTGTTGAGCCAACAAGCGGAGTGGTCGGCATTGAAAGCCGTACAAGAGGGGCAAGTTTTTGTCGCCGATGGCAATCAATATTTCAATCGTCCGGGGCCGCGAGTCGTGGAGTCATTGGAAATTCTAGCAGAGCTTTTTCACCCTCAGACTTTTCAATTCGGACATGAAGGCACGGGTTGGATGAATTATCGTGAACCGTGAATGAGGTTTTTATGCAGAGACAAAATATTTCGAGCGGCGCGAAGTGGGAGCCTATCGTGGGCTACTCTCGCGCTGTGCGTGTGGGCAATGTGGTAGCAGTTTCGGGAACGACGGCTACCGATGAAGCAGGCAACATCGTTGGGCTTGGCGATGTGTATGCACAGACGATTCAGACTTTGAAAAATATTGAGAAGGCGCTCGACAAGGCCGGAGCCAAACTTGGAGATGTGATTCGCACGCGTATGTATGTGGTGAACATTGATGAGTGGGAGAAGGTCGGCAAAGCACACGGCGAATTCTTTGGCGACATTCGACCGGCGACCAGCATGGTGGAAGTCAGCCGCTTGATTGCCCCGGAAATTCTGGTCGAAATCGAAGCCGATGCCATCCTTACAGATTCGCTGTCATAACATTTCCGATTGAAAGACGGTGATTCCATAGCGGTAGTCTTAGGACGGCAGAGGAAATCAAGTGCAAGACTTGAGTGATTTTCCCATGCCCTGTACGGGCACCCCTACAGGGCATGGGAAAAGCGCTCAAGTCTTGCAGGTTATTTTATCCACAATCCTCAGCTCTACTTTGTACATTTTTTAGAGGCGAACCGAGCTTGCCAATCCCCCCGATGGCAGTCGGGGGAGGCTTAAAATTCAGCTTATGAAACGCCGTGCAACCTCAACCAATCCCCCC
>JACQDB010000131.1 GCA_016201275.1 Acidobacteriota bacterium
GAGCGCGGTGTAGAGTTAGGGGTGAGTTTGTTAGGTGTACTCAAAAGCGGCAGAGGCTATGTGGCGCTCGATGCGACGCTGCCGCAAGAGCGTTTACGCTATATGATGGACGACAGTCACATCACCCTGCTCTTGACACAACTTCATCTGCTCGACAAACTTCCGAAATCGAGTGCCAGAGTCCTCTGTGTGGACTCCGACTGGGCAAAGATAGCCGCTGAGAGCAAAGAGAATCTTAAGATTGTCAGCCACGCAGACGATGTAGCCTACGCGATTTATACATCTGGGTCCACGGGAAAACCCAAAGGGGTTGCCATCACTCACCAAGCGATGTCGAATCATTGCGCGGCAATCTCCAATCGTTATGAGCTTCATGCCGACGATAGGGTTTTGCAATTTTGTTCGATAGGTTTTGATGTTGCAGTAGAGGAAATCTTTCCTTCATGGATGAGCGGCGCGGCTGTCGTGATTCGCCCGGACGAGGTGATTTCTGGCACAGACCTGCTTCAACTGATTGCTCAAACCCGTGTTTCGGTATTGAATTTACCTTCCGCATACTGGAATGAATGGGTGCAAGAGTTGTCGCAAAGCAACGAAGTTTTGCCTTCAACCCTTCGCTTAATGGTGATTGGCAGTGAAAAATCATCACCAGCGGCGATTTCATTATGGTTGAAGCTTTGCGGTGAGCAGGTGAAATTCATTCACGCATACGGCACTTCGGAAACCGCTGTAACTTCCCTAATCTATCAGCCTGAAAACATCCAGCAACTTGGGCAGGCGAAGAACGCTTTGCCCATCGGTCGTCCCATTGCAAACACCCAGGTTTACCTGCTGGATCGCCATCTGCAAATGGTTCCGTCGGGAGTCGCTGGAGAATTGTGCATTGGCGGAAAAGGGCTGGCGCAAGGTTACCTGAATCGTCCTGATTTGACCGCAGAAAAATTTATTCCGCATCCCTATAGCCTCGAGCCGGAAGCGCGTTTGTACAAGACCGGAGACCTGGCGCGTTTTCTGCCGGATGGAAATATAGAATTTTTGGGGCGCATAGATGAGCAGGTGAAAGTACGCGGTTATCGCATAGAGCCTGGAGAAATCGAAGCCGCCTTGCGTGAATACGAAAAAGTAAGTGAGGCGGTGGTGGCAATCTGTGAAGATGAATCAGGCGGCAAGCGCCTGGTGGCTTATGTAGTCCCCGAACGACAAGAGATTCCGACAGCCTTTGAACTGCGGAGTTTTCTTCAAGAGAAGCTACCGAAATATATGGTGCCTGTAGCTTTTATGGTGTTGAATGCTTTGCCGCTTACGCCCAACGGCAAACTAAATCGTCGGGCGCTGCCAGTGCCAAGTTCGCAGCGTTCCGATTGGGGCGCTGATTTTGTCGCTGCCCGCACGCCGGTTGAAAAAGAGTTGGCGGCAATCTGGACAGAGGTTCTGGGGCTTACCGAAATTGGTGTAGAAGATAACTTCTTTGAGTTGGGTGGTCACTCTCTGCTGGCTACTCGTGTGGTGTCGCGTTTGCGCCAAGTCTTTCATAAAGACATTCCTCTGCGTTTCATTTTTGAATATCCCACGATTGCTGAACTGGCAACTCATGTTGCGAATCATTGTACCGACGATACAGCAATCCCTGTGCTGAAGAGCGTAGCCCGCACTGCCGACCTGCCGCTCTCTTTCGCGCAACAGCGCTTATGGTTTATCAATCGGCTTGAGCCTCATAGCAGCGCCTATAACATTGCTGCGGCGCTACGACTCAGCGGTACTTTGGACATCAACGCTATGAAATATGCGTTGACAGAAATCGTGCGTCGTCACGAAGCCTTACGCACGCGCTTCAGCGAGGTGGAAGGCATACCCGTACAAATCATCGAAGCCGATGTGCAAGTGAACTTTCCGGTTGTGGACCTCAGAGGATTAGAGCGCAATGAGGCGCAGAAAGAGTTGATTGAACGCCTGCTACAGGATGAGGCGCAGAGAGCTTTTGATTTAGAGGATGGAGGTTTGTTGCGAACGCGCTTACTGGCAATCGGAGAGCAGGAACACATTCTGGCTATAACCATGCATCATATCGTTTCCGATGGCTGGTCAATCGAAATTTTCATACGCGAGTTTATATCGTTATATGAAGCCTGCAAGGACGGGCAGCCATCATCACTGCCCGCACTGCCGATTCAATACGCCGATTTTGCCCTATGGCAGCGCAACTGGTTGCGAGGGGAAGCGCTGGAAAGACAACTGGCTTTCTGGAAAATCCAACTGGCAGGCATACAACCATTGGGTTTGCCTACAGACCGCCCACGCCCGTCTATGCAAACTTATGCAGGGGCGCACGTGCCGCTGGCGTTTGACAAAAGCTTGACGGCGAAATTACGAGAGGTAAGCCAGCGTGAAGGGGTCACCGTGTTTATGACTCTGTTAGCCGCCTTCCAACTTCTGTTGTCGCGCTACAGCGGGCAAGATGACATAGCTGTCGGCACTCCTATTGCCGGTCGCACACAGGCAGAACTGGAACCGTTAATCGGAATGTTTGTCAACACTCTGGTCATGCGGAGCAGAGTTGAGAGTCACCTGGGCTTTCACGAATTGCTTCAAAGAGTGCGCGAAACCGCTCTCAATGCCTATGCCCATCAGGATGTACCGTTTGAAAAATTGATTGAAGTGCTACAGCCCGTGCGCGATCCCAGTGGCAATCCTCTGGTGCAGACGATGTTCATCTTCAACCAGCCGAAGGAAATGTTGCGTCTGCGTGAGCTAACCATTGAACCGCTGACGCAGGATACAGGCACCGCCAAACTCGATCTCACGCTGACCATAACGGAAGACGAAGCGCAGATGATTGGCAATCTGGAATTCAACACGGATTTATTTGACCGCGACACCATCGCGCGAATGGGTGTGCAATTCAAAGTTTTGCTTGAGGCAATCGTTGACAACCCTTATGCCCGCGTTTCAGCCCTGCCGTTGATGAAGGATTCTGAGCGACAGCGAATTCTGCGCCAGTGGAATCATACCGAGACGGCTTATCAAGAAGGGCAAAGTGTACAGAGGCTGTTTGAATCTCAGGTCATCAATGCGCCTGATGCTGTCGCCGTCAGCGACCAAGAGGAAGAAATTACTTATAGCCAGTTGAATCGCAAGGCGAACCAGTTAGCCCGTTACCTGATCGAGCTAGGGGTGCAGCCGGAATCGCCGGTTGCCGTTTGTCTGCCGCGCTCCATTGATTTAGTGGTGGCGCTTTTGGGGGTAGTAAAAGCGGGCGGTTGTTATGTGCCTATGGATGCTTCTCTGCCGGAAGAACGAATCAAGTTCATGTTGGCAGACAGCGGCGCGACCATTGTGTTGACGCACCAAGACCTTAAACAAGCGCTGCCTTTTGCCGGCACGCGGGTTGTCAGTTTGGATACTGAGCAGTCGCTTATCGCCGGACAGTGTGACGCCAATCTGCCTGTGCAAACGAGCGATGATTCTTTACTGTATGTGATTTACACTTCCGGGTCAACCGGCAGACCAAAGGCTGTGATGGGCACCCATCGCGGCGCAATCAATCGGTTCCGCTGGATGTGGAAACGCTTCCCTTTCAAAGAAGCGGAGGTCTGCTGTATCAAAACCTCTTTGAGTTTTGTGGATTCCGTTTGGGAGTGTTTCGGTCCCCTGCTTGCTGGAGTACCTACTGTCGTGATTGCCGATCCGGTGGTTGCCGATGCCCAAGCCTTCCTCACTTTGCTCACTCAAAAGCGCGTGACACGCATCGTTGTTGTTCCTTCGCTGCTTGACACATGGCTGTCGAGTTACACCAATCTGGAAGCACTTTTGCCGGAGTTGACTTTGTGGATTAGCAGCGGCGAAGCGCTTTCCGTTCGCCTCGTCGAAGCGTTTACGAGTACCAAACCGGGTAGCCAACTGGTCAATCTGTATGGTTGTTCCGAAGTGGCTGCTGACGTTACCTGGCACCTGTGCGATGCGCCGCAAAACGCCGGAAGCGTACCCATTGGTCGTCCTTTAGACAATACTCAAATCTACATCCTGGACGCGGATTTGAACCCCGCAGGCATCGGCATCCCCGGTGAAATTTATGTCGGGGGATTCGGCTTGGCAAGAGGGTACGGCGCTTGTGCAGAGGCAACAGCAGAGCGTTTTGTGCCGAATCCGTTCAGCCAACAAGCCGGAGAAAGGCTCTACAAAACGGGCGATTTGGGACGGTTCCTTGCCCATGGTGAAGTGGAATATCGGGGACGCGCCGATCATCAAATCAAGCTTCGCGGTTATCGCATAGAAACCGAAGAGATCGAAAGGGCGCTGGCAAATCACCCGAAGGTTCGTCAGGTGTTGGTGACGACAAGCGGCGAAAAGGTCTCCGAAAAGCGTTTGGTCGCTTACGTGGCGGCGACGCAGGCAGACGATATTTTCAAACGTGAATTACACCTTCAGGCGGCGCGATTATTGCCCTCTTACATGGTTCCGGCAGTCTTTGTCATCGTTGATGCACTTCCTCTGCTGGCGAACGGCAAGATTGACAGGAAGGCGTTGCCGAAGATTGAGCGAACGCATACCTTGTCGGCAGGGTTGAACCCGGAGCCTGCCAATTCTCTGGAAAGGTCTCTGGTAAACATCTGGCAAGAGGTGTTGGGTCTTGAGGTCGTCGGTGTCAATGACAATTTCTTTGACCTCGGCGGTCACTCCCTGGCTTTGCTACAGATCAAAGCGAAGATTCAAAGCCGGCTTGGCAAAGAGGTCGCTTTGACTGAGCTATTCACCTATCCGACGATCAGCGCCTTGAGCCAACTTCTCAATGAACAAGCGCCGACTAACGATATTGTTGCCACTGCCCGTAAGCGCTCGGCGGCGCAACGCAAAGCCCTGCAGCGCAACAGGCAACCTCACAGAGAGCGCGGCGCGGCAGACTAAAACATAGAATCACTCAGCTACGCCTTCAGATTGAGTCGCCAACTTTCAATTTCGGGAGCCGTCATGAACGATATACCCAAGGACAGTATAGCCATCATCGGATTGGCATTTCGTTTTCCGGGAGCCCAGACTGCCGAGCAGTTCTGGCAAAATCTCAAGTCCGGGGTTGAATCCATCACGCCAATCTCTGACGACGCTTTGATCGGCGCAGGCATTGCGCCAGGGCTGTTGCAAGACCCGCGCTATGTCAAAGCCGCAGGGGCACTCGACGACATAGAGCGCTTCGACGCTGCGCTATTCAACATGAGTCCGAGCGAGGCGGAACTCATAGACCCTCAACAAAGACTCTTTCTTGAATGCGCCTGGGAAAGTCTGGAGAACGCCGGGTATTGTGGTGACCGAGGGCAATGGCGTATTGGCGTCTTTGGCGGCGTCGGCGTCAATCGCTATTTTCTGGATAATTATGATCGCCGTTTGTTCCAGGCAGGCTCGGCTCTGAAAGCCGTTACTGGAAATGATAAAGATTATTTGACCACCAGAGTCTCCTATAAACTGGGACTGACCGGACCCAGTGTTTGTGTGCAAACCGCTTGTTCGACATCGCTGGTTGCCGTGCATCTGGCTTGCCGCAGTCTGTTGGATTATCAAACCGACATTGCCTTAGCCGGAGCCATATCTTTGCGTTTGCCACAGCAGTCCGGCTATGTCTTCGAGGAGGGCGGCATCCTTTCTCCCGATGGCCATTGCCGCGCCTTCGATGCCGATGCTGGCGGTACGGTTTTTAGCAGTGGCGTTGGCATCGTCGTACTCAAACGTCTGGACGAAGCCATAGAAGATGGAGACACCATTGCGGCGGTCATCAGAGGAAGCGCCATCAATAACGATGGGGCAGTGAAGGTAGGATTTACTGCGCCCAGCATAGAGGCACAAGCCGAAGTGATTGCCGAAGCTCTCGGCGTTGCAGATGTAGATGCGCGCAGCATCAGTTATGTAGAAGCTCACGGCACAGGCACGGTGCTGGGTGACCCTATAGAAATTGCTGCGCTCACCAAAGCCTATCGCGGTTGGACAACGGAAAGGCAATTCTGCCCCATCGGTTCCGTGAAAACCAACATAGGACACTTGGACACAGCGGCAGGTATCGCCGGATTGATTAAGACGGTTCTGGCTCTGCAACACCAGCAGCTTCCTCCCAGCCTGCACTTTCGGCAGCCCAATCCGCGCATAGATTTCGCGGGCAGTCCTTTCTATGTAAACCAAACTTTGACGCAATGGAAAAGCCATGGTTCGCCGCGTCGCGCCGGCATAAGCTCATTCGGATTAGGCGGAACAAACAGCCACGTCATCGTTGAAGAAGCGCCGATCACCACCCGTGCATCGCGTTCCAGACGCAGCTTTCACATCGTGCCGCTCTCTGCAAAGACGGAAGAGGCTTTGCAAGCCGCTACCGCATCGCTGGAAAATTATCTTTCGGATAACCCGCAAGCCGATCTTGGCGACATCGCATTCACCTATCAGGTGGGGCGCAAAACTTTTTCACACCGTCGCGTAATGATCGCCAATGATCCGAGAGATGCTGTCCGCGCAATCACCGACGGCAAAGGGCAGTCCCTCTTTGCCTCGGTTGAGGAATCTGTATCCCGTCCGGTGGCTTTTCTGTTTCCGGGGCAAGGCAGTCAATTTGTGAACATGGGACGGGAACTCTACGAGACAGAGTCGCTTTACAAAAAGATTATAGACACAGCGGCGGAGGTGCTGTCTCCTTACCTGGGCTCTGATCTCAGAGAAATTCTCTATCCCAAAGCCGGAACGCCAGGGCAGGATTTGTCTCACACCTCCATACTGCAACCCGCCTTGTTTGCAACCGAGTACGCGCTGGCAAAGCTCTGGCAGAAGTGGGGCATCCCTGTGCAAGCTATGATTGGTCACAGTCTGGGCGAATATGTTGCCGCCTGTATTGCTGGTGTGATGTCATTTGAAGAAGGGTTGACACTGGTAGCCCAACGCGGGCAGTTAATCGGCAACTTGCCTACAGGAGCCATGCTGGCGGTTCCCGTAAACAAGGCGGATATCCAAGCGCGGCTTGGTAAAGAGCTTTCTGTCGCTGCCGTAAATGCCGAAGACCGCCTGACGATTTCCGGAACCGTCGAAGCCATCTCCGAACTGGAACAGGCTCTGAGGGCAGACGGCATCTCTTCTCAACGGCTGCAAACTTCTCATGCCTTTCATTCGAGTATGATGGAGCCTATCCTCGACGAATTCCGCGAGGTGGTTGGTAAACTGACCTTGCGTCCGCCATCCATTCCCTTTGTGTCGAATGTGACAGGCGACTGGATTACCGCACAAGAAGCGACAGCGGCGGATTATTGGGTCAGACACCTGCGCTCCACTGTACGTTTCTATGACGGTTTGCGTAAGCTGACAGGTGATACGGAGATCGCTTTACTGGAAGCCGGTCCGGGGCGCACCTTGAGTTCACTGGCGAAATATTCTTTAAAGACAACCGACCGAGTGAAGTTCTTTACCTCTATGCCTGCTCGAAACGAACCCGGGGAGCAAGAGGCGCACAGCCATCGAACGCTCGGTCAGTTATGGTTAGCCGGAGTGCCTGTTGCCTGGGATAGCTTCCAGAAAGAGCAAGGGCGCAAACGCCTGCCGCTACCCGGTTACGCTTTTCAACGTCAGAAATACTGGCTGACCGGAAATCACCAGCCTAGGGAAACCGGCGCGATTCAACCCGATGCAGCGCGCGCCGATACGCCGCAACTCTACATCCCCGCTTGGCAGCGAACCCCTCGCCGTCTGCCAACCCCTGAATCATCTGTTGAGCCGATTCAATTGATCATTTATGACCAGAGAGAAGCTGTGTTGGCAATCGCCAGAGGCTTGCAACAAAACGCCAGACGCACGATTATGGTTTGCGCCGGACAGACATTTCGACGGCTTGATGACTCAACCTACACCATCAATGGTGAGCGCGCCCAAGATTATCAACAGTTGTTTGCCAGTTTGGTTGCCGACAACTGTCTGCCCTCTCGAATAATTCACCTCTTAAATTGTGGCTCGGATTTTGGCAGACAACCCCCCGATTCGCGCCTCTTTAGTTTCTACAGTCCGCTATATCTGGCACAGGCTGTTGGCAAGCATTTGCAGGGCAGTGCGGTTGACCTCGCCATCATTTCTTCAAACGCGCAGGCGGTAAACGGCAGGGAAAGGCTTGAGCCGGAAAAGGCTCTGATTGCCGGACTGTGTACGGTTATGCCCCAAGAATATCCGAATGTTACTTGCCGTTGGATTGATGTGGATTTCGTGGACACAGACCCGATATCGCTCGACACCACACAAAGCCGCCTGATAGAAGAATTGCAATCCGATTCAATTGATGCGACGGTCGCTTATCGAGGCGGCGAGCGGTTTATCAAAAACTTTGCAGAGGTAAAACTGCCTCCGCAAACTACTGACCGCATGGGCTTGCGCGAGCACGGCGTGTATTTGATTACAGGAGGTTTCGGCGGTATCGGCAAGAGCGTAGCTGCCTATCTTGCCAGCCAGGTAAAAGCAAAATTAATCCTCACAGGACGAACCGCACTGCCGGAGCGCGCGCTATGGGAAAGCTTGATTCGGCAATTGCCGGAAAGCGACGAGGTCGTCGCAAGAATCAAGGTGGCGCAAGAACTTGAACAGGCTGGAGCAGAAGTCTTGGCGTTGACCGCAGATGTGACGGACGAAGCGCAGATCGGAGCCGCCATCGAACTTGCCGAGCAGAGATTCGGCAAGTTGCACGGCATCATCCATACCGCCGGAATCGCCAGCGATAATTTGATTCAAACGACGAATCGCAGCAGCGCCGAAGCGGTGTTGGCGGCGAAGATAGAAGGTGCGCGTGTACTGGCGAAAGGCTTCCCAAATTACAGACTTGATTTCTTTGTTCTGTGTTCTTCTCTGGCAAGCCTTCTGGGCGGGGCTGGGCGAATGGAATACGTGGCTGCCAATGCCTTCTTGGATGCGTTCGCGCATCACCTTGAAACTGGCGGCATCCAGCCTTGTGTTTCGATCAATTGGGATTCGTGGAGACAGACAGGCATAGCCGCGCAAGCCGCTGTCCCTACGGCTCTGGGGAGGATGCTGAACCTATCGTCATTGGGGGCTACGGCCGACGGCCTCAATCCGCAGATTGCCGCTGCGCTGCTTTTTCAGTTGGCGGCAGGTTCGTTCGCACAGGTTGTGGTCTGTCAGGGAGACTTGCATAAACGATTGCAGGACGAAGCGCAGCATAAACTCAGCGCCTTTGCTATAGCCAATGAGTGCGCTTCCACAGATCACCGCGCCCACCCTCGACCGGATTTGTTTACGCCTTATGTGGCTCCGGCAACGCCTGCGGAACAAATCGTTGCCGAGGTCTGGCAAGAGGTTTTAGGGCTTGAGCGCGTAGGCATAGATGACAGCATCTTTGAACTGGGCGGCGATTCCGTCAGCGCCATTCGCGTCAGTCAAAAGCTCAGTGAAAAACTTGGCATCTCGGTGCCGCCAGTGCGCCTTTTTACGGAGAGTACGGTACGCGCTCTAGCGGCAACGCTTGCCCCTGAAGCTTCCCCCTCCGCAAATATTGCCGAGCGACAAAGCCGGGGACAGCGCCGTCGGGCAAAGCGACTGTCGTCTTAAAGCCCAACGGCTTTCACCTCTTTTCAAAGCATCACCATTCATCCTGTTGCTCAAGTGAGCGATAGCAAACCACGCATTCACAACTGCCTATTACAAGGGCTGCAAACAGAATTGCCGGGTTGGCTGAAAATCCGACAAATCAATAGTAGAAAAAAATGAGCATAACCGAGAGAAAATCAACGGACATCGCCATCGTCGGACTAGCCGGACGTTTTCCAGGAGCAAAAAATGTCCGCGAGTTCTGGGAGAATCTGTGCCAGGGCATCGAATCCATTTCGTTTCTGTCGGATGAAGAGATGTTAGCCAACGGGGTAAGCGCCGAGTTACTAGCTAATCCCCGTTACGTCAAAGCCGACGCCACTTTGGAAGGATACGACCTCTTCGATGCGACCTTCTTCGGTTATAGCGCCAGAGAAGCAACCATCATGGATCCGCAGCAGCGCATCTTTCTGGAGTGTTGCTTGACGGCGCTCGAAGACGCAGGGCATGACGCTGAAGGCTCGAACCAATTGGTGGGGGTGTATGCAGGTGCAGGTGACAGCGGCTACTTGATGTACCATCTGTACCCGCAACGCCATCAGGTAGGTTTTATAGACCCCTTTGAAATCGGCGCGGGTAACAGCCTCTCTTCGCTGCCGACGCGGGTCTCCTACAAGCTGAATCTGAAAGGCCCAAGCCTTGCCGTGCAGACTGCCTGTTCCAGTTCCTTAGTAGCAGTGCATCTGGCAGTACAAAGCCTCTTGAACGAGGAATGCGATGTCGCTCTGGCAGGAGGAGTCAATCTCTGCTTGCCGGTGAAGTCCGGTTACCTTTATCAGGTTGACGGGCTTCTTTCTCCGGACGGACATTGCAGGCCCTTTGATGCCAATGCACGCGGCACAATATTTGGCAGTGGCGTTGGCGTTGTTGTTCTCAAACGATTGCAGGAAGCTCTTGAGGATGGCGATTTGATTCGCGCCGTCATCAAAGGTTCGGCTGTCAATAACGACGGCGCTGCCAAAGCGGGATTTACGGCTCCCAATGCCGAAGCTCAGGCAGAGGTGGTCATTGAAGCTCTAGCGGTTGCCGATGTCTCCCCCGACACCATTAATTATGTTGAGGCGCATGGAACGGGAACCTCGCTCGGTGACCCCATCGAAATCACCGCATTGACGAAAGCCTATGGCGATGCCTCTCAAACAGATAAATTCTGCGCTCTCGGCTCAGTGAAAGCCAATATAGGACACTTGGATGCGGCGGCAGGTATCGCCGGATTGATTAAGACGGTTCTGGCTCTGCAACACCAGCAGCTTCCTCCCAGCCTGAACTTCCGGCAGCCCAATCCCAATATCAATTTTGAGAACAGCCCTTTTCGCGTCAACACGCAACTACGCGAATGGCCTGTGAGCGCCGCACCGCGAAGAGCCGGGGTCAGCTCATTCGGACTTGGCGGAACAAACTGTCACATTGTTTTGGAAGAAGCCCCCGAACAAACCTCCTGCGGTGTCGCGCGGCAATGGCATCTTCTGCCGCTGTCAGCCAAAACGGCTTCGGCGCTCGAGGCTACAGAGAATGCTTTGCGCGCCTACCTGAAACAGCCGCACGGCAAGGTCAGATTGGAAGATATTGCCTTTACCTATCAGGCAGGCCGCTGGCAATGGCCTTATAGACGCTGCCTGCTTGCCGTCGAGACAGAAGATGCCATCCACAGTTTACCAGTTCACCTTGATGAGCAGCCGTGTAAAGACGCGGTGCCGCCGAAGCAGCCACCCATCGTTTTTCTGTTTCCCGGCGAAACGGCACAAGCGCTGTCGTTTGCGAAAGGCTTATACAGGGAAGAACCGCTGTTTCAAAAATATGTCGCTGAGAGCGCAAAAGCCTTTGTGGCGTTGACCAATCTCGACCTCAGCGTTTATCTGGCAGAAGAAAATTCGCCGCCCGCCGCTTTTGCAAACGGCAATACGAATGCGGAGCTTATAGGCGATGCCTGTCTGTTTATTCTGGAATATGCTGTAGCCAGAATGTTGATAGACTGGGGGGTGGTGCCCAAAGCCGTTGCCGGTATTGGCGTTGGCAATTATGCCGCCGCCTGTGTGGCTGGCTTGCTGAACCTGGAAGAGGCGCTGGCATTGCTTGTTGCCAACACTAACGAAGAAGCGTTTGCTGTAGTGGACTCTTCAAGCATTGCTGCCCGGTTACGACCAATGCCCTTGCGTCCTGCACCAATCCCTTGCTGGTCAGACTACGCGCAAGGATGGCTCAGTCCACAAGAAGCTGCACAGGTTGACTTCTGGAAAAAGCGCCGTTGTGATAAAGCGCAAGTTGCCTCGCAACTGCATAGCTTACAAGCAGAAGGATTTGACCGGTTCGTGACAGTTGGCCCGGAAAGCCATTTCACATCTCCTGACCGACAAGCGGAAAATGGCTTTGAAGCGGTGCGCTGGATGCCTGCCATAGCCTCGATTTGGAATCCCAAAGATGGCAACCGATGTCTGCATGAAGTCGTCGGCAGGTTGTGGCTTGAGGGGGTGTCAATTCAATGGCAGCGCTATCATGACGGCATCAGACACAGGAAAGCCAGCCTGCCGACCTATCCGTTTGAAGGGCAACGCTTCTGGCCGGATGCGCCAACAAAGGCGGACACTGCGCCAAGCCTCAAAGCGCCGCTTTCAAAAAGCCAGCCGGAAGCGCAACAACCGCTTGCCGCTGCACAAGAAATCGGCTCAACTGTGCCGTTAGCCAGTTCGCCGACAGAATGTCTCAGACAGTTGTTTACGGAATTGCTCGGTATCGAAGAGGTGAGTGAGGCGGAGAGTTTTACAGATTTGGGCGGCGACTCGTTGCTGGCGACGCAATTGGCGTCGCGCATACGGGATACTTTTGGCGTTACTGTGACGCTGCGAAGCATCCTTGAACAACCGACCATTGCCCAGTTGTCCGCATTAATTTGCGCGGCTCAAAAAAATGGCAATGATGCACCGCTACCCCCCATCAGTCAGGCAGACAGAAACCTGCCCATCCCCTTATCTTATGGTCAGCAGAGACTGTGGTTTCTTGATTCGCTCAATCCCGGCAATCCTTCTGCGAATATCAATTCTGCGGTTCGTATTGACGGCGAGGTTGAAATCAGCGCTCTCGATAAAAGCCTTAATGAAATCATTCGACGCCACGAGGTTTTGCGAACCGCGTTTGTTCAGGAGAACGAGCAACTGCTTCAGGTGATAATGCCAAGCGTAAAAACACGCCTCTCGGTGGTTGATTTATGCGACATCCCTGCCGATGGACAAAATGCAGTGGTGCTGAAGCTGGCGCAACAGGAATGCCGCAGAGGTTTCGATTTGCGGAAACCGCCTTTGCTGCGTGTCACCTTTTTCAAGCTCTCAGAGCGTCACGGAGTGCTTCTGTTTACCATTCATCACATCGTTTCTGATGGCTGGTCAACCGGAGTATTGGTGAGAGAAATGGCGAAGTTGTATGAAGCTTGCCTGCATCATGAGAAGGCGTCTGCGGCGCTTCCTGACCTGGCTTTGCAATATGCCGATTACGCTGTCTGGCAACGTCACCAACTCGATAGTCCAGAGATAGAGGCGTCATTAGCGTATTGGCGCGAGCGTCTGGCAGGACCACTGCCCACTCTGGCGCTGCCCACGGATCGTCCGCGACCCGCAATCCGAAGCACTTCAGGTCGCGGACAAGGCGTGCGTATTCCCGCAGAGATTACCAACAATCTGCGTCTGTTGAGCAATCAACAAGGCGTTACCCTGTACATGACTTTACTGGCGGCATTCGCTGTGCTGTTGAAGCGCTATAGCGGTCAGCATGA
The DNA here is from genome assembly GCA_016201275.1 of Acidobacteriota bacterium. Lineage (GTDB taxonomy): Bacteria > Acidobacteriota > Blastocatellia > UBA7656 > UBA7656 > JACQDB01. The sequence continues at coordinate 13,367 of JACQDB010000131.1, forward strand.
CTTACTGATAGGAACTCCGATAGCCAACCGTATGGACAGCGCTTTGGAAGCGCTCATCGGTTTTTTTGTCAATGTTCTGGTGCTGCGCGTTGATGCGAGCGGCAACCCGAAATTTATGGATTTGCTGGAGCGGGTGCGCCAGGTAACGCTGGAAGCTTACAGCCATCAGGAAGTGCCTTTTGAAAGGCTGGTCGAAGAGCTTCAACCTCCGCGTGATGCCAGCCGGACACCGCTTTTTGATGTCATGTTCGTGCTGCAAAATACCCCTGCATCCACCCTTGAGGCAGCCGGGCTAACCATGACAAACTGTGAGCTTGATGCAGGGCTTGCCGTCTATGACCTGACGCTTTCGCTCGAAGACACTCCTTTCGGTCTTGACGGCTGGCTGCAATACAATGCCGATCTTTTCGATGCAGATACCATCGCGCGATTGATCAGTCATTGGCAGACTCTTTTGCAAAACATCGCTTTGGACCCGGAGCGGCGCATTGAAGAAATCGCTATGTTGCCTGCCGCAGAGAGCGAACAACTGCTCAATGACTGGAGCGGAACGGTTGCTCCCGAACCAGGTTTCCGCTTTGTTCATGACCTCGTGCGTTCCCGCGTTGAAGAGTCACCGGATGCGATTGCCGTTGTCTATGAAGAGCAGACTCTAACGTATGCGGAGTTGAACCGTCGCGCCAATCAGTTGGCCAATCACTTGCGACGGCTCGGCGCAGGGGCGGATGTTTTGATAGGGCTGTACGTAGAGCGTTCAATCGAAATGGTTATTAGCTGGCTGGGCGTGTTGAAAGCCGGAGCCGCCTATGTTCCGATTGATCCGGCTTATCCGCCAGAGCGCGTTGCGTTAATGCTTAGGGAAGCCGAGGTCGCCATTTGCCTGACGCAGGCATCTTTGCAGGAAAGGCTTCCCCACGACAAAATATCAAGCCTCTGCCTCGATGCAGAGTGGCAGAAAATTTCCGCTGAACCGACGACAGACCCTTTGGCGCGCCTGTCGCCCGACAACCTTGCTTATGTCATTTACACTTCGGGTTCAACTGGCTCTCCCAAAGCCGTTATGGTGCCTCACACGGGATTATATAATCTCACCCTTGAGCAGGCGAAAACTTTCCGCGTGACGCCGCAGGATCGCCATCTGCAATTCTCGCCGTTGAGTTTTGATGCCTCCGTGCATGAATTAACCCTGGCTTTGTGTCACGGCGCACAGTTGGTGATGGCAAAAGCCACCGATATGTTGCCGACCAAAGGTTTCGTCAAGATGCTGCAAAGGTTGTCGGTTACCATCGCCGGAATCCTGCCCTCTTCACTGGCGCTGATTGAAGATAGCGGACTCTCTGCTTTGCACACCCTGATCGTTGCTGGCGAAGCCTGTCCGGTCAATATCGCTCGACGCTGGAGCCACGGGCGACGACTGATTGAAGAATACGGCACCTCGGAAACGACCATCTGGTCAACCAAAGTCGAGTGCATAGACGCTGCTGACGTAACTTCGATTGGTCGCCCCATCACCAATACTCAGACCTTCATACTCGATGATCATCTGAAGCCTGTCCCGACAGGTGTGGTCGGAGAACTTTACATAGGAGGCATAGGTCTATCGCGAGGCTATATGCAAAAACCGGAGCTGACGGCTGAACGGTTCTTAGCGCATCCCTTCAGCTCGCAAGCCGGTGCCAGGCTCTACAAGACAGGGGACCACGCAAAATATTTAAAAGATGGCAGAATTGAGTTCCTCGGCAGATTGGATCAGCAAATTAAACTTCATGGCATCAGGGTTGAGTTGTCTGAGATTGAAGTGGTTTTAATGCAACACCCGGCTATTAAAGCAGCGACGGTTTGCGCGTCCGGGGAAGGACCGGACAAAGCTCTGATCGCTTATGTGATCTATGCGAACCGCGCAGCGTTTACGGTTGGTGACATTCAGCGATTTTTGAGTGAGCGATTGCCAGCTTACCTGGTGCCGTCTTGCTTCGTTGAAATGGAACACATGCCTTTGACGCCAAACGGTAAGGTAGATCGCAAAGCCTTGCCCGCACCTGTTCGCAAAGGCTCGCAACCCAACTCCGGTCAGCAAACGGGCGAGTCAAAATTATATAGAGAGATTGCTGCAATTGTCGAAGATGTTCTGCAAGTGGATGGCATAAACCCGGATGACAATTTGTTCGAGCTTGGCGCTCATTCGCTTTTGATGGTGAAGCTGAAAGGGAGACTGGACGCGGCGTTTAACCGGGATTTCCCGATGCTTGAATTGTTCAAACACTCAAGCGTCAAAGCTCTGGCAGAGTTGATAGGCGCAACTTCGGAATCTGATCTGGCGGCTGAATCGGCTGCCACAAGAGCCAAACTCCGGCAGCAATTGCGGCGTCGGCGGCAATCGGTTTGAAGCTTTCGATGCGCCTCAAGTTAGAAAAGGACAGACAAACGCTCCCCTAAACCAGAATGCACAAGGTTGGGACACTGCACATTGAGAATAAGCCCTGTTTATCGACTTACTTTCATCATCGAGTGTATCAAGGTCATGCTTTCTGAATTAGACAATCTTTGCTTTTTCGCCAACCGCTTGCCGAGGCTTTCTTTTGCCAACCAGGTTTGCAGGGTTCAGGGAATCCTGCCTTGGGCACTTTCCAAGTCATGCCTCTTGGCTCAATATGTGCGGCAGGCAAAAGCGAGGGCGGGCAACCTCGGTGAGACCTTTGAAAAAGTTTTGAAACCGTCTTTAAGGAATATTTAATCGAGAATTCAAGGCTCTATAAAGACCGGAAAGCGATAATTTTGTATGATCCATCTGTAAGGAATCAAGGATGCCGGAGGCAAAGCATTTGGCTCAAGAGCTTATCGGCAAAAGTCGTCATCTGGCATCCGAATCACTTCGACAGTAGATTGGTTTCTGGTAAATCGGCGAAGGAAAACCATTCAGGTCAAACAGCCTGAATCGTTATAGGATTTGGAGACCTGAAAGTCTTCCTTGAGAAGCTTGCTGAAACCTTCTGCAAGGAAGCTTCCGAAATGAGTTGCTTGGCAACCTGCCCCGATTGCCGCGGCAATCGGGGCAGGAAGTAGTATTGATTCCCTTCAAATACTGTAAGGTGTTTCGATAGGAAATTTGATGGTCAACTCGAAAGCCTCTTTCCTGACTTGACCAGACGTAAAGAATGTTACCTTCTCGAAGGCCACTTGATGTCGGAGTTGGTGCCGTTGTCTGGGGAGTGCGTTCAATCATCAGGTATCGAAAGGCGGTCGCCTTGTTCGCAAGCAGCAAGAGCGCAAGAGCGGTAGCCCGGCTGGAAGGCAAAAATGACGACGGCAACCGACAAGTCTCAAGGGGCATTTCCAACCACCAGCAGACTCCTTCGTTACTTTGGCAAACCCGCAAGGACAAGTTGCATAGAACATTTTGAAAGTAATTCCGACTTCATATAGCTTTCCTGAATCATTCGTGGATCGCCAGCGAGGTATCGCAGACTGCCAGTCTGCGGAAGGCTTGCAGCCCATGTCCTTTTGCAAGTCAAGCAACCTGAGACCGCAGACTAGCAGTCTGCGATACATTTAGAATTTCTATAATTCTTGAAATCAAAAGGCTCATTGATACAGGGCTTGCCTGTGAAGCGATCCTGCATATCAAGCTACAGGCATCTGACCATATAAAATCGTACAGCGAAAGGCACACATTATGGCGCAAAAAATCCGCAGAGTTTTGATCGTTGGAGGCGGATCAGCAGGCTGGATGACGGCTGCTTATCTCACCAAAGCTTTGGAAGCAAATGTTGAAGTGATGCTCATTGAATCTCCCAATATCTCAACCATAGGAGTTGGCGAGGCAACTTTCAGCACCATCAAGGTATTCTTCGATTTTCTCGGACTGGACGAACGTGACTGGATGCCGAAATGCAATGCAACTTACAAATTATGCGTGAAGTTTGTGAACTGGAACGCCGAACGACAAGCCTTTCACCACCCTTTTCAGAGGTACGAAGTCGTAGATGGCTTCAATGTCGCCGAATGGTGGCTGAAATTGAAAAGAAAGAAAGAAGCATTCGACTATTCCTGTTTCCATACGCCGGCTTTATGCGACGCCAAGCGTTCGCCCAAATATATGGATGGGCAGGTCTATGAGGAAAAGGTTCAGGAATATTTTTTGCCTCAACACGCTTACCGAAAAAATGTGCTGGCAGATTTAAAAATTCAATATCCTTATGCCTATCACTTTAACGCAAGTCTGCTGGCTAATTATTTGCGAGAGTATGCTGTCCCCAGAGGCGTCAAGCACATTTTGGATGATGTCCTAAACATCAAACTTGCAGAGGATGGCAGCATCTCTCATATCACCACCAAAGACCATGGCGACCTAGCCAGCGACCTGTTTATAGACTGTACAGGATTTCGAGGAATGTTAATCAACAAGACGCTCGGCGAGCCATTTGTCTCGTTCGGCGATTCCTTGCTCTGCGACCGTGCCGTAGCCATGCAGATACCCAAAGATATTGCCAAAGACGGCATCAACCCGTACACGACAGCCACTGCGCTCAGTGCTGGTTGGGTCTGGAATATTCCGCTTTACGGTCGCGATGGCACAGGCTATGTTTATTCCAGTTCTTTCCTTTCGCAAGAGGAAGCTGAAAAAGAATTTCGCCAGCATCTGGGCACTGTCTCTGATGACCGCCAGCCTCTGCATATCAAAATGCGAATCGGACGCAACCGCAACTCTTGGGTCAAAAACTGCGTGGCAATCGGTCTGTCAAGCGGCTTTGTCGAACCTTTGGAATCAACGGGCATTTTCTTCATACAGCACGGCATTGAAGAATTGATTCACTACTTCCCGAACAAAAAATTCGATGAAGAAACGATTAAAAGCTACAACAAATCTATAGCCGATTGCATAGATGGCATACGCGATTTTCTGGTTCTTCATTATCACGCCAGCAATCGTCTGGATACGCCTTTCTGGAAAGCCACCAAAGAAGACATCTTGGTGCCGGAGGCTTTGACAGAACGGATGAAATTATGGAGTACGAGACTGCCAAGTAATCGCACAATCAATCCGCAATATCATGGGTTCGAGTTGTTTTCCTACATCACCATGTTGCTGGGACTGGGCTATCAGCCTTCGAACAGTCTGCCGATACTCAATCATTTACAGGATCGCAACGCCAGGGCGGCTTTCCGCAGACTCAAGCAAAAGACCGTTCATTTATGTAAGACTTTGCCCTCTCAATATGAGTATTTGTCCACTATGTATGCCTGAAACCAGGAATCGGTTGCTGACTGCGGGGCTACGCAAATCGGCAAAACGGCACAGGCATCAAGACCTTGGTTTTAACTCGAAAACCGCAACCAACAGATGTTTTAACTCCTCAAGAGGATGACATGGCAGTCTATACAACCCCTGCAATTCTGTCGCTAAAAGATGAGCGGCAACTCTTATTAAACATTCTTCGCAATGTGAAGGATGAGAATTTCTCCGGCCTCTCCGCCGAACAACATAGGCTGTGGTTATTACGTCAGCTTGATGCGGCGGTTCCGACGCACGTTTCCCTGGCAGTGCAGGTCAACGGGTTGCTGCACTTGGACCTGTTGGCACAGAGCGCCAACGAGGTTATCAAGCGGCATGAAATCTTGCGCTCGACCTTTGTAGACCTCGGCAAACGTCCAGCAAGAATCGTCGCGCCATCGGCAACCGTAAAACTGAACATTATCAATGCCGAGGAGTGGTCAGAAGAAGAAAGCCGACAACAACTGTGCAGGGTTGCAGACCGCCAATCGCGAGAACTTTTTGATTTGCGCTCTGCGCCGCTTATGCGCCTCACGGTGATTGTTCACAGCGACAAACGGCACACGCTCCTTTTGGTTATGCATGAGCTGGTCGCTGACGCGCTTTCCTTACAAATTTTTATCGAAGAGCTTTTGCAAATCTATGAAGCGCGATTGACCGCACCACTCTCTTGGCTGCCCTTGTTGCCGGACGACTTCGGCACCCTCATACAGCGTGAGAATGAGTGGCTCAAGTCCACCGCCTGTGACCAACAATCGCGCTATTGGCAGCAGACTCTCGCTGAAGTTCCGCCTTTACAACTGCCCACGGATTTTGCCAGACCGGCAATAAAAACTCACAACGGCGCGATTGAATCTTGTCATCTGAAGGCTTCGACAGTCACAGCGTTGGAACAGATCGCTACCAACCGGAACACAACTTTGGAGGCGCTTTTTCTTGCTGCCTTCAATACGCTGTTATTCTGGCACTCAGGACAGCAAGATTTGGCTGTAGGGATGGAGGGCGAACGGTCCAGAAAACAGGGACTCGGTCCTTTGACCAATACTCTGGTCATTCGCACAAACTTAGGCGCGGCGCAGACATTTTTGGATGTGATTGATCTTGTTTATCAGCAGGTAGAGGCTGCACAATTGCGCCAGCACATACCGTTTGCCAAACTGGTAACCGACCTGCAACCGGAACGCGATTTGAGCCGCACCCCTTTGTTTCAAGCGAAATTCGTCGCCGGTAAGCAGCCGTTTCAAGACATCAAACTACAAACCCTCGAACTGCGGGAACTGGATTTGCCCAAAGGCGACGGTCGCTTTGACCTCACGCTCTCTGTGATACTGGCAGACATCACGCGACTAACTTTCCACTACAACAGCGATTTATTCCAGCCCGAAACCGTTCGCCGGATGCTCGGACATCTGCAATTGATCCTTGATAAGGTCGCCGAAGAGGCTTCGCAGCCGCTTGCCAATTTGCTGATTCTGCCGGAAGCCGAGTGTCACCAGCTTGCCCTTGTATGGAATCAGACCGAACAGCCTTTTGCTTACGACCAGTGCATCCATCAACTCTTTGAAGCGCAGGTAGCACGCACCCCGAACGCAATTGCTATCGCTTGCGGCGAACAACAACTGACCTACAGAGAATTGAGCAGGCAATCCGACCGTCTGGCAAATCGCCTGAAACGCTGCGGCATCAGACCGGAAGCGCGAATCGGTATCTGTCTGAGCCGTTCGCCGGAAACCGTGGTTGCTATTTTAGCTGTACTCAAAGCAGGCGCGGTCTATATTCCGCTTGACCCTGAATTTCCTCCTGAACGACTCGCTTTCATCTTGCGCGATGGCAAGGCACAAATGGTCTTAGCACGACGCGAAAGGAGCAACAATCTTCCAAACTCTGTAGCTGAAGTTCTGTTTCTTGATGATGAGACAGACGAGCAATGGGAGGCAGACAATGCAACTCCTGAGCAAATTACTTCCGATAATTTGGCCTACATCATCTACACCTCCGGTTCAACAGGTCAACCCAAGGGCGTGGCGGTGACTCATCAAAGCGTGGTCAATAACCTGACCTGGCGTCAGGCTATGTGGCCGCTTTTTTCGACAGACCGAGTACTGCAAAATTACTCTTTCACTTTCGACCCGTCCGTGTGGACAACCTTTTGGCCTTTGCTAAACGGAGCCTGTGTCATTTTGCCGCGCTCGGAGAAATATTTTGATTCAAGGGCGCTGGCTCGTTTTCTGCTGGAAGAGGGCGTTACGGTCTATGGGGCAGCGCCAAGTCTGCACGCCGTACTTATGGATGAAAGTTCAACGCTTTCAGGCGCAGCGTTGCGATATGTCTTTAGCGGCGGCGAGAGTCTGGAGGCGGATTTACAGGAGCGTCTACACAAAACGCTCAATGCACAAGTCTATAACGTCTATGGGCCTACGGAAGCGACGATAGATTGTACCTACTGGTTTAGCTCGCGAGACGAAGCGGCAAAACGCGCGCCCATCGGCAGACCTATAGCAAACACGCAAATCTATCTATTGAATAAAAATTTTGATCTTTGCCCGACCGGTGCGCCTGGAGAAATTTTCATAGCGGGGCTGGGGTTGGCGCGTGGCTATGTAGAGAATCCCTGTTTGACAGCGGAAAAATTTCTCCCCAATCCATTCAGCCTCAAGCCCGGCGCGCGTATGTATCGCACGGGAGACCTTGGCAAACAAAATTCTGAAGGCGTACTTGAATTTGTCGGGCGCGCGGATGAGCAGGTTAAACTACGTGGTTTCCGCATAGAGTTGGGTGAAATCGAAGGCGCTTTGCTGCTTCACCCTGCGGTTCGAGAAGCCGCTGTAAGCGTGACTCCTACACAGAGCGGCGAGCCGAGTCTTACCGCTTATATGAGTTTTGAGGCTTCCGAGAGTGCGCCTTCGCCCGATGAACTGAAAGCTTTTCTCAAACAACGACTGCCCGTTTATATGTTGCCAGACCTGTTCATAGGGCTAGCCGCTTTGCCCAGAACCGCGAACGGAAAAATTGACCGGCGGGCACTGCCGCAACCTGTCGAGACGCCAGCCGATTCGGCGAGTGCAGTGGTTGCGCCACGCACGCCGCTTGAAGCCGAGATTGCCCACATCGTTGGTCTTGTGCTGGGACTCGATCACGTCTGTGTGGAGACCGACTTGTTTACTCTCGGATGCAATTCCCTGCTGATGGCGAGAATCGCTTCGCGGCTGTCGAATACCTATCAAATGAATATGCCTGTACCGCAAATTTTCAAAGACCCGACCATTGCCGGGCTGGCAAAATTCATTGAACAATATTTACGCACAGGTCAGCGAGGCGTCGTTCCTCCCTGGACTTTCGAACAACTGGAAGCAGAAGCCGCTCTTGATCCAGCGCTCACTGCCGAAGGCTTGCCGCACGCCGACTACTGTTCGCCGAATAACTTCTTTTTGACCGGCGTCACCGGCTATCTGGGGGTCTTTCTGTTGGAGCAACTTCTTCTGGAAACCAACGCGGATGCCTACTGTCTGGTGCGCGCCAATGATGTGGCTGATGGGCACCGGCGCATTCAGGAAACCATGGCGCATTATCACATCTGGAACGAAGCTTTCCGTCAGCGCATCCATCCAGTGGTTGGTGATCTGGCAAAGCCGCTTTTCGGTTTGTCGGCGCTAGAGTTTGCCGAACTTGCCGAAACCGTAGATGTCATCTATCACTGCGGCGCACTGGTCAACTTTGTTTACCCGTATTCCGCTTTGAAGCCTGCCAATGTTCAGGGTACGCAAGAAGTGATTCGTCTTGCCTGTAGCGAAAAGCTTAAAGCCATCCACTACACTTCAACGGTTGATGTATTGTTGGCAACGCATACCCAGAGACCTTTTCTGGAAAACGATGAGCCGATTATCAACCCTGCGGAAATTCCCGATGGTTATGCGCGCAGTAAATGGGTAAGCGAGCGGTTGCTGCTGAAGGCGCGTTCCAGAGGCGTACCGGTTTGCGTTTACAGACCGGGACTGGTTATGGGGCATACCCGAACCGGAGCCACACAGACGAACGATTATTTGCTGGTCGGGCTAAAAGGGTACATAGATTTGGGGGTTCTGCCGGAGCCGCAAATCATGATTGATTTTGTCAGCGTGGATTACGTCGCCAAAGTTATGGCGTATTTGTCCAGACAGCCTGCTTCATTCGGCAAGTATTTCCATATATGGAACCCTGAGCCAGTGCACATGAGCAAGTCTTACGAATGGATTCAATCTTTCGGCTACGGCTTGAAAGTCGTTCCCAGAAATGTGCTTCTCGAAAGCATCAGCAAAGTGGATGCTTCCAATGCCATGTACCCATTCATTGCCGGATTTCAGATGCAGGAAGATGACCCGCCTCCGGCTGGCGGCGCACTGTCGCATAGTCCGTCAACCATTGCTGCAATTGATACCTACAGCGAATGCCTCAATACCTTTCAAGGCGTTGCAGGATCAGGCATTGAATGTCCGCCGTTGAGCGAGGAGATGGCGCATCTGTGCTTTTCCTATCTGGCAAGCATAGGCTTTTTGCCTCAGCCGACGAATTGATTTTGATTATGCAGCCCCTTATCGCAAAAAATGATTTGCAGGATAATCGCTTAGGCGATTTCGCTAACGCCAAAGCGCCATCGGCGTTGCCTGAGCATTTGATTCAACTGTTCGGCGAGTGGCGTGTGTGGCGCTGTGTGGTCTTGCGCGGAGCCGGTTTTGCCGCCTCGCAGGTGCTCAAACTGGCGGCTCCCGAATGCGCCAGAGCTGCCGATAATCTCATCAAAGCTCAGGAAGAGCGCGAAGATAGTTGTCAACAGCTTTTGCAGAATCTGAGAGTCGAACTCGACACTGTAAGGCTTCAACAACCGGCAGACGAAACCGCCAGACGCGCCCTTTTAAACAAAGCTTTACGGGATGTGAAAAGAGGCAAGCTGCCCAAGCTTTCTGGTTTTTCAGCCAACACGCAGGACGCTTTGAGCCGTTTGTGCAAGGCAGATTTACTGCTTGAGCCAGCACGTAAAACCTTCCGCCAACGATTTGCGGAAGGATCGGCAAACACCTTGAAAGAATTGGTCGCGACCGCCGCTTCAGAGCCTTTCCGCGAGGCTGTGCTGTGGCAAAATCGCCGCGCTGTGCATAGTGGTCTGGATGCTTTGTTGAGAGAAGCGGCAGACAAGCAGCAGCGCGGTAGCAAACAACGCCAGCACGAAGAGTTAGTCGCCAGCTATCTGCAACGCTATACGGTCAAGAATGATACCATAGGCTTTTTTGGACCTGTGGGGTGGGCACGTTTTGTTGACGATGAGGAGTTGATTGTCTGTCGTCCGGGCAGTCGTTTTGTGCAAAAGCGCGAGGTCTATTTTGAAGGTTGGGCGATTGACAAAGTTGCGGAAACGCTGGCTCAAAATGAAGCCTTGCGCCCTTGGGCGGTGCCGCGCTTAATGCCGTTTCTGCATCTTGACGGCGTCAGGCTTTATATTCCTTTGCAAAAGCCTTTGCCCATCACGGCGCAGCAATCTGCGGTTTTGCAAGCTTGTGATGGTGAGCAAACGGCAGAGCAACTGGCTGACCGCCTATTGCAAAACCATGCACTCGGCTTCAGGAGACGCGAAGAAATTTATCATCTGCTGGAAGCGCTCAATGGCAAAGGGCTGATTGCCTGGACTATCGAAGTGCCGTTGGTCTTGCGTCCCGACCAACGGCTGCGCCGTATCATTGAAGGCATCACAGACCACAAGCTTCGCCAGCCAATCCTCGAAATTCTTGACGAATTGGAAGCGGGTCGTGCCGCCGTCGCCGGTGCGGCTGGCGATTGCGAAAGCCTCAATCGTGCCCTCGGAAATCTCGATGAAATCTTCACCAGGGTGACTGGCTCAGCCCCTTTAAAACCCGGCGGAGAAGGAAAAACTTACTCGTCGCGGACGCTGGTTTACGAAGATTGTCGCAGAGATATAGAGGTGGAAATCGGCACAGAGTTTTTGCGCGCTCTCGGTGAACCGCTGTCTCTGTTACTGACGAGCGCACGCTGGCTGACCTACGAACTAGCCGCTCGAATGAGGAAAATTTTCAAACAGCTTTATGAAAATCTGGCGCACAAGAGCGGCTCGGCAACCATCGAAGCGGTCAATTTCTGGTATAACCTGGTGCCGATTTTGTTTGAAGGCAAACAATCTCCGGTTGATCCACTGGTGCCGATTTTGCAGCAGCGCTGGGCAGATATTCTAGAACTTCCCCAAGCCGATTGCCGTCGTTTGCATTACCACTCTGAAGAACTGCGTGAGCGCGTTGCGGCAGCCTTTGCCGCCCCGGCTCCGGGCTGGGCTTCGGCTCGTTACCACAGCCCTGACGTGATGATTGCAGCGGCGGATTTGGCAGCGCTTGAGCGCGGCGATTACCAGTTGGTGTTGGGCGAGATACACTTGGGCATCAATACCGCGGCAGCGAATTTATTTGTGGCACAGCACTCGTCGCCAGAAGATTTTCAAAAATTTTATGCAGCCGATTTCCCTGAGCCGCGAGTCATCGCCATCGTGCCGAAATCCTGGCCGCAAGCCACCACCAGAACCCAGACCCTGATCGCCAATCCGCAGGATTATTTGTTGATGGTGACGCAGGATTCTCTGGGCGCACCCAAGTCTCAGGCGCTCAACATCGGTTCACTGGTCATCGAGCCAGAGGGCGATGGTTTAGTGATTCGGACACGGGATGGGCGGCTGAATTTCGATCTCATTGAAGCTTTCGGAGATGTTCTCTCGATGTTGGTGGTCAACTCCTTCAAACTTCTGCGCCCCCAAAGCCACACCCCGCGCATCACCTTTGACCGCTTAGTAGTGAGCCGCGAAAGTTGGAACTTCACCCCCGAAGATGCCTATTTTGCCTGGGAGAAAACCGACCTAGAGCGCTTTATAGAAGCCCGACGCTGGCGGCTGGAAAAAGCCATGCCGAGATTTATTTTCTATAAATCTCCCATCGAAGCCAAACCTTCTTACGTTGATTTTGACAGCCCCATCGGTTTAGAGATGTTTGCCCGTTCGATCCGGCGTCTGGCTGACAAGGGCGCTTCCAATTCGACAATTTCGGCTTCAGAGATGCTACCTGGGGCGGAGCAAAACTGGTTGCGCGACCACAAGGGCACGACCTTTACCAGTGAACTTCGCATTATCGCAGTTGACCCGGCGAGGAAATTCCCAAGTTCAGAAAAGTGCGCCATTGTGTGACCCCTGCGACCAGCGATTGGCGGCATCTGGTTATGCCACGAAAACTTGCTGACAGTCGCACCCTTGGCGACAGGCTTTTACAAGCCTGTGCCTGCATACCAGCGTTTTTTCGTCTGTCAAAATAAAGGAGAGTGCAAGTAGTTTTGGAATTCTTATCGAAAGAGAAGCGGCAGTTACTGGCTCAAACTCTAAATCAAGCGCGGCCTGTGCGCCATTCCTCTGTTGGGCGACGCGAGTCGTTGGCTCCTGCGCCGCTTTCTTTTGCTCAGCAGCGGCTGTGGTTTCTTCACCACCTCGATCCCAGCAAAGGGCACTGTAACACTCCGGTTGCGATCAAACTGACGGGCGCTTTGGAAGTTGAGGTTTTCAGGCGAACGCTGTTGGAGGTGGTCAGGCGTCAGGAAAGTTTTCGGACGACCTTTCCATTGCAAAACGGCGAGCCTGTGCAGGTCATCTCAACGCAAGCCACTATGGATTTTCAGGTGCGGGATTTATCTGACTTGGCGGCTGCCGAGCGTGAGCCTGCTGCCAAGGCAATTTTGCACGAAGAGTCGCTCAAGCCCTTTGATATTGCCAAAGAGTTCTGTGTGCGTTTTCGACTTCTGCGGCTTGAGGAAAACCTGCACTGGCTGGTGCTGGTTGCTCATCATATGGTGTTTGACACTTGGTCAATGGGAGTTTTCAGTCGCGAGATGTCGGCGATTTATGGAGCCTTGCGCGAAGGGCGGCGTGCCACCTTGCCCGAACTGGAAATTCAATATGCTGATTTCGCCTGTTGGGAGAAACAGGCTGAAGAGGAAGGCAGACTGGCAAGACAACTGGCTTATTGGAAAACCAAGTTGCAAGGCGCTCCGGAAATGCTGCCGTTGCCACTTGACCGACCCAGAAAACCCTTTCAAGGAAGTCGCGGGAAAAGCGAACCGTTTCTTTTCGGCGAGTCGGTGTCGAATGCTGTTCAGGCGCTGGGCCAACAGGAACGCTCCAGTATCTTCATGATCCTGCTTGCCGCTTTTGCGATTCTGCTACATCGCTATGGCGGCGGTTCTGACCTCGTCATTAGCTCGGCGGTCGGTAATCGCAAACTGTCTGGCACTGACGGACTCATCGGCTGTTTTATGAACACCCTGCTGTTTAGAGTGCAACTGGCGGGCGATCAGAGCTTCCGTGACTTGCTACAGCAAATCCGCGAGGACGGTTTGGCAGCTCACGAACACAGCGATGTGCCTTTTGAACAGGTTGTTGCGGCGCTCAATCCCAAACGCAACCCCAACTATAGCCCTTACTCTCAGGTCATGCTGATCAACCAGAATGCCGAATTGCCGGTTTTCAACGGTTCCGGCATCACTATCGAGCGCCTGCCGACCGCTGACCGTTTCGTTTCTCAACAGGATTTGACCATTCATGTGCGTGTCCTCAAGGGTCGTCTGCAAGGACTGGTGGAATATAATTCAGACATCTTTGACCAATCAACGATTCAACGCTTGCTGAACCATTTTGAGCAACTGCTCACTTTCGCAGTAAGCCATCTCGACCTGCCCATTTCGCAATTGAATGTGCTGACGCCGCTTGAGCTTGAGCAGGTAAAGAGCCAGTCCTGTAAAGCCGGGAAACCGCCTCTGCATACAGGCTTTTTGCATAAAGAATTTGAACAACAGGCAGAGCGTACCCCGGACAGCATTGCTGTCACCTGTGAAGGCAAGCAACTCACTTACACAGAACTGAACCATCGCGCCAATCAACTGGCACAGCATCTGCAAAAACTCGGAGCGAAACCTGAGCAGCGCGTGGCAATATGCCTTCGGCGTTCCCCTGAACTGGTGACGGCTCTGCTTGGCACACTCAAATCCGGTGCGGTTGGTGTGGTGCTAGATACGGATCTGCCGCGCCCGCGTCTGCGAGCGATTTTCAGAGAGACCGCGCCGATTGCTGTGATAACGGAAAGTCAGTTGGTTGAAACTCTCGACTTGCACAATCAACTCACTTTTTGTATGGACTCGGATTGGTCAGCGCTTGAGGCTGGCGGCACACAGAATCTGAACCTGGCACTTGCGGGGGACAATCTTTCGTTTATTTTGTACACCGCCGGAACCACAGGCAATCCCAAGCCTGTGATGTTGCCGCACAAGGCCACGGCGGAAGCCGTATATTGGCTGGCAGCAGCCCTTGGTTTGCACAAAACCAACGCCCAGGAGGTCTTTGCAACCCACGAATCAGGGTACGCCGCCCTTGCCTTATTTGCGCCACTGACCACCGGAGGCAACCTGGCAATCTTCTCAAATGAAACTTCAAGTGATGGTCACCTTTTACTCCACAGCGCCAAGCAGGCAGGGGTGACAACTATGTTTGCTGCGCCCTTGAGTTGGCGCAAATTGCTCGACAGCGGTGAAGCCATCCCGGAGGGTCTGAAAGTCCTTTGCGGCGGCGAGCCACTGACACAAGAACTTGCCACAGACTTACTTGCCCAAGGCGCTCAGGTGTGGAATCTTTATGGCGCTGTCGAATCCCTGTTCTGGCCTATGATGAAACCCATCACTGCGGGCGAGAAGGTGAGGATTGGCTCTGCCATTGCGAATACCTGCGCTTTTGGGCTTGACCCATACGCGCAACTTGCGCCAATCGGTGTGCCTTGCGAACTTTTCATAGGCGGCAACCATCTGGCGAGGGGCTATCTGAACAGGCCGGAACTTACTGCCGAGCGTTTCTTGCCGAACCCCTTGGCAGACGAACCCGGTGCGCGTCTCTACAAAACCGGCGATAGGGTTCGCTACTTAGCCGAGCGCCAGTTAGATTTCCTACATCGCGCTGACCAACAGGTTTTGTTTCAGGGTGTGCCGGTTAGACTTGGAGAAATCGAAGCGGCGCTGTGTCATCATTCTGCCGTTAGTCAGGCCGTTGTCACAGTGCGCGCGACGGCTCAGGGCAACAAAGTTCTAGTCGCTTACGTAGTGCCACGCCGCAATCTCGTTGACGCGAGCGCTATGGCAAAGCTATCGCCTCAGGATTTGGAAGAGTTTCTCAAAATGCAATTGCCTGACTACCTGGTGCCTGCGGCTTTCCTGATAGTGCAGGACTTGCCGCAAACTGCCAATGGCAAGGTGAACCGCAGGGCGCTGCCTGAGCCTGAAATCGTTGCCGCCGCGCCCTCAAGACCGGCTTTTCGTGCGCCTACAACGGCGACCGAAATCGCCATTGCAGACATTTGGGCGACAGTGCTTCAACTTGAGCGTATCAGTATAGATGATGATTTCTTTGCGCTTGGCGGCGATTCTTTGAAAGCGCAGAGAGCGCTTGCGCGTATAGAGCGCGAGTTGGGATTTGCGGTTCCGATTCGCGTCGCTTTTGCAAATCCCACGGTAGCTTTGCTGGCTGGTCATATAGACCACACCAGAAGTCTTGTAATGACCGAAGAGGACGAACTCGAAAATATCGTGGAAGGACTCTCGGACGAAGAGGTTCACGCCCTGCTCAATAGTGCGCTGCAATAGGCGCAGGCAACGTAACCGACGGAATCAAAATGGTGCAAAATCAGCTACTGATGACCCCTGTAAAAAGAGTGGTCGAGCGCGAAACTCCTTTTGTGGAGAGCGTGGAGCGGCAAGACTGGGGCAGCGCTTTTCTGATTCGCGCCTTTGAGCAAAAGCTGCTTCGTCTGTTTTCCGAAGGCCAGTTGTTTGGCACAGTTCATACCTGCATAGGGCAGGAATTGACCGGCGTAGCCATCGCTCGTTGCCTTCAACCCGAGGATGTGATTTTCAGCAATCACCGATGCCATGGACATTACCTGGCTCGCACCGGAGATGTCGAGGGCTTGCTGGCTGAAATTATGGGACGCCAGAGCGGGATTTGCGGCGGTCGCGGCGGCAGCCAGCATCTATGCGCTCAAGGCTTCTTCAGCAACGGCATTCAGGGCGGTATTGTGCCGGTGGCGAGCGGCTTGGCGATGGCGCAAAAACTGCGTCAAGAAGACGGCATTGCCGTGGTCTTCATCGGTGACGGTACGCTCGGCGAAGGCGCTGTCTATGAAGCCTTCAACATCGCTGCAAAGTGGCAATTGCCGCTGGCAATTGTGCTTGAAAATAATCTCTATGCACAGAGTACGAGTCAGAGCCAGACCCTGGCAGGTGACATTGGTTTGCGCGCTGAAGCCTTCGGCATTCGCGCCTTTCAAGCTGACACCTGGGCTACGGAAAGTTTGTTTCAAACCGCTGGCAAAGCTCTAGGGTATGTTCGTCAGACCTCGCAACCGGCATTTCTGTCCATTGATACCTATCGCCTGATGGCGCATTCCAAAGGCGATGACGAGCGCAATCCCGAAGAAGTGCAACGCTACTGGTCGCTCGATCCGCTGACGCGCTTTGCCAGGGAATTCTCTGAAGAAGCAAATGATTTCCAGAAAGCCGCCGAACAGCAAATTTCTGAAGCCCTGGCACGCGCCAAAGCCGCCCCCTTTGCAACTGTCGAAGTATCGGCCTCGGTCTGCGACCTTGAAACCCTCTGGCAACCTACGAAAATCGCTGTCCGTGACCGCCTGGCCAACCGCATCTACTCGGCTCTGGGCGACAATATGGAGCGCGACGAGCGCATCATTTGCATAGGCGAGGATATAGAGGCTCCTTACGGCGGCGCCTTCAAAGTCACCAAAGATTTGAGCCAGCGTTTTCCGGGACGCGTACGCAACACACCGATTAGCGAAAGCGCCATTGTCGGTCTGGCGAATGGGCTGGCAATGGCAGGTTACAGACCTGTCGTCGAAATTATGTTCGGCGATTTCCTGACTCTGGCTGCCGACCAAATCATCAATCATGCAGCCAAGTTCCGTTATATGTACAACGAACAGGTATCTATTCCGGTTATCATACGCACGCCTATGGGCGGCAAGCGCGGCTACGGGCCGACGCATAGCCAGTGTCTGGAAAAACATTTCTTCGGCATCCCCGACACGCGTGTTCTGGCTTTGCATCATCGTTACGATCCGGCGCGAATTTATGACCGCTTGTTTGCTACCCTTGATTGTCCTGCCTTGGTGATTGAGAACAAAATTCTCTATGGCGAATTTATTTCGGAAGATGCGCCTGAAGGTTTTGTTTGGGAAAACACGGACGGCGATTTTCCCACTTCGCGCCTGCGTCCGCACGCCACACCAGACGTTACGATTGTTTGTTACGGCGGTATGCTCCTTGATGTCGAGCGGGCTGTTGACCGGCTCTTCGAAGATCATGAAATCGTTGCCGAAGTCATCTGTCCTGTTGAGTTGTATCCTTTACGCATCGCGCCGATTCTGGCATCGGTAGAATCGTCTCGCCGTCTGGTCGTCGTCGAAGAAGGGCAACTGTTTTCCGGGTTTGGCGCCGAATTGTTGGCGGCGATTCACGAACGCGCCCCTGGGTTGCTAACGATGGCAAAGCGCCTTGGCCCGCCGCCGTCTCCTAACCCGGCAGCCAAGCCTGCCGAACTGAAGATGCTGCCGACAACCGATTCTATAATCAGCAGTATTGTTGAGGTGATCTGTGGCTGAGCCGATAGCGATTCGGGTGCCGAAGGAAACCGTCAGTGACGAAACGGTTCTCGTCATCAACTGGCTGGTGCCAAACGGCGCATTTGTCACTCAGGATGAACCCTTAGTGGAAGTCGAAACCAGTAAAGCGTTGCTGGAAATTCAGGCAACATCGGCGGGCTATCTCTGGCAATGTTACAAAGCTGGTGATGAGGTAGCCGTCGGAGCGCCCATCTGTTTTATCACGGACAATGTGCAATCACCTCTATTAAATGATTCCGAGTGCGACCATACGGTTGAGCCGGTCTCGGAGGTCGCGGCGTCCGCGCCTGCGCGCTTGACGCTACAAGCCAGGCAGATGGCAAAAGAATTAGGCATAGACATCAACACTTTTCAAAACGGCAGCCTGATTCGTAGCCGTGACCTGCTGGTGAGATCGAGTCAGCCGACTCCAGACAAGCCCTGTCCTTCGGCAACGCAACCGGCTGCTCCCGCCGTTGCAGGCTTGGCTTTGCAATGGGAAAATCTGCCGAAGCGAAAAACGGCAGAAGCGCGACGGCTTGCCAACGGACAAACGGCAACGGTTTCAAGCTTTGTGACCATGCCTTGTTCGCTAGCCCAGCAGCGCGCAAATTTCGCCGCTCATAAGGCAGAGGTTTCATTCTCTGCGTTCCTCATTTTTGAGGTAGCGCGGCTGCTGCGTAAATATCCTGTATTCAACTCTGTGTACTGGCAAGGTAAGATAGGGCTATATGAAAAGGTGAACATCGGCTGGGCTTTGGATGATGGCGAAGGCTTGGTGGTCCCTGTAATTTTTGATGCTGATGACAAAACACTCGATGACATTCAAGCCGAAATGGAACGCCACAGCGCGGCTTATGTGCGCCAGCGGCTATCGGCGAAAGACCTTGCAGGGGCTACGTTCACGATTTCTGATCTTTCCGGCAAAGGCGTTTCGATGTTTATGCCGCTAATCAGCGAGGGGCAATCTTCAATATTGGGCATAGGCGTAGATTTGCTGACTCTGGCATTCGATCACCAGCTTGCCGAAGGACACACAGCCGCACGGTTTCTTAAAGAGTTGAGCGCGCGCTTGAGCGAGTACAACCAGACAGCCAACGAGAATAAGAGACAACAATCCGAATTGTCCTGTGCCTACTGCGGCTCAGGGGTTAGTGAATTGCAAGCCAACAAATCATTTCTGCTGGTTTGCCAGACGCCTGCCCGGGCCTACGTTTGCAGTCTTTGTTTAACCAATTATTGACCCCTGGACATCAACACATGAATAAACTCAGGCAAAACTTGCCGAAGCCGAGTTGGTTGAAAGTGAAGTTGCAAATTGGCAGCGACTTTGAGCAGGTGCGACAGATGGTTGCTGACTTGCGTCTGCACACCATCTGTCAGGAAGCCCATTGCCCCAATATTTATGAGTGCTGGTCGAACCGCACAGCAACTTTTATGATTCTCGGCGATGTCTGTACCCGTCGCTGCGGTTTTTGCGCGGTAACCAAAGGAACTCCTGTTGCCGTTGACCCTGATGAACCAAAGCATCTCGCGGAAGCTGTCCGCAAGCTCAACCTCCAACACGCAGTAATCACTTCAGTCAATCGCGATGAGCTTGCCGACGGCGGGGCTTTTCATTTCGCCGCGACGATTGAGGCGGTGCGGGCGCTCAATCCTGAGTGTCGAATCGAAGTGTTAATTCCGGATTTTTGTGGCAATCAAGCAGCCCTCAAGACCGTTTTGCAGGCTCGCCCGGACATCCTCAATCACAATACAGAGACGGTACGCCGTCTCTATCCTCGGGTGCGTCCCAATGGTCGTTATCAGTGGACTATGGATTTGATGGCTTTTGCGGCGCAACGGCGCGAACAGGAAAAAACAGGTATGCTAACCAAGTCAGGCGTTATGCTTGGTCTGGGTGAAAGCGATGAGGAAATCATCGAAATGATGGAGGATTTACGGCACGTTTCCTGTGACATCCTGACGCTCGGTCAGTACCTGCAACCTGCACCGAATCGCTTACCCGTCGAAAAATATTATACACCAGACGAATTTGCCCGCTTTCGGCGCCTGGGGCTTGAGATGGGTTTTCGTTATGTTGAATCAGGTCCCTTTGTACGGTCGAGCTATCACGCGCACGCGCACCGCCCACAGAACCCAGACGCGCTCTCAAGACCGACTACAGCAGTTGCTCCCGTCGGCGCCAGGCAATTGCGGGTGTTGAATTCGACGGTGCCCGAAAGGGTCCCCGTTTCGCCTTAACTTTTATTGTGCTCTGTGCGATTCGATAATTGATTGGCTGCCGATTGCTAAACATTCACCTGGGCTGTGGGAGAAAAAATACGATAATTGTTCAGGCGCTGCATTCCTGGAAATTATCAGGTTCAATCGGAAAACTTTACTCACTGGTGACAAGAACAGCCCTTGCACTGGTTCACACCTCTTTCATCAAACCACATAGGAGTTAGAAACCATGCTTATCGTCATGAAGGCTGATGCCACAGAAAGCGAAAGTCGGGGGGTCGTCAGGGTTATTCAAGATTTAGGGTACCGCGCTCATCCGATGCCCGGCGCTACACGCACCGCCATAGGCATCACTGGCAATCAAGTCGTGCTCGATACGACACACTTTGAGAATCTACCCGGCGTTGCTGAAGCCATTCGCGTCAGCAAACCTTACAAACTGATCTCTCTTGATATGCGTCCTGAGAAAACCATCGTTCAGGTCGGCAATGCCACCATAGGCGGAGATGAACTGGCAATCATTGCAGGACCTTGTGCAATCGAGAGCCGCGAACAGGCGTTTGCCGTTGCCGAAGCCGTGGCAAGAAGCGGGGCGCGCTTGTTTCGCGGCGGCGCTTTCAAGCCGCGCACCTCGCCTTATGCGTTTCAAGGGCTTGGCGAAGAAGGCTTGAAGATTCTATCCGAGGTGCGGGAGATCTACGATTTGAACATCGTCACTGAAGCCCTCGATGAATACGGCGTTGATTTAATCGAACGCTACGGCGACATGATACAGATAGGGGCGCGCAATATGCAGAATTTTTCATTGCTGCGGCGCGCGGGTCGTTCCCACTTGCCAGTATTATTGAAGCGTGGCTTGTCGGCAACCTTGGATGAATGGTTGCTGGCTGCCGAGTACATCATGATTGAAGGAAATTATCAGGTGGTTTTGTGCGAACGCGGGGTGCGAACCTTTGCCCAGCATACGCGCAACACTTTGGATCTGGCAGCCGTTCCTGCGGTGCGACAGGTTTCGCACCTGCCTGTCGTAATAGACCCTTCGCACGGGACCGGCAAAAATTATATGGTGACACCGCTGGCGCTGGCGGGCGTTGCCGTGGGTGCAGACGGTTTGATTATCGAAGTGCATAATCAACCGGAGCGCGCGCTGTCTGATGGCGCTCAATCGCTAACTCTGGAACAGTACAATCAATTGGTTTACGAGGTGAAATCCATACACCGAGTCATTGCCCCTTTGAGCGATGTTTTCAGCCCTGCTTTGGCTTACCAAATTTGATGTTGACGGATTTTGTTGCGCCCTAAGGCGTCAACGATTCCGGACTTGTGCCGCGCCAACATCGGAAACCATATTCAACAAGGAGAGTGAAAAATGAGTTGGAATGATTCTGAGAAAGAAGACACTACGATTTACAAAGTTGTAGTCAACCACGAAGAACAATATTCGATATGGCCTGAATACAAAGAAAATCCCCTCGGTTGGAGAGATGCCGGAATGGCAGGTAATAAAGTTGAAGTTCTGGCTTACATCAAAGAGGTCTGGACAGATATGAGACCTCTTAGTCTGAAAAAGAAGATGGAAGAACTGGCTAACAATCCGCCGCCAGTGCTGCCAACTGCCGATAGACCGCGAGAAAAAAGTTTGGTTGACAGACTTTGCGAGGGCGTCCATGAGGTGGAAGCAGACCTGCGCCCGGAACCCTCAGCGCAAGGCTTGAAAGACGCCATAGACCGCAATTATGTGCATATCAAATTCACCCAGACAAAAGGCACGACCGTGCTGGGCGTGAGGCTTGACCGCGAAACTTGCGATTTCAGCGAAGCAGATTTCGCAAATGGCACGGGCACGGTTCATTTTGAGGGAAATCTGACATTGGATTTTGTCAAAGTCCGGTGCATTGCCGATATAGACTTGAAAACCTTTTCAGGAATCGGCTACCTCGTTAAAGCTGAAGCGAAAGTAGCGGCGTAAATTCTCATCATTGCAGGAGCTTGAAACCCGGAGGCTCCCTTTGCAAACGCTGCTGACCAGGCACGGGAAAAGGAGAAAACATGAGTACCTTCGATCAACCATTAATTAGTTTAGAAGCCGTAAGCAAGCTGTTTGTCACCGACGAGGTGGAAACCCATGCGGTGTCGAATATACACCTCGAAATCAATCGCGGAGAGTTCGTGGCAATTGCCGGTCCGTCCGGTTGCGGGAAATCTACGCTGCTGTCAATACTGGGACTGCTGGATTCGCCAACAGAGGGCATATACTACTTGAAAGGCAAACCCGTTTCTGATTTGTCTGCGGCAGAACGAGCGCGCATCAGAAATCGCGAAGTGGGATTTATCTTTCAAAGTTTTAATCTGATTGGCGACCTTACGGTTTATGAGAATGTGGAATTACCGCTCACCTATAGAGGCTTGAAACCTTCTGAGCGCAAGCAAAGAGTCAACGCCGCTCTCGAAAAAGTTGAAATGTTGCATCGCGCCAGACATTTGCCCGGGCAGCTTTCCGGCGGACAACAGCAAAGAGTCGCAGTGGCGCGTGCCGTAGCTGGCGACCCTTCTATCATTCTGGCAGATGAGCCGACGGGGAATCTGGACTCGACCAACGGGGAATCGGTCATGGAATTGTTGCGAACCCTTCACCAACAAGGCACGACTATTTGTATGGTGACGCATGACGCTCGTTTCTTGGCTCATGCACAACGCAGCATACACTTGTTTGACGGGCATCTGATTGAAGAATCTACGCCTTCACAGATAGAGCGGGAATTTAGCTCTCCGCTTTATCAGTCAGCTCTTTAACCCTTCAAAGTTGGTTACCTATCCAGTAGATAGCGGCTTGCTGATGAACCCATCGGCAAACTGTTTTGACAGGCAAGACAGTGGTTATCTACAGGGGCGAGGAAGCTCTTGGTTAATGGCAGTAGGTTTAGAAGCGACCCGGTAGAGCTACAAGCTTAAGCGTGGGCGTTTTTCACGAAAGCCCTCCTCTCTAACTTAATGCTCTTGGTCTATAGGCTAATGGCATGAAGTTAAGGCGTGGCAAAAATGTCCAACAAACTTCAGTTTGTTGAAATGCCAGAGAATCAAGCCCTTCGACAAACTGAAGTTTGTCGGACTTTGCTTAACTTAATGCTCTTGGTCTATAGGCGCTTATGTCGTGAGACCTGCTTGCCAGTCCGCCGTTGCTTTTTCTCCCTGATCATTGGCAGGCCGCTATCAATCTTTGATCTCACTCGTCTCCGACAAACCTTCTCAAAGGAGGCTAATATGATTGGCAAATTTCTGGCTTGGCTGTTTTGGATAACCTTCCTGTTTTGCCTGAACGCCTCGGCGCAAACAGCCGATGAGTTAATTGGAAAGCACATAGAAGCTCGCGGCGGCCTGCAAAAGATAAAAGCCGTGCGAAGTATAAAAACCACCGGCAAGTTGGTCGAGCAAAACATGAGTTTCCCCTTCACGATTTACCAAAAGCGCCCAGCGCTATTTCGTTTTGACGCCGATATTCAAGGCAAAATTCTCACGCTGGCTTATAACGGAGAGATGGGTTGGAAAATAGACCCGTTTCAAGCAAACCCCGAGTTGATACGCATGGCGGGAGCCGAATTAAGAGAGGCTCAGGAACAGGCAGATTTAGATGGTGCGCTCGTTGATTACCAGGAAAAAGGCCACCGTGTCGAATTTTTGGGTAAAGAGGAAGTGGGTGGCTCTGCTGTTTACAAGCTCAAACTGAGCCTCAAGAATGGTGATGAGCAAACGATCTATCTTGATTGTCATAGCTATCTTGAAGTGAAGACGATTGCCTTGAAAATAACTCCTGCAGGCGAAATGGAGGTAGAAATCTACAAGAGGGACTACAAAATGGTGAATGGTTTGGCATGGGCGCACTCTATCGAAACCAGAATCCGCAAGCAATCTCTCTACACTCAATTGATAGACCAGGTTGAGATAGATTTGGCTATTGATAGCGCCGTGTTTAAGATGCCTGTAGAGGCTCAAGAAAAGAAAAGCTCTGGACACTAAGCTGCAACGAGTACCCTTACCGATTGAGTATGGGCTTGCCGAATGCAAAGCATCGTTGTCGGCTATGTTTTATGCCCCCCAATGCTGCTTGTCTGACTGTACAATCGAAGTGTGACCCAATAAGGTCGCCCTGATGAGGGAACTCCCTGCGCTCGTCAGAGAGTGGTGAGTTGATGCGAATTCATCTTCAAAAACAAGAACCGACGAAAGAAAGCGTTGCGGAGCAAAGCCTGGGTACACCACCTGCCTTACCGCCCTGTCCCTGTTGTGGCGCGGACACGACTCATTTTTTTCACCTCAATACCTCCCTGACAACGGTCAACTGTGTTCGCTCTGCGGTGCAAGGCAGTTTTGAAAACACCTGCCTGAACCTCCTGGCGTGGCTGTTTTTTGCCTGACAACTTTTGCCTGCGAGACCGCAATGGCTTTGATCTTTCATAGACTGGCGCGTTTTAGAAAATCCTTCCTTTACATTTCTTCCAAGGTCATATCACCACAATTCCATAGAAAATCAGCCATCACATTGGCAAGCAAAAAAGTTCTGTCGGGCTTTGCGACAGCCCCGAAGGAGAAAAGATTTTGAATCAAATTTGAGCCGGATTTAAAGACTTTAAAGGGCGCCTGTGAGTATTATGTATAGCGCGGAGGGCAAAAGGCTCTGACTTTGCTACTTCTTGAGGTTTCGTTGGGCTGTGAGGTCTGCCTCAGGCAAGAGCCCAACGATGAAAGTCTGTCTGAAGTTGAAAAAAATCCTGGCGAAGCCGGAAAGCAAAGGCGGCGCGATAGGCGGTAGCTTGTCTTTGTGAAACGACGAATTATGGCAATCAGGCAATCGCCATTTCCCAGAGGCATTGAGCCGGAAGGGTGAGGAGACTCGAAGCTTTTGCCCGACAGGCAAGCGAATTTTTGATTACGCTGTAGAACCCCTGTAATCCATCGCCTGAAACTTCTTCCGTAAAATTTCTTTCAAATCGTGCTGGAGATTCTATGCCGAAAAGGCAGGAAAAGAAGCGGAAAGATTCCAAAATAACCAGAAGGGAGGCGCTCAAGCTTGGCTTGATGACAAGTGGCGTCACGCTTTTGACTTCGACCAAATCCTTTCGCACACATTTTCTGGAGGCTAAAGTTTGTGCCAATGGTTCTGCTGAAGATGGGGTGGATAGGCCTATAAATAGTCCGCCAACTCGCCCTTTCCTACAGCGGCTACCCATTCCTCCAATCGCGGTTCCGCAACCAGGCTTGAACCCTGCGCCCAGCAGAAAAGCCAATATGGCTGGTGGCGAAGCGCTGCGTGCAGAGCATCAAAGATGGGATGACTTTCCGCAAAAGGTTTTATATAAAATCCATCAGAAGGCTGGCTTGCACCAATTCCATCCTCAACTTCCTCCTACGCCGGTCTGGGGCTATGACGGAATCGTACCCGGCCCAACGATTCTAGCCCAACAGGGTGTGCCCGCGCTGGTACGCTTTTATAATAATTTGCCCGCAGACCATAAAGGTTGGGGCATTCCGGAAACCACCATCCATCTGCACAACGCCCATACCGCTTCAGAAAGTGATGGCTTTGCCGCAGACTTTTTTATGCCCGGACAGTTCAAAGATAATCTCTATTTAAACACCCCTGCCGGGATAGACGCATTTCCTGAAACCAAAGGCGACCCGAGGGAAGCCAGACATACCTTATGGTTTCACGACCATCGCGTTGATTTCACCGCGCACAATACCTACAAAGGATTGGCTGCTCTCTACCTGATCTTTGATGATAAGGACACGGGAGTTGAAAAAGACCTCAGACCGGGAGCTTTGCAACTCCCCGCTGGCTACGGGCAGTTTGATATTCCTTTGATTCTTTCAGATAAATTGTTCAATCCTGATGGCAGTCTGTTTGGCGGCATTCCCGGCAGTGCGCCTCCACTCGGTGATAAATTCTGTGTCAATGGCGTGATTCAACCATATTTACCGGTCTTCAGGCGAAAATATCGTTTCCGCCTGTTGAACACAGGTCCGTCACGTATATGGACGTTCACGCTCAGCGACCAAAGACCGTTTATCATCATAGCGACAGACGGCAATCTTCTGCCGTCGCCGCTTCCCATGAATATGCTGACCGTGAACGTAGCCGAGCGTTTTGACTTTATCCTGGATTTTTCCAAAGCTCAGCTTGGCGATAAAATATATCTGCAAAACACTCAGGCGATGTTTGTCAGAGGAGGCACGGAACCCGTAGCGTTGCCGCCCAACATTGCCAACCTGGTGATGCGTTTCGATGTGGTTGGCGACTGCCCTGACGACAGCCGAATCCCTGAAACGCTGTGCGAGTTGCCGCCGATTGAACTCAACAAAATTGCCGGTACGAGAATCTGGAATTTCGATCTCGAAAACGGCATCTTTCTAGTAAACAATCGCATATTTGACGAGACACGTTGCGACGCGCAAGTGCAAAAAGGCACCGCTGAACGATGGATTCTGAGGAATAAACTGCCCCATTCCAGATGGGTACATCCGGTTCACATTCACTGCGAGGAGTTTCAAATTCTATCGTTCAACGGCGTCCGACCGCCGCCGCATCAGCGCGGCAGAAAAGATGTCATTGCTTTGTCAGGCGGCGATGAGGCAGAGATTTTTATGTGGTTTCGGGATTTCACGGGGAAGTATTTGATTCATTGCCACAACCTGGCTCACGAAGACGATTTTATGATGGTGCGGTGGGATATTGTTGATCAGCCGCTACCCCAACCAGCCGCTACCTTCATCCCTCATGAAAAAAGGATTTTGTAGGATAGATGAACAGAAGAACTTTTCTTACAAAAGCAGCAAAACCTTTTTCTTTGGATGCGCTCTGGCGTAGGCATTACACCAATGTTGTGCTGACGACGCACGAGGGCAAGCAAGTCAGATTCTACGACGATTTGATCAAGGGAAAGATTGCCGCCATCAACTTCATATACGTCAACTGCGAAGGGATTTGTCCGCTGACAACCACAAATCTGATCCAGGTTCAAGAAGCTCTGAAAGACCGAGTCGGTCGAGACATATTTCTGTATTCGATTACTCTCAAACCGGAGCAAGATGATCCGACGGCTCTGAAACACTTCGCGCAGATGCACGGCGTGAAGTTACCTGGCTGGCTCTTTTTGACTGGCGACCCCGATGAAATCGAAACCCTTCGTTTCAGACTCTTCAGCGTTGACAGCCCGAACATAGACGAAAACATAGAGCAACACACGGGCATGATTCACCTGGTCAACGAGCCGATTAAGCGAACTTGCAAAGTCCCTGCTCTGGCAACTCCCAGACAGATTATACAGTCCATCTCCTGGATGGAACCGACTACTGTCAGAATGATGAAACGAAGCAAACCAACACAAGCCCTATGAAGCCAGCCCTCTTTTTCCTTTCCTTCTGTTTTGCTTTCCCTGTAGCAGCAGAAGTGTCTTTCTCTCAGAGCGCGAGTTGCGGGTTTGACATCATAGGGATGTGGCAAGCGAAAAGCTTTGGAAATGAGGAAGCATCTCCGGTCTTTTATAAGTTTGCGGCCGACGGCACGGTCACAGTGCTGACAGGTAGCCGTAGCCAGAAGTCTTCAACATCTCAACAGACAGCCAAAGCTCGCTACAGGCTGGATAATTCGACAGCGCCAAAATTCATTGAGTTTACCGCACGCCACGCCGGAGTTTTCTTTCCGGCTGGAAAAAACGTTTTCCCGATTGCTGAATTCGATGAGCATCACTTTGCTGCCCGTAAATCAACCGGGAGGTTGTGGCAGTGGATCAGAGTTCCTGAGCATAGATATTTTCTTACGTTCGTGGCGCGCCAGGGTACACTTGAAGTGGGTGGGGCGGCTTTCGCTATGTGGACGCAATTTGACGGGCGTAAACGTCAGCTTGATGCTCTTGGCTTTTATACGAATGGTAGCAGCGGAGCCTTCGGCGTGATTCCGGTCAAACTCTATAACCAATTTGTGACAGACCGTATTGCAGATTCTGATGTGATGTTACGCCTCGAATTGAGCGCCTCAGAGTTTGCAAGAACGCGCAGGATTTGGCAGGTTTGGCAGCAGCGCGCCCGCACCGGTATGCTGCTTTACACTATTTCTCACCTGAATTTGATGAGCTTTTTAACCAGAGTAACCGATAGTCTCAACCAATGCAGTGCGAGACTAAAAGTACATAAGCTGGACTGGTCTGTAGCCGACGAAATGGCAACTCAATATAATCTGCCACAGATTCCTTTCCAATTTATCAAAGAACTCAGACAACGAAATCACTCGCAACATATTACGGAAGCCGCCATCACAGAAGCAGAGTGGCCTATACAACGGCTGCCCAAACCGTGAATTCAAGTTCGGGCATAGACGGAAACCGCATTCAAAGAGTTCGACTTGCGGCGATGGCGGATTGTGAACGACCAATACTCCAGCGCTACCTTACAGCCGCTTCTCAAAGGGACGAGAAGCGCTGCACCCAATCATTGATAAGGAGAAACCCATGAAGATCAACTACACCTTTGTCTTGATGAACAACAGGCTGATGACAAGCATTGCCCTCTGGCGCGTACTGTTCGTCTGCCTGACCTTGGCTTTAACCCTCTCCCCATATCTGCTATCGGTTACAGCAGCAGCAAGCGAACCGACGACCGGCGATTTCAATAGCCCTTCTGACCGCAGCGACAAGCTTGCCAGAGCAGGTGACTTGGACAGCCGTTTCGGCACAGGCGGCAAGGTTGTTACAGACTTTGCTGGCGGCCTTGATGAAGCGCACAACGTGGTTTTGCAAAGCGATGGCAAGATTGTCGTTGCAGGGGATTCGGGAGACGCATCTGATGAAGTTACAACCTCAGATTTTGGGCTGGCGCGTTACAACCCTGACGGCTCACTGGATGCAGGTTTTGGCACAGGCGGCAAGGTTACCGCAGACTTTGCGAAGGGTTTCGATCAGGTGCTGGGTCTGGCATTGCAAAGCGATGGGCGCATTATCGCTGCCGGTTATGCGAAAACCAAAACCGGCAAAGACTGGGGGGTGGCGCGCTTCAACACAGATGGCTCACTCGATTCCAGCTTTGGCACAGGCGGCAAGGTTACCACCGATTTTGCCAATAATTTTGACTCTGCGGATGCCGTGGTGGTACAAAACGATGGACGCATCATTATTGCCGGATTCGCCACTACCAGTACGAATATGGATTTCGCCCTGGTGCGTTACAACCGTGACGGCTCGCTGGATTCCAGCTTTGGCAACGGCGGAAAAGTTACCACCGATTTTGCCAAAGGGGCAGACAATGCGCCTGCTGTAGCCCTGCAAAGCGACGGCAAAATTATTGCTGCCGGAAGGGCGCGCACCAGTTGGTCGGGCTTTGACTTCGCCCTGGTGCGTTACAACCGTGACGGCTCACTCGATAGCAGTTTCGGGAAAGGCGGCAAGGTCACTACGGACTTTGGCGGCGGGGCAGAAGGCATACGTGCGATGGCTATCCAAAGCGATAGTCGAATCGTTGTCGCAGGATTTACCAATCGCGGGGAGACCAATCTCAACTTTGCGGTGGCGCGTTACCAGAGCGACGGCTCACTCGATTCCAACTTCGGCAAAGACGGCAAAGTGATTACGGATTTTGCCCTCAATTTTGAAGATGCGGCGCACAGCGTAGCCCTGCAAAGCGACGGTCGAATTGTGGTCGTCGGGCATACTGTTCAAGGTGGTACAAACTATGATTTCGCGCTAGCGCGCTACCATACCGACGGTTCACTCGATAGCAGTTTCGGTAATCAAGGTCTGTTGACAACCGATCTGGGAACGGCTCAGGATTGGCCCTTCTGCGTAGCCATTCAAAAAGATGGGCATCTGGTTGTCGTAGGCAGATTACGCAATGTTGCTTCAGATTATGATTTTGCGATTGTCAGATACAAAGCTTTTCCATTTGACATCAAGATTCAGGACGAGCGTTCTGGCGATCTCATTCAATTCAACTCTCAAATTGGCGATTATCGCTTCACCAAAGGCAGTGCAGGCGGTTTGGCATTCAATGGTCGAGGTCTTGTCACGCAGGCAAAATGCAAAATAACCCTGACCGACAGTCCATCGGACAGCACGATTATCGCGCAGGTCAATCCCTGCAAAAACCTCGGCAAAGCGAAAATCACCCGCCAGGGGCAACCGACCATCGCCATTGTGGACGCCAAGATAGGCGACCATAAGCTTACGAAACATTGACGCGAATCAGTTCTCACTCTCCGAACGCCAGGATTTCCAGCCCGAAAAAACAGCCGTAATCAATCTCTGAATTGCACCCTCTGGGAGGGATCGTTGCAGAGGGGCAAAGTGGATTTTGAAAAGAGCTTTTATATAGCTCTCACGAGCGAAAAGGGAGATGGCAAATGAAGCCTCATAAAGTAATCACTTTAATAGGCACGCGACAAGAAGCCATCAAACTGATGCCGATTGTGCGCGAGTTGAACCGCCGCAAGGAGGTCTTTGAACATACCCTGATTACGACGGCGCAGCATCGGGAAATGCTCCATCAAGTGTTGCAGGCTTTCCGAGTAAAGCCCGATATTGACCTATCACTGATGCGCTACAATCAACGGCTGGGTGACTTCGCATCAAAGGCATACGCCGCCTTATTTAAACTGTTTGGCAGTCTCAAACCGGATGCGGTGCTGATTCAAGGTGCTACGACGACCGTCACCATCGGTGCGCTTGCGGCTTTCTATCAAGGTGCAAGAGTCGGGCATATAGAAGCCGGTTGGCGGACGTTTGATACTCGGAATCCTTTCCCGGAAGAGAAGAATCGCAGCATTGTCAGGAGCATTGCCGATTGGCATTTTGCTCCCACAGAGCGAGCGCAACTCAATCTGATAGGCGAGGGCGTTCGGCACGACAATATATTCATCACCGGCAACACCATTATTGATGCCCTCAAAACCCTGTCACTCGACACACCTTTCGAGGCTGAGAGGTTGAATGGCATAGATTTTGACCATCAGCGCGTGTTGCTTGTGACGGCACACCGCCGCGAAAATCACGGCCTGCCGCTGCGCTCGATTTGCCGCGCTCTGCGAAGCATCATTGCCGCCTTTGCCGACGTGGAGATAGTCTTTCCGGTGCATCGCAATTCTCAAGTAAGCAGAGTTGCAGAGGAAGAATTGGCGGACATCTCTGCCATTCATCTGATAGAGCCGGCCTCTTACACTGACCTGCTCCGGGTGATGAGCCGCTGCTATTTTGTGCTGACGGATTCGAGCGGTATTCAAATAGAGGCTCCTTCTTTCAACAAGCCTGTACTGGTACTGCGGGAAACGACCGCGCAACCAGAGAGTATCGCAAGCGGCGCAGTTCAAATCGTCGGAATCGGTGAAGGTCAAATTGTCAACGCCGCCACGCAACTGTTAACCGATTCACAAAAATATAGCATCATGAGCGCAACCGAAAACCCGTTTGGTGAGGTTCAGGCGGCGGAAAAGATCGTGACCATACTGGAACAGCGTCTCGCCAATTCCTGCTAACCGTAACCGATCTTTGCCGCTCACTCGCGGGATGTATTGGTAGCAGAGAATTGGCAACTTACCTGATTTTGAAAAGATTCAACTTGCGGCTGATGCCGTAAGCTGATTTGGAGGAAGATAAGATTTATGGCAAAACGTGCTTTGATTACCGGAATAACCGGACAAGACGGCTCCTATCTGGCTGAACTGCTACTTGAAAAAGGCTACGAGGTTTATGGTCTGATTCGCAGGTCTTCCTCTTTCAACACGCAAAGAATTGATCATCTCTATCAAGACCCGCACGCGCCGGATACTCGTTTGCGCCTGATTTATGGTGATTTGAATGACTCAAGTTCTCTGAATTCGATATTGCGTCAGGTCAATGCCGATGAAGTTTATAATCTAGGCGCTCAATCTCATGTTCGTGTGAGCTTTGATTTGCCTGAATACACCTCTGAAGTATCTGGCTTAGGGGTTGTGAGAATGCTGGAAGCGATTCGCCTCTTGGGGATGAAGCCGAAATTTTATCAGGCTTCATCTTCGGAATTGTTCGGCAAAGTCTTGGAGGTTCCGCAAACCGAGCGCACCTCTTTTTACCCGCGCTCTCCTTATGCCTGCGCCAAAACCTATGGCTATTACATCACCATAAACTACCGTGAATCTTATAAATTATTTGCCAGCAATGGCATTCTTTTTAATCACGAATCCGAGCGCGGCGGCGAAACCTTTGTCGGGCGAAAAATTACTCGCGCCGCAACCCGAATCAAGATGGGATTGCAAGAGAAACTCTATCTTGGAAATCTTGACGCAAAGCGCGATTGGGGACATGCCAGAGACTACGTAGAAGCGATGTATCTGATGCTACAAGCCAATGAGCCAGACGATTTTGTTATTGCAACAGGCGAGGCACATTCTGTAAGAGAATTTCTTGACGAAGCTTTTACTTATCTGAATCTGGACTGGCAAAAGTATGTCGAAATTGACCCCCGTTACTACAGACCTGCCGAGGTTGATCTGTTGTTGGGTGATGCCAGCAAAGCTCGACGAATTCTCGGTTGGGAGCCGAAAGTTAGTTTTAAACAGTTGGTTCGCCAAATGGTTGATAGTGATCTGCACCTCGCCAGGCGAGAACATTTCATCGCCGAGCGAGAAGGTGCCTCTCAGGTTGCAACGATGAGTTGGGGAGCAAACTAAAGATTGTTCAAGGCTTGCAAGGCGCGAGTATTTGCTGGATTGATGAAAAAGCAAAGAATCCTTTGGCGTTTTCTGAGTGTTGCCGCTAACGCTATCTGTGCTGCCACCTTCTGCGGTTTCGCCGGAGGCTTCTGGTGGGTCTTTGACCTGTTCTCTCATTTTCGCGTTCAATATTTGCTTTCGCTTTCCTTTCTACTGAGTCTTTTCCTGTTAGGCAAAAAGTTTCGTCTTGCAACCGTCTTGATGTTGTGCGCGGCGATAAATCTTGGCTGCATCCTGCCGTATTATTCAACGCCTCAAACAACCAGCAGTCAGCCCCCAACCTTCCTGCGAGTGATTTCATTCAATGTTTACAATGAGAATAAAAGCTATGAGCGTGTGAAGCAGTTCCTTGTTGAAAACAATGCCGACATTGTGCTTTTGATGGAGGTGGACGGCGCCTGGATTGAAGCCCTCGAAGAGTTGTCGCCGCTCTATCCATACCACAAGTACGAACCCGGTAAAGAGGATTTCGGCATCGCCCTCTATAGCAAGCAGCCCCCGCTCTCCTGTGAATTTGTTTATCTGGGGCAAGCCGGAGTGCCTTCCGCCGTAGGCGTCTTCGATCTTGCTGGCAAACGATTCACCCTGCTTGGCACACATCTTTTTCCGCCGTTAAGCGAAGCGATGGCAAATTTGAGAAGCAATCAGGTCGAAGCGATTGCCACCTATCTGGCAGCCGTGCCGGAGCCTAAAATCTTGCTCGGTGATTTGAATATGTCGCCCTGGTCGCATAGTTTCAAGTGCTTGCTGGCGACGACGGGATTGACCGACAGCGCCAAAGGTAGA
>JACQDB010000130.1 GCA_016201275.1 Acidobacteriota bacterium
AACGAATTCCCGTGGTGCTACCACGGGCTAATTCCCTGTGCGCCTCTGGCGTAAAAACTAAGGGAAGGGGAAAAAAATATATGCCCATGATTCCCGTTGAGCAGCGGTCTCTGACTAAGGAGGGGAAGAAAATATAATCCCCTGATTCCCGTTGAGCAGCGGTCTCTGACCGCTGGCTTGGCTGTGCGCCGACAGCGCAAAAATTAAGCGACCGGCAATTTTCAACCAAGTTGGGTAGTTACTTTTCTTAAAAGTTATAAGTCGTTGATACTGGCTATAGACAGGTCGCTCCTACAAAGCTAAAGCTGCGGCGTTGGCCTCGGCGGAATCGCACTTTTCCTTGCACCCACCTTCTCTGGTTGACGTTTGACCCGCTTGTTTTTTGGTTGGGGATACCGGAAAATCAAGCGCCTTGGTCAGGCGGCGTTTGCCGAAGCCACTCAGTTTGTCCGCAAGGGAATTTGACAGCCTTCCGTCATCTGTTACAAAGTATGCAACGGAGACCATCATCTTATGACTGATGCCAATGTGCAACCGAACACCGAAGAAGAGATCAGCGGCTTTCATAACGTCGAGTTGCCGAAAACGCTCTTCCTGCACAATCAGCTTTTGCTGAATCGTGAACTCAGTTGGCTCGAATTCAATTATCGCGTGCTGGAAGAAGCCCTAGACACTTCGCAACCGCTGCTCGAACGCTTGAAGTTTCTCGCCATCTTTTCGACCAATCTCGACGAGTTCTTCATGATTCGCGTCTCCGGTTTGAAACAGCAGATCGAATCGAAAGTCACCGAGCTGTCGCCCGATGGCATGATGCCCGCCGCGCAATTGAAAGGCGTCAATCAACGCTTGCGCCCGATGGTGGCCGAACAGACGCGCTGTTTGAAAGAAGAGATTCTGCCAGCGCTGGCCGCTCAAAGCATCATCATCACGCCCTATCAGGCGCTGTCCGACTATCAACGCCGTTCGTTGAATGAATACTTCATCGAAAATGTCTTTCCGGTGTTGACGCCGCAAGCCGTTGATCCCAGCCACCGCTTTCCCTACATCTCGAATTTGAGTTTGAATCTGGGCATGATGATCGAGCAAGCGGAAACCTCCTCGAATCGGCTCACCAACGCGCCGAGTTTCATACGCGTCAAGGTGCCGCCCATCGTGCCGCGCCTGGTTCCTGTGGGCGATTCGGGAACCGAGTTCACCTTGCTCGAAGAATTGATCGCCGCCAATACCGACGCGCTGTTTCCGGGCGTGCGTGTCGGCACTTGTCACGCTTTTCGCGTCACCCGCGATGCCGATATTGAATTGCGCGAAGACGAAGCGGGCGACCTCTTGCAGACCATGGAGCGCGAACTTCGCAAGCGCCGCTTCGGTCACGGCGTGCGCTTGGAAGTCTCTTCAACGATGCCCGGCGAAATGGTGCGTTATCTGGCCAGCTCCATAGGTCTGACGGCGGATGATGTTTATACGATTGACGGCCCCTTGAACGTGCCGGACTTGATGGCGCTTTGCGATTTGCCGAAATCGGCGCTGAAAGACAAACCATATATGCCCTCAATTGTCCCGGCCTTCCAGACCGGCGAATCCATGTTCGAGATCATCAAGCGTCAGGACGTGCTGGTGCATCATCCCTACAATTCGTTTTCCTGCGTCGTGGATTTCATCAATCAGGCGGCCTCCGACCCGGATGTTTTGGCCATCAAGATGACGCTCTATCGCACAGGCACGCGCTCGCCCATCGTGCAGGCGTTGATGGAAGCCAGCGAACGCGGCAAACAGGTTGCGGTGCTGGTCGAATTGAAAGCGCGCTTTGATGAAGAGAATAACATCGAATGGGCTAGACGTTTGGAACGCGCAGGGGTTCACGTTGTCTATGGCTTGCTGGGCTTGAAGACGCATTGCAAAGTAGCGCTGGTGGTGCGCCGCGAACAACGCTCGTTACGGCGTTATGTGCATATAGGCACGGGAAATTATAATCCGGCGACGGCGCGCATCTACACCGATATGGGATTGTTCACCACCAATCAACAGATTGGCGCGGACGTCACCGACCTGTTCAATTATCTGACCGGCTTTTCGCGGCAGACCGAATACCGCAAATTGCTGGTCGCTCCGGTGAATATGCGCGAGCGTTTGAACGAATTTATTCAACGCGAGATTGCCCATCATCAAGCCGGACGCCCGGCGCGCATCGTTGCCAAAATCAACAGCCTGACCGATACCAAAATGATTCGTATGTTGTACGAAGCGTCACAGGCTGGTGTGCCAATTGATTTAATCGTGCGCGGCGTTTGCACCCTTCGCCCAGGAGTGCCGGGACTGTCGCACACCATCAACGTGCGGAGCATCGTCGGGCGTTATCTGGAACACAGTCGCCTCTATTATTTTGAAAACGGCGGCGACGCCGAGTTGTACATCGGCAGCGCCGACTGGATGATGCGAAATCTGGATCGCCGCGTCGAAGTCATCACGCCCATTGAAGACGCCAATTTGAAGAAGCATTTGAAAGAGGAAATCCTCGACATCTGTTTGCGCGACAACAGCAAAGCGCGTCGCCTGTTGGTGGACGGCAAATATGAACGAGTGCGCCCGGCGTTGGGCGAAGAGAAGATTGACGCGCAAACCCACTTCATGAATTATCACAGCGGCAATCATCTGCAATCGAGCAAGTGATACCGAACGGCGAAACCGAATGAGACCCGCACAGTTGAGAAGCGGTCTGTGACCGCACCTTCTGGCAATCACAGACCGCCTCTCAACACCCCTCATTGGATTTCGGATTTTGATCGAACTCGCGCTATGACACATTCCCACGATGACCAAACAAGCAGCCAAACTCTGCGCCTCTTCCTGTGCATAGAGATGCCGGAATCCATCAAAGCGCGCCTCGGAGAATTGCAGAGCGAGTTGCGCCGCCTTGACGCACCGGCAAGCTGGGTGAAACCGGCCAACATTCACCTGACTTTGAAATTTTTCGGCGACGTGCCGACGACCAAAATTCCTGACATCATTGCAGCCACGCGACACGCAATCGGCTCCTGTAGCCCGTTTCAAGTCACCATAGGCGGCACAGGGGTCTTTCCTTCTGCGCGCAAGCCTGCGGTTTTGTGGGTAGGTTTTTCGCAATTGCCCGAACCCTTGATGCGCCTGCATCAGTCCCTTGAAGACGAATTGGCAAAGGCCGGATTTGCCCGCGAAAGCAAACGCTTCAACCCGCATCTGACTATCGCTCGCCTGCGCCAGCCGCGCCACGCGCACTTGCTGGCCGATGCCTTGCTCGCCAAAGGCTTTGCCGAAGAAAGTTTCACCGCTCAGGAAATCATTCTCATGCGTAGCCAGCTTTCGCCGCAAGGCTCCCTCTACACCCGGCAAGCGATTTTGCCGTTCCAGAATTGAACCGGCTGATGCGGCAGCAGGGGTTGATAATGATTGAGAAAAGAGCGCGCTTTTGCGCTTACGATTTCTGTCTCTATTGCAGAATTCAGTCTCTGAACTTGGCACCATTGCTTACTAGACTTCCTTCTGCTTTGCTCGACTTTGTACAAGTTCAGATTGGTCAGCACCCATCCAGAGTTGCGTTGCGGTTAGCGCATTGAAGTAGTGAACTTCAACCTGTTGAAGTGAGATTCACTAATTCCAAGGGGTGAAAGTACAAAGCGGATTCACTCCGGGTGATGCGCCTGTGAGAAGCTTACCAACGGAGCGCCGAGGCGGTTAGGGAATCCGCCTGAATCCCTCAACGGTAGTTGGGGGATGCTTAAAGTCCAACCTACACCACCGGCAAGCAAAGTTTTTGCAACCCCCCAACGGCAGTTGGGGGATGGTTAAAGTCCAGCCTTGAGCCTCGAGCAAGGTTGGACTTTAACCATCCCCCGATTGCCATCGGGGGGATTCGTTTCTCGTTGGCAGCGTTTTGTAGGTTGGACTTTAACCATCCCCCAACTGCCGTTGGGGGGGTTGGCAAGCTCGGTTCGCCTCTGAAAAATGTACAAAGTCGAGTTTTGGGTGAGCAAATTTTGTAGCACAGAACTATTGATGCAAGTCCATTGCTTAACTTCTGCATCACCTTCCGAATTGTCTTGCCAGCGCAATTCCTATCATCAGGCGCGGTGACGTTCTTCACTTCCATTCGCCTTGCAATACGAAAGCCGCCCAGAAATAAGGCGCTTGGCGGCGCTTCGTTTTGAACATTGCGAGTTGCGCGGCGCGCAAGGCTGCCGCCGGACGCAAGCCATCTTTCAACATCCCTTGATAAAATTTTCCCATCAACTCGGCGGTGGCCAGATCATCCACTTGCCACAAACTGGCTACCACTCTGGGCGCTCCCGCGTACATAAAACCACGGGTCAAACCTACCAGTCCTTCGCCGCGTATGTCTTTGCCTAAAGCTGTCTGGCAGGCTGAAAGCACCACCAACTCAGCAGGCAATTTCAAGTTGTAGATTTCGTACAAACGCAGAAAGCCGTTTTGCCGACGCCCTGCTTCGTCCACCTGCGATAGCACCAGTCCAGACCATTCCGGGCGTTCGCTGTTGAGCAAGCCGTGCGTAGCAAAATGCACAATGCGGTACTCGCTCAATTCATTACTCGTAGCCATTGCGCGATTGGCGCGAAAATCCAGCGCCTTCAAATCTGTGGTATCTGCGGCAATGGCAAAAATCGCTTCGGCCTCCTGACGACTGAAAGGCAAACGCGGCAGACTGCCGAGATCGCCGCGCATTGCGTTTCGCAAGCCACGCCCGGCGTCTGAAGTTTTCGCCGGCGTTGCGGCTTGCGCTTGGCGGTGTCGTTGCCCACGGTCTGACTTTGCCGCTGCGCCTCTCATGCGGTCTTGGACTCGCGGGTCATCGTCGCCAAAGACCGGATCGGCAAACACCGCTACGGCTTTTGGATTGGGCTTGCGCCCTTCGACTTCTCGCCGCAGCACTGCTAAAACGGAAGCCGACGGCAGCGTGACGATTTCGTGATTAAGCATCAGCGGTTGATAATCGGCAGTCGTCATTCCTTGCGTCAATGGCGCGACAGTCTTGCCCTCAGCCTCCGGCAAACGAGCTGCGACGACCGGATCGGCAAGCGCGGCAAACGGCAAATATTGCAAACCACCAGGCGCAACAATAAGTAAGCGCTTCGTGCCTAATTGCGCCGCGACCGTGCCGAGCAACAGCTTGCTCAACGCAGCGGCCTCCTCTTTATACTTCGCCTCTTGTGCCGCTACACTCACGCGCTGTTCTGTAGCGCCGCCGCTTCGTTGACGCGCTGTGAGCAAATCATAAACGCGCCGCACCGCAGTTTCGATCTGCTCGCGTGGTGGCAGTGCAAAACTTGCGACGGAAGTTGTCGTCACCGCCCACAAGTAACTGCGATTGTCGCCCAGCGCATACTCTAAAAGCATGGTGTCGGCATCGAGTAAATTTTTTTGTATGTCGGGCGCGCTACTGGGCTGCGGTTCGACGAGCGCCGCGTAACGCGGGCTTTGTTGGCGTATATCGGCCTGCGTTTGACGATACTCGTCAGTCAGCGCGGCGATCTCTTTTTCCGCCGTCGTCTGCTGCGCTGCGCTATGTTTGGCGCTTAACAGTTTGGTCAGATTATCAAGCTTGGCGGTGATGCGTTCGTTGAGACTGCGTTCGCGTTCCAGCAGTTTAGCGTCAACGCCTTGACGAATATCGAAGCGCGATTCATCAAGTGTTTCCAACAACCCACGCGCCAGGGTTTTTTCATTGGTACCAAGCGCCGCCAGATCATACCCGGACTTGGGACTCGTCTGGTGCATCTGCATTAACAGGTCTATATATTCTTCGTAATATTTCTGCACCTGCGCGAAGAACGAGATACGCAAATCCTGGCGCGTGGCTTTGGTTTTACGCAACGACTCAAGGTTATTGAGAACCCTCTCCATCTTGGCACGCGCTTCTTCCAGATTTGCCATGCGGCGATTGACCTGAGCGATACGAAACAGGGTCAGGGTTTCGCCTTCGGGATTGGCGATTGCTCGATACAGGGTCAGCGCTTGATTCAACAACTCAAGCCCTTTCGGATGGTCGCCCAATCGTGAATAGGTGTCGCCGGTATAAGCCAGGCTGGTGGCTTCTCCGCGACGATTGCCGATGGCGCGATGGAGCGTCAGCGCCTGCTGATAAAAAGCGAGCGCCTGCGGATTGTCTTTCATCGCTTGATGCAGCGCGCCTATGGCATTGAGCAAATCGGCTTCGCCATAACGATCACCGGCAGCGCGATCCATCTGTAGTTCCTGATTAAAATAATCCAGCGCTCGTGGATAATCTTTCAGATGCAGATAGACCGCGCCGATAGAGCCGATGGCGCGTGCTTCTTTCATCGTGTCTTTGCTGTCGTGACTGATGGTCTTTGCCTGATTCAAGAATTCCAGCGCTTGCGGAAAGTCGCCCAGCGTGGTGTAGGCATAACCCAGTTCGATCAGCGTATGAGCTTCCAGCGGACGCACGCCGGTGGCGTGAAGAATCGGCAAAGCGCGGTTCAAGTAATCGAGTGATTCCTGCGTCGCGCCCAGAGCGCTGAAAGCCGCGCCTATATTCATCAGGATACGCGCCTCTGCGGTGCGGTCGCCAAGCGCTTGAAAAATCGCCAGCGCCTGATGGTAAGATTGAATCGCCTGACGCAGTTCTCCGAGAAAAGCCAAGTCGGAACCGATGGATTGCAGCGAGTCGCCTTCGCCTGTGCGATCACCGATAGCGTGTCTGATGGCAAGCGCCTGCTGATCAAATTCAAGCGCCTTTGACGAATCACTCAACAAGCCGTAGGCATAACCTATATCGCTCAAGGTGTCGGCTTCTTTGCGACGCTGGTTCAAGTCGCGCCATAACGCGAGCGCTTGCTGAAAGCGTTCGATAGCTTTGGCGATGGCTTCCGCTTTGCCTTCGTTGAGCAGGGCTTCGGCTTCCGCATAAATTTTTTCAGCCGCCAGCCGTTGCCCGTCCGTCGGGGTCGCGGCGCGCAACTCGACTACGGCTATGGCATAACGTCCAGCAGCGACTTCTTTCTCCAAAGAACGCACCAACACTTTGTAGGTTCCGGTGAGCGCCGCAATCATAGACACTGGCTCCGGCCCCTCAGTGCCGTTGGGGCTGTCCACTTCAAGCAGCGGTTCGCCGTTTGGCGTCAACAACGTCACCGCTACATCTATGCCTTTCTGCGTCACCACGACGTGCAGATATTGACCGGCTTCCAGATGAATTTGATAAGCGTGCGCTTCGCCTCCCGCCAACTCGCGTTCGATAACTTTGCCGGATTCGAGTTGTGGAAGGGGCGGACTCGTCTGCGCGATAATTTTCGCTGCGCCGCGTGAGCGCGCAGGCAATTTGGGTTTGGCCTGCACCTGCAACAGCGGCGCGAACAGAAAGATCACGATGACGATTGCTGTCGCGCCGCGTTGCCGCATTCGGAAAAAAATAGAGCAGCGATAAGGTTGCATGGTAAAGGGCATCATCTCTATCCTTTCAGGCAGTGGTTGATGAGCGCGGTTCCGGCAACCGCGTCATTGCTTTGCCGTCATTCTTATATCAAAGCTCTGCAAACTGTGCGACCTGTTTAGCGTAGGTAGGCGAGATGATGAAGTTGGAAAACCCTTGACTGAATGAAAGCCGTGCTACGAAAAAGCAAAGCTGCGCTCTTCGCATCACGGCTTTCAGGTTTGGGTAGAGCTAAAAAGGTGACGCTGAAGCGGGAACAATTGAACCTAATGAGTAGTTCCGTAGGCGCGACCTGTCTATAGATAAAGGGTGTCGCATCAATGGATGCTCTGTCCATATATTGTATGTGATGGTTTGACCATCCACAACATATGGGCGGTTGCTGGAATTTTGCGACCCACTCTAGATACAGAGTACGCGAAGTTCTCTAGAGCGGCTTTGGTTTGAGATTACGGAAACCTCAAAGCCGTTGAGCGGCGGTCGAAGACCTTCGCGCGGTCACAGACCGCTGCTCAACGATAGCGCGTTCCGTACACCCATAGGAAAACCGCTCTAAACCATAGATCACTCCTACGGGGCTAAACCATAGGTCGCACCTATGGAGTTAAACCGGCGCAGCTGGTTGCCGGTCGAGCTTACTTGTTTAGCACTACTCTAATTTTTTGGTAGTGGGTCAAAGAGGAGAGAGGGAGTTTGGCGTACCGCCTTTAGACGGTTGTATGGTTTGCGGCAGCCGCCGCCTTCAGGCCAATGGCATGAAGTGAAGCGGCATAGGTGTACCGCAGGCGGTCTAGCCTGCGGCTGGCAGCAGCGTGCGAAATCCAAGTCTTAGGATGGTGGATGAAATAAGACGCAATTCTTGAGGTTCGGAGTTACGCCTTTAGGCGTGAGTTGACGCAGACGCTTCACGCCTAAAGGCGTAACTCTGAACTTGTACTTTATTTCATCCACCATCCTGAGCTTGCCGCTGCCAGCCGCAGACTAGACCGTCTGCGGTACAGCTTTTCTTAACTTAACGCCATTGGCCTGAAGGCGGTACGCCAAACTTTTCTTTTCTCTCCTCCTTAACCCCCTACCAATTTTTTTACCACCACGCGGGGGCGAACAAGTGTCAAGGTGCGGTCGGCGCGTCCAACACTTCGCCTACTTTGCGCGCCAACACATCAGGGCTGAAGGGTTTTTGCAGCAGCGCCATATAATAGTTTGTCATCTGGCGATGCAAAATTGTGTCGCCAGTGTAGCCGGTCATAAACAGCACTTTGATGGCGGGGCGCAAGGCGGCAATCTGCTCGGCCAGTTCTACGCCGTTCAAGTGCGGCATAATGACATCGGTAATCAAGAGGTGAATCTCTTCTGCATAAGCCGCGCACAACGCTAACGCCGCGCTGCCGTTGCTGGCTTCCAACACGGTGTAGCCCAGCATCGTCAAACTGCGCGACACCATTTGTCGCAACGCCTCTTCATCCTCGACCAGCAAAATGGTTTCCGTGCCTTGCCGCAAACTCTCCGACGCTTCTCTGAGGTTAGAAGCCGTAGCCGATTCCTCGCAACAGGGCAGGTAAATTTTGAAGGTGGTGCCGTGTTCCGGCTCGCTATAGACCCATATATGGCCGTTGCTCTGCTTGATGATGCCATAGACAGTTGACAAGCCCAAGCCGGTGCCTTTGCCCAGTTCTTTGGTGGTGAAAAACGGCTCGAAGATGCGCGACTGCGTGGCCTTGTCCATTCCCGATCCGGTATCGCTTACGGTCAACAGCACAAACTCTCCGGCTTTCACTTCGGCGTGGCTCAAGGCATAGCCTTCGTCCAGATGGAGGTTGGCGGTGGTGAGGGTGAGCTTGCCGCCTTTTGGCATGGCATCGCGGGCGTTGACGGCCAGATTCATAATGATTTGCTCCATCTGGCCGGGGTCGGCTTTGACTTTGCCAAGCGCAGGCTCCAGTACGGTCAGCAATTCAATATCTTCGCCGATGATGCGCGCCAGCATTTGATTCATATCGGTGATGATGGCATTGAGGTCAAGAGTTTCGGCCTGCAAGACCTGCTTGCGGCTGAAGGCCAGAAGCTGACTGATTAAGGTCGCGGCGCGACGAGCGGCTTTTTCGATCTCTTCGAGTTCCTGGCGGCCTTTCTGGTTTGCCTCAAAGCGATAGAGCAGCAGGCCGCTGAAGCCGATGATGACGGTCAACAGATTGTTGAAGTCGTGAGCGATGCCGCCCGCCAGTTGCCCTATGGCCTCCATTTTCTGCGACTGCCGGAATTGCTCTTCCAGGTGTTTGCGCTCGGTCATATCGCGGTACATCCACAGGTGCGCGAAGCGTTGGTTGCCGATGTGTATTGGCACATAATCGCGTTCCAGAATGCGCCCGTCGGCTAAGTAAATCTCTTCGGCCATGACAGTTTTGCCGGTCTGCCGATGCGCTTCCAGAGCTTGAAAAAACTCCTGCGGCGCGCTGAACAAGTCCTGAGTTTGCTCCAACAGTTCGGCGCTATCCCGGCCTATGAGGGGAGTCGAGTCGGGCAGCGCGAACCATTGGCAAAAGGTTTGATTGTGATTGAGAATGCGCCGCGCTTCGTCTTCGACCAGCACGCCCATTTGTAAATTTTCAATCAGCGTGGTGTAAAGAGCGAGGTTATCGCGCAGAGCGGTTTCGGCGCGTTTGCGCTCACGGCGTTCTTTGGCCTCGCGCAGGGCGCGGCTGATGGAAGAGGCCAATCGCGCCATATGTTGTTTCAAAATATAATCGGTCGCGCCGCTTTTGAGGGCTTCGATCACTGTCTCTTCGCCCAGCGTGCCGGTGACAATCAAAAATGGCAAGTCAGGATAGTTCTCGCGTGCGAAGGCCATCGCCGCAAGCCCGTCAAAAGTCGGCAACGAATAGTCGGATAGCAACAGATCAAATTCGTTCTCTGCGAGCGCCTTGACGAATTCGGCGCGCGTTTCGACGCGCAAAATTTGGCAGGAAATTTTATCGTGTTCCAGAATCTCCGTAATCAACTCGGTGTCGAGCGGATTGTCTTCGAGATGGAGTATGCGTAACGGCTCATTCATTACAAAGTCTCCTTCACTGCCTGATCGTGAGCGCTTGAACGGTGTGGGGGAGGGACCATAAAGCAAACCTCATGTTATTGGGGAGCGATATTCAAGACTGCCCAGAACAAGCCTAACTCCTTGATGGCATCCACGAATTCGTGAAAGTCCACCGGTTTGACCACGTAAGCATTGACGCCCAGTTGATAGCTCTCGACGACATCGCGTTCCTCGCGTGAAGAGGTCAAGATCACCACCGGAATCAGGCGTAAAGCCGGGTCCGATTTGATC
The DNA here is from genome assembly GCA_016201275.1 of Acidobacteriota bacterium. Taxonomy (GTDB): domain Bacteria; phylum Acidobacteriota; class Blastocatellia; order UBA7656; family UBA7656; genus JACQDB01. The sequence continues at coordinate 10,764 of JACQDB010000130.1, forward strand.
TGTCGCAAGACCTCCATGCCATCCACGCGGGGCATCTTCAAATCGAGCAGCACCACGGTCGGGTTGCCGGTTTCGCGTCCGGCATATTCACCGCGACTGTACAGATAATCGAGGGCTTCCGCGCCATCGCGGGTGACCACGACTTCATTGGCCAGGTGATGTTCTTCGAGCGCCGTAAGCGTCAACTCAATATCATTCGGATTGTCTTCCGCCAGCAGAATGTGTTTTAACTCTCGAACCATATCGCTCCTTTCCACAAGCAACAGAGGCACAAGCCGTGAGCGGTTTATCCGGCGTTCACCTCGTGCTTTTCTATCGCGGCGGCCTCGGCCTGCGCCGGTTCGTGGGGCAAAGAAAAATAGAAGGTCGCGCCGTTATCCAGCGTGCTTTCTGCCCACGTTCTGCCGCCGTGCCGATGAATAATGCGCCGCACATTGGCGAGGCCAATGCCGGTGCCTTCAAACTCTTCGGCGCGGTGCAACCGCTGAAAGACGCCGAAGAGCTTATCTATATAATTTGCGTCAAAGCCGACGCCGTTATCGCGCACATAAAAAACTTTGGCGTCGGGATGATGATGGGTGCTGCCGATTTCTATGACCGCCTGTGGACGCGGGCGCGTGTATTTGACAGCGTTGGCCAGCAAATTGACCAGCACCAGACGCAGCATCGCCGGGTCGGCCTGTACCTCCGGCAACGGCGCAATGTGCCAGACGATGTTGCGATCACGCGCCTCTTTGTGCAATTCGTGACGCACCTCTTCGACCAGTTTCTGCATATTGATCGGGGTCTTTCGCAGATCGGCGCGCCCCATGCGCGAGAACGCCAACAGATCGTCTATCAACTGCCCCATGTGTTTGGCGGCTTCCGAAATGATGCTCAAATAGCGCCGCCCTTTGTCATCCAGAGAGGCCGCGTTGGTCTTGTGCAGCATCGAAACAAAACCGTCTATGTGACGCAAAGGGGCGCGCAAGTCATGCGATACGGAATAGCTGAAGGATTCCAATTCCTGATTGGCGGCTTCGAGTTGGGCGGCGCGTTGTTCCAACTCTTCATGGAGCCGACGAATCCGGTCATCGGCCTGTTTGCGCTCGCTGATGTCAAACAAAGTGGAGCGACTGGAAAGATAATTGCCCTCGGCATCTTTGATCGCTGTAGAGTTCAACAGCACGGTGATGATCTGTCCGTCTTTCCGACGCAGCTGATATTCACGGTCGTGCGCTACGCCGTGTTGTTTGAACTGGGCAAAGTTTTGTTGGAAGATGGCCGCGCTCTCCGGCGTCAGCAGTTCGGGCATACGCAATTTGCCGACGACCTCTTCGCGGCTATAACCAAGCCAGCGCAACTCCGTGTGGTTGATTTGAATGATCGTGCCGTTTTGATCCAGCGAGTGATAACCGCAAGGCGCGTTGTCGTAGAGGTCTTGAATCTCGTCGGCATATTTTTGCAACATCGCTTCGGCGTGTTTGCGTTCGGTGATGTCACGCGAGATGCAGAACATCAAACGGTCTTCGGGCGACCACGAAGCCGAACTGAGCAAATCAATCAGGCTGCCATTCTGATGGCGGAATCGCGCTTCATAAGCGCTCACCGGCGCGCTGGTTTTCACTGTCTCCATTAATTGCAACGTGCGTTCAACATCTTCTTCGGCGACCAATTCGATAAACTGCCTGCCGATTAATGCTTCGGGCAAATAGCCCAGCGTCTGTAAAGATGCGGGATTGACTTTGACCAATGTACCTTCCGCGTCAATCGAACAGATGAGATTTTGGGCGTGATGAATCAACGCGCCTTCTTTGCGTAGGGCTTCTTCAAGCGACTTCGCCATCTTGTGAAAGACCTGATCGAGGTGAGCAATTTCATCGTTGCCGGTCAAAGGCGAAGAGAGCGCTGCGCCTCGCGCTAAAGACTGCGCGTTGGCGGTCAGGGTTTGCAGGCGACTGCCAATGTTGCGGCTGAACATTAGCACCAGCATCACGCCCAGCAATATTGCCGCAATCGCTCCGGCGACCAGCAACCAGTTCAAGCGCTGCCAGGATTGTTCGACGCGCTGCCGCCTTTCCGTATCGAGGCGTTCTTCTTCGGCGGTAAAATTTTTGACCTCTTGCAGATACTCTGTCCACACCTCGCGGTTGTAGCTGGCTTTCATCTGTTCAACGGCCTGCTCTTTGCGACCTTCCCGCATCAGGCGTTCGACCTCGGCCAGAATCGCCATGCGCTGGCTGGCCAACTCGACCAGATGCTCGACCTTTGCTGCTTGTAGTGGCTGCTCTTGAACCAGCGTTTGCAGACGGCTGATGGTGTTGGGTAGATTGCGCGCCAGCGGATAATAAGGCGCGGCAAAGGCGGCATTGTTGGTGGCAACATAAGCCCGCAAAATGTATTGGGCGTTAGCCGGGTCGCGGGATAATTGCTCCGCCAGGGCGATCACTTCTTTGCTGTGCAAATAGCGATTTTGCGCCTCTTCATTCTCCACTTTGATGCGTATGACCAAGGTGACAAACAGCAAGACGAACAACAGCGGCACCGAAATTAATACCATGCCTTTATACGCCAGCTTGACATTCGACAAACGGTAAACGGCATAGCCCAGCAGCGCGATGACCAACAACCCCACAAGCACTTCTATGGATTTGGTCAAGCGGGAAGCGGTTTGAAAGAGGATGCTGAAGCAGTAAAAGAAGCCCAGCACGGCAATGGTGACGCTGGTCGGTCCCCATTGCCGCAACTCTTCTTCGGCGCTGGTCGTGCTGCGCCACACATACACCAGCATGGCGCTGCTGTAAAGCGTCAAGGCGAGCGCCGTATGCACCGCCATCTGTATGCCTAGATTGAACGGCGTCAGATTAAACAAGCCGATGAGATAAGCCGAGAGCGAAATTAAACCGAGCGCCAAGGTGATGATCTGGCCGATGAAAAAAATGATGACCGATTGAGGGCGCAGAACCATCAATAACAGCCCTAATGCCGAACATAGAAAGCCGATGGCCGTCGGCAATGCCATGCGTCCGGGAATTACCGTGAGGGTCAAATCCCAGGGCGTAAAGAACAGCGTATCTATGCCGAAAGAATGTCCGCTCAGATATTGCAGCAGATTCACAGCGCTCAAAAATATGACGAGGCTGCTGCCCAGCACCGGCAAAAAGCGAGACCCGCGTTTGCTGACACCGAACCAGGTGCTGACGCCCAGAAACAGGAAGCAGAGCGCCGTGTTGTACTGCATGGGGATGGTTCCCGATATCACCTGCACCAACCCGCGAAGGTGCAGATACCAGCCGATGATGACGCCGCCGCCGAGCAAGGCAATCAAGACCTGCACCACCATGACTACAATATCCCAACGCGGGCGCTTGGTTGGGGGAGTGCGAGGATTTGCTGCGGAGTTCGCTATACTCATGGACTTGCCTGGTTCAGGCTTTGTCGCCAAGACATTGCCGGAAACCTTCACAAACCCTGTGAAGAGTAGGTCAATTCAGAATGCAAGCTTGATGAAAAGCTTGTTGGCTAAATGGAATTATAGATTCCAAATTAAGGGGATTTCACACGAGTCCTTTATAACACAGACCGTGTGAGCAAAGAATAATAATGATGAAAAACGTGGGGAGCAGTGCTGGCCAAGAGGATCGAAACTTTCTCAATCCCCCGTCATTATTATCTGGATTGTGGTGAAGGCGCAAGTGGGCGAATAACCTGCACGAATTATTTGTAGCGATTTTTCATAGGCATCCGCCTGCTTGAAGAAAGCTGAGGTTGCAAGAAACGGAGCGCCGACAGAAGGCCCGCGCTCCGTGTTTACAAAACGCCTGTTCTCAACCCAAAAGTGTGCGGACGATTAAGGTTTTTGGGCGGCCTGTTTCAACATCGCTTCGCGTTTGGCTTTGAATTCGGTGCCAGGCGACCACTGCGGGTACTTGGCCGTGTTCGCCACTTTGTAACCGACCGTGAATAACAACTGCGTGTCTTCGACAGCGCCGCTCAAATCCCAATCGGGTTTTATTTCGTCCGACGGATTATGGTAATCCTTTTCGGTGTATTCATCGCGCTTCTGCAAGCCGTAGCCTGCCGGTTTGCCGATGAAATCAATGCCTGCTTCGGGGTCTAAAGCCGGTACGCCCTGCTTGGCAAAGTTGAAATGATCGGAGCGATAATAGAACCCTTTTTCCGGTTCGGCGTCCGGGCGCAACACGCGGCCTTTCGCTGTCGCCGCTTCGCGCAAGACTTCATCGAGCGACGAATTGCCCAGCCCGATGACGGTTATATCTTTGGTGCGTCCCCATTGATTGACGCCGTCAATGTTGATGTTGGCGACGGTCTTGGCCAATGGATACAGCGGATTTTCCGCGTAATACTTCGAGCCAATCAAGCCTTTCTCTTCGGCGGTGACAAACAGGAAAAGCAGCGAGCGTTTGGGCGGCGTCGGCAGCGCCTTGAAGGCTTTGGCGATTTCCAACACCGCCGCGCATCCCGAGGCGTTATCCAGTGCGCCGTTGTAAATTTTGTCGCCTTTGGCATCGGGAAGGCTGATGCCGAAGTGATCCCAATGCGCCGTGTAAATCACATACTCATCTTTCATGCGCGCATCTGCGCCTTCGAGTTTCGCCACCACATTCTTTGAATCAATGTAGCGAATCTGGTTTTCGAGGGTCAGCTTGGCACGGGCTTTCAAATCCACCGGCTTGAAATCTTTGCGGAGCGCGGCTTTTTTCATAGCGTCGAAATTCATGCCTATGGTCGAGAACAATTCTCTGGCGCGCTCGTTGGTGATCCAGCCTTCGACATTGACGCGGGACATATTGTTGTCTTTGGCAACGAGGTCGAAATTTTCCACCGAGAAACTGCCACGCGGCACCGCCCACGGATAGGCCGCCGGTACGGTTTCGTGAACGATGAAGATACCGGCAGCGCCTTTCTGCGCGGCGATTTCAAACTTGTAGGTCCAGCGCCCGTAATAAGTCATGGCCTTGCCGCCGAACATTTTCGCGTCGAGTTTGGTCGCGTCGTTCGGATCCGCAACCGGTGGGTCATTGACCAACATGATGAGAACCTTGCCGCGCACATCCAGGCCTTTGTAATCGTCCCAACCGTACTCCGGCGCTTCGACGCCATAGCCTACGAAAACCATGTCGGCATCGAAAGAGGTTTGGTTCACGACGCGCACGGTGCGGGCGACAAAGTCATCGCCGAACTTCAATTTGAAATCTTTGCCAGCGGTCTTGATTTTCAATTCGGCGTCGGGTTTGGTGGTGATGCCGACGAGCGGCACTTTTTGAATGTATGTGCCGTCGGGGTTGCCGGGTTTCAAGCCGAGTTTTTTGCATTGCTCTTCGAGGTACTGTACAGACATCTCTTCGCCGTGAGTGCCGGGGGCGCGGCCTTCAAATTCATCCGAGGCGAGCCGTTTGATGTGACTCATCATGCCGTCGGCGGTGATGGCCTGAAGCGCCGACGGCGGCGGATTGATTGCTGCCGTCATTTTTTTGCCGCCGCTTTTTTGCGCCGCAACGAAGAAGGCGAAACTGCAAAGTACCAGAATAGAGCAAAGTGAAAAAGCGAATCGTTTCATTTTTCATGACCTCCGATAATCAAATGTCTGTGGGTTGCCAAACGGTGACGCCGGACACGCCGGGGCAATCGTTGTCGCGGGTAACGATGTCGAAAATGCCGTGGCGTTGCGCTCCGACAAGGTTGAGGGAATCATTGACAAAGAGTCCGTAGCCGTGCCGCAGGGCGTGGCTTGCGCTGATGTCAGCAAGGGTGATTGCGATGATCTTTATAGGCAATTTCAAAAGGTCTTCAACGTCGGTAATGTAGTCGGTAAGCGACGTGATAATTAAAGGATTTGCCTTGAGCTTTTTAATCGGTTGACCCGGAGAAATTAAACCCTTGTCCAAGGCCTCTGTCATCATTCGCCGGTGCAGGACTTCAGCAACGATAATGCTGGTGACATAGGCTTCGAGGTCGCCATCGGCAACTCGATCTAAAAAATCTGTGCATTCGATGGACAAGTCGCTCAGGTGATAAATCAAGATATGGGCGTTTATCAGCAACGATGTGTTTGCTGGAATATTTTTAATATCCACACAACTCCTCATCTTCTGCCAACCAGATAATCGTCTCGCGGTCTAAGCCTTTGATTCGTCCACGAGTCCTTGCCACTGCTTCCAAGGCTTTCTGTTTTTTGTCGGCTTCAATCTCCTGGCGCAATTCGTCAATTAATTGCTGCCGTTGCTCGTCGGGTAATTGCCGAGCCGCCTGTAACAGCGATGCAAAGTTCATCTGGCGCATCGTTGGTTCCTCGCCGTTTCATCATTTTCCGCTGGTCATTATAGCATTGAACAAAAACGGTAATGTAGCGATGCTTTGGCCGCGATACTGCGGACGAAAGCCGAATAAAATCACCCGACCTTTGCCGCGTCGGGTTTCAACGATAGCGCCTTTCCCGGCGATTTTTTCCGCGCCTAATAACCAACCCGATAGCAACAACTCTTTGGCGTCGGCAAAGCTGGCGATGACTTTTGCTTCGTTGCCGGTGACTTCAAAAGCCGGACTGGTCTCGACCCAGGCGATGCTTTCATCTTTCGCATTGGCGAGCGTCGGCGCGTTGCGCGTCAATTCGCTGGCGCTATCGAATTTGATTTTGAGGATAGAGCCGGGACAGTAATAATCTTTCGGCGGAATGCCTGCGAGGACATTTTTCACCGGCACATTCAAATATTCAATAGCAAACTCCGAAGCGTCGTTTAAGGTGATAATTGTGCCGCCGTCTTCGATAAATTTTTTCAACGCCTCGACACCATCTTTGCCAATGCCGCCGGAAATTTCTTGCGGATAGCGAGTGCTTGATAAGCCTTCGACAATGGCTTTGGGGCTTTGGTCTGGAAAGATGAGGCAATCGAATTTGTCGCGCAAATTGCCCACACGAATTTCGCTATCAAGAATTGATTGATAAGAGAATTTCCCGCCATAAGGGGGCAAATTGTCTTTGTACTGATCGAATATCCAGCGTGTCCAGCCTTCATCCATCGAAGCGGAGTAGCTCTTGTATAAACCAACACGAGGGGTTGGTGATGACATTCTCCCGCCAGGGAATCCACTAGGATATGGCGGCGGAGCAGGGAATTTGAAAGGCTTATTAATCTGTACGACATTGACCCCCATCAATAAAGGCAAGGTATGCGCGGTGACATCATAAGGACGAATGGGGGGACCGCCCGGATACTGACGCAAATCAGGATAATGTTGTCGCTCAAGCAAGGTCTTTGCGAACGCACCATAAGGTTGGGACATAGGGATAATAATTGTTTCTGCCGGATATAGGTTTCCATCTGCTTCAAATGTTGAGCCAGCCGGTAACATTTGCACCCCGCCTCTGAAGAGAATGGACAGGAGTCTAAAATAGCCTTGTGATCTCCAAGCGTACCCTTCGTCAAAAGCTGGTCGCGGAATCAAGAAGGCGAAGGGTTCGCCGTCTTTACGTTCGCGCACTGCGTCTTTGCCGATCTGATAAAAATCGCGCAGCCATCTCTCTCGATAACGCGCCGCGTTTCGCAGCAAGGCCAACGCTCCCGACCGCTGGTATTCAACAATGTCGGCCAACTTCCACTGACCGCCTTGCCACACCACAGGGTAATTCCAACTGCGCTTTTTGGTGTCCACGTTGACCTGCGGCGTCTGTTTGTCAAACTCCACCGTTGTCGGCGAAGCGAGTCTTGCCGAAGCCGTTTCGCTCAATATGCGTATGCCGCCGTGATAATGTTGATAAGCTCGCGCCGGTGTCCACGCATCATAAACGCCATTAATCACAATGCCCGCTTTGCCTTCGCCGAGCATATCCCACGCCATTGCCGTGCCCATGAAATTCACCCCTGCCTGCAAGATCGGCGGCACGTTGGGTTCCCACGGTTCAACATACGGTGGTATGAAAAAGCGCGAGCCGGTGTCGCCCTGTTGATGGATGTCGTGGACGATTTGCGGATGCCAGACATTGTGCAGTTTATCCACCGTGAGTTGGGTTTCGACTTGCGTGAAGGCGTACCAGTCGCGGTTGTTGTCGTGACCGGTGTAATGATGATAAAGCTCTGGCGGCGGCGTCCCTTCTGCCGCAGTGCCTAGCGTTTTGTCGTACCAATTTTTCACGATGTCAACGCCATCGGGATTCAACGACGGCACCAGCAAAATGATGCACTGGTCTAAAATGTTCAAGGTGTCCGGCGAATTGTCTGCGGCCAGTTGATAAGCGATGTTCATCGAGACCAGATTCGCGCCGACTTCGGTGGAATGAATGCCGCAAGTAATCAACACAATCGTGCGCCCTTCGGCGATTAATTTTTCGGCCTCCGCGTCGTTGCTGTGGAAGGTGCGCGGGTCGGCAAGTTGGCGTTGAATCTCTTTGTAGCGTTCCAGTTTCGCCAGATTCGCAGGCGCAGAAATCGTTGCCACGACCAACGGACGACCGCGCGTGGTCTTGCCGAGTTCTTCCACGATGACGCGATCAGAAGCTTGGTCCAGCGCTTTGAAGTAAGCGTTGAATTGCGCCCACGATGCCAGCTTGCGATCATCGCCGGGAGTAAAACCGAGGAGGTCAACGGGCGCAGGCACTTTGGTTTTCGCGGCAACAGGCGCGACTTTTACGGGCTTTTGTGCGACCAGCGGACGAGCGGCAACTGGCAACAGCAGGGCGCTCACGCTGATGCTGAAAAGCGCGAAACCCAGGGCGCGAATGATATGAGAAGCACGATAGACAAATTGCATGAGAGTTATCCTCAAAGAATGTAATTCAACAGACGCGAGGCCACCAAATCGCTTGCCGGGTTGCTCGACAGCGCTTCTTTGGAGAGCCGCCGGTGATGACGCACCTTAACTACGAAGCACACCCGCAACCCGAAGAACCTCAAAACAGATTTTCAACTTCTTCGGGTTGCGGATGTGCTTTGTGGTTCATGGCCTGCACGCGAAAATATTATTCGACGACGCGATGATAGATCGCTGCGCCGCCTGCCGCCCAGACGTGCGTGGCATCAACGCCGTGGATGCGAAAGAGAAAAACCTCCTGGTCGGCTTGGATCGCTTCGCTGTTCCAATACTGTCCACCATTCACCGTGTAGTAAATATATTTTCCGTAAAGGGGAATGATCCAGCCTTCATTGGCATTGGTGAAATAGACATCGCGGTAGCCTTCATCTGCGCCGATCAATTTCTTTGCCCACGCCGCGCCGCCATTGCTGGTGCCCAAAACGCGGCCCTGATCGCGATCATCATTGGTGGCGACCGCAAAGCCGGTCTCGGAGTTCACAAAAGAGACGCCTTCCAGGTTGAATTTTTTCGAGCCTTCGCCGGTTAAATCAACCATCGAGCCGACGCCGGGTTCGAGTTCGCTGCGTTGCGTGTCCCAACTTCTGCCGCCATCCGTGGTTTTATAAATCGCGCCGCGCTGCCCGACTACCCAGCCTGTGCTGTTGTCGAGAAATTGAATATCCCGCAAGCCGACCGGCAAACGTCGCTGCGATTGCCAGTTTTTGCCGCCATCATAAGTCACCAGCAAATCGGTGGGGCCAATTTCGTTGTCGGCATCGTTGTCTGTTTCGGCAGTGCTGCCGCCGGATTTGGAGCCGCGTGCTTTTTTCGCCTTGCCTGAAGATGACTTGCCGTCTTCCTTCACAAGCGGAATGCCGCCCAGCCAGCCGGTGTTTTCATCCACGAAAAAGATCGCCGTAGGCACTTGTTTGAAATTCACTTTAAGGGCTTCCCAATGGGCTCCGGCGTCCACGGTTTTTAACACCACGATCTCTTGTTTATCGGTCAAGCCCGCCAGCCAGCCGGTCGTTGCGTTGATGAAATGCAGGGCGTTGATTCGGGCAACTTTCATCTCCGGGCGTTCGAGGCGCGTTTCCGTCCAACTCTTCCCGCCATCGGTGGTGCGAACAAAGACGCCTATGCGTTGATTGCCGAAGGGCATATCGCCAGCGGCAAACACCACCTCGGTTGAAACGGCGCAGATGCAGCTATAGGCATAGAGCGCCTGATATGCCGTCGGCACGGCGGTGGCTGCTGGCGAATGCCACTGCGCCACCCATTTGCCGACTTTGACTGGCGACGCGCCGTTGGTGGATTGATTGCGGTTTGCTCCGCTGGCTGATTGATTGCTGCTGGGCTTGGTGGTTTTACAACTTGCGGCGGTGAAAGTAAGACAGGCCGCTAATAAGATTGTACTGAAAAGTCCTCGCCGACTCATGTAAGTATCCTCAACTGGTCACAAGATAGAGAGCGAGATAGTAACAGAGCGCCAGGAAGCTAGGCAAAAGGCGATTGGCTGAGACCTATGGACGAACTTTCGCTTGCACGCGCTTCATGAAGCGGCGGACTTCGACCACGGCGCGAACGTGCACGCCGTCGCCGATCTTCTCTTTTTCATCGTGCGCTTCGACCGCAAAAGTGATGGTGTGTTCGCCGACCTCTATGACCGTTGCTTTTAATCTCACCTTCGCGCCGACCGGCGTGGCCGCCAGATGGCGCACGTTGACCAACGTGCCGACCGACACAAACCCTTCGGGCAGATATTTTTCAATCGCCGCACCGGAGGTCGTCTCCATGTGAAAAATCATGATCGGTGTGCCGTAAACTTCCGGCATACGTTCAACAAAATGGGCGACCGTCATTTCACGTTCGACAATCAGTTCGCGGCTCGCTGTCGCGCCCACGGGGATGTTTGCAGTTGCGCTCATTCACTAACCTCTAACGGAAATTTTTACACTGTCAGCGATTCTAACCATGCGAAAGCAAAAATCCAAGTGTGACTGCCTGCTACAAGGTGTGGAGTATCGGCGACACTTATTACGGTTGCGGCTTTCAAAAGCCCCGATTTCATTGGGGAAAACGCCGATTTACAATAATGCTCATACTGGCACAACCCTTGCAGCTAACCTAGCGAGTCAAATTTATACGAATGATTGAGGAACGCCTTTGCTTCATCAAACAACACTCGCAAGCGTGGTCAAGGCCAGCGGTCAAGGGCTGCACACCGGCGAAATGGTCAACCTCGCGCTCCATCCCGCCCCAGCTTACACCGGCTATGTGTTTCGCCGCGTTGACTTGAACAATTTTGAAATCCAGGCCGCGCCGCAATATGTAGCGCGCGTTTCTTATGCGACGACCTTGATGAAACAGGGCGTGATGATTGCCACGGTCGAGCATCTGTTGTCGGCGCTGCGGGGCAGCCACATAGACAATTGCATCATTGAAATTGATTCGCTCGAAGTGCCGATCCTCGACGGCAGCGCCGAACCGTTTATCGAGTTAATCGAACAGGCGGGCATCGTTGAACTGGAAGCGCCGCGCCAGTTCTTACGCATCTTGAAACACACCGCCGTCGAATACGGCAATCGCCGCATGAGCATCAGCCCTGCCCATCAATTTTCGCTCTCCTGTCTGATCGAGTTTCCCCATCCGATGATTGGTCAACAACGCCGCCGCGTGGAAATCGTTGATGGCGAGTTTGCCCGCGAAATCGCCGCAGCGCGCACCTTCGGTTTCTTAGACGAGTTTGAAGCGTTGCGCGATTCGGGTTTGATTCGCGGCGGCTCGCTTGCAAACGCTGTGGTGTTGACGCCCGAAGGCGGCGTGTTGAATCCGGAAGGTTTGCGCTTTGCCGATGAGTTTGTGCGCCATAAAATTTTGGACATCATCGGCGATCTGGCGCTATTCGGTATGCCTTTGCTCGGCCATGTAGTAGCCGAACGCACCGGCCACGGCGTCCATACGGCGCTGGTGTCGCGTGTGCTGCACGACGATTCGGCTTGGGAAATCACCGATTCGCTGTCATTGTCGCAAGCGGTTCACCCCTAAACGTGCGGCAAGGAGCTGTCGTTTTCGTAGAAAGAGAAGGAACCACAGATGCACACAGATAAACACCGATATGAAAAATAACGATTCCCAAGCTTTTCATATCCGTGTTCATCTGTGTTTATCTGTGGCTCTTTTTTTCCCCTTTAACAAAAATTGCATGACCCGGAAACTGGCGGCGCTGCTTTGCCTGGTGACGCGCTTGGCTTTGCCAATCGGAAACAGATAAACGATAATCAACGCCGACTTATGCCGGAATATAGCTTTCGTTTGACCGCCATCTTTCAGACTTTTGAAAATGATACGCACTTGGCCGAAGCGCTCTTCTTCCCGGAAGTCTCGCGCTTTGGCGCGAATCTGAAAAAGCTGGAAGCGGCGCTACAGGAAAATGCCGCAAACCTGGTTGAAACTGCACCGGCGCTGACGCTCTATCGTCGTCACGCGACCGGTGAAGTCGAACTCGGCAAGGCGCAAGTCGTCATCCAGCCGCCGCCGAAATCGCTGGCTTGGCGCAATGCGGTCGAGTTGTCTTTCGATGTGCTGCAATTTCTGCACGGCGACGACGCGGCTATCGCTTACATTCCGGCACTCGGCATCGAAGTCATCGCCAAAAATCTGCAAGACTTGGCACAAGCGATTCCTGCACAAATTCACGCCCATCTGCTCAGACTCAAGCAGACCACTTCGCTGGGCGCATTGATGTGGTACGAGCGCATAGAAAAACTCACGCTGGTCAGTTCAACTTATGAAGCGACGCTTCGCACGCCGAAACAGCTTGTTCGCAGCCTTGAGGTCGCAAGCGAAGAAAAGCCCATCTTGAACGATGTCGCTACCGATTTGACCAAAGAGAAATTGCCGCCTGCTTATGAACTCGACGCCAACGTGCAGCGCCTCGCCGATGTATTAGCCGGGCGCAATCCGCGCAGCGTTCTGCTCATAGGCAAATCCGGGGTCGGCAAAACCGCTGCGGTGTATGAACTGGTGCGCCGTCGTCAGGGTTTTCGTTTAGGCCGCACGCCATTTTATGCGACGAGTGGTTCGCGGCTGGTCGCCGGTATGTCGGGCTTCGGTATGTGGGAAGAGCGTTGCGGCAAAGTGTGGCGCGAGGCCGCCAAACAACAAGCGATTCTGCATTTCGGCAATCTTCTGGAATTGATGGAAGTCGGCAAAAGCGCCGCGCACGAGCAAGGCATCGCCTCATTTTTTCGCCCCTACATACGGCGCGGCGATTTGCTGTGCATCGTCGAATGCACGCCCGAACAGTTGCCGATTATCGAACGCGAAGACCCGCATCTGGCCGAAGCGTTTTTTCACATCAAGGTTGCCGAACCAACCCTTGAACAAGGCCGCACCATTTTGTTGAACTACGCGGTTGCCGCAGGCAAAAAAGGCAACACGCCGATTGATTATGACGGCTTGGAAATGCTGGATCGTTTGCATCGCCGCTATGCGAGTTATTCGGCCTATCCCGGACGGCCTCTGCGGTTTTTGAAAAATCTGTTGCAGGATCGCCAGGACGAAATTATTTCGGCAGGCAAAGTCACCGAGCGCTTTGCCGCCGAGACCGGCTTGCCGCTCTTTCTGCTCGACGATGCGGTGGCGCTCGATTTGCCGACCACGCAAGCGTGGTTTGGCGAGCGCGTCATCGGCCAACCGGAAGCGGTCAATCTCGTCGTTGATTTATTGGCAACCGTGAAAGCGCGGTTGACGCGGGCGGGCAAGCCTATCGCGTCCTTGATGTTCATAGGGCCAACGGGAGTTGGCAAAACCGAAATGGCGAAATCGCTGGCGGAATTTTTATTTCGCAATCGCCATCGCATGATTCGTTTCGATATGAGCGAATACGCCGATGAATTGGCGGTGTCGCGCTTGATTGGCGGCGAGTGGGGCAAAGAGGGTTTGCTGACTGCCAAAGTGCGCGAGCAGCCGTTTGCAGTGATTCTGTTGGATGAATTTGAAAAAGCGCATACGGCATTCTTCGATCTGTTGTTGCAGGTGTTGGGCGAAGGGCGCTTGACCGATTCCGTTGGGCGCGTTGCCGATTTCACCAACGCCGTAGTGATTATGACCTCGAACCTCGGCGCGGAAACTTATAAACAGAGCGCGTTAGGTTTTCGTGAAGCCGCAAGCATGAGCGAAAAAGCCCGCGATCATTTTATGAAAGCGGTGCGCGCTTTTGTGCGTCCCGAATTTTTCAATCGGCTGGATCGCATCATTCCCTTTGCGCCGCTCGATGAAGCGACGGTGTTGCAGATTGCTCATCGGGAATTGGCAAAGGTGACAAGGCGCGATGGCTTGTTGTATCGCGGCGTTGAGGTGCAGTTGAGCGATGACGTGGCGCGTTATCTGGCGCGGCGCGGTTACGATGCGCGCTATGGAGCGCGGCCTTTGAAACGCGCCATTGAACGGGAGTTGCTGGTGCCGCTTGCCGATGGCTTGAACCGGCAACCGGCGGAGGTGTCGTTGCGCGCCGATGTCAAAGTGGGGGATGACAAACTCGCGGTCGAGGTGTCTATAAAGACCGATGAAGCGGGGCGAATGATTTCGTATGCGGCAAAAGGCGCGCCGTTTGCCGAGCTTGCCAAACAGGTAGCCGCGTTGCGCCGCGACGCGCAGAACTTAAATATGAATGCGGCGGCGGTCGAGATTCGCAACGAGATTTTTACTTTGGAAAGATTGGCGAAACGCTTGGCGCGCAAGAAATGGCAAGACGCCGAGCCGACCACTGCGCTGGCGCGTTTGCCGGAACTCAAACGCCAGATACAGAAGTTGGAAGAGATCGTTGAGCGCGTTTCGACTTTGGAAGATGCAGTGCTGTTGTGCTTTTACGGCAAACAAGAAATTGAGAAAGAGGCTTTGCAGGCACGGCTCATCGAACTTTCCAGAGCGTGGGACGCGGTGTTGTTGCAGGTTTACGGTTCGCAATTTCGTCAGCCCGATGACGTAACGCTGGCGGTCTTCGGCGAGAACACCGCATGGTTGTTTGAACTGGCGCGTGCGTATTACGAGCTTGCCGCCGAAACCAATACCGGCATAGAAGTTTGCGAATTTGTCACGCCGACCTCAGAGGAGAGCGAAGCGATCAAGGCGCGCATCAAGGGCGGCGAAAAACTTATGGTCTATGTGTTGTTTGATCGCGTGACGGTGAAGCGACCGGTTGAACGGGTGAAAGAGTTTTTGCAGACGCCGCGCTCGACGACGTTGGGAATCGCTGTGCGCTTGCAAGGCGAGTTGGTTTTTCCCCGTTACGAACCGGAGCGCGGCCTGCACAGTTTACGAAAAGACACCCAGACGCATAAAAATTTGGTGCATACCAGCGACGTGCCGTTGGCCGATTTCGCGCCGCCCAACGGACTGGAAAAACGCGGCAGCATCAATCATCAGGAGCGCCGCCGCGATTATAATCGCAACGACGGCACGGTCGAAGATTTGGCCTTGAAAGAAAAGTTTTTCATGTACCGCGATGAGTTCAAGCTGGCGCTCCGTCAGGCCATTGAAAAGCGCCTCAGCAATGACGCCAAAGCCCTGTTGGAAGAAGCGTAACAATGGATAAAATCTCTTGTTGAGTGAGTGGAATACTTAGCCTTGAACCTTAGACAATACGCCCTGACGCTGACTTTTCGACTGCATACTATGAGTAGCGCAAGGTGTCATGCAAAGGATAGAAGAAAATGGTAATTAAAGATCAAGTTTTTATAGGTGATTGTCGGGAAGTTCTTCGTGAATTTCCAGAGAATTCGATTTCTGTATGTATTACAGACCCGCCTTACAACTATGAATTCATTGGTCACAAGTGGGATGCCGCCGAAGTTGATCGCCGATTAAAACGAGTTCAAGATAGTAATACGTTGGTTAAAAATATTCCCTACGGTAGTGGACTTGCCGGAGGCGTTCGTAATGCCCGTTGGTATAAGAGAGTGAGAGAAAATATACTGGACTATCAACACTGGTGCAGGGAATGGGCAAAAGAAGTTTTCAGAGTATGTAAACCGGGCGGCATCGTTGCGGCGTTTAACAGCACACGCACTATAGCGCACGTCCAGATTGCTTTGGAAAAGGTAGGTTTTTATACGCGAGATTGTCTGGTTTATCGCCGTTCGAGCGGCATTCCCAAAGGCTTGAATGTGCAGGCCAAACTCAAAGAGAAAGGCTTGCCTGAGCATCAACAATGGCAGGGCTGGCATAGTTGTCTGAGAAATGAATGGGAAGCAATTGTTGTCGTGCAAAAACCGCTGATGAATAATTATCTTGATACAATGCTCCAATATGGAGTTGGTTTATTTCATGCAGTGAATGAGGATGGTTCTTTTCAGTCAAACATCATCGAGAATATTCCCAGAGAGAAGAATGGAAAATATAATGTTCATTGTACCGTCAAACCTTTAGTCTTGATGGAAAAGCTAGTTGATTTATTGGTGCCAGCATCCAAAGAGCATATTGTCTTAGACCCGTTTTCTGGCTCCGGTACTACGCTTGTGGCGGCAAAGAAATTAGGCAGAAGTTATGTGGGAATTGAGATCGTGCCAAAATACGTGGAGATTATTAACCAGCGGTTGTCTGATACCGCCGTAGAGAATCGTAGCCTTAGCGAAGAACCTTATACTCTAAAGCTTTGGCCTGAAGGAAAGCTTTAATCTCAAATCCAGTCAGTTCTTTGATAAATCCGTAGGTCATATCACCGGTGAAAACGGTCCAACCGCCAGTCTTACAGGCGGTAATTGCCGCCTGTAGATTGTCTTCTCGGACAATTAACAACACCGGTTCATAGCCGTTTTTTCGCAAGAGAGGAGCAGAAGCTTTGAACTTTTTGAGAGTTCCTGAATCTCCCGACCCGATACGATATTTTGTATCAATCGCCTGATTGCCCACGATTAAATCGCAAGGCTCATCGGAGCCAAAACGTAAAGCGGGGCCAAAATCTTGACAAGTTTTTTTACAGACCTCAACAATCAGACGCTGCCAGCACATCCCTAACTCTCGCCCCCAGTATTGACGATTGGTACGTTTCAATTCGGGTGTTATCCCAAATACCTCCATCAACAAATCAGTTTCATTCTTTGCTTCATCAAATATCTTATCGGTAAACGAAGTTTGATACTGGCTGAGAATCTCACCCAGCGTTTTTACCAGATTTTCATTCTCGCTCATTTCCCCTCTTTCAAGCAGTCGCTGAGTTTTACGCCTAAGGCTTCCGCTATACGATTCGCATTTACCAATGTGATATTGCGCTCGCCTCTTTCGACTGCGCCAATATAGGTTCGATGCAAACCTGCTAGGTCCGCTAAAGCCTCTTGCGAAACTCCCTGTGCCAGTCTTAGTCTCTTGATATTCTGTGCAAATACCTCTGTCACATTCATAGGAGGTATTAAACACATAAGATGACTATTAGGCGACAGACTATTAGTAGCAATGAGTTTCGGTATATGAAATGAAAATCACTGTCCCGATTTATATTCAAAAGCATTCAGGAAAAGGCGCGCCGCCGCAGACGCATATCTTGCGCCCGTTGTTTCATCCGCACCTCGAAGTGCGCGGCGAAGACCTCAATCGTGCGATGACCAAGATGGCGCAGAAACTGCGGCGCGAGTGCGGCGAACTCGGCAGCCAGAGGCGGCACGAACAATTATCCCGCTTCGCCTTTGCGCCTGATCTCGAAGACCACTTCTGCAAATTCAATTTCGAGATGCTCAGTCGTCGAGCGCGTTGCCATCTGCTGGTGGTTGTCTGCAAGAGCCTGGGGCGCAAGATCGCTTTTTCGCCGAGCCTGCCGAATTTGTGGTTCGAGATTCAGCGCGGCGAAACGCTCGCTACCCGCGCCACCGAAGTCTTGACGCAGTACTTCCGCGAGCAAGAAAGAAAACATGGCAAAGAAGCGTTGATGCCGGAAACCCTGTCTTTGGACGGCAAAGCCTGGGTGACGACTTTGGAAATCAGCATTCAACCGCCGACCCTCGCGCAGGTCAAACCACCGAATCTGTTCGCTATGCTGGGCGGCGGCGAAACCATGAACGGCGCGCAGGAACTGGAAAAGACCGGGCGCTGTCTGGATTATCTATACCCCGACGAATTGCATCGCGTCATTTTTCGTGATGCGGAAGTCGCGGAATTGAGCGCCATTTTGCAAGGCAAAGATCAACGCCCGGTCTTGCTAATCGGCGAACGACTGGTCGGCAAAACCGCTGTCATACACGAATATGTTTATCGCCTGGTCGAACAAAAATCCTCGAAATATTCCGCCAATAAGAAGGTTTGGTTGCTGTCGCCGCAGCGTTTGATTTCGGGAATGTCTTACGTAGGGCAATGGGAAAATCGTCTGCTCGCTATTTTGAAAGAGGCGACACTGCGCCAGCACCTGCTCTACTTCGATGATTTGCTGGGCTTGTATCAAGCCGGACAAACAGCGAATTCCAGCCTCAGCGTTGCCGATGTGTTGAAGCCTTATGTGGAAAAACGCAGCGTGCGCTTGTTGGGCGAAATCACTCCGGAAGCCTACAGGGTTTTGCAGGAACGCGACCGCGCTTTCGCCGATGCGTTTCAGGTGATAGCCATCAAAGAGCCTGATGAAGAGCAGAGCTTTCGTATATTGCTGCACCTGATGCGGCAACTCGAACGCCAGCACCGTTGCCGATTTTCGACCGATGTTTTTCCTACCGTGATGGACGTGCAGCGGCGTTATGCACGCGACGCCGCGTTTCCCGGCAAGGCCGCCGTCTTTCTGCAACAACTCGCTGTCAAGTTTCGCAACGAGCGCGTCACCCGCGAAGAGGTCTTGCAACAATTTCACGCCAAGAGCGGTTTGGCGCTGACCTTTTTGAATGACAGCACACGAGTGCATAGACAGGAAGCGACCGCAGCCATAGGCCAAGAGGTCATCGGTCAAGACGCCGCGATTGCTGCTTGCGCCGATGTCGTGTCGCTTGCCAAAGCGCGGCTCAACGACACTGACAGGCCGCTGGCAACCTTCCTGTTTTTAGGACCAACCGGCGTCGGCAAAACCCAATGCGCCAAAGCATTGGCGAAATATTTATTCAGCGATGCCGACAAGATTCTACGCTTCGATATGAACGAATACGCTTCGGCTTATGCGGCGGCGCGGCTTGTCGGCACCTTTAATCAACCCGAAGGTTTGTTGACCAGCGCCGTGCGTCGCCAACCGTTTTCCCTAGTCCTGCTTGATGAAATCGAAAAAGCTCATCCCGATGTTTTTAATCTGTTGTTGCAGGTGATGGGCGATGGGCGCTTGACTGATGCGCTCGGTCGAACCGTTGATTTCACCAACGCGATCATTATTTTGACCTCGAATCTGGGCGTCCGGGAAGCTGCGAAAAATCTAGGTTTTCGTCAGGACGAAGCCCGCGAATCGCACGTTTATCTACAGGCCGCCGAAAAATTTTTCAAGCCGGAATTCGTCAATCGCCTCGACCGCGTAGTGCCGTTTGAACGCCTGACCCGCGCCGATGTGAAGCGCATCGCGCAGGGCTTGATGCAGAATATTTTTGCGCGGGAAGGTTTGCTGCGGCGCAAGTGCATACTGCAAGTTGACGATGCGGCGATGGCCGCCATCATTGACATGGGCTACCATCCGCAACTCGGAGCCAGAGCCTTGAAGCGTATGCTGGAGCGTCAATTGACGCAGCCTGTGGCGGCGCGGCTTGCGACTCTGAAGCCCGACGCGCCGACCGTCATCAAAGTTTTTCAGTCGTCGTATGAACTGGTCGTGGAGGTTGCGGCGTTGATGGGCGCAGCACCGAACGAAGAGACCGCGACAGCGCTGGCGTTGATGGAGCCGCGTCGAATCATCGAACTGGTTGAAGCGAGCCTTGCGCGCATAGAAGTTGACATCGCGCAATTGCGCCCACAAGGCTTAATCAATCCCGATGACCTAGAGGCGCAGCATCTGGCTTACTTTCACATCAAGGAGCAGGCCGAGCGCGTGCGCGAAATGTGCAAGCGCTCCACCTGACGCCTTGCGAATACGAAAGGTCGTTTGACCTCGCGTGCCAGAGGGCGCAGCATCAAGGCTTCGCAATTCACGCTGCGACAAAGCGGCGCAAGTGAGCTATGGCAACGCCTCGTTGCGGCGGTGGATTTGCGTTCCTTGCTCAAAGAGTTGGCGACGAATGCGCCGCCGCATGGCGAACGTCTGAACGATTATCTGGCGGAGATGCTGCGGGAAAGCGCTTTGCTGGAAGCGATGGCGGAAACTCCGGAAGACGATGCAGAGGCGGGCGCAATCATCCTCATTCGTTCGTTGGACGAGGGGCGCAAACGCGAGCGCGAAGCCTTGGTGAAGGCTTATACGGCGGTGTTCGAGTATAAATTTTCTGCGAAGGTGGATCGCTGGCGCGAGGTTGAAGAGATGACAGCGTTGAATGCCGAAGCGCTGATCGTGCGCGGCGGCAATGCCGCAATCGTTGCCGCTGGCGAAGTCGGCACGCATCTGTTTTATGCCGCGCCGGAAGGGCTTGCGCCGCTTCAAGTGCGCGTTTTGCCGTTGCCGAAAAATGATGCAGCGAAGACATTGCGCGAGGATGTCGAACTATTAAAATCAGGTGCAACGAAACCGCAGAATCAAGAGGGTGAGTCGAATCCTGAAGGGTCGCCCGCTGCATACGGTGAGTTGTTGCCGGTGGTCAGGGTTTATGAAAGCGAAGGCGCGACGCTTGATTTGCGTTCGGGCTTGATGACCTTGAAAATGCCAACCTCGGAAGAGTTGCGTGCCTTGATGCTGGCGATGTTGCCGCTGCCTTACGAGTTTGAAGACGAGTTGAATTAAGATGCCGACGTATCGTTTCCCCATTTTAATCTGGCAGGATTTTGAAGGCGGGTTCACGGCGCTGCCGGTCGAGCGCTCTTTCAGCCGATACGCCGCCATCGGGCGCACCGCAAACGATGCGGTCTTTCAACTGAAAGAGTATTTGACCTACGTGTATGACAAGTACCCTTGGACTGCCGAGCCGGATTTTGCGGACGCCAAATTGATTCACCTCAAAGCCGAAGCGCGACCCGAATATCAGCTTGAAGAAAGCGTCAACCGGCGTTTGCAGACCAACATCTATCCGGTGGATAAAACTTTCACTTTGCGCGTCGCCTGTGTGCATGGCAAACAACAAAGCGGCCTGCTGGTCTGCGCTCTGCCGTTGCTCGAAATTCAGTTTTATTACTACGAAGAGAAGACGCTCAGGGAACTGGCGACCACCTATGTGCAGGAGAGTTTGAAGGGGTTGACGCCGCGTGAATTGTCGCGGTTTCTGCCGCCCCAATCGTATCAACTCGATGAAATCGTGTTGAGTTTGTCGCACCAGGAACGCCGCTACACGTATCAACCCTCGCTTGACACCTTGAGCCGTGTGGCGGAACCGCTCGGCGATAAACAGTTGCGAAAACAATATTCGGCGGCCTGGGAACGCGATGCCGAGGTCAGAGATTTAGTCCAACGCATAGGCCGCGAAAAAGCCAACGTCATCATCGTCGGCGATGGCGGCATCGGCAAAACGACAGTGTTGGTCAATGCCGTGCGCGACATTGAAAGACAAACCGAACCGCGAGAAGAAGGCGAGGACGAAATTTTTTACAAGCATCGCTACTGGTTGACGAGCGGCGCGCGCATCATCGCAGGGATGCAATATTTGGGACAATGGGAAGAGCGTTGCGAAGAGTTAATCAACGAGCTATCCACTATAAATGGTACATTGTGCGTAGGCAGCATACTGGATATAGTGTTGACCGGTGGGCGCGAGGCGAGCGCCAGCATCGCGGCATTTTTTCTGCCCTTTTTGCAGAGCGGCGAATTGCGTTTGGTTGGCGAAGCGACGCCTGCCGAACTTGATGCTTGTCGCCGAATGCTGCCGGGCTTTGTCGGGTTGTTTCAGATACTTGATCTGCAACCCTTCAATCGTTCGCAAGCCACGGCGATTCTCAAACGCGCCGTTGAAACATTCACGCGCAATTATCGCGTTGCAGCGGCGGACCAGCTGCCGGAATTAATCTATCGTCTGTTTCATCGCTTCGCGCCGTATCAGGCGTTTCCGGGAAAAGCTATGGCGTTTCTGGAAGGCGGTTTCGAGCGCGCCGAAGTGGATGGCAAAAACACTTTGCGCGCAAGCGACATCGTGCAGCAATTCATTGACCAGACCGGCTTGCCAGAACTGTTTTTGCGCGATGAACTGCCGCTCGCGCAAGAAGACGCCATAGCGTTTTTTACCAGTCGCGTGATTGGACAAGCTGCCGCCTGTCACCAGGCCGCAAGTCTGGTGACGACTTTCAAAGCCGGACTCAACGACCCGCAAAGACCTATCGGGGTGCAATTATTTTGCGGCCCCACGGGCGTAGGCAAAACCCAACTCGCCAAAGCGCTCTCCGAATATTTCTTCGGACACGGCGAAGAGCGCAATCGTTTGGTGCGACTCGACATGAGCGAATATGGCACGTTGGGCGCGGCGGAACGCTTGATTACCAACGCCAACGGCGAGCCTAGCGATTTGATTAAGCGCGTCCGTCAACAACCGTTTGTGGTGGTATTGTTCGACGAAATCGAAAAGGCGGATGCCCAGGTCTTCGATGTGTTGTTGAGCCTGTTTGACGAAGGGCGCATCACCGACCGCTACGGGCGCACGACTTCGTTTCGCAGCGCGGTGATTTTGATGACTTCCAATATAGGCGCAGAAAAAGCCGCCAGCATTGGCTTCGACAAAGCCAGCGGTCGCGCCTTCACCAGCGAGATTCAAGCTTTCTTTCGCCCGGAATTTTTCAATCGCATAGACGCAGTGGTTGCCTTCAACGCCATCAATGAAGCGTCATTGCTGGCCATCACGCGCAAAGAGTTGGCGGAAATCTCCGCACGCGAAGGTTTGTTGGCTTATGACACAAAATTGCGCTGCACGGAACGCTTGGTGCAGCGCGTCGCCGAAGCCGGTTATGATGCGCGTTATGGAGCGCGCCCTTTGCAACGCACGATTGAACAAATGGTCGTTGCGCCGTTGTCGCGGTTCCTGCTTGAGCATCCCGAAGCGAAAGGCAAAATCGTCGAGGCCGATGTCACCGACGATGGCGTGCGGTTTACGCAATTGTCATGATTATCGTGAAAATCTTTTGTCTTCACGGCGCTTTTATGTTGTAAATATGCCTTGCCATTTTTCGTTAAAAATTTTTATCCCATTCAAAAACCTTCGGCATCAAAGCGGGCGTTGAACATCAGCGAGAGGAAGACTCATCATGGATAAATTCAAGATCACCGGCGGGCAGCGGCTCGAAGGGCGCATCTCGATCAGCGGCGCAAAAAATTCGGCACTGCCGTGCATGGCGGCGGCGTTGCTGACCCCGGAAAATGTCACACTGCACAATCTGCCGTATGTGCGCGACATCATCACTATGCGAAGATTGCTGGAAGATTTGGGCTGCACGGCGTTGATGCCGGAGCTTCGCACCTTGAACATCAATGCTTCGTCGGTTGAAATTTTTGAAGCGCCGTATGAACTGGTTAAAACCATGCGCGCTTCGGTGCTGGCCTTGGGGCCACTTTTGGCGCGTTTCGGGGAAGCGCGGGTATCGCTGCCGGGCGGTTGCGCTATCGGGCAACGGCCTATTGATTTGCATCTGACAGGATTTGAAAAACTCGGCGCGGTCGTGTCCATAGAAAGCGGCGATGTCGTGGCGCGTGCCAAACGATTGCAAGGCGCAGAGATTGATTTCAATGTCGTCACGGTTACCGGAACCGAAAATCTGATGATGGCGGCGGCGCTGGCCGACGGCGAAACGATTTTGAATAACGCCGCACGCGAGCCGGAGATTGTTGATCTGGCGGAGTTGTTGAACAAGATGGGCGCACGCATAGAAGGCGCAGGGCGCAGTTGCATACGCATACAAGGCGTCAAACAACTAGGCGGCGCAGAACACACCATCATTCCCGATAGAATCGAAGCCGGTACGTTCATTGCGGCGGCGGCCATCACCGGCGGCGCACTCGAAATCGTCAACTGCAATCCCCAACACATTCACTCCACCATAGGCAAATTCCGCGACGCCGGTGTGAAGATCGAACAGCCCAACGCCTTTTCATTGATCGTGAAAGCCGCAGACCATACCAAGCCCGCCGATGTGACGACGCTAGTGCATCCGGGATTTCCTACCGATATGCAGGCGCAGTACATGGCTTTGATGACCATCGCCGAAGGCACTTCGGTGATTACCGAAACGATTTTCGAGAATCGCTTTATGCACGCTGCGGAACTGCTCAGAATGGGCGCGAAGATCAAACTCAACGGGCGACAGGCGGTCGTTGAAGGCACAGAGAAATTGATGGGAGCGCGCTTGCAGGCGTCGGATTTGCGCGCTTCGGCTTCGTTGGTGCTGGCCGGTCTGGCGGCACAGGGCGAGACCATCATTGACCGCGTTTATCACATAGACCGAGGCTACGAAAAGATCGAAGAGAAACTGCGTGCGGTCGGCGCGCAGATTGAACGCTTCCGCGATTAGAGCGGCTTGCGAGTATGGAACAATGGGTAGTGGATCAAGATGAGGGCAAGAAAAGTTTGGCGTTCCGCCTTCAGGCGGCGGTTGCCGCAAGCCATCAAACCGCTTGAAGGCGGAACGCTAAACTCCAGCTCTTCTGATTGATTCACTACCGGAAAAATGAAATTGGTTGAGCGGCGACCGCTAACCGGCGCACGGTCAAAGACCACTGCTCAACCGGCGGATGCACCGTACACGCTGGTGCCAAGCGCTGCAGTCTGATGAAAAGCAACTCACCGCTAAAAGTCCGCAACCAAGCGCCAACCTTCGCTACAGGAATCTGCTTTACTGTAGGAAGCCTGTTCAGGCGCAAACCGAAATAGACCTCAGAAAGGATTTGTCATGTCAAAAAAAGCAGTAGAGATTCAAGAGCCGAAAGGCAAACTCGGCGTCTTGCTCGTCGGCCTGGGCGCGGTCAGCACCACGTTTGTTGCCGGTGTCGAAGCCATCAAAAAAGGATTAGCTGAACCCATCGGCTCGCTTACGCAGATGGGCACTATACGCCTCGGCAAACGCACCGATAATCGTTCCCCTATGGTTAAAGATTTCGTGCCGCTGGCCGCGCTCAACGATCTGGTGTTCGGCGCTTGGGATATTTTCGCCGAAGACGCTTATGAAGCGGCGCTGCACGCCGGAGTTCTTGAACGCGATTTGATCGCCCAAATCAAACCCGAACTACAGGCCATCAAACCGATGAAGGCGGTTTTCGATCAATATTACGTCAAGCGTTTGAATGGCACGCACATCAAACAGGGCGAGAACAAAATGGCGCTTGCCGAGCAGTTGATGAAAGACATGGAAGATTTCAAACAGGCGAACGGCTGTGATCGTCTGGTCATCGTGTGGTGCGCCTCGACGGAAATTTTTCTGAAAGCGACACCCGAACACGACACCCTTGAATCATTCGAGCAAGCCTTGCGCGATAACAGTCCGACGATTGCGCCTTCGATGATTTATGCCTATGCGGCGCTCAAGAGCAAAGTCGCCTTTGCCAACGGTGCGCCGAACCTGACGCTAGATGTTCCGGCCTTGATGAAACTTGCGGTGGATAACGGCGTGCCGGTGTGCGGCAAAGATTTCAAGACCGGCCAGACCTTGATGAAGACGATTATCGCGCCCGGTTTGAAGGCGCGTTATTTAGGCTTGCACGGTTGGTTTTCAACGAACATTTTAGGCAACCGCGATGGCGAAGTGCTGGACGACCCGGAATCGTTCAAGACCAAAGAAGAGTCGAAACTTTCGGTGCTGGAATATATTTTGCAGCCCGACACCTACCCGACGCTGTACAAAGATTTCAGCCACATCGTTCGCATCAACTACTATCCGCCACGCGGCGACAACAAAGAAGGCTGGGACAACATAGACATCTTCGGCTGGCTCGGTTACCCGATGCAGATCAAGGTTGACTTCCTGTGCCGGGATTCAATTTTAGCCGCGCCGCTGGTGTTGGATTTAGCGTTGTTCCTAGACCTAGCGCAACGCACCGGTATGCGCGGCATACAGGAATGGCTGTCGTTTTATTTCAAGAGTCCTATGACCGCGCCCGACTTGTACCCGGAGCATGATTTGTTCATTCAGTTGATGAAATTGAAAAACACCTTGCGTCATCTGAAGGGCGAAGACTTAATCACTCACCTGGGGCTTGAGTATTACGATTAAAGCTGGATTGCGGGGCAAAAGAGAAGAGATTAATCACCTGCGTGCTCTTGGCGTTCTTCGTGGTTCGTAAGCTTATAGCGACTTGCCGAGGGGGGCGTTGGGTTGAGAGGCGGCCTGTGGCCGCCTCTCAACCCAAGTGTCCGGGGGCGTGGGCAAAGGAAATTGGCTAGATTTTATTTTCAATCCTTGCGCCGCTTTCTCGCACGATTCCCCACTGCCGACATAGGATGACGTCACGCGCTTAACGAGGGTCGCGCACGCCGACCTGCTGGCACATCTCCAGCACCGGACAGGTGGAACATTTGGGGCGCGTGCCGGTGCAGATATGTTTGCCAAAAGGCACCAGGAGGCGATTGATTTCGACCCAATATTTTTGCGGCAGAATTCTCATCAATGCCGCCATAGTTTTTTCTGGCGTCGGCGTCGCCACATAGCCCCAGCGATTGGTGACGCGGTGAACGTGTATGTCCACGCCTATGCGCGGCTGGTTGCAGGCAATGCCCAAAACCAGGTTGGCGCACTTTGGCCCTACGCCTTTGAACGACAACAGCAACGCTTCATCGCAAGGCAACTCGCCATCGAATTCTTCCACCAGGCGCTGGGCGATAGCGTGAATCTGCGCCGCTTTGCCGGCGTGAAAGGTCGAGGCGCGAATGAGTTCATCAATCTCTTGCGGCGCAAGGCTGGCGATTGCTACGGGGGTGCGAGCGCGGGCAAATAATTTTTTTGCCGTCGGCAACATCACTTCATCGTAAGTACGAATCGAGATGATGCAGGCAACGAGTTGTTCAAATGGCGAAGCGAAACCGGCGGCGGCGAGTTCAAACAACGCGGCTTTGGTAAACGGCTCGACGGCTTGAGCAAGACGCTGCATGACTTCATCAATAGCAAAGGTGTGCTTGGCGGTTTTCATCTCTTCAGTGTAGCCAAACGGCAAGGCGCATTGTAGTGAATTGTTCGGCTCAAGCGAACAACCGCCATTGGACAAGCCGAGGGCTTACGGCAAATTTTTGGGTTAAAAGTTTTTTGGTCACGCGCAACAAAAACCTGCTATAAAATTTCTGCATGGCCAAAGAGCGCCTAGACAAATTGCTGTTCGAGCGCGGCCTCGCCGCAAGTCGCACGCAGGCGCAAGCCTTGATCCTTGCCGGTCAGGTGGTGGTCAACGAGCAACGCGTGGACAAAGCCGGACAATTGGTCAACCTCAATTGCGAAATCCGCTTGAAAGGCGAAACCCCGCCTTATGTCAGTCGCGGTGGTTTGAAACTCGCCGCCGCCTTGAAAGAGTTTCACCTCAATCCGACCGACAAAGTCTGCCTTGATGTAGGCGCGTCAACCGGCGGCTTTACCGATTGTTTATTGCAACACGGCGCGGCGCGGGTATGGGCGATAGACGTAGGCCATAATCAACTGGCCTGGAAAATCCGCCAGCACGAGCGCGTCACGGTCGTCGAAGGCATCAACGCCCGCCACCTTGCCGCAGAAGCGTTCGGCGTCGCCTTCGATCTGGTCACCATAGACGTTTCGTTCATCTCTTTGAAATTAATTCTGCCCGGCGTTAAAGCGGTCTTGAAAGCCGAGGGCGACTGCATCGCCTTAATCAAGCCGCAATTTGAAGTAGGCCGTGGCGAAGTAGGGCGAGGCGGCATCGTCCACGATACGGCCAAACATCAGCGCGTCTTGCAGGAAGTGCGCGATGCCGCCAGCGCTCTCGGCTTTCAAGCTGTTGCGCTCATCGAATCGCCCATACGGGGAGCCGAAGGCAACCGCGAATTTCTCATTCACCTAACGCGAAAGTCTGTAGTCTGAAACCCGGTGTCCGGTGTCGAAGACGAGAACTTTTTAACGCCTTTGTGATTTTCAAAGTCCGGCGTCTGCTGTTGGCAGCACAGACGCCGGACACCGGACTACAGACTACAGACTACAGACTCTGGACTTCAGACTTCAGACGCCGGACTCCCTGCGCTTGTCGCTGCGCGGTGCAATGCGCTAGATTAACGTGGTTGTCGGAGACCATTATCGAGGCGCATTTTTCTGCATGATTGCTACCTTCACCCATCTGACGGGTTCGCGCAGAGGGCTGTGCGAAAAGTTTCAAGAAGAAGTCATCAGCATCGGGCGGGCGGCGGATAACGCCCTTTGTTTCGGCGCTCACGAACGCCGCGTCTCTTCGCATCACGCGCAAATCAATCGTCACGGCGACACCTTTTTGCTGCGCGATCTCGGCTCGACCAACGGCACCATGATAAATGGTCGCCGCGTCATCATCAGCGAATTGAATGCCGATGATTTAATTGAGGTCGGCGCAGGCGGCCCACTCTTGCGCTTCGGGCTTGAGCAAGCGGTTGAAGTGCCTCAAACCGCTGCGACTTCTCCCTCGGCAAATGCCCATACCGCTTCGGGCAATTCGCCATTCGCCGCGCCGCCAGCCTCCTTGACCTTGCTCCTGAAAAATTTTCTCAAGCAGCGCAAAACCAATGTGCGACTGACCTCGGCAATTTTAATCTCCATGATATTCGGCGCTGGTTTCGGCATCTGGCTGTCGGTAAACATCAACCCGGCGGATCGCTTTCGCACGGTTGCCGAACGCAACAGCGCAGCGGTGGTCTTCATTCAAACCGAATACGAGTTGGTGGACAGCAACGGCAAAGTTGTCGCCATTGAATCGCGCACCGGCACGGGCTTCATCATCAACGACCAGGGGTTGATTGTCACCAATCGCCATGTGATACGCGATTGGGAATACAACCCGCCGCCAGCGGGACTCAATGGGCGCAGCAAAAGTATCTCGGTGGTGCTGGAAGGCCACAAACGCGAGGAGGCGATTGCCGCTAACGTGGCGCAATTGTCTTCGGATAAAAACCTCGATGTTGTTATACTACGGATTGCTCCGCCGCCTGATGTACCGACGATTTACGGTGTGGAAACCAATGTGGAGAGGCTTCGGCAAGGCGATGAAGTGGCCACCATCGGCTACCCGCTGGGAATCAGTTTGTTGCCCGACAGTCGCTTGATGACTTCCTTCACCACCGGCGTCATCAGCCGCATCGGCGCGGATGTCATTCAACTGGATTTGCACGCCTATCACGGCAACAGCGGCAGTCCGGTATTGAATCGCCAGGGCGCAGTAATTGGCATCGTCACCGCCAATGCGACCGACGCTCCTGAAATAATTTTTTGCACGCCAATCGGCGTGGTTGAGGAAATGATAAGTAGTCATTCGTCCCTAGTCCTTAGTCCTTAGCTGATTTGAGTAGCGCCCTGAAACCGGCTACTGTAGCCGGTTTCAGGGCGCTGCCCGTCGAGTGAATAACGAATGACGAATGACGAGTAAGCAATTATTAGAAAGGATCAGATGACCTCAAAACCATCACCACCCGCGCAAGAGAAAAAAAGATTTCAACCGTTTCAAGTGCCGCCGCGCTTATTGTTTTCGCCGGGGCCGACGCCGGTTCCGCCCAGCGTTTTACAGGCCATGACGAAAACCGTTCTTGGCCATTTAGACCCGGTGTTTCTGCACTGCATGGACGAAATCAAAGCGATGTTGCAAATCGTCTTTGAAACTGCCAACCGCGTCACCTTTCCGGTTTCCGGCACTGGCAGCGCCGGTATGGAAGCGGCGGTCTTCAACGCCGTAGAGGCTGGCGATGACATAGTGGTTTGCCCTATGGGCGTGTTCGGCGAGCGTCTGCTTGCCATCATCGAGCGGACTCCGGCACACCCTGTTATCGTGCGCGGCGAATGGGGAGAACCCATTGAGGTCAGCAAAATCGAAGCCGCGTTGCAATCGTGCAGACCGCGTGCGCTGGCGCTGGTTCACGCCGAAACGTCAACGGGCGTGGCGCAACGATTGGAAGGACTGGCGGAACTGGCGCATAAATATGACGCCCTGCTGATCGTGGATACGGTGGCGTCATTATCAGGGCAGCCGGTCGGCGTGGATGAAAATCAAATTGACATATGCTATTCCGGCTCGCAGAAATGTATCGGCGCGCCGCCGGGACTGGCTCCCATTACCTTTTCTGAGCGCGCTTTGGAACGCTTACGCACGCGCCGCACGCCGGTGCAGAGTTGGTATTTCGATGTCACCGGCATAGAAAAATATTGGGGGCAGGAGCGCACCTATCATCACACCGCGCCGATCTCGATGAACTACGCGCTGCACGAAGCGCTGCGGTTGATTTGCGAAGAAGGCTTGGAAGGGCGTTGGGCAAGGCACGAACTAGCGCATCGCGCCTTGGTTGCCGGATTGGAAGCGATGAACATCCAGATGTTGGTGACGCCGGAACATCGCGCCGTAGTGGTGAATGCGGTTTGCGTTCCCGAAGGCGTGGACGGAGCGCGGGTGCGCGCTCGTTTGTTGGAAGAACACAATTTGGAAGTGGCAGGTGGACTTGGACAACTGCGCGGCAAAATTTGGCGCGTCGGTTTGATGGGCGAAAGCAGTCGCCGTGAACATCTCCTGCGCTTGCTTGACGCGCTGCATCAGGTATTACAGGCCGAAGGTTACGCCTGCGACTCCGGCCTAGCAGCGGCAGAACAGGTGTATGCCGCCAGTTGAATTTCTGGTAGAGCTAAAAACATAGATAGTGCGTGTCGCACCAATGGGCATTTTGTCCAGATATTGTATGTGGTGGTTTAATCATCTACAACATCTTGGGAAGTTTCACGCGCCTTACCAGAGCGTCAAAAAAAGATGAAGAAGGGTTCAGCAAACTGCATGGCGGGTAGGCTATCGAGGCGTCGGCTCAAGGCTGCGCTGGTGATGCGGGTCAAGAAACCGGTATTCGCCTTCCCGCAGGCCCATAACTTGGCACGGTAAGCACCCGGCGCAGCACCAAACTCAAGGTCATATAGCAATTTGCAATTGCGTGCGTGTCAGTAGCCCGACCGTGAGGGAGGGCTTGGATTCGCACGCAAGCCCTCCCTCGCGGTCGGGCTACTGACATTGGGTCGCAACCGACTGCAATCCGCCTTATGTTCGCCAAGAGCTGATTCCCAAGGCTTCGGAAAAAGGCGTTATTCCAGACCAAACAAAAGAACATATTCAACAAACCGCCGAACGCGCTTGGAAAGGCATGAAGCTTTCAGGACAAAGCGACCTGCACATTTACTTTTGGCCTGTTGCCGCGCAGTTTCTGGCTGATGATGGATGGTTCGGTTTTCTCACCTCTTCAAGCTGGCTGGATGCGCGTTATGGTTTCGCTTTGCAGCGTTGGTTGTTGCTTGAGTTTCGCATCGTCGCAATCATCGAAAGCCTTGACGAGCCATGGTTTGAGGATGCGCGAGTCAAAACCGCAGTGGCGATTTTGCAACGATGCAAAGACGAAAAGAAGCGCGAAGAAAATTTGGCTCGCTTCGTGCGACTCAAAAAGAAACTCGTTGAAATACTCGGTGAGCGTGAAGACGAAAGGCAACGGCAAAAAGCGGCTGAACGATTGCGCGATTTGATCCTTAAAACAACAAGCGACTTCTCAAATGATGACTTGCGAATCATGGTTAAGAGCCAAAGCGATTTGTGGCGCGAAGGGCTTTCTGTTGCACAGATGTTTGCCAAGCAGAAGGCTCTTGCGGCAGGCGAACTCGATAGCGACGAAGACGATGATACGGAAGACAGCGAATCATTGGCGACGCCCAAACAAACGCAAAGCCCGCACGTTTTGATGACCGATTACGGTGGCGGCAAGTGGGGAAGATATTTGCGCGCCCCCGATTTTTACTTCGAGATCATGCGCGAATTTGGTCATCGCTTTACGCGCATAGGTGAAATCGCAACGATCAAGTTTGGTATTAAGAGCGGATGCGATGCGTTCTTTATGCCGCGCAATGTTTCTGCTGAGTTGCTCGCAAAGTGCAAGACAGAAGACGAGTGGCGCGCTTTGCCTTTGATGAAACGATGCAAACGAGCAGAAGTCGAAAGCGGTGATGTGGTTATCGTGAAGTGCGGCGACAACACTTTGCATCCAATTGAATCCGAATATGTGAAGCCCGAAGTGCATAGCTTGATGCAGGTGGACCGCCCGGTTGTCACAGCCGACCAGCTTGACCGTGTGGTTTTGTGGGTGAATGAGCCTTTGAACCAACTTAAAGGAAAGTATGTTCATCACTTCATCACTTGGGGCAGCAAACAAACCTTTGCATCGAACAAGTCAAAGAGTGTTCCCGTTCCAGAGCGTTCTACAATTGCAGGGCGACCAGTTTGGTATGACTTAACAGGTCTAGAACCTGGTATCGGTTTTTGGCCAAAAGCTCAGCAATATCGCCATATTATTCCAGCCAATACTTATGGTCTAAATTGCAACTGCAATCTCTACGATATTCATTCTTTAACTGAAAGCTCAATTGCCACACGCGCTTTGATGCCGGTTCTAAACTCAACGCTTATTGCCTTGATGAAAACTTTCTATGGTCGGTACGCCGGAACCGAAGGCAATCTCAAAACAGAAGTGGTAGATTCTTTGTTAATAGAAATACCAGACCCGCGCAACGTGACAGCGCCGATTTTGGAGCGGCTGGAAAAGGCTTTCGCTTCGATGAAGGAACGCGAAGTCACGCATCTTGTAGAAGAAGCCTTCCGAAAATTCCACACAGCGGAAGAGGTACGCGAGGCAGAAAATATCCCCCTCACTTTACCGCTTGAACTAACCCAGGAAGACCGGCGCGAATTAGATGATGCGGTCTTTGAACTTTTGGGAGTGACTGACCCAAAGCGCAGAGAAAAGTTGATTGACCAACTCTACCGTGAAGTCATATTACATTTCCGCGCCGTGCGAATCGTTGAAGTTCAAAAGATGGAGCAACGACGACGCGGCAGCGGCAAAGATAAAATCTCTATTTCCGACTTGGCTCTTGATGCGTGGAACGAGCTTGAACCGGAATGGCAAAAGCCCTTTGTCGAGTGGATCGCGCAACAAGCAACACAATTAAAAACCATTCGTTTGCCCGATGGCGAAGCACGATTGCCTGACGCTACGAACTTCTTTGAAGCCACGACGGTCTATTTCGGCAAGAAACCGGCAGTGAGTTTAGTCTGCGATAGTCGCGCCGAAGCCGAGTTGGTTTTTGCTATCACCCAAACCGGATTGCACGGCGATATTTCGGTTCCGACGAATGAAAAAGAATGTAGTAAAGTTGTCCAGGCGCTCGAAACCCGTCTCGCTGAAGGTAAGACCAAACTCGAAGAACTGGCGCAACAACGCGCAGGTTCTGACAAACTGCGCGAGCAGATGATGAATATTCTCTATCGCTGGTTTATTCACGGAAAGACTAATGGTTGAAATCTGCCGATAAGAAATTGCGTTATGCGATACGGTTTCCTTATGATAGCAGGCAGAGGTTTTGATTATGCGAAACGGCAAGAAAAAAATGATTACGGAAATGGTCGGTGGCGAGGCATACGAATTTTATCCGATCACCAAACATATTGTTGTCGCTCCGAAAGTCTGCGGCGGACGTCCGACTTTTAAATACACGCGCATTGATGTGCGTCACGCTTTAGGCTTGCTTGCTGCCGGAAGGAGCATTGCACAGGTAGCAGAGGGCTACAAAATTCCTGTCAAAGCCGTGCAGGAGGCTTTGTCGTTGGCAACCAAAGCCATGGAACAACGCGGCAAAGAGATAGCCAATCAAGCATGATGGTTCTCGATGAACAATTACAAGGTCTGGGACTTGAAGAAGAAATATCCCGTTGGTATCGCGGCGCAGTCTTCTTGATTCAAGAGTTGCGACCCTACACGGTAATCAAGGACGAAGCCATTCCGGCGCTCCTGCGAAAAGCTAAGAAACCGACATTTATCACGATCAATCATTCCGACTTTTGGCGAAAATGTCCTGCCCATCAAGCTTACTGCATCGTATGTTTGAAACTCTCTGCTGAAGATTATGAAGGGATTCCGTTGTTGCTGCGCCACCTATTTCAACTGCCTGAATTTAGAACCAAAAAATCCCGTATGGGGAAAGTGGCTTTGGTATCTCGTCGGTTGATTCAATTCTATGACTTTCGCAAGAATGTTTTCCATATTTTGAACTTATCAAAGACTCCTTAACTCGCTTTGCGTTCTGCGCGGCTTGGCGGTATAAAGCTGTTTCCTTTCTATCTTGACACCATCAAAAGGAGTTTTCCGTTATGAAGATGAGCGCTGTACGGCGACAGTCTCTGGCAATCGTTTTAACTTCCATCAGTCTTTTCGTATTCATTCCTCAAGCGCAGGCGCAGCAAAGCGGCTATGATGCCAATTTAACCAAAGGTCTCAAGTGGCGACAGATTGGCCCCTATCGCGGCGGGCGTTCGACTGCTGTGGCCGGAGTTACGTCGCAACCCAAGGTCTATTATTTCGGTGCGACCGGCGGCGGCGTCTGGAAGACCAGCGATGGCGGCATCAATTGGGAGCCGGTCTCGGATGGGTTTTTCAAAACCGGCTCGGTGGGCGCTATCGGGGTGGCGGAATCAGACCCCAATGTGATCTATGTTGGCATGGGCGAATCGCCGATTCGCGGCAACGTCTCGCACGGCGATGGCGTGTATAAATCTACCGATGCGGGCAAAAGCTGGAAGCCCGTCGGCCTCGAAAACACGCGCCAGATCAGTCGCGTGCGCGTGCATCCGAAAAATCCCGACATCGTTTATGTGGCGGCGCAAGGTCACGTATGGGGGCCGAATGAGCAACGCGGCGTTTTCAAATCCACAGACGGCGGCCAGACCTGGAAGAAAATTTTATACAAGAGCGCCAAGGCCGGAGCCTCGGATTTAATTCTCGACCCGTCGAACCCGAATGTCTTGTACGCGGCGTTGTGGGAAGTCTATCGCAAGCCTTGGACCTTGGAGAGCGGCGGCGCAGACAGCGGCATACACAAATCCACCGATGGCGGTGAAACGTGGAGCGACTTATCGAAAAATCAAGGCTTGCCCAAAGGCATCATGGGCAACATCGGCATCACCGTATCGCCCGTCAATACCGAGCGCCTCTGGGCTATCGTCGAAGCCGAAGATGGCGGCGTCTTTCGTTCCGACAACGGCGGCAAGACCTGGGCGAAGGTGAACGAATCACGCAACCTGCGCCAACGCGCTTGGTATTACACGCGCATCTATGCAGACCCGCAGGAAGCCGACACGGTGTATGTACTCAACACCGGGTTCTATAAATCCATAGACGGAGGCCGCACTTACTCGACCATCAACGACCCGCACGGCGACAATCATGATTTATGGATTGCGCCCAACGATGCCAAGCGCATGATTAACAGCAACGACGGCGGCGCGAATGTCTCTTTCGATGGCGGCAAGACCTGGAGCGCACAAGATCAACCGACGGCGCAATTTTATCGCGTCGCCGTAGATCAGGATTTTCCTTATCACATCTACGGCGCGCAGCAAGATAATTCGACGGTGAAGATTGCCAGTCGCAGCAACGGCTTTGGCATAGACAAAGCGGATTGGTACGACGTGGGCGGCGGCGAGTCGGGGTGGATAGCGCCCAGCCCGAAAGATTCGGAGATTATTTTCGCAGGCTCTTATGGCGGTTTGATAACGCGCTACAATCATCACAACGGCCAAGAGCGCAACGTCAATCCGTGGCCGGATAATCCTATGGGACACGGCGCGCAAGATTTGAAGTTCCGCTTTCAATGGAATTTCCCCATCGTCTTTTCGCCGCACGATGCCAATACCCTGTATGCCGCCAGTAATGTTTTGCACAAGACCACCAACGAAGGCCAGAGTTGGGAAATCATCAGCCCCGATTTGACGCGCAACGACAAAACCAAACAGGCTTCATCGGGCGGCGCGATCACCAAAGACAACACCAGCATTGAATATTACGACACCATTTTTACGTTGATGGAATCGCCGGTGCAAAAAGATTTGCTTTGGGTTGGCACTGATGATGGCTTGGTTCAAATCACCCGCGATGGCGGCAAGGCTTGGGAAAATGTCACACCGAAAAAAGACCTCATGCCGGAGTGGATTCAAATCAATTCACTGGACGCTTCGCCCTTTGACGCGGGGACTTGTTACCTAGCGGCGACCATGTACAAGCACGACGATTACCAACCCTACCTATACAAGACCACGGACTTCGGCAAGAGTTGGAAGAAGATTATCAAGGGCATTCCCGACGATGCTTTTACACGCGTGATTCGTGAAGACCCCAATAAAAAAGGCTTGCTGTATGCCGGAACCGAAACCGGTATGTATGTGTCGTTCGATGACGGCGACAACTGGCAGCCGCTGCAATTGAATATGCCTGTGGTGCCGATTACCGATCTGGTGATTCACAAGCGCGAGAAAGATTTAATCGCCGCAACTCAAGGGCGCGCCTTTTATGTGCTGGATGATTTGCCGGTGCTGCATCAACTGGCGGACGCCGCCAAGGCCGAGGTCTTTTTGTTCAAACCCGAAGCGGCCTATCGTATGCAGGGCTTCGGCGGACAGCTTCCTGCAAACGCCACCGTCGGCGAAAATCCCGCGAACGGCACCGTGGTTTATTATTACTTGAAGGACAAACCGAAAGAGGTGACGCTGGAATTTTTGGACGCGGCGGGCAAGTCAATTAAAAAATTCACCAGCGCCGCGCCCACCGCCTTGCCCGGCGGCGCGGCTCCCGCCGGTGAAGGGTTTTTGGGTTTCGGCGGTGGCGGCGCAGCGCGTGCGACTGCCGAAGCGGGACTCAATCGCTTTGTCTGGGACGGGCGCTACGCTGATGCGACGCGCTTTCCGGGCTTGATTATGTGGGCCGGTTCAACGACTGGCCCCAAAGCCGTGCCGGGCAATTATCAGGTGAAACTCACCGTGGATGGCAAGACGCAGACGCAGAGTTTCGAGATCAAGCGCGACCCGCGTATTGAAGCATCGCCGGAAGATTTGGCCAAGCAATTCGATTTCCTGATTAAGGTGCGCGACAAAGTGACCGAGACGCACGAAGCCATCTTGCAGATTCGTGAAGCGCGCAAACAGATTGATGATGTCGTAGCGCGCACCAAAGAGCAAAAGGGCGGCAAAGAGATTGCCGATGCCGCGAAAGTTTTGAACGCCAAAATGAAAGAGGTCGAAGAGGCGCTGTATCAAACCAAAAATCAAAGTGGGCAAGACCCTTTGAATTATCCGATTCGTTTGAACAACAAACTCGCGGCTTTGACCGGTGTGGTCGCCAGCGCCGATGCCGCGCCTACGGCTCAAGCGCAAGCGGTTTATGATGAGCTAGTAGCGCAGATCAATGCTCAGTTGCAGAAACTCGACGCCGTACTGAAAACTGATTTACCGGCTTTCAATAAATTGGTCAGAGAGCAGGAAGTTCCTGCCGTAGTGTTGAAGCCGAAAGCGAGCAGCAATAAATGAGCTAGAGCGGCGTACTATCGAGTAAACTTCAATGTGCCGCTGTTTGAAGATTCAACCAACTGAAGTTGGTTGAATCTTCTCGCCGTACACCTGATAGCCTTTTGCTTTAGGCGGAAAGAAAAAGTATCCCGTTGAGCAGCGGTCTGTGACCGCTGAACTGGCGGTCCAAGACCGCTGCTCAACGATAGGGGGTTCCGTACACACATATGCAAACCGCTCTAGCTCGACTTTGTACATTTTTCAGAGGCGAACCAGCCTTGCTAATCCCCCCAACGGCAGTTGGGGGATGGTTAAAGTCCTACCTACGAAACGCTGCCAACGATAAACCAATCCCCCCGATGGCAATCGGGGGATGGTTAAAGTCCTACCTTGCCCGATGCTCAAGGCTGGACTTTAACCATCCCCCAACTGCCGTTGGG
>JACQDB010000136.1 GCA_016201275.1 Acidobacteriota bacterium
AACCTACAGAGCATCGGGTAAGGTTGGACTTTAACCATCCCCCAACTGCCGTGGGGGGGATTCGTTTCTCGTTGGCAGCGTTTCGTAGGTTGGACTTTAACTATCCCCCGATTGCCATCGGGGGGATTCGTTTATCCTTGGCGGTGTTTCGTAGGTTGGGCTTTAACTATCCCCCAACTGCGGTTGGGGGGATTGGTTGATCTTTCACGGCGTTTCGTAGGTTGGATTTTAACAATCCCCCCAATTGCCATCGGGGGGATTGGCAAGCTCGGTTCGCCTCTGAAAAATGTACAAAGTCGAGCTAAGGATTGTGGATTAAATAAAGTACAACCTGTACGGGCGACCACAGCGGGTCGCTCGTACAAGGCATTGAAAAATGTACCAAGTTGAGATAAGGAGTTCTCCTTTTGCGTTGAGGGTTGTCGAAATTAAATTTCGCCGTTCAGCACGATGTTATCAATCAAGCGGGTCTTGCCGAAAAAGACTGCCATCGAAACCAGCGTCGGGCTGACGTAAGGGACCGTCGTCACCGCTTCAAGATTGGTGGTGTCGGTGATGGCGAGGTAATCGAGTCTGGCCAGAGGTTCGGCTTCGATGATGGCACGCATCGCATTCAACAAGCGTCCGCTGTCGCGTTCGCCGCCGTGGTACAGCGAGCGGCATTTTT
This sequence comes from Acidobacteriota bacterium, assembly GCA_016201275.1. Lineage (GTDB taxonomy): Bacteria > Acidobacteriota > Blastocatellia > UBA7656 > UBA7656 > JACQDB01. Next base: position 668 of record JACQDB010000136.1, read on the forward strand.
CCAGAGCGCGGCGCAACACTGTCGCCGCCTTGCGCTCGTCGGTCGAAAGATAAACATTGCGTGACGACAACGCCAAGCCGTCTTCTTCGCGCACCGTCGGGCCGACAACGATTTCAACATCCATCACCAGGTCTTTCACCATGCGTTTGATGAGGATGACCTGCTGCGCGTCTTTGCGCCCGAAAAAGGCGAAGTGCGGATGTACGATGTTGAATAATTTGTTGACCACAGTGGCAACGCCGCGAAAGTGGCCGGGACGCGCAGCACCTTCGAGGCGCTCGCTGATGGTCTCGACATTGATATAGGTTTTATAGCCGTTCGGGTACACATCGTCCGGCGTCGGCGCAAAGATATAATCCACATTGCGCGTGAACGCCAGTTCCGCATCACGCGCCAAATCTCTGGGATAATGCGCCAAGTCTTCGTGCGCCGCAAACTGCGTAGGGTTGACGAAGACCGAAGCGATTACCGTATCGCACATCTCCCGCGCCTGACTCATCAAGGCGAGGTGGCCTTCGTGCAGCGCTCCCATCGTTGGCACCAAGCCGATAATCTTGCCATCGGCGCGCAGGTCTCGCGCCACCGATACCATACGGGTTGCTCTGTTGATGATTTCCATATAGTCCTCAGTCCTCAGTCCTCAGTCCTTAGTCCCTAGCCCCTTGTCCTTAGCCTTAGCAGAATCATCAGGCATGGTGAGGGAAGTACAAACTAAGGGCTGAGGACTAAGGGCTAAGGACTATATAGACATATGTTAATTGATTGGGCCGAGCGGCGGCATGGATTGCGAATGCTCTTCTTCAAGATTGACGATAGTGCCTTCGGGCAGCGCGTAACTTTCTTCGTCGGCAGGGAAGCGGCGCGCCGTAACATCGTCGGCATATTGTTTGAGCGCACTGGCAATCACGGTTTTAACATCGGCATATTGGCGAACGAATTTTGCCGTATGCCCGAACGTCAAACCGATCAAATCGGTGAACACGAGAATCTGTCCGTCGCATTCGACTCCCGCGCCTATGCCTATGGTTGGAATGCTCAGGCGTTCAGTGATAATCCGCGATAATTCTTTGGGCATCCCTTCGAGAACGACAGCAAAAGCGCCAGCGCCTTCCAGCGCCAGAGCGTCTTCGATCAACTCTTTAGCGGCTTCCATAGTTTTGCCCTGGACGCGATAGCCGCCCATTTGCAGCAGTGATTGCGGCGTCAAGCCGATATGTCCCATCACTGGGATTTCGGCTTCGACAATGGCGCGCAGGATGTGTGCGCGTTTGCGTCCGCCTTCGATTTTAACCGCTTCCGCGCCGCCCTCTTTGATGAAGCGTATGGCCGAGGCGACGCCGCGTTCGGCGCTGTCTTGATAATAGCCGAAGGGCATATCGCCAACGATGAGGGCGCGTTTGACGCCGCGTTTGACGGCGCGGGTGGCGGCAATCATCTCGTCCAAAGTGATCGGCAAGGTGGAGTCATAGCCTAAAACGGTTTGCGCCAGACTGTCGCCGACGAGGATGAAATCGAAGCCTGCTTCATCCACCAGTCGTGCGGTCGGATAATCGTAAGCGGTCAAGGCGACGATGGGTTGTCCGCCTTTGCGAGCGCGGAGTTGCGGGGCGGTGATCTTTTTCCCCTGGGGAGCGCTGATGTGACTCATGGATTTTTTTCCTCGACTATGGGCTTGAGTCGGTGACGGCTCAGTTGGTAAGTATAGCGTTCCGGTTGGCGTTTACGAAATCCGCTCTGACCATTTTTCAAACTACCACACTTGGTTGTGACCGCCTCTCAACAAATCATACGCCTCTGCAACCCGCTATAGGGCGGCGAGGCGGCGCAGTTTGCGTTGGAACTCCTGCGGCTCAACTGTGTGCTTGAAGGCTTTGACGCCGTTGATGAAGATGACCGGAATATCGTATTGATACTGCTCTTTTAAGGCGGCGTCTTCTTCGATGTTCACTTCTTCGATGAGGATTGCCGCCAGATCAGCGCTGGCCTCTATGTTGGCTTTGGCTACTTCGCACAGATGACAACCGGGTTTGGAATAAATCGTGACGATGGCTTTTTTCTGCGCCGCGTTCTGCATATTGCATTTCTACAGGAAAACCACAGGCAGGGCAAATTTGGTAGTGTCCTAAAGTTGTGGTGATGGCCTCCTAGCCCGCCAAGCGGGTGATAGCCAATTGGCTATCACCCGCTTGGCGGGCTAACCATATGGCTGGGCGTTCAGCCACCGGCTAACGCCCGTGGCTTTATGCTTGCGTCCGCTTCGTGCGCGCTCAACCGCACCATACGATTAAGACACATCGAGACGACAAGAATCGAGATGATTTTTTTCGGCTGAAGAATTTTTTTCCGGCGTTGCCAGAGAAATCGGCGTTTGCTGCTTTGACACGCTTGCGCGCTCATGCTATAAACGTGGCCATTCATTATAAACGTAGTTGTAGCAGGATGCAGCAAGAGTAATTGCAAAACCTATGACCGTAGTCACTCTGCAAAATTCATACAGGATAAAGTTGCGAGACGTGCGTAGCGTCTCACGGAAGGCATCATATTTTTATCGTCTGAATGGACGCACTAATGGGGACCTTCAGTATGAGCACAGAAGATATCAAACAGGAGAGTACACCTAAGCCAGAGGTAGAAGTAAAAGCGCCACCCGTTCCAAAAACTGAAGTCGCAGAAAAGCCCGCGCCGCCGGTCAAAGCGGCAGCGCCACCACCGAAACCGTCAACCGTAGGCTCGTCCGCTGCCGCCAAAAGCAAGGCCGTAGTGGAAAGCACTGCGCCAGACCCGGTGAATCAATTGCGTCGTGGCATCGTCTGGGCCTCTTTGGGAGGATTTCTGGCAACCTGTTTTTTGATGTTCCTGCGGTTTTTCCTGCCACGCACCCTGTTCGAGCCGTCCACCAGTTTCCGCATCGGCTACCCTTCAGATTTCGGCTTCGGCGTAGATACAAAATTCCAGCAACAGTATCGGATTTGGGTGGTGAAAAAATCCGAAAAGCTGTTTGTCATCTATGCCCGTTGCACGCATCTGGGGTGTACGCCGGATTGGAAGCCCAGCGAAAATAAATTCAAATGTCCGTGCCACGGCAGTGGCTACACTGACGAAGGCATAAATTTTGAAGGCCCAGCGCCGCGACCGATGGATCGCGCTCACGTTGAAGTTGATCCCTCCGGGCAGATCGTCGTTGATGTGGCGCGTTTGTATAAGTGGCCGAAGGGCGAAGAAACGGAATTCGACAAAGATGGCGCTTTCCTACAGGTCTAAAGCTGTCGGCGTCCCGTTGCTTCATGAGTTTGTGGTATCGCTATCATCACCATCTTTCCGTCATCTTGTTTGAAATTGAATGTGCCGCTTTTTTCAAAAGCTCTAGCGGCTGCATTGTTCACGTAGGAGGATCGCTATGGAACCTGAAAAGCCTGAGCAACCGGAACCGAAAACCCCTGTCGGACTCGCAACCCGAGTGCGCGAAGGCATGAAAGAAGACCTTGAGGCGATTAAGACCAAGGCCAACAAGGACAATGTCAAAGCAGAGATCGAGAACCTTAAAGACCCGACCAAGACGCAACTGTATAAATCCATCTTTCGCGTCAAGCACGAACCCACGCCGAGGTCGCGGTCGCTGGGCGTTCTCACCAACGTCTTTCTGCATCTGCATCCGGCCAAGATCAACCGCGATGCCGTGCGCTTCAGTTATACCTGGGGCATGGGCGGCATCACCTTTTATCTGTTCATCGTTTTGACCTTTACCGGCATCCTGCTGATGTTCTATTACCACCCCTCGAAAGGGCAGGCTTATCAGGACATTCTGTATCTGGAAAACGATGTGCCGTTTGGCAAACTGCTACGCAATATGCACCGCTGGGGGGCGCACTTGATGGTCATCACCACCTGGCTGCATATGTTCCGTGTGGTCTTGACCGGCTCCTATAAAACGCCGCGTGAATTTAACTGGGCGGTCGGCGTGGTGCTGTTGACGCTCACTTTGTTGTTGAGTTTCACCGGCTACCTGTTGCCCGATGACCAACTCGGATTCTGGGCGGTGACGGTGGGAACCAATATGGCAAAGGCGTCGCCGATGCTGGGCAATGAAGGCCCGTTTGGCGCACAAGCCGGTATGACGCCCTATAACGATGTGCGCTTCGCTTTGCTGGGCGGCTCAATTGTTGACGCCAACGCTTTGCTGCGAAGCTACATCTGGCACTGCATCGCCATACCGACCATCGTCAGCGTGTTGCTGGCGGTGCATTTTTGGCGTGTTCGCAAAGATGGCGGGATTTCGGGACCCGCCCCCGTTATGCTGGAATCGGAAATGCGCGCCGCTGGCTCACGCGCTGTCAAAGGCGCAGCTGGAAAATGATTCGATTGCGGATTGCCGATTGCCGATAACCGATTGAAACTTTCAACCGGCTATCCACTATCTACAATCCCTCGTTGAACGCGGAATATTCATAACTGTCACGGCAACGGATAGAAATTCTGCAATCGGCACGCCGCAATCCGCAAGGGAGGAAACATGGATTGGCATCAACTTTGGACAATTGCGACCTTGCCGGACAATATCCCCATCGTCGCCATGTTGTTTTTGATACCGTTCTTCAGTTGGCTGGGATTCCGTCAGGCCATCGCCAACGACCGCTTGATTGCACAACTGGAAGCCGACCCCAAATTGGCCAAGACGCATCATCGCAAGACCTGGCCGTGGCAACCGAATTGGACGAAAGAACTGCACGTCTGGCCGTACCTGCTGCGGATCGAATTTCTGGCGACCTTGATTGTCACGATTATTTTGTATGTCTGGTCAATCACCTTGAATGCGCCGCTGGAAGAACCCTCGAATCCGAACCTGACGATGAACCCCTCGAAAGCGCCTTGGTACTTTTTAGGGTTGCAGGAAATGCTCGTCTATTTCGATCCGTGGATCGCCGGTGTAGTAATGCCGACGTTGATTTTGATTGGCCTGATGGTCTTTCCGTATGTGGATGCCAATCCGCTGGGTTCCGGTTATTACACTTGGAAACAACGCAAGATTGCCATCGGCGCGTTTCTGGTTGGCTTTGCCACCTGGGTGCTGTTAATCATCATCGGCACGTTTATGCGCGGCCCCGGCTGGGTGTGGTTCTGGCCAGGGCAGACCTGGGATCACAACACCGTGCTGTATGAAGTCAACCGCGATTTGCCGGACCTCGTTGGCATCACCAGTCAACCGTGGAAAGGCATATTTGGCGCGGTGGTGGTCGGCTTGTTCTTTGCTCTGGCGGGATTCGTCACGCACAAATTGATTATGCGAAAAGAGTTTGACAAGAAGATTTTAGAGCGCACCACGCTGTTGCAGTATCTGATCTTCCAGTTCTTTGCGATTACCGTCTTGTGGGCATTGCCAATCAAGCTGCTTGCCCGACAATTATTCCGCATCAAGTATGTGATGGTTACACCTTGGTTCAATATCTGATTAGTCCCTAGTCCGTAGTCCTTAGTCCTTAGCAGGAAGAACAAATGGCTCAGGACTAGGGACTAGGGACAACTGACTAAGTTGGAGGTTCGAGATGGCTGAGAATGAAGTGAGTGAGCAATTAGAGAAAAAGGTTGCGGATGCGCCGCCGCCCGACCCGATTGCCGAGCGTTCATTTAGTTTGCCGCTAGTGATTTCGGCGCTGTTATTGGTCGTCGTGATGGTCTGGTCTATGTACGATGAAGTGATCGGCCAACGCCCTTGGAAGGCGTATCAAAAAGATTTCGTGGCAAAATACACCAGCTATCTGGAAAAGGTGCAGGCCAAACAGGGCAAATCCGAAAGGGAATTGAAAGCCTCGGCGGAGTATCAGGAATTAGAGCAGAAGTACCAAGACGAAGAGGCCAAAGCTAAACCGCGTGTCGCGGAAATCAATGCGCGCATCCAAAAAATTGATGTGCAGCTTGCCGACATCACGCCGCAATTCCAAGACACCCGCGCCTGGATTGCCGCCAAAACTTTCAATCTGGAAAACACCCCCGAAGCTTCCCGCCCCAGCCTACGCAATGCCATCGCCAACAAGAAACAAGAACAGAATAACGTAAAGATTCATCGTGACGCGGGGCAGACCGAAACCAAATCCATGAACTTCACGGAATTGGAACGGATGTACAATTCGCTACGCGATGAGAAAGCGCTGCTGTCTTCCGAGGTCGTCGAAATCACCAAGCCGCAAACCGAAGCGAAGAAAAAACTCGATGCTTATACGCAAGATAATTTGACCGGCTTGACGACCCAGCAAATCGGCCAGTTGATTGATAAGACAAGCAAGTTTGAATTCAAGATCAAACAAATTCACGTCGCCGAAGGCAATCTGGTGGACCGCTGCGAGTCTTGTCATTTGGGCATACGCGAACCGCTCACCATCACCAAAGCCAATATGAAAGGCGAAGCCGCTTTCGTCTCGCATCCAGACAAAGAGTTGATGACCATACACGACCCCGAACGCTTCGGCTGTTCGACTTGTCACGGCGGCAACGGACGCGCCACGGTGTCGGTGGAAAAAGGTCACGGGCGTTACGAGCATTGGCTGTGGCCGATGTATTACAAAGAGAATGTGCAGGCCGGTTGCAATCAATGCCATAACCGCGACCGCGTGACGCAAGGCGCGACGGTGTTGAACGAAGGCAAGAACCTCTTCAACATACGCGGCTGCACGGGCTGCCATCGCTACGAAGGCTATGACCGCGAAACCGATACGCTTTCGAGTTCGCGGCAACAGGTCAAGCAACTGGAAATGGAGAAGAAAGAGTATCAACTGGCGGTTGAAGATTTGAAACAGGATCGCGGCGAAGACCGCGCCCGGCGCTTGGTTCCCAATGGCGCAAATCTGGAGATTAATCAACTGCTGGCCTACGTCAGCCAGACCGTCAGCACCATTGATGCGCGCATAGATGAACTCGACCGGCAAGCGAAATACTTGATGCAGGATCAGAAAAAGGTTGGCCCCAATCTCAAAGAGATCAAGGCCAAACTTCGCAAGGAATGGATACCGGGCTGGTTGAAAGACCCGCAAGCTTTCCGCCCCGGCACCAAGATGCCTTCCTTCCGTTTGGAAGATGACGAGATCGAAGCCATCTCGGCCTTCATCTGGCAGGATGCCTTGGATGTGCGTGTGCAAACGCAGGCGCAAGGCGACGCCGAACACGGCAAACAGTTGTTCAAGACGCTGGGATGTCTGGCTTGCCATTCGATCAAGGGCGAAGCCATAGGCATGGGCGAAGGCGTCATCGGCGGCCACTTCGCGGCCAATCTTTCGCGGCTCGGCGAGAAGGCCAATTACGATTACATCGTGCGCTGGGTTTACAACCCGCGTCGGCGTCTGGTGCCGTATTCGCCGTCGTTGAAACGCGACATCACCGCCGAGGATTACAAGAAGAAAGGCTTGCCTTTTAACTTCGACGAAGAGCATTCCAAGAGTCCTGTTGATGGGCGCGAAATGCAGATACACAACATGACCGTGATGCCTAACTTCCGTTTGTCGGACAGCGATGCCCGCGATGTGGCGACGTTTTTAATCGCGCAAAAGAAACAGGAGCCTAAGTATCCGAGCGCCACTTTTATGGATGACAAAGGGTTGGCCGAAAAGGGCGCGAAATTGGTGAAGACTTACGGGTGCGCCGGTTGTCATGAAATTCGCGGCCTCGAAGACGAACAGCGCATCGGCACGGAATTGACCCCCGAAGGCAGCAAGCCTATCGAGCGTCTGGATTTCGCTTTGCTGACCGAGCCAGCCAAAAAAGGCGAAGACCCAGTGACCGGCGAAGAGATGGACAGCGCCAATGGGCGTGAAAACTGGTACGACCACAAAGGCTTCTTTGAAAATAAACTGAAGAACCCCGGCATCTACGACAAGGGCAAAGAGAAGCCGCCCGAAGAGCGCTTGAAGATGCCCAACATCTACCTTGAAGCGCAAGACATCACGGCCTTGACGACGTTCTTGTTGGGCAGCGTCGAAAGCAGTTTGCCTGCTTCGATGCGCTACAATCCGACCGGGCAGAAGAAGAACGTGCAGGACGGTTGGTGGGTGATTCAAAAATATAATTGCATGGGTTGTCACAATGTACTGGTAGGTCAGGACTCGACTTTGATGAGCGTGGCGATGTATCAAGACGCCGATGGCAAAGAACAATTGCCGCCGCGTTTGACCAGTGAAGGCGCACGCGTTGACCCGACCTGGCTGATGCGCTTTTTGAAAGACCCGTCTTTGAGTTCAACCAATTCGCCTGCCGATAACAAAGATCCGAGCGTGATTAAAGCAGCGCTGCCGGGGGTGATAGCGCATCTGACCGGCCAAGCAAGCACGGCTGCGATGGCGGCAAAACCGGCGGCGGGTACAAAATCGGCAACTCCTGCGCCCTCTATGATGGCGGCAAAACCGCCAACCCCTACGTCACCGATGATGGCAACAGCGGCGGCGCTTGATCCATCTTCGCTGTTAGGCACGCAGATGGGGGCCAATCGCAATGGCGTGCGGTCGTATTTGAAGACTCGTATGCCAACCTTTAATTTCTCGCCCAATGAATTGCAGGCGCTGGTCAATTTCTTTATGGGCGCGTCGGCGCAACAGATGCCTTACATACCCGAACGCCTTGACCCCTTGACCAATGATGAGCAGGTCATCGCACGTTCGATCTTCACCTCGCAGGCCGCGCCTTGTTTGAAGTGTCACATGACGGGCGACCCTGCACACGATGCCAAAGCGACTGCGCCGAACTTCCTGCTGGCGCGTGAGCGTTTGAAACCGGCCTGGACGCAACGCTGGGTGGTGGGGCCTGAGTTAATCAGTCCGGGGACTTCCATGCCGTCGGGATTATTTGAGCGCGATAAGGAACACGAGCGCTGGATCATCAAAGGCGTGAATTCTCCGAACATTCAAGTCTATGACAAAGACCACGCCAATCTGCTGGTGCGGTATATGTTCCAGATTACTCCCGATGAGCAGAAACGCCTGATGGCAAGCGGCAGTAGCGGCGCTGCGGCAACTCCTGCGCCAGCGGCGGGAGGCGCGAAACCTGGCGGAGCGACCAAGACCTCGGCGGCCAATTCGTCGCGCAAAGGTGGCCGCCTTTCGGCAATGAGCGGCGGACGTTAGAATAGCAGTTCAGAACCCCCTTTGCAGGCGCAGGCCACAAGCTTGCGCTCGCCGGATGCCGATGTCAAAATCATCTGCTTTGTTGTTCTGCAAATCGTTTACAGTGGGAGGGAATCGCAATGATAAGAAAATTAGGTCTGATACTGCTGGTCGTCATCGTTGCCGCTTTTATGATGGTCAGTTGCAAGCCCAGGAAAAAAGGCAGCGGCGATGACGATGAAGGTACGCCGAAGAAAGCCAAGTATGTTTCCAAGGCCGACGAAGGGACGATAAGCGGCGTGATTAAATTCGATGGCACACCGCCCGAACGCAAGAAGATAGACATGAGTCAGGATGCCAATTGCGTGACTTCGGCGGGCGATAAACTTTCGGATGACGTGCTGGTAGATGCAGGGAAATTGCAAAACGTGTTTGTATATGTGACCGGTGGGCCTGCCGATAAATTCGATTTCGGCACGCCAACGGATGCCGTCGTGCTTGACCAATCGGGCTGTCGCTACGAGCCTCGCGTGTTGGGACTACAGGCCGGACAGACTTTGAAAGTCATGAACAGCGACAAGACCACGCACAATGTTCACCCGTCGCCGTCAAAAAATCCCGAATGGAATCAGGTGATGACGCAAAACGCCGCGCCGCTGGAAAAGAAATTCACCAAGCCGGAAACGCTCATTCCGGTAAAGTGCAATCAGCATCCGTGGATGACCGCGCACATCGGCGTGCTGGCGCATCCGTTTTTTGCTGTCAGTGGCAAAGACGGCTCCTATTCGATCAAAGGCTTGCCGCCCGGCGAATACACCTTAATCGCCTATCACGAAACGCTGGGCGAAAAACGCCAGAAACTCACGGTCGGCGCGAAAGAGTCCAAGACTCAGGATTTTAGTTTTTCGCCGAAGGTCGCCTTCATACCGACATCGCTGGAGGTGGAACCGGCGCTGGTGTTGCCGTAAAGATTTTTTTAGCACAGCGCTCACCGTTGGGCGCTGTGCCGGTTATCATATTCAGTTGCCGCACGAATATGACGAAAAGAGGTTAAGCAGTTTTGAAGAATCATGTAGAAGTAGCGACGAAGCCAACCCTCTGGCTTCATCGGTTTGCCATTTTTCTAGCATTTTTAATTGTTATTTTATTGGTCGCCGGAGCTTTGGTGACCAGCAACGAAGCAGGCGATTCGGTTCCCGACTGGCCGTTGTCTTTCGGGCGTTGGGTGATTCATTCGGAAAATTTCATCGCCAATGTGCGCTTTGAATATTCGCATCGCTTCATCGCCGGAATCGTCGGCTTTACTACATTTTTATTCGCTCTTTGCATTTGGTTTTTAGACCCACGAAAGTGGATGAAGCGGCTGGCAGTGTTGGCCTTTTTCGGTGTCGTCGCGCAAGCGGCAATCGGTGGAGTGCGAGTCTTGTTGCCCGCTTATAAAGCGGCAATCGCCGTACCGCACGCGCTCATCGCGCAAAGTTTCTTTGCCTTGATTGTGGCGCTCGCGGTCTTCACTTCGCGTGGCTGGTTTGCCGATCATGAGGAGCAAGCCGACGCAGGCCGCCCCTCTTTACGAAGGCTTGCGCTGTTGACGATTGGCGCGTTGTTGATCCAGTTGGTTCTGGGTGCAGGCTTTCGACATGGCGCTTGGGGCGTGTTGCCGCACGTTGTGGGCGCGGTGATGGTTGCGGCGCTGATTATCTGGACGGCGAGCGTCGTCTTGATTCGCCATCAGGATTCAGATCTGCGAAGACCGGCGTGGAGCGCGCTGTTTCTGGTCTTGGTGCAAATCGCTTTGGGCATCTTTGCTTATTTCGCTCGCGTTGCGGCAAAGGGCGACCCGCAACCCTTGGAGCCGATGATTTCTTTGACCGCTTCGCACGTTGTGGTGGGCGCTTTGACGCTGGCGGCGATGGTGGTTTTGACGTTGCGAAGCTATCGCTTGCTGGCTCCGACTGGCGACCGCGTGAACAACGCCGCACCAGATTTGGCAGCTTCAAGAAGGGCTACGGTGTAAACACATGGAAACTATTGAAAGAGTAGCCGCGAATGAAATGCTGCCCGAAGAGCGAGCGCTGTTATCGGCGTCCGAAACCCTGCGGGCGTATGTGGATTTGACCAAGCCGCGCATCACGTTTCTGGTGGTGTTGACAACGATAGCGGGGTTTTGTCTGGCCTCTGCACACGGCCTTGACTGGTTGAACCTGGTGCATTTGATCGTCGGCATCAGCCTTTTGTCATCGGGAATTTCGACTCTCAATCAATGGATGGAGCGCGATCTTGATGCCTTGATGCTACGCACCAGAAATCGCCCTTTGCCGACCGGGAAGATGTCGCCAACGCAAGCGCTGAAGTTTGGCCTGAGTTTGACTCTTGGTGCGATTGTTTATGTGCTGTTTTTCATCAATGGGTTGACGGCTTTGCTGGGCGCGATAACGGCGGCGAGTTATCTGTTGCTTTATACGCCTTTGAAAACGCGCACGACCTTGTCAACGGTGTGGGGAGCGTTTCCGGGAGCGATGCCGCCGTTGGTTGGTTGGGTGGCAGTGCGCGGGCAATTAAATATAGAGGGCTGGGTGTTGTTTGCGATTTTGTTCTTGTGGCAATTCCCGCACTTTCTGGCGATTGCCTGGATGTACCGCGACGATTATGCGCGAGCCGGAATCAAGATGTTGCCGGTGGTCGAACCCGAAGGCCGCATCACCAGTCAACAAATCGTTCTTTATACGGTGATGTTGTTGCCTGTGAGTTTGCTGCCGACGCTGGTGCAGGTTTCCGGCTGGGTCTATTTTGGCGGCGCGATTATTTTGGGACTGGGCTTTTTGTACTTCAGCATATTGGCGGCGCTGCGGCGCACGACCTGGCAGGCGCGACGTTTGTTGTTGGCCTCGGTCATTTATCTGCCGCTGCTGTTTGCCTTGATGGTGTTGAATCATTAGCAAGCGTGGTAAATCCTTACTTCTTTGGCGACCCACGGATTGTTATATCGGAGCCTGCCGATGAAGGTTAAAGAAGTACTTCACAAGCGGAAAGAAGAGGGCTGGCAGTTAGTCAGAACGACAGGCAGTCACAGGCAATTCAAACCTCCTGTCAAACCTTGACCCTTGACCCTTGCAGGTAAATTAAATGTGGCAGTGCCGCCAGGTACGGCTCAACCAAATTTATAAGCAGGCAGGGTGGAAGTCCGTGCTGCTTATAGCGGGTTGCAGAGGTAGGCGATTGGTTGAGAGGCGGTCTCCGACTATAAATTGCGGCGGTCACAGACCGCTTCTCAACTAGGTGTTGTGGTCGTGAGCAAATGAAAATCGCTATAAACGTGCCGTTGAGGCGTCGGCTTTAACTTCGAGTTTTGCGGTTTTCGAGTAGAGATCAAAGCGGATACGAGGTAACTATGGGCAAAATTCTAGCGTTGCTGATTGTTCTTATTGTAGTTGGCTCGGTGTGGTCGTTTGTCAGTGGGCATTGGTGGTTTCCGGTCGGCATATCGGAACACGCCGGGGCGATTGATGCACAATTCAAACGCACGGCGGTGGTTGTCGCGGTGGCTTTCATCGCCTCGCAACTGGCGCTGGCCTATGCCGTTTTCAAGTACGGCAGCAAAGGCAGCGAACGCGCTATCTATTCGCACGGCAACAACAAACTGGAAGCCATCTGGACAGGGATTACGGCGGTGATCTTTATTATTCTCGCTTTCCTCGGTCAAGTGGTGTGGTACAACCTGCACATCCGCGATGCCGCGCCGGGAGCCGTGCAAGTGGATGTCGTAGGGCAACAGTTTCAATGGAATTTTCATTACCCCGGCAAAGACGGCATCATGGGCAGCACCGATGCCAAATACATCAACGATGCTGCCTTGAACTACGTCGGCCTCAATCCCGACGATGAAACCAGTAAAGACGATATACAAATGTCCATTCTGGTGATTCCCGAAAAACGCCCGGTCGCCATTAAGATTCGCTCGAAAGATGTGATTCACGATCTCTTCATACCGGCGCTGCGAATCAAGCAGGACGCGGTTCCGGGGATGAATGTTGCCATGCATTTTACTGCCACCAAAACCGGCAAGTACGAAATCGCCTGCGCCGAATTGTGCGGCTCGCTGCATTACAACATGAAGACTTTTATGCTGGTGGTGTCGCAAGACGAGTACGACCAACTGTCGGCCATGAGCGAAGACAAATTCAAAGAACGCATCAATCAGTTGATGGCAGCAGAGCCGTTGCAATAGCCTGGCGGCAGCGCTGTTGACCAGCGCTTCGGTCGCAGCTTGCACCGCTTTATTAATCAGCATTCATTACTGGCGGCAGTCCACGAATTGATAGGAGGATGACGATGGCAGAAGTGATGCACCCAACTCATGGCGAAGTACACCACCATGAACCCCCGACCGGCTGGCTGAGAAAATATGTCTTCAGCCTAGACCACAAAGTTATAGGCATACAATATTTCTTTCTGGCACTGTTTTCGGTCTTCGTAGGCATGGCGCTGTCTTTATTGATGCGTCTGCAACTGGCCAACCCTGGGCAAAAGATTGCTTTCCTCGCCACGCTCTTTCCGCAAGCTGCCAAAGATGGCGTGGTGACGCCGGAAATGTATCTGTCCCTGGTTACCATGCACGGCACTATCATGGTGTTTTTCGTGTTGACGACAGCGCCGCAGGGCGGCTTTGGCAATTACTTTCTGCCGATTCAAATCGGCGCGGCGGATATGGCTTTCCCGCTGTTGAATATGCTGTCGTTTTGGACGACCTTTGTGGCGCTGGCCTTTATGATTGCCGCGCTCTTTTGCAATGCCACAACGCTTGGGCCCATCGGCGGTTGGACCGGTTACGCGCCATTGAGCGCGCTTGGCAACATTGCCGGGCCGGGGCAAGGCATAGGCGTCGTGCTATGGGTTTCGAGCATCGGCTTGTTCTGTATCGCTTCGCTGTTGGGGGCGTTGAATTTCATCACCACGATGTTGAATTTGCGTACCAAAGGAATGTCTTTGATGCGGCTGCCGTTGACTTGTTGGGCGTGGTTTACCACGGCGGTGCTGTCGCTGTTATCGTTTCCAGTGTTGATGGCGGCAGGCGTTTTGTTATTGCTAGACCAACTGGCAGGCACCAGTTTCTTCATACCGACGGGCGAATATGTCAGCGGCAAATTGCTGGACACCGGGCAACAAGGCGGCTCACCGATTTTGTGGCAGCATCTGTTTTGGTTCTTCGGTCACCCGGAAGTTTATATCGCCATACTGCCCGGTATGGGCTTGACCTCGCATGTGCTTTCGACCTTTGCGCGCAAGCCGGTGTTTGGTTACAAAGCCATGGTCTATGCGATTTTTGCCATAGGCTTGCTGGGCTTTTTCGTATGGGGACACCATATGTTTATGAGCGGCATGGATCCGCGCACCGCCATCGCCTTTTCGCTCATTACACTGACGATTGGTGTGCCTTCGGCCATTAAAACTTTCAACTGGTTAGGCACGATATGGAACAGTCGTATGCGCTTCACCACGCCTATGCTGTTTTCCTTGGGCTTTGTTTCGTTGTTCGTTTCGGGCGGTATTACGGGGTTGTTCTTAGGCCAGTCCACGATTGATATTCCTTTGCACGACACCTATTTTCCGGTCGGCCATTTTCATTTGATTATGGGCGTGGCGGCGATCTTCGGCATCTTCACCGGAACCTATTTCTGGTTCCCCAAAATGTTTGGACGCCTGATGCACGAAGGGTTGGGCAAGCTGCATTTCTTCCTCACCTTCATCGGCGTCAATGCCATCTTCATTCCTTTTCATGTGATGGGTATGGTGGGCGCGCCGCGTCGTTACTCCACGCACGGCGATTTGCAGTATTTGTCCAGCGTGATGCCTTTACATAAATTCGTCACCTACATGGCGATCATTACGATGGCGGCGCAATTCATCTTTCTGTTCAATCTGTTTTGGAGTATGGCCAAAGGCAAGAAGGCAGCCGACAACCCCTGGGAAGCGACGACGCTGGAATGGGACATTCCATCGCCGCCGCCGTTCGATAATTTCGGCGGCGTCGAGCCGGTCGTGCATCACGGCCCCTATGAATTCAGCGTGCCGGGAGCGCCTAACGATTTTGTTATGCAGACGGATCCGATGGTTGTCGAAGGCCAGGAAGCTGAGTAAAGTTTGAAGTATGGAAACAACGATTACCACTGATCTGAAAATTAAAACCGGCATGGGCGCGGGAGGCGGCAAGAACTTCGGCGACGATGGCGGCGGCCCACAAGGCGCGGACTCGAATTCGTCGGATTGGCCGCCGGGGTACTCGCCTGAAGATGCCATCGAGCCGACCAAATATCGCATCGCCGTGTGGCTGGGGCTGACCAGTATTGCCATGTTGTTCATCGCCTTGACGAGTGCCTACATACTGCGACAGTACAACGGCATGACGGCAGCGAAACCGGATTGGCAGCCGCTGCATTTGCCTTCGGCGTTGTGGATTACCACGGCGATCATTTTACTGAGCAGTCTGAGTTTTGAAATTGCTCGCCGTGCCTTAAAGCAAAATCGTTATGAGAAATTCAAGACCTGGATTTCGCTTACCACGGCGCTCGGTTTTCTGTTTCTGGCCGGGCAGGTGTTGGCGTGGCGGCAACTGGCTTCGCAGGGAATTTATTTGCGGAGCAATCCGCATAGCTCTTTCTTTTATGTGCTGACCGGATTGCACGCTTTGCATTTACTGGGCGGCATCGTAGTGCTTTCGTATGTGCTGATTTCGGCTTGGCGTTTACGAATTGGTTTGCGAAAACGCACGACGGTCGAAGTCACTTCGTTGTACTGGCATTTTATGGATGGCCTGTGGGTCTATCTGTTCGTTTTGCTGTTCTTCTTTTAAGCGGCTGGCAAATCATTCGGAGGTGAATTAATGGCAGAGGCAAATGTAGTGATGATGCGAGAGGCAAAAGCGCCTTCATTAGCGGACGAGTGGAGCGGCGGGAGTTTCCCTTATCGCATAGGCCATCGGAAACTCGGTATGTGGCTCTTCATCATGTCCGACACCTTGACCTTCGCGGCGCTGTTGATTGCCTACAGTTATGTGCGCTTTTCCAGCGAAAACTGGCCAAAGCCATTTCCGTTTTTCCCTAGCATTATCTTCTCCTCGGTGATGACGTTGGTGTTGTTGTCGAGCAGCTTGACGATGGTTTTTGCCGTAGCCGCCGCAAAAGCAGGCAGGAAAAAGAAGGCGCGCTACTGGATTTTGGGAACCATGTTTTTCGGCACTGCCTTTATCGTCCTGCACGGCATGGAGTGGAGCCATTTGATTCACGAAGGGCTGTACCTCAATGCCTTGCCCGCAGACTGGGCAGAGAAATTTGGCGGCTCTTCGATTCTCTTCGGCTCAACTTTTTTTGGCATCACCGGCTTGCATATGTTTCACGTCTTCACAGGCGTTTTGT
Source organism: Acidobacteriota bacterium (assembly GCA_016201275.1). Classification (GTDB taxonomy): domain Bacteria; phylum Acidobacteriota; class Blastocatellia; order UBA7656; family UBA7656; genus JACQDB01. Next base: position 17,160 of record JACQDB010000136.1, read on the forward strand.
ATTTAGGTTTTGTGGCTTTGCGAATTCGCAAGATGACCCCCGAAGATGTCGAGACTAGCGGTTTGTATTGGCACTTTGTTGACTTGGTGTGGATGTTTGTTTTCCCGTTGATTTATTTGATGTCCATAGATTTTACAGGGCATTGATTTGAGTTCAGCTGAACTGCAAACGGAAACTGAAAACGAGAGGGATAGCACGATGGAACAAGCGAATGAGAAAGAGCCGAAATTATTAAACGGCATTTTGATTGTGCTGGCGTTGGCCGCCGTGGGTGTAGCGGCGATGACCGCCGGTGATTTGTTGAAGGCCGGAACCGACGACCTGTTTTTGATTCTCGTCTGTCTGTTGCTGGCGGTGTTGTTTGCGGTCAACCCGCTGCTGTGGGCGTATCGCAACGGCAAGATTTTTCAGCCCTTGGTTGATGAACCAGTTGAAGCGCACGGCCATGATGAAGCGCACGGCGGCAGCAATCGCGAAAACCTCATCATCTGGGGCGCGCTGCTGGCACTGACTGGCATTGAAATCTATCTCGGCTACAAACATTTGAATGCCATTCTGATGCTTTCGATTCTCATCGGGCTGTCGTTGATTAAAGCCGGATTGATTGTCGCTTACTTCATGCACATGAAATTCGAGCGCAAGACGTTTATCTACACGGTGATTCCGACAACCATTGTGTTGTTGTGTTTGTTCGCCATACTGTTTCCCGATGGCAGGCGCTTGCGTGACAATCGCGGCGTGACTTCGGCAATGCCGACCGAAGCGAGCGTCGAAAAATAATTTGTTTGATAACCAACGCTTTGCTCAACGCCTATCTTGGGCAAAGCGAAACAGGTGGTATTTATGTATCGCAATCTCGTGGTGATTTTATGCGTTGGTGTAATTCTGTTGGCGGCGGTTGAGCCGAGCTTTGCCCAATGCGCGATGTGCAAGCAGACGCTGGAAAGTTCGGAACAGGCGGTGACGGCGGCGCGTGGCATGAACGCCGCCATACTGATTCTGTTTCTGCCGCCAGTGGCAATGTTTATAGGCATTTTCGGCTTGATCTTTCGCTACAGCAAAAAACAGGACGAGACCAAATAAGCCCACAGAGCTTTTGGTTGAGCGTGAAAATCCACCGGCAACCAGCACTTTTCTTCTATGACTTTCTTGCGTAAAGGTTCGGCCACTTTATACTCCTTGATATGTCATTAAGCTTTTTCCCGACCTTAAACGCCATACTGAATGGCACTAGCGCGGTCTTGCTGTTTTCCGGTTATCTCTTCATACGGCGAAAAAATATTGCTGCACATCGTGCTTGCATGAGCGCCGCGTTGATTGCCTCAATCCTGTTTTTAATCTGCTATCTGATTTATCACTACAATGTCGGAGCGACGAAATTTATCGGGCCGACCTGGGCGCGAACTCTCTATTTCATCATTCTAATTCCGCATACTATTCTGGCAGTGGCGATGGTTCCTTTCGTCATCATCACGGCGGTGCGCGCCTTTCGTGGTCAATTCGACAAGCATCGCAAGATCGCCCGTTTGACGTTTCCCGTTTGGCTGTTTGTTTCGGTGACCGGCGTCATCGTCTATTTCATGCTCTATCATTGGTTTCCTTCGCGATAATCGAGACGAATGAAAAAACCCACAGCCACACCTTCAACCACGAAGAATGCCGATGTCGCAGGCAAGATGAATTCGTCGAATGCGGTGTTTCAATATTTGCCGTTCAATAATTTTGACGAATTGCAACGCGCCTTCGCCGCAAAGCAATACAGCTTTGGCGTCAATCCGTTGGCGGCTGCGGAGTGGTCTGAACAGCAAAATTCCCAATTAAATCGAGCCTTGATTAGCGGCCTTTCGATTCTTCTGGTGGTTGCGGCCATCGCGTCAATCGGGGTTGCCGTAGCGATAAAAAATTACTGGTTATTACTGGCCTTACCGATTCAAGTCTTGGCGTTTTATGCAGCGCATCTGGACGCGCCATATCGTACTTGGGTGACGCTTGGCGGCGTCGCCTCGTTGATCGTCTTTCTCGATTTTCTGTTCAACGACAGGCCGACCGCAGCAACGCTCACGGCTTATGTCGGGTTGACCTTTGCTGCCGTGCGCGCCTCGACCTTGATTACCAATTCGGCATATCGAAAAGCTCTGGCAACCAATGACCAACTCTTTGTCGAGGCGTTTACCAACTGTGCCTGTACCGTGCGCCATAACAAGAGCAAAGAGGTTTTTGCGTACAAAGAGTGCCGGTAATATAAATAGCGGAGTGGCAAAATTAAACTACGGAAAAGCACCGTGATGAATTCGCCAGATGACTTCCCAGCGGATATGGCGGATTGAGCAGATGAAGACGGATGCTCGGCTGTGATCCGCAGCATCTGTCATATCCGCTGGGAGTTTTTATGCGGATAGCGAACCTCGAACTTTCGCCAATCAACCGATCACCCAGGCAATATCTCGTATGCAGGCAGCTTGACCTTTGCCACAGGGCTTTTTAGAATCGAGGCCGCATCGTTCAACCTTTTGCGAGCGGGAGAACACCAATTGTGACAGACGAAAATCATCCCCAAAATAACGGTTTTGCGGAACCGGAAAAACCTGAAACTTCAACTCCGCTGCCGCGCCTTTACCCCAGCCGCAAATACCCCTGGGCTATCGCTGTGGTGGTGATTCTGTTTGTCATCATACCGTTTTTTGCGTGGTACGGCTCGTGGTTTGGTCGCCCACTTTCCGATGCCCAAATCGAACAATACCTCAACGACAAACAGAAGCCGCGCAATGTTCAACACGCGCTGTCCTTCATCGGCAACAAGCTTATCGAAGGCGACAAAACCATGCAGCGTTGGTATCCGTCGGTCATCAACGCTTCGCATAACGACAATGCAGAAGTCCGCAAAATCGCTGCCTGGACGATGGGACAGGATAATACCTCCGGCGATTTTCACAACGCGTTGCGCGACCTGTTAAAAGATGAGAATGCCGGGGTGCGCCACAACGCCGCTTTGCAACTGGTGCGCTTCAACGATGCCAGCGGTCGCAGCGAATTGCTGGCGATGCTGGAACCGCTTTCTTTGCGAAGTGAAAGCGATGGCACGGTGGAATTGATAGTGTCGGAAGAAGGCCGTGCGGTGGCGGCGCATTCGCCGCTGGTGCGGATTAAAAACCGTAGCGGACAGTTGGCGGAACTGCGTTCACCCGAAGCCGGACGCCTCGAAAGTTTTGCCGTTGCCGATAAAGCGACGGTGAAGGCAGGCGATACGATTCTCGTTCTTGCGCCCTCGGTTGAACAGGTGCGCGAGGCTTTGAAAGCTTTATATCTGGTCGGTCAAGCAGACGATATTGCCGCTATTCAACGCTACGCCGGGCCGGTTTCCGGTATGCCGAACGATGTGCAGAAACAGGCCGTCAATACTATCGAAGCGATTCGCTCGCGCACGGCAAAATGATGAATTATGGATTGAGCATCACGCCGGTGCGTTTTTCCCATTCCACCGTTTCCATCATGGCAATCGCGTCCCACGGGCAGCCTTCGAGGAAGGTGCCGTCGGGGCCTTTGCTGGTGCAGAGCTTGCAGCCTATGCAGAGGTTCGGGTCAACTTCTATGCGCCCGGCAGGGAAGTAATCGGCGTCGGGAACCCAGAACATACAGGCATCAACCGGGCAATATTCGGCGCACGCCGGAGAGCCTGCACAGCCTGTGCAGTTGTCTAAAATTACCGCGAGGATTTTCGGTTTCTTCTTTCGCAGGTCAGGGCGACCATGCGACATCGGCTCCATTTTGACCAGCCCTTCTACCACTTCAACTGTAGCTTCCATGATGGCGTCTCCCGTGTTTTGAAAACTGATTGTACCGAGGGGTGATGATAAAACGAACAGCGAAACTTTATCACAAAACCAAGGCGCAGAAAACTCGTCCGTAATTATTTGCAAGCGTAGCCGCACCGTTCGCTTGCCTGATTGACGAAACTCCAAGGCGTGCCAAACCAGGGTTTTCCATAACTCGACTTTGCCGCACTCCTGCGCTTAATTCACCTGTTGCTGGGTTCCCGGTTTGAATTTGAACAAGGCCACCGACACCGCCAATTCTCTATCGCCGACAAAGTGCGTATAGATCGGCACGACCAAGCCATTATACGCATCTATGCCGTTGTAATCGCCAAAGAAAACTCCGGTGTTGCACTCGAAGGGCGGTTGCTGGATTTTGTAATTGACAAAAGTTTTGCCGCCATCAATGCTGCGCGCCAGCGTCACGCCGGTCTTGGTGCCGGGCAGATCGCGGCGATCATAAAAGACAATGTTGAGCGCGCCATCAATCGGATCAACTGCCATCCAGGTAAAGAACTGCGCCTTGCCGTTTTTCACCTTGTCATCGTTGACGCGCACGGGTTGCGACCAACTTGCGCCACCATCTTTCGAGGCCATCAAAAACACATCGGGGTCGCCGTTGCGTTCATCTATCCAGTTCACATAAAGGGTGCCGCGATACGGTGAATTGCTGCTGTCAACTTTGGTCACAGGCATCCCGTTGGCTCTGCCGATACCGGCAATCTCCATGTCCCAACCGCCGGGTAATTCGCTGATGATTTTATCCGCGCCAAAGGTCCAGCCGCCATCGCTGGATTGATCGAAGTACAACCCTTTCGGCCCCGCCCACACGACAAAGATTTCGCCTTTGACGCCCGGCGCGACGATGGCTCCTTCCATCGTGTTGTCGCCATCCACACAATCGCCCAGTGAATCGCTGATGCGAATGGACGGCATAAAAGTTTTGCCGCCATCATCCGACTTGGTGAAGTAAATGTGCGAATAACAATCGGGGGCTTTGCTGCCGTAAACATCAAAGCGCGTCCACGCCATATAGACCTGATTTTTATACGATGAGTTAGCGATGTTGTTGGTCACGACATACGGTTTGTCTTCAAACGGCGTGACGCTGTTGATGTGTTCGATGGCGGGAACCGCTTCGTTCCAACTCCGGCCCCCATCTTTGGAAGTCTCCACCCACATTCCGCCAACGGCGCGTTTCGGGCGCGGCACGCGTATGCCATCGAAAGACATATAAGCGTGATAGGCCGTGCCATCGCTGCCAAAGGCGATGGAATCATCGCCCTGCACTAAGCTCTTGGGGTTTTGCGTCGGCATGGTCTTCCAGGTTTTGCCGCCATCGGTGGTGACATAAGTGGCGTTGTTGACGCGCCCACCGCCGGGCAATCCATTCATATGCGAAGTGCCGATGATGTTGTTCGGATTGGTTGGGTTGATGGCGACAGAAACTTCACAAGTGCCAATCGCTCCGGCTGGCGAAATCTGCACGACCGAGTGTGATTGCGCGAAACTGTTGATTGTGAGGATGAGAAGAATCAGTAAACCTCGGATGCGTGCCTTCATTCGTATGCTTCTCCTGAAAAAATTTTTATGGCTGGCTGGTGAAAAAACCGGAGCGGTGAGACACAGAATCGCAGGCTTAGTCGTTTTTGACTTGTCCTAATAAACGAGGTCGGTTTTCACCGCCTCAAAAGTTTCTGTGTCTCACGACTCCGGTTGTGCTGGCAGTGAAAATCATACAACGCGAAGGACAAAGCGCAAAGTTTTTTCGCGCCCCTTTTCGCGGAACCGGCACAACGGGCTATCACCAGTGGTTGATTGGCTTTCAAGAAAAAAATATAACGACCCAGCCCGTGCTTGCGGCGCAGCCTCTCCGCACCTCAAAGCGGCACCGCCGCAAGCACGGGCTGGGTCGTTGCTACGCCGCTCCTAAAAGGGCAAAAAATATATTTCCGTGACTGTGGAAGAAGCTCGTCAATCGAACTTTATTTACACTGTGCAAAAGATAATAAGTTGATTAAATGCCCTAAATAGGTAGCGATTGCTGGAGTTGCAAAGCCTTCTTCGGTATGGTAGCTTGAAGGCGTTAAAGAACAACGGTTCGCGTACACAAGGCACCTGTGAAATGAACTAGCTTCTGCGATTCCTAGTAAGTGATTACAAGGTCAGCATACTATTTTCGTACCAGGGGTTTAACTGATCCGGGATTCGCCAATCATTAGCAACAGAAAAATGTTGAACAGCCGTTTGTCTCCTGATGGTTTCTTGAAGGCTGAATAGTGGGAGGGAGCGATGGCTTTGGAAATGAATTTAATTCAGGATATCGTGACAGAGCCGCTTGCCCCCAATCATGCCAACTCACCGGAATCCCCTCTAGCGGGATGGCTGTGCATTCAACAATCGCTCGCCGAAAAGACTGACTTGGCACTGCTCACCCTGGCCGCCGATAAAGAGATCATCGGACAAATCGAAAACGACAACAGCATCTGCAAACGCTTTTGGAACTCGGCGGAATACGGCGGCCACTGTGATGAAGATTGCGGCAAGGCGTACCGTAGAGCCGTGATCGCCAACGAAGCCATCGAGTACCGCTGTCACGCCGGTTTGCAATGTTTCGCCAATCCCATATTCCACAACGGCAAACCTTTGGTCGTGCTGGGCGGCAGAGCCTTTACCTCGACCGGCGATTACGCGGGATTTCTGCGCCGCTATCAAGATTGCGAAGCCGTACAGGAAGGCGATTGTTTGCACAGCGTCAAATTTATGGACGTCCGCGAAGTGCGCGAAGCCGCCGAGCTAATCAAGTCAACGGCGCATTTTCATTTTCAAAGTTCCAGCAACACGCTGATGCCTTTCAATGCGGATGCGCCCACCGCCCCCGATTTACTGGACGCCCAACTGGAGATCATAAGGCTTTCCGATGAACTGGAAAATAAGACTCGCTCGCTGCATCAATACCGGGACTTTTTGCAGATCGTCGCGCAGAGTCTGGATTCGGAAACCGTCTATGCAGAGGTGCTGGAAAAATTCAGCGAAATCATGAAAGCCGAAACCAGTTCGTTGCTGGTGTTGAACGAAGAATCGGAGGAGCTCGCCCTGGAAGCGGCTGTGGGAGCCGATTTCGAGGCGCACGCCAAAATTCGTATGAAAGTGGGAGACGGCATTTCGGGATCGGTGATGGCCAGCGGCGCGCCCTTGCTGGTTCGCAATACCGACACCGACCGGCGGGTTCGCAATCTCAAACACGGGCATTATAAAACCAAATCGTTTATCAGCTATCCGATTACTCTGGGGCAGAAAAAACTCGGCGTCATCAACCTCACCGACCGCCAGGGCGGCGCTTCTTACGAGAGCAAAGACCTGACCCTGGTCGAGATGATGGCACCGCAACTGGCGCTCATCATTGACCGCACCGAGTGGTTCAAGAAGGCCGAGCAGTATCAGCAGATGTCTTTAACTGATGCGCTCACCGGCTTGCCCAATCGCCGTTATCTGGAAGAACGCCTGTTTGAAGAGGTCGAACGCTCGAAACGCCACGCTACGCCGCTCTGCTTTATGTTGATAGACGTTGACCACTTCAAAAAATATAACGACATCTATGGTCACACCAACGCCGATCTGGTGTTGATTAAGACGGCGGCGATTTTGCGTCGCTCGGTGCGCGCCATTGATATGCCAGCGCGTTACGCGGGCGATGAGTTCTGCATCATCTTGCCGGAAACCGAAATCAAGTCCGCCGCCTTCATCGCCGAGCGTTTGTGCAGAGAGGTGCGGCAGACCGAATTTCATTCCGATCAAAGCGAGTTGATGGGACGAGTCACGCTCAGTATAGGAGTTTCGTCGTTTGGCCTTGCCCGACAAACCCCGTTGGCGATTATTGAAACCTCTGACCGTGCGCTGTATCAGGCGAAGACCTTGGGGCGCAATCGTGTGGCGATCTTTGATGACGGGACGCGCGATTAGTTGCACCGCGCAAGCGTCAGCGAAAACTGAATAGCACTATGCAGATTTTGAGTCACCTCACAGACGACGAATTCTTTGACCGCGAAAAGGTCGCGGCGCAACTTTACTCGCTGGCCTCGCGCTGCAAAAGCGCGCAGGTGCATAGCCTAGTTTCGCCACACCCCGAAGCCGACAGCGGCAGGCGCGAACGCCAGAACGGGCGCGCCTTGAACGCCTTGTTGTTGGGCGCGCCACGCACCGGCAAGACCGAACTGTTACGCAAAACCTTCGACCGCTTGTTTGCCGACAGCGATGATTTAGCGCCCATCTATTTTACTTTTCGCAGCTATGGAGTGAATGTCGAACGCTTTGCGCGAGACTATTTTTCGCAATTTTTCGCGCAGTTTCTCGCCTTTCGTCTGAATGATCGAACCCTGTTGGCCTTGGCCGGTGAAGCGCTTTCGTCGCTGACCCAGAACACTTCCTCGGAAGATTATTTCTGGGTGCGGAATTTGGTGGACTCCTTCATCAAAGCCGAGCAAGAGAATGACCCCCTCACCATGTTGCGGCTGGCTTTGAATGCGCCGATCATCGCGGCTTCACAAACCCGTGTCGTGCCGTTCATCATGCTCGACAATTTTCATCTGCTGGCCGCTGGCGCGGGTCAACCCGGCGATGACGCGGCGCGTCAATTGTTGTTCACGGAATTCATCCGCGCCTTCACCTTGCAGGACAGCATAGCGATTAAAACCGGAGCCGATTGCGTGATCTCGCCGGGCTATGTGCTATGCGGATTGCGCCGGGTGTTGGTCGAGATGATGCCCGCCGACGAAGGCGTTTTCGAGCGCCTGGAATTGATTCGTCTGGAGCCGCTGGCCGAGGAACCTTTGGAACAGATGATTCGCGCTACGGCCAATAATTTGGGCGTGGAGATCAGCGACTCGACTGCAGAGTTGATGATTCAACAACTCAACCGCGATATTTTTTATACGCGCTCGATGCTGGATGCGGCGGCGGCTGCAGGAGTGCGGCTCAAATCGTTCATGGAATTTGAGCGTCTTTACACCGAAGAGATTTTGCGTGGGCGAGTCAGTCATTATCTGGATGCCGTGATGCGCGAAGTGGCGGCGGATTCGCGTTTGCGACGCGCTGCCATAGAAGCCTTGGTCTTGGTGATGGATTCGCATAGCGCCGTGCCGATAGATGCGGTGATGGAACGCATCAGCGCCTTTACTGCCGACGCCGAAAAATTGTTGCTGCGAATGCACGCCAGAGAACTGGTCGAAATCAATTTTGGTTTTGTGCAGGCGGCTGCCGATACCGTGCTTGCCGATTATGTTCAGGCTCGGTATCGCAACGAAATTGCCGGAGCGCGGCGTCCGTTGGCGGGCGAAGAATTGCTCGGTGAAAAACTGAAGCATTCCTACAAGCTGATGATGAGCCGCTACAATCGCTCGGTTGAAATGCAGTTGATCGAGTTATTGTCGCGCTACGATTTTCAGGCGGTTCCAACGGTATTGCTTGATGATGCCGAGTACGAAAAATTGTATCGTCGCATGAGTCGTGTGCAGGCGCGGCAATCCTTGGAAGAGGACACGGCGCGTGTGCGTTTGCCGCAGATGGTGCTGGTGGATGATCTAGGCAGAGGCGATTTGGCGAATGCCAGTTGGCGGATGTTTGCCGCCAAAGGATTTGAAGGTGGCATCTACAGCGAGGCGAATGAAACTCTGTGGCTGATCGCGCTGATCAATTCCAGAGAGCCTCTGGATGAAGACGCCGTGCAGCACATTGATGCGCGTCTGGAAGCGGCGTCGCGCAATCTGCGAATCGGCAATCAAACCAAAACGGTGCGCTGGTACATCAGCAAAGAAGGCTTTGCGCCGTTAGCCAAAAAACCGTTGCAGGAGTTGAAGGCGCATCGTTCGACTTATACGCAGCTTGATCTGTTGCATGATTTTCTGCTCAAGAGCGCCGCCAAAGCCGGACAATCGCGCAGCGTCAACGAAGTCGAATTAATCATACCGATTGAAGATGAAGCCGAATTGATTGCCGTCCGCACGGTTGAGCAAATCGCTCGTGCCGCAGATTTTGATAAAGAGTCCATCAATCAAATCAAGACCGCGTTGATTGAAGCCTGCATCAATGCCGCCGAGCATAGCGACAGCCCCGACCGCAAAATCTATCATCGCTTCGCCATTGAAAATGATCGGCTGGTGATTTCGGTTTCCAACAAAGGCAAAACCTTCGGCTGGATGAATAGCGCAAATGGCAATGTTGAAAGCAGCGAAACGGCAAAAGGAACACGCGGTCGCGGCTTGAAGATTATTCGCGGGCTGATGGACGAGGTGCATTTCGAGCGCACCGATGACGGCGCTACGCTGGTCATGACAAAGTTGCTAAAATCATCCGATTCGCAGTAAGATAGCGGCGTTTGGCAGGCCACCCTTCCTGCCCAAACCGCTGTAGTTGCAAAAAGCCCTGACGTACCAATCCTCTGATTTCCTGAGCCAGGACGATGCAGGAATCAGTCATTTTATTCGCTATAAAAAAATCTATAACGATGGTTGAATAGCTCTGCCTTGCGCTGTCTCGGTTTGCCGACAACGGCTTTGGCGAGGACTTCAACCTGCGTCATAGAGGTTGTCACTATGCAGGTTCAGGCAGCGACGAAGGAGGCTTTATGAACGGTATGGAGGTGAAAGCGAAACTTGTTGAGGGGACAGCGATTCTGTATCCGGGCGCTTATCTCAATCAACTCAGAGGCGAAGTCATCGAGCATCGTTGTCAGGCATTGCTCGATCAGGGCGTGCGGCGGCTGGTGATTAATTTTGCCGAGACCGAATTAATCAACAGCATAGGCATTTCGATTCTGCTCGGCGTCATCGAAACCGTGAACGCGGCAAACGGCACGCTGTTGATTTCCAATCTCAATGAATCGAACCGCGAGTTATTCGAGATGCTTGGCTTGTTGTCGCACCTCTGCATAGAGGAGACCGAAGAGAGGGCGCTCGCCAAGTTCCATTCATGCGCTTGAAGCGAAGAAGCAGCAATGAGAACCGCATGGATAGCGGGTTGCAGAGGTGCGCGCTTGGTTGAGCGATGCTCACAGGCCGCCGTGCGGCGGTCGCAGACCGCCTCTCAACAAATCGCACACATCTGCAACCCGCTATAGGAACAGGGAATGATTTGAACCGATCAGGAGAGCGGCTGAGAGAACGCTTTCAGAGGGGAAGACATGATAAAACTCGAAATGCGAAAAATGCTGCACACCATAGCAGCCTTGACCGATTTGGGCAACGAGATCAACTCCAGCAAAGATTTCGATGAAGTGATACGAACTTCTTTGCATACTTGTTTAGGCACGCTGGCGATTCCGAAAGGCGCTATCGCACGCTACAGCGCCAAGCCCAGGCAATTGAAAATCGTCGCCGCCAAAGGCTTGGCGGGCGTGGTCGGGCAGAAGATTGAATTGGGTGTGGATGAAGTGGCAAAAATCGCTGCGCGCACACGGCCTATTAAATTGACCGCCGAACGCAATGGCCTGGCGCATTTCGTGCGCCGCAACCAAGAGATGTTTAACAAGCTGCGCGCCCACCTGGCCGTGCCGATGATCGTGCAGGGCGAATTAATCGGCGTGATTTATTTATCCGAGAAGCTCTCCGGCGAAGCCTTCAGCGACGACGATTTAACGATCATCAACACCATCGCCCGTCATATCGGACTGGCGTTTTACAATCAACGCTTGATCGTTTCGCTCAAGCGCCGCGCCGAAGAAAATCGGCGGCTGTATAAAGAGATGCGCCAGGTCTATCACGATGTGGTGCGCGCTTTTGGTTCGGCGATTGATTTGAAAGACGCCTACACCAAAGGCCATTCGGATCGCGTGGCGCGCTACTCTGAAGCGATTGCCAGAGAGATGGGCTTGAGCGGCGAGGAACTGGAAAACATAGGCGTCGCCGGTTATCTGCACGACATCGGCAAGATCACCGTTGACCGCGCCATCATCAACAACCCGCGCCCGCTGACCGAACGCGAATTCAAAGAACTCAATAAACACGCGGTCACCGGTTATGAAATCCTCGCCAACATACGCCACCCTTGGCAGGAGATTGCTTATATGACCAAATGTCATCATGAAAAAGTTGACGGCACGGGCTACCCGCAGGGCTTGCGCGGCGACGAGATTCCGCTAGGGTCGCGCATCGTAACGCTGGCCGATTCTTTCGATGCGATGATGACCGACCGACCGTATCGCGTCCGCCTGCCGCTGGAAAAAGCCTTGAACGATGTCGAACGCAACACCAATTCGCAGTTCGATGCCCGCGTGGTTACGGCTTTCTGTCGCCTGTTATTGAAAGAGCTGAATGGCGCGAGCCGCGAACGCATTATCATACCGATGATTGGTTTGAAGTTTGACCGCGCCCAAATCGTCAGCCAACTCGAAGCGATCATCAGTCAGTTTGAAGAGATAAGTCTGGCCGTATGAACGCTAGTTTCGCGCTCTCGTTCAGCCTCAGCGCCTCAACGCGGTTTGGTGTTGGCGCTCGCTTTGAGGTGGTGGGCCAGCTTTTTTCATCCGGCGCAAAATGCTTGCGACAGTTTTCCTGTTACCGGTAGCGAATTGATTTTATGGAAGAGCGCAACCCGCCAGCGACAATGCCAACTACGAAGGCAACCTTTGTGGTAACGGCCATGAGTTTTGCAGTGTTGGCGCTGGCCTTTTCTTCCATCTTCATCATCAAGCTGGAACACGCCGAAGTGCCGCCGTTGGTGATCGCTTTTTATCGCATGGCAATGGCTACGGTGTTATTGCTGCCGTTGGCGTTGGCCTGCAAACGTCGAGAGATGTTTGCCTTCAGCGGCAGAGAATTTTTTCTGCTGGCTTTGGGCGGCGGATTTTTAGCTCTGCATTTCGGTGCCTGGATTTCGTCGCTGCGATACATACCGATTGCGACCTCTGTGGTGTTGGTCAACAGTCATCCGCTGTTTGTGGTGCTGGCCTCTTACTTTTTTCTCGGTCACAAGCCTGCACGCTTGAGTGTGGCGGGAACCTTGATAGGCTTGATCGGTATGCTCATCATCAGCAAAGACGGTTTGAGCCATGCAGAGTTTGCGCTCAAGGGCGATGCGCTGGCCATCGTCGGCGCGCTTGCCGTGGTCGGCTATTTCATCATCGGCAGCAAGGTCCGCACCCGCGTCAGTCTGCTCGGTTATGTGACGCCGCTTTACGCGGTCTGTGCGCTGGCGTTGTTGGTCTGGACGTTGGCCAGCGGCAACTCTTTGTATCCGTTTGCCGGAAAGGTCTGGGGCTATTTTTTGGCGCTTGCGATTGTGCCGACGATACTCGGCCACACGGTCTTCAACTGGGCAATCAAGCACGTTGCGCCGGCGACGATTTCACTAGCCTTTCTGGGCGAGCCAGTGGTGGCCGCGATTCTGGCCTATGTCATTTTCGGGCAACGTCCACCTGCGGCCACCTTCATCGGCGGGGCGCTGGTGTTAGGCGGAATTTATTTGACCATGCGATCAACGCCCGTGCCTGAAAGTGTCGGCGAATAACTGCCGCTAGATTTTTCTTGACCGCCTTGCGCCTACATAAAAAGCCCGTATTTACAGGGGAAATTGCAGACTCGCGTCAAGCCGCCGAATCGCCAGGATGCGCCAAGCCAAGTGCGCTCTCCATACCAACATCAGCACAAGTTGCCATTTTGATTGAAACTTGACCACGACGCCTTCGCTTGTCACGCGCTGCGTTTCGTAATAATCTCAAGGTGCAGGAAGGGGGAATCAACATGGCTTCAGATGATTTGAACAAACTACATGGCATTCTTCACCAAACTTTGGTCGAGGTCGAAATCGCTATGGATACCAAGAGCTATCCCGATTGGGCGGATACCAAAGAGAATCTTTTGAAAGCCATAGACATCACTCGTCGCCTGGAGCGCGACCAAATCTGGGCGAAGTTATCGAAGAAATAACCGAGGCTTGCAGATGCTCAATATCTCCAAGTTCGGCAAAGCGTATGAAGAAAGTTTTACTCACAGCCTTTGAACCGTTTGACGGGGAACTCATTAATCCATCTTTTGAAGTTGCCAGAGCGCTTGCCGAAAGGCGTTGCGCTGCTGCCGAGGTGCAAACTCTGGTGCTGCCGGTTGACCGTTTCGAGGCCATCAATCTGGCGCTGCAAGCGCTACAGGAAGTCGCGCCGGATGTGGTGATTTTGACGGGCGAAGCGGGAGGCCGATTCCGCGTCACGCCGGAGCGCGTGGCGATCAATGTGGAGGATTTTCGCATCCCCGACAACGCCGGCAATCAACCGCAAGGCGAGCCGATCATCGAAGGCGCGGCGGTCGGTTATTTTTCGACGCTGCCGATTTACGCGATAGTGGAACGCTTAATCGCCGCCAACATTCCTGCAAAGATTTCCGACAGCGCCGGAACTTATCTGTGCAACCGGCTGTTTTATTGTGTCAGGCATTTTTTGGAAAGCGAAAAAATGCCCGTAAAAGCAGGCTTTTTGCACTTGCCGTATCTGCACGAGCAGACTCTGGCAAAGCGTCTGGATGTTCCCGGCTTCGCACGCGAAACCCTGATCGAGGCGGTCAAACTCGCTATAGAAGTTGCGGTTGAAGTTGCGCCATCAACTGCGCCGGTTTCGCTTCGTAGCAGCGACCTGTCTATAAAATGTAGCGAAAGAATGTAGCGAAGAACACATTCCCCAGCCCCGTATTACTTTTTTAGCACTACCGAATTGTGAATGAAATAATCTGCAAAACGTGAGTGATTTTCCCATGCCTGGTACGGGCGACCACCGCAGGCTCGCCCGTACCAGGTTGCACTTTATTTTATCCGCAACCCTTACTCGCAATCTCTCTTTACAATTTCACCTGCTGAACTGAAATGACATCAGGCAAGGCGGCCAATTCTTTCAATGCCTCTGCCGGCATTTGATGATCTATTTGTACCATTGCCAACGCGCTTTCGCCGATTTTTTTTCTGCCCAGATAGAGCCGCCCGATATTGATGTGCTTATCGCCGATGAACGAAGCGATGCGTCCCAACACTCCCGGCGCGTCGCGGTTGAACAGCACCAATATGTGACCCTTCGGAATCGCTTCGGTGTTAAAGCCGTTGATGCGAACGATGCGCGCATCGCGTTTGCCAAACAACGCTCCTGCGACTTCGCTCTCTTTGGCAGCGGTCACCGTTTGCACGCGAATCATGCTGGCGAAATCCACGGCCTTGCGTTGCAGCGATTCGCTGACTTTGATGCCGCGCTCTGCGGCCACTAGCGCCGCATTCACCATACTGATGCGCTCGATCACCGGACTGAGCAAGCCCGTCAGAATTGCCTGCGTGATCGGCTTCACGTCATGTTGCGTCACGTCGCCGGAGTATTCGATTTTTACTTCGCGCAAATCGTGACCGAAGACTTGGCCTTGAAAGAGGCCGAGCTTTTCGCCCAGCGTGATGTAGGGGCCGATGACTTCCAACAATTCTGCGCTCACCGAAGGCGCGTTGACCGCGCCGCGCACGGCGTTGTTTTGCAGATAGTCCAAAACCTGTTCGGCAATCATAGTCGCCACGCCCAATTGCGCCTCTTGCGTTGACGCGCCTAGATGCGGCGTGACGATCACCGCTTCGAGTTGCAGCAGCGGATTATCGGGCGGCGTCGGCTCCTGGGCAAAAACATCTATGGCTGCTCCGGCAATTTTTCCGGCGCGAATCGCCGCAGCGAGCGCCGCTTCATCAATCAATCCGCCGCGCGCGCAATTGACAATTCGCGCTCCGGTTTTCATCTTGTCCAGCGAAGCGGCGTTGATGATATTGCGCGTCGCTTCGATGAGCGGCGTGTGCAGGGTGAGGAAATCGGCACGGGCAAAAATTTCATCCAGCGAAGTCATGTCTATGCCTAATTCTCTGGCGGCTTCGGGAGTGAAGTACGGGTCATAAGCCAGCACATTCATGCCGAAGGCGCGGGCGCGGTCGGCTACGGTTGAGCCGATGCGCCCCAGCCCGATGATGCCCAGGGTTTTGTTCATCAACTCGACGCCGACGAATTTGGTTTTTTCCCAGCCCCCGTTTTTAGTTGAGGCGACGGCTTGGGGAATCTTTCTTGCCAGCGCCATCAACATCGCCCAAGTGTGTTCGGCAGTGGTCACGGTGTTGCCAGCGGCGGCATTCATGACGATGATGCCGCGCCGCGTTGCCGCCGCTACATCAATGTTATCAACACCGGTTCCGGCACGCCCTACGACGCGCAGCTTGGCGGCGCGTTCGATGAGGTCTGCCGTAACCTGAGTTTTGCTGCGAACGATCAAACCTTCGAAATCGCCAATGATTTCGGCCAATTCATCGGCCTTGAGATGGGGGCGTTCTGTCACGACCAGCCCTTCTACCGATTGCAAAATTTCCACGCCGGTCTTTTCCAGACCATCACAAACCAGTATTCGCATAACCATCCTTTACTATGAAATTTTATCTGACGATTGTAGCCTCTGGCCGGTCACAGAGAAAGTCTGGGCGCACGGGTTTGGGATTAAATCAGGGACACCCTTGTACAAGCGATCACCGCAGAGTCATTCATACTGTGTCGAATCCACATAGCATCCAATATCATTCAAAGCGAGCGACCACCGCAAGGGCACTCATACAAGAGCATTTGCAAGCCACTCAGGTTTTGCAGTGCAGGAAATTTACAACTCTTAGAGCGGTTTTTGTTTGAGATTACGGAAACCTCAAAACCCGTTGAACGGCGGTCGAAGACCTTCGTGCGGTCGAAGACCTTCGTGCGGTCGAAGACCGCTGCTCAACGATAGGGGGTTCCGTACACTCATATGCAAACCGCTCTAGGCGGAAGGTTGTTCGCGAAAAACTGTAGCGCCAGATGCGACAGTCGGTGTGCTTGATGCGGTGATGACTTGTCACTACTCAGCCAATGAATGCGGCTCTGCCGCTTTGAGGTGCGGAGAGGCCGAGCCTCTCCGCACCTCAAAGCGGCAGAACCGCACCGCGCAAATTGTGAGTCACAGTAGAGCCGTTGAATTGAATCGAAAACCATGCCTGACATATAATCGCCGCTTGATGAACCACGAATCTCCATTCAATCTGCTGGATTATTTTTTTTCTGCCGAACGACTCAAAGAGCATGGCGCACAGGTTGCCATCGAATTTCAAGGGCGCAACTATTCTTATCAGGATTTGCGTGATGAAGTTGAACGATGGGCAAATGGACTTCGTCGGCAAGGGATAAAAACAGGCGAGCGCGTTGCGCTGCTGCTTTATGATTCGCCGGATTTCATTGCCGGTTTTCTGGCGACGATGGCGCTCGGAGCGATCTGTGTGCCGATTAATACTTTCTTGAATCCCGATGAAATTGCTTTCATTCTCAAAGATTCGGGCGCAGCGGTTTTATTGGTTGAGCGTGATCTGGCCGATAAACTGAATCAACCATCATCTGATAACGCAGCGGAAAACACGCTTTCGGTTTTTGTGCTTGATGAATGGCGGCAGTCGTTGCATAGAGATAAAGAGAGCGCCACCAAAGCGGAGAAAGAAGTCTTGTCATCCGTATTGACCGATAGAGATACTCCGGCATTTATTCTTTATACTTCGGGAAGCACCGGCACACCGAAAGGCGCGCTGCATCGGCAAGGCAATGTCGAAGCCACGGTCGAAGGCTTTGGCAAAGCGGTTCTGCAATTGACCGCTGCGGATAAAATCTTTTCAGCCTCGCGGCTCTATTTTGCCTACGGGCTGGGCAACAGTTTGTCGTTTCCGCTCGCCGCTGCCGCGACGGTGATTTTGCAGAGCGGCAGACCAACGCCGCAAAGCATCGCTGGAATTTTGCGCGAGCAAAAGCCGACGGTCTTTTTTGCCGTGCCTGCCGTGTATCGCGCTCTGCTCGATTTACAGGAAAAAGAGTCAAGCGTAGATACAACGTCGTTGCGATTGTGCGTGTCGGCTGGCGAAGCCTTACCGGCGGCGCTTTTTGCAGAATGGAAAACCGTCTTCGGGCTGACGATTCTCGACGGCATAGGGTCAACCGAGATGCTGCATATGTTCATATCGAATCGGCAGGGCGAGGCCAGAGCCGGTTCCAGCGGTAAGGTTGTTGCCGGTTATGCAGCGCGCATTCTAGATGACGCGGGAAGCGCTGTGGCGCTGGGTGAACAAGGCAATTTATGGGTGAAGGGCGCAAGCGCCATGTGTGGGTATTGGCAGCGCGAGGATTTGACCAGCGCGGTGGTGCGCGATGGCTGGATGAAGACCGGCGATGTCTATCGTATAGACGCGGAGGGTTATTACTTTCACATAGGCCGCAGCGATGATTGCTTTAAGGTGAAAGGCTTGTGGGTTTCGCCCATCGAAATTGAAGCGGTGTTGTTGACGCATCCTGAGGTAACCGATGCGGCGGTGGTTGCCAGCCGCGATGAAAATGGTTTGGCAACCGCGAAAGCGTTTTTGGTCATCCGAAACAATCGGGAATCTCTCAAAACGGAATTGTACGAATTTGCGAAAGCGCGATTGCCGTTGTACAAAACGCCTACGCAATACGAATGGGTCAGCGAGATGCCGCGCACCTCAACGGGCAAAGTTCAGCGCTTCAAGTTGAGAGTTCGCCAGTAAGAGTTTCGGAGGAACGCATGAACTATCAGTCATCGGGTCGAGTGGTTTTTTCGAGTTTGGTGTTCATCCTGTTGTTGTCAACTCTCACCTTCGCGCAACAAGGATGGTCGAAAATCGCCAGCCTCACCAAAGGCAATAATCCAGCAACCGTCAATGCCGTGGCCTATGATGGCGACACCCTCTGGATCGTCGGGGCGCAGGGCTTGCTGACTTCTTCTTATAACGATGGCGGCAATTTTGAAGAGAAAGATTTGGGCTTGAGTGTGGGTCTCAACGATGTCTTCATACGTAAAGATCATATCTGGATTGTCGGCGATGGCGGCACTATCGTGCATAGCACCGATGGCGGACGAAGTTTTATGAAGCGCGTCTATGACGCATCCCGTAGCGCTTACAGGCAATCGAATACACCATATGTAGATTTTTATTCGGTAGAATTCGAGAACGACAAGCGCGGCTATATCGTCGGCGATGAGGGCATGATTTTGGCGACAAGCGATGGCGGTTTTTCCTGGGAAGAACAGAAAAGTGGCGTCAAAGAGCAACTCTTTCATTTGAGCTTTCGCGGCAAAGCGGGCTGGATTGTCGGAACCGGCGGCCTCATCATCCATACAGACGATGGCGGCAAAAATTGGTATCCGCAAAAATCAGGCGTTGATACAGACCTCAACCGGGTTTACTTCATCACCGAAAAAATCGGTTTGATAACCGGCGACAAAGGGACGCTCTTACGCACCGATAATGCCGGAGCCACTTGGCAGAAGGTGGAGACGGGCGTGAGCGAGCCGCTTTTTGGCATGAGTTTCGTTGATAAAAAAACCGGCTGGATTGTCGGCTATGAAGGGCGGGTAATTCGCACCTATGATGGCGGCATTCATTGGGTCGAGCAAGCCAGCTTTACTTCGACCGATCTATTCTCGGTGTCGTTTCGTGACCATATAGGCTATGCGATTGGCCGCGACGGATTGTTGCTGCGCTACTTTGAAAAGCGTTGAGGGAAAATTAATTTACGCAAGTGGTCAACGGCAAGCGAAACATATTGAGATCATCGCGCAATGAAAAACCGGGCGCATCGGAAATCACCGATGCGCCCGGTTTTCTTGCCTTAACCGCTAAATGGCTTGAAGGCATTATGGCACAACGACCAGAGTTGTGCCTTGTCTTCGCACTTTCAGTAGCGTCACGCCGCAAGGTGGCAGGGTGACTCTGATGAAGCGCGTGGCTGTGTCTGGGAAGAAGGTATCAAGTTCCAGATTGTTGATCGTGCCTTTGGAGATAAGCACGCGACCTTCCTTCTTGAGCTTGGGAGGCTTCGAGAAGGTGAAGAATTGAGTACCGGCATCGGTGCTGGAAATTTCGAGAACCGAAGTTTCCGTGAAGCGAACTTCATTGCCTATGGGTGGCTGAATGCTTCGCAGCACCAACCTGCCGTCAATTGCCATAGTCGCGGTGTCTATGGTCGGGCCGGGGCTGTTGATCGTGAAGTTGGCATCGCTGCTGTCGGATGAGCGAGCGCTGGTGGTGCTGGTCGCCACCACTAAAATCCTTGCCGTAGTGGTGCAGGTATTCGGCACTGTCCAATCGAAAGAGCGTATGGCACTGCCTAAACCGGGATTGATAGGATCAGATTTTACGGAAATCGGGAAAGTGGCTCCGCCATCGGTTGACAGGAAGAGGTCGAAGCCTTTGACCTGACTTTCGGCTGCCGTAGGAACTTCCCAGGTGACGCGAAAGACCTGGCCGAACTTGAGCACTTCGCCGCCATTCGGAGCCAGCAAGTGAACCGAAATACCCGGATCGGTGATCGAGAAATTGGCGTTGCTGTCATCCTGTCCTGTCGCCCCTGCGCTATCTCTGGCGATGACTCGAATGCGCGCCGTAAGCGTGTCCAAGCCGCCGTTGACTGTCCAGGTGAAACTCCTGGCGCTTCCGGCAAGGCTCGAAGCGATGATGGTATTGAACGTCGCGCCGCCATCAATTGACAAGCGTATCTCGAAGCTTTGCAAGGTCGCATCACCGTTCGGGTCGGATGCCGTCCAAGTGATATTGAAGGTCGAACCGCCGATGAGATTATCCCCGCCGTTGGGCGCGGTCACTTGAACTTGTGGAGGTAGATTGGTCGGCGGCACATTGTCATTGGCGGCAAAGAGAACATAAACTTTACCGGCGTCGGTGCGCGTCGGCGACCCGGCATCGGCGAACGGCGCGGATAAAATCAAATCGCCGCCTTGATTATTATCGAGGTCGGCAACCGCAATCGCCCAACCCAGATTGTCGCCAGCGGCTTGCCCTATGACGCGCAAATCATCTTGTCCGAGGGCGAGGTCGCGTGCCGAAATCAATGTCAAAGAAGCGCCGCCGAAAAAGGCCGACACCGTTCCTTTATTTAATTGCGCGCCGGGCGAACCGACCAGCAATTCGGCGATGTTGTCCACATTGCCCGAAGTATTCAGGCGGCCAACCGCTACGGTGGAGCCGAGATGGTCGTTTGCCGCTTCACCATAGATGGTTAAATTCACAGAGGTCGTTGAGACGTTGATGCGCGTCGGCAAAGTGGTGGAGCCGGAAATTAAATAAGCTTCGCCGCTGTCCACGCGAGCCTCGCTAGGCCCATCGGCGTCAGGCGCACCCAAAATTAAATCGGCGCGACCATCGCCGGTGACATCGCCTACGGCTACGGCGGCCCCCAGGTGATCGGCGCTGTTGGCTCCATAGATGGCGACGTTTTGTTCGCCAGCCGCCAAATCAAATGATCTTGTCGCGCCGCTGATAGGCAGCAGATTGGTGCCGCCAAACACAATATAGGCAGCGCCCGTGTCGCTGATGACCGGGCCGGGAGCCGGGCGATTGGCTTTCGGTGCGCCCACGACTATATCATTTGGACTACTGCCATCCAGTTCGCCTATGGCCAGGGAACTGCCTAACAAGCTGCCATCCGTGCCAAAGATTTTCACATTGGGTAACACCGGGTTGGTAGTTGCGCCCAAGTCCAAAACTCTGGTGGTGGTGACCGGGTTGGGCGTCAGCCCGGAGCCGCCATACAGCAGGTAAGCGGCTCCGGCATCTGTGCGGTCGCCCGCAGGGCCTTTGCTGCCCACCGCGCCAACCAAAATATCGGCGACCGCGCCTGAGCCGCCAACCTCGCCGGAGGCTACGGCAGTGCCAAATTTATCGCCGGCCTTTTCACCGATGATGGCAATGTTGATGGCATTGGCCTGCGCCAAATCTATGGTTTTGGCGGTCAAGGTTGATGCGCCGAGCAAGATATACACCGCCCCTGTGTCGGCGCGTGTAGGCGAACTTGCATCCACCCCTGGCGCACCGATTAATAAATCATCCGAGCCATCGCCGTTGATGTCGCCTACGGCTAGAGAGAAGCCAAGGTTATCGTCTGCCGCCGCGCCGAAGATTTTAATGTCGGGCTGGGTAGCGGCGCTCAAACTGGCATCAATGACGGAACCCGTGGTGAAGGATTGTCTGCCGAAGATAATATAAACGGCTCCGGTATTGGCGCGCAGGGGGCCGCCGGTCGGCGTGAAATCCGCTTCAGGTGCGCCTATGGCGAGGTCCTGTATGCCGTCGCGATTGAAATCGCCCCTGGCCAAGGGGTGTGAACGCGGCGTGCTGGAAAAGGTATTGGCGCTGCCGTTGCCGCCTAACTTGTCGTCCGCCGAGGCACCTATGACGGTGACTCCGGGAGTGGTGGTGGCGAGGTCTATGGTCTGCAATGCTTGTGTGTTTATATCGTCGGCTTTCAGAGAGGCCACAAAATGTAAGGATAAGAAAAGCGCGACTACTGAGACCATGAAAAACAACAGAGCCTTATGAAAGCCAAAAGGGATTGGCTTGGATTGGTACATTACATTTCCCTCCAAGTGTGATCTATAGATAGGTGATTGTGAGGAACTTCATTCTAACAGTCCGATTTTAAATCTACCAAGAGATTTTTTGAAATGGAAACAGAATATCCAGAAAATCGAAATAATTGGAAAGAATATGGTTGACGTACCGTGAGTATTTTGTTATTTTTCACAACCTTGAATGGCCAAATTGGTGTCAGTTTGAAAATCTGATATTTAAGAGCTATGCCCCATCTTTGTTATCACTGGTTCGATTTGGCAAACTGGTGGTAGGAAGAACCAATCGTTGTACGATTCTCCTAACAGACCGGCTCCTGTGGGAATGTTTTTTTCAAAGTTGAGTTGAAATTATGTTTCAGCCTCTATATGCGCGTGCGCTATTAAACCTAGAAGAAGCGCAACTGTCGGTCAAAGCGGCTTCTTCTGAGGGTATGGAGGCGCAACGCGCTGAGGCGATTTTATTATCCGCGCAAGGAAGAACCATAACTGAAATCAGCGAAGCGCTGGGTTTTCATCCGTCCAACATCAAGAAGTGGATACGCAGTTTTAACGATAAAGGACTAGCAGGAATAGCGACCCGAAAGCGTGGCCCACAAGGTGGCCCTCGACCAAAATTTTCGCGTTCGCAGATCGTCGAAATCATCAGCCTTTCCAAAACCAATCCCCTCTCGAAAGGCTTGGAATTTAAAGAGTGGACGCCGCAAAAACTCGCCAGCTATGCGATGCATCAGGGCATCGTTGATCGCATAAGCCATGTAACGGTACGGCAATTTTTGAAGAAGTACGAGGGCGAAGTACCGATGACGGAAAAGCCCAGAATAATGGATGCAATGATGCAAAGAGCTATCAGCTATTCAGACAATGAATCGTTCCTGGCCGGGAAAGATGCCTTCAACCGCTCAGAGTACGAGAAGGCCGTAGAGCATCTGCAACAGGTCATCGCCTCGCCCAGAGTTTCGGACGAAGAGGATGCCACAGCGCGCCTGTACCTCAGCCAATCGTATGAAGAGTTGAGCCGCTTCGATGAGTCGTTTGCGGTATTGAAAAAATATGAAGATGCGAAAGCCCTGGCCAATCTCAATCCGTTGTTAAAAGCGCGCTTGAAATTGCGAATCGGTTGGGCCTATAGCTGGTTGCGAGTTTACCCGGAGGCGATAGCTTCGCTCAACGACGCGAAAAAAATATTTCTGGAGATGCAGAACGATTCAGGGGTTTGCGAATCGCATTATGCCTTGGGGCGAACCTACATAGAGATCAATGAATATCGCATTGCCCGTGACCATCTGCTAACCGCGGCGAAATTTGAGGGCAAGGTTTACAACCCCGAATTGTTGGCGCAAATCTACTCTCGTCTAGGGACAGTGGATTACAGCGAAGGAGCCTTTTCCAGCGCCAAAGATAATTATCTGAAAGCCCTGAGATATGCCGAAGGATCAACCAATAACAACTTATTGGGAATGATTTTATCGAATGTTGGCACGGCTTTCTTGGAAGGGTATATCGCCGATCAAACGGAAGCAGCGCGACATAGTAGCTTAGTCACTGAATATCTAGAACGTGCTGTTTATCATTTAGAAAAAGGCGGACACCAAAATTATCTGGCGTCAGCTTATAACAATTTAGGTGACCATTTCTTATATGCAGGGTTGTGGACGAAGGCCATCGATAATTTGCAAAAAGCAATAATGGTAAGCGAACTTCATTCATTGCCGAAAAATGAAGCGACAGCGAGAGTAAGTCTTGCAGAAATTCAATGTGCCAGAGGCGCATTTCAGGAGGCCGAGCAGAATCTTCGTAAAAGTTTGGAGTTAGTCAGTGGCAAGGGAGATAAATGGCTTGAAAGTAATGCGCTCAGAATCCTTGCCAATGTTGAAAGATGCAAGGAGAGGATGGATATTGCCATAAAGACTTTGAGAGAAGCGCTTCATTTATCAACCTCTATTGGTGACCTTCATGGATTAAACTTGGCGCAAATTGTGCTTGCTGATTTTCATCTTCTGCAAGGTGGCTACGACCAAGCCAGAGAGTATATAGAACTCGCTCAGGGAAGATTGAAAGAAGAAAAATCGTTGATGATGTCGGGCTTGATTCAGCGATTGACTGGAAAACTGGAAGCGGTTTCCGGCAGAATGGCCGAGGCCAAACAACATATCGCCCAAAGCATTTCCATTTTTACGACTACCGATATTCCTTTTGAAATCGCCAAAAGCAATTATGAAATGGGACTGCTGCTCATCAAAGCTCTGGACTTAAAAACCGCCAAAACTTATCTGCTACAAGCCCAAACTATATTTGAGAATTTAGCAGCCTTGCCTGATTTGGAGAAGACGAAAAAGGCACTGGCTTCGCTTGCCTCCGGTGAAATCAACCAACCACAATCTCCCAGCGTCGCTCCGACCAGTGATGTTTTGTTGATGCAGCGCTTGATTGAAGCTTCGGCTTCCAGTGAATTATTGATCCGAGAACTGACAGCGGTGATCGCTGAAAATTTCCCCATCTCCCGTGTGATTGTTTGCAAAATTGAGGGAGGCGAGCGGTTGGAACTCTTTGCCATGCAGGGATTGAGCAAACCTGAAGCCGAGCGCTTTGTGGATTCGCTTGACTTGGAGAACTTGGAAAAATACGGCAAAGATAGCAACCAACGCATCATCAAGATGTGCGAAGGGATGAAAGTGCCGATCTTGCTCTATCTCAGCGCGGAGTCGAAAATTGACATCAGCCGGTTGCAGCCTTTATTGCGACAGGCGGAATTGGGCTTGGAGATTTGTTCTTTACGCAGCGCGGCTCGTGGCGTGACACCGATTCATCAGGAGCAAAGATTCAAAACCATCATGCCGGGGTTCATCATCGGCAGTAAACCGATGTTTGATGTCATTGATAAGATTCAAAAAATTAAGACCAGTAATGTCACGGTCTTAATAACCGGCGAATCGGGAACCGGCAAAGAACTGGTTGCCAGAGCCATTCATGCAGAATCGGCCAGAGCCAGAGCGATATTTCTCCCCTTCAATTGCACCGCTACTCCCAAAGAAATTATAGACAGCCATTTATTCGGTCACCGTCGGGGCGCGTTCACCGGTGCCACCGAAAATTATCCAGGCATTATACGCGCCGCTGATGGCGGAACTTTGTTCCTTGATGAAATCGGCGACCTCTCTTTGGAAGTTCAACCGAAACTCATGCGGTTTTTGCAGGAGTCGGAAATTCAACCGCTTGGCGAGACCAGACCCATACGGGTGGATGTTCGCGTCTTGGCTGCTACCAACAGCGATTTGGAACGTGCGGTTGAAGACGGACGTTTTCGCACAGACCTGTTTCATCGTTTGAATATCATCCGGATTCATGTTCCGCCGCTGCGCGAACGCAGAGAAGAGGTGCCGATTTTGGCGACGCATTTTCTTGAACACTTCACCTCAAGAGCAGGGAAGTCCGGCCTACGCCTGACCCAAGATGCCATAGATGCCTTGACCGCTTATGACTGGCCGGGAAATGTGCGTCAGCTACGCAATGAGATAGAGCGTGTCGTCGCCTATTCGTATGAAGATTCTTTTATTGCCAGCGAAGACCTTTCTACGGAAGTTTCACACCCACGCAAAAGTTTGCCTAAGCCGATGGCGCGTTCTCACAATGGGTATGATATGAATTCGTCAGGCAATGGCGTGCCGACCCATCGTAGTGCAGAAGGAAATGGCAACTCTTATACGCAGGTTTTTGAACGCGGCACGAAGTTAAAACAGGCCACTGCCGCTCTCGAAAAACAGATTATTCAACAGGCCTTGGAAAGGAATAAAAACAATCTTTCCCGCACGGCTTTAGAATTGGGATTATCCAGAAGAGGATTGCGCTTGAAATTAATTCAATTAGGTTTAAGTCGCGACGATAGCGAGTGAATTTTTGTTCTGCTACAAAGTTTAGTTAAGGAAGCATTTTGCTTGACAGCGTAAACCGTTATCCATATTATCGAACTTCTTTGCTGAATCTGTGCGGCTATTTTTATTGTCCGAATGTGAAGGAATGTTCCAGTGGTACAGTTTAGCCAGTGTTTTGGAAAGATTGTATCCGTTGTGTCTGAACTTTGCGTCTCGACTACCTCAGTTATCATACGATTTTTTATTTATCAGGCCCTTTATTTGTACTAGCTTAGATGTTTTTGAAAAGAATTTGGCATTTCATTGAGGAGTGGCATATGGAATGCTGTAACAGTGTACAATTTGGGTTGTATCTAATGGTTTTTGTAAGTGTAAACATAGAGTTTTTTGGGAACTAACTTATGAATAAACAAAAGGTTTGGCTAAAAAGTAGAATGAGAAGAAGCGGGTTTCTGGCCTTTTTAGTTTTGGTTGGTCTAATCAGTCCTTCCTATTCGTGGGTTGATAAATCGGCTTTTCAAGCCGAAGCAACAGAGGTTCCCGGACTGGCGGATACGAATAATGTTCAATTCGCTTTTGGGCGGTTTATCATTACGGCACCTTACGCCCCGACCACGCCGATCACTACAGACACCAGCCTTGCCGATTTAGACAATAAGTGGCTGTATGTTTTCGATGCCAAGCGGGTAAATAGTGAGCCTTCAAAATATGATTTAGGCGATTGTTATTACCCGACTCGAGTGTTTTTTGATGAAGAGAGCAGCAACGTGTTTATTCGCTGCACTCAGGTAATCGAAAAAGCTAATGGTGATTTAGAGACTCGTGCTGTAATTAAATACCTGCACTTAAACCTTGGTGAAAATGGCAAGCCTCTTTTTGGCTCTAGCGCCCAGATTATCCCCATACCGGGAGTGGGAACCGAGTTTGCTGACGATGCTCCAAACGATTTGCTGATTGATAAAGATATATTTCTTTTTACCAATGGCGCTTCGATTTTTACTTTCAGTCTGTTAAAAGGCATTATCTACAGGGTAGATTTCATCTCTCCCAAAGATTTTGACCTCTACCAGAATGCCATTACTTATTTCGGATTGGACAAGAACAGCGATACGGTCACGATTGTGACCAATAAAAAAGAACAATCCGAGGATCAGACCTGGAAGCACTCTTCGGAACTCTATTTTTACAAAGTAAATTCCGATGGCACGATTGATCAGTTGAATCGCGTGAAGCCCGATTCATTTCCTGAAGGCGTATCCTTGCCTGCCGGAAGTCATGTAGCGATTAATTGGGATGGCGAACTCAAGGATGAGGGATTTGCTTACTTTGTTGGCAGCGATGGCAATCTCTATCAGGCCACTTGGTATAAAGGGAATGAGGTTTTTGGCTCACTTGAGAGGCTGGCATCCTTTGAGGCGTTAAGGCAGGAAAACGGAGAAAATCTAAGTTCAGTCAATACCTACTTCAATAAAGACTCGAAGACCTTCGAGATATTGAAGAACGGTTTTACGAGTTATATTCATCGTCCTTTGAATGGAAGTGGTGGAGGTCGAATCGGGAAAATCCATCGTCCCTTAAATCTGCGATTAAGTGTAGGGACTTCGGCTTTCGCGCTGGCTCAGGTAGGCAAGAAAAATAAAGTGGTGAATCAGACGGTGTTCACGGATGCTTTTGCCGATCAGGGCGGCTTGCTCAATCTGTTTTCTGATGACCAAGGGAATCGCTATCTCTCAACCTATTCGGGCAATATTTATGAGTTGAGAAATGCTCAAGAAGTGAATTCTGCTTCAGTCAATCTTTTAGGTAGGTTGGGTGAGCGCTTGGGAAGCGTCACCTACTTTGCCGCACGGGAAGATTTTGTCGCAACCAATTCTTTAGAGGCAGATGCGTCGGGTGATGCGATTCTTGCACCCGGTTCGCTCTTGCTGGCAAAGCGCACTGTCGCCAATAACCTTTTGGGGTTTTTGAATTGGCTACCGCAGCGCTCACCGTTTGCCCAACCCTTGGCATTTGGCATCGGTTCGATTCGCAGGCCGTGTAATCTTGGCCTTCATTGATTTTTCGTCGGTGCAGGCACTTTCGCCTGTTTTCTATTATTTGCGGGAGAGTTCCAAATTGATTGGGCTTGCTCAATTAATCTGTATCCTTCTACGGCAGGAGTAATTCGTAAACGGATGTAATGTTTGCCTCACTCTTTTAGGCATTAAGGAGAAGAGATTTTATGAATTTGAAAAGAGCGGTAATGATGGCAGTGCTGGCAGTGGCAGCGCTGGCGGTGCCGATGGCGAGTTGGAAGACTCGTGCGGCCAGCGGCGGCAGCGCCTCGGCTACGACGCCGACGGCAAAGGCCGTGCCGGCCGTGGCAGCCAGTGCCAGTCAGCCTAAAGTCGTTGCGA
>JACQDB010000137.1 GCA_016201275.1 Acidobacteriota bacterium
CGTTCTTGGTTCAACACGCGAAACTATTGGGCGTGGTGAAAGCCAAGCGCAAGCGACATCGAGAACGGGAAGCACAAAATCAAATGATCTGGAACGGCTTAACTTGACACCAATGCCACAGAGAGTCGCCCCTTGTTGAAATTCATTAGCTTTCAAGGAGGGGCGACCACAGAGGGTCGCTCGTACAGGGCATTGGAAAATCGCTCAAGTCTTGCAGGTTATTTCATCCACCATCCTTACTTTTTACTTTTGCCTTGCTACTCATTTCGGTTCAACGATCAGCTTGCCGCGCAGCATATTCATGCCGCAGGTAAAGATAAATTCGCCCGATTTATTCGGGGTGAATTCAACCGCCGTGGTTTTGAAGGCAGGCAGATGGCGCGCTATGCCGAAGTCGCCGAAGATCACTTGCTCGCTGCACGTAGAAGTTTCGTCACGATAAAAATTCACGCGCACGGGTTTGCCTTCTGCGACTACCAGCACATCCGGCGAATAGCCGCCTTTGACCGTGACGTTGACTTCTTGAATCCCTTGCTCGGTGATGGCCGCCGCAGCGCGACGGCGTTTGCCAAAGAAAAACCACAACACCGCAGCGATCAACATCACGCCGCCAACGATCACCAAGATTTTCGTCGTATCCATTTTTCAATCTCCTTTTCGCAAACGCAAAACTTGCTCAAGCACTCAAGCGCGAAAACCGCGCAGGCGTAAACTGTTGGTCACCACCGAGACGCTCGACAGCGACATAGCGGCGCTGGCAATCACCGGCGACAGCAACCAACCCGTGAACGGATAGAGCAAGCCTGCGGCAATCGGTATGCCTATGACGTTATAGATGAACGCCCAGAAGAGATTCTGTTTGATGGCGCGAAGGGTTGCCTTTGATAACGCAATCGCTTTGACCACGCCGTGCAAATCGCCTTTGAGTAAAGTAATGTCCGAGGCTTCGATGGCCACATCCGTGCCAGTTCCGATGGCTATGCCTACGTCGGCTTGCGCCAATGCGGGCGCGTCGTTAATGCCGTCGCCGACCATTGCCACGACCTTGTTTTCCTGTTGCAGCCGCTTCACCTCTGCGGCTTTGGCGTCGGGCAAAACTTCGGCGAGGACGCGATGAATGCCTACTTGACTGGCTACGGCTTCGGCAGCGCGACGATTATCGCCGGTCATCATCACCACTTCGATTCCCATGTGCTGCATCGCGGCGATGGCGGCGTGCGATTCGGCTTTGATTTGATCGGCCAGCGCCAGAACTACGGCGAATTTCCCATCCCTCGCCGCGTACATCAAGGTCTTGCCTTGCGCCGTCAATTCAGCAGCGCGACTGTCAAACTCCGCGACCGAGACGCCGCGTTCACGCATCAAGCGGACGTTGCCGATGATCCATTGATGCGCCTCGACCTGCGCTGCAATGCCGTGTCCGGCGATGGCTTGGAAATTGGTCGCCTCGGTCAACTCAAGCTTTCTTGCTTTTGCGCCGCGCACGATGGCTTCGCCCAAAGGGTGTTCGCTGCGACGTTCGGCGGAAGCGATGAGCCGGAGCAAGGCATTTTCATCCGCGCCATCAATTGCGAACACATCGGTCAAAGCCGGTTTGCCTGCGGTTATCGTGCCGGTTTTGTCCAACACGATAGTTTGAATTTTGTGAGCCGTCTCTAAACTCTCGCCGCCTTTTATCAGCACGCCGTTTTCCGCGCCTTTGCCAGTGCCGACCATAATCGCCGTGGGCGTCGCCAGTCCCAAAGCGCAAGGGCAGGCGATAATCAACACCGAAACGAAATTGACCAGCGCCGTGGTGAAGCGTGTATCAACCGGCGCGACTACGAACCAGATGACAAAGGTAGCAATGGCGATGATGATGACGATGGGCGTGAAGACGCCGCTGATGGTATCTGCGAGTCGCGCTATGGGGGCTTTCGAGCCTTGCGCGTCGGCGACCATCTTGACGATTTGTTGCAACACGGTGTCGCGCCCGACTTTCGTAGCGGTGAATTGGAACGCCCCGGTTTTATTGATGGTCGCGCCAAAAACTTCATCGCCCACCTGTTTTTCAACCGGCAGACTTTCGCCAGTCAGCATCGCTTCATCCACCGCTGAAGCGCCTTCGATAATCACGCCGTCAACGGGAATCTTTTCGCCCGGTCGGACGAGTATCGAATCACCAACCGCGACCTGCTCAATCGGCAAATCCATTTCGTTGCCGTTGCGGATGACGCGAGCGGTCTTGGCCTGCAAACCGGCCAAACGGCGTATCGCTTCAGAGGTGCGCCCGGTGGCTTTGGCTTCGAGCATTTTACCCAATAAAATCAGGGCAATGATGACACTCGCCGCTTCAAAATAGACCGGCGGACGCATCATCATTGGCGCGTGGTCGGCGCTTGTCGTCATAAAGAAATTCGGCGCGATGGTCGCCGCTGTCGAATACAAAAACGCTGCGCCTGTGCCGATGGCAATCAGAGTGTTCATATCGGCGAAGCGATTGCGAAGCGCCAGCCATGCGCCGCGATAAAACTGCCAGCCGGAATACCCAACCACAGGCGTCGTCAAAGCCAGTTGCAGCCATTCGACACCGGCAAAATTCAAGGCGGCAATTTTTCCATGCGCCATAGCGATGACCAGCACCGGCAAGGACAGCACCGCCGCGATGAGAAATTTGCGTTTCAAAATTTGATACTCTTCTTCGTGTGCGGTGTCGGCAAAATCGGCGGCGGCAAGTTCATCGGCGGAAAATTCGCGCACTCCGTAACCAGTCTCTTTCACTGCTTCCATCACTTTGCGAAGGTCTGTGCTGTTCGGGTCATAACCGATGGTGGCTCGTCCCGTGGCATAATTCACGGCGGCGCGATGGACGCCCGTTGTAGCTTGCAATTTCTCTTCAATGTGTCGAGCGCAGGAGACGCAAGTCATGCCGCTGATCGGCAAGGTGACGATTTCGCCGGACGCCTGCGCCTCCTCGGTTGTTTGCGGCTGAGGCGTAGCGGTTGCCAATTCCACCAACGGTGATGGGGTTGGCGAATCCGGCGTGCGATTTTCTGTCGCAGGTTTGGCGTTCAACTGCACGATATTGGCGGCGACAGGTTTAGCACCTGCGGAGGCGCGCTTCGCGTTGGCGCTCGGTTGCGATGGGGAAGGCTCGCCCGACGATGGCGGCGTGCGCGGTGTGAACGCGCCGAGTTGCACCAGGTTGGGGCTTGTTGGCGCTGGCGCGGCGGGGGTGAAGCGCGCCAACGAGGCGTCAAATTTCTGCTTGCAACCAAGCGAGCAGAAATATTCGGTCTTGCCATCGTGAAGGGTTTTGCCCACGGCGGTTTCCGTATCAACGGTCATTTTGCAAATCGGATCAATTGCTTTACTCATTTTCTTCTCCTCAATTTCGGCCTCGCATTTTGCGAAGCCTGCTGTAACGTCCGTGCGGCTTTATGTTGATGATGCGCGATGGCGGACGGCAGATGTCGTTTCGGCAACGGCTGCGTCATCGTGGTGCTTTCAATCAAGCCACAAATTGCGCCTTCCTTCTCTTCGGCGTCGTCCCATTCGGCTAAAGCGGCAGCCAGTTCTTTGCGATAGCGGCGCATCTCTTTCATGCGTTCGTCGAGTTCCTGCAAACGCGAGCGGACGATTTCGCGCACTTCAAAACAAGGGCTCTTGCCGCTCTCTTTCTCTTTGATAAGGTGGGCGATTTCGGCCAGCGAAAAACCCAGCACCTGAGCGCGTTTGATAAATTCCAGCCGCTCCAATACGTCTTCGCTATACATTCGATAGCCGCTCTGGGTGCGCGTCGCGTGATTGAGCAAGCCCTGCTTTTCATAAAAGCGCAATGCTTCGATGCCTATGCCGCTGTGTTTCGAGACTTCGCCAATTCGCAACCAATGCGGGGCCTGTGCCACGATTTTCAATGCGCTTTTCATCTCTGTTCTCCTTTTCCTCGTTTCTCATCTTCTATTGTAAACCCTGTAGTCTGGTACAGAGTCAAGCCCTGTGGCGTTTTTTTTCTTGCATGGCGATTCAGAATTTCGGGTGCTATGCTAGGGCTTGATGAAAAGCGATGTATTGATTGTTGGCGGCGGCGTCATCGGCTGTGCGCTGGCCTTGAAGTTAGCCGAAGCCGGTTGCAAAGTCCTCTTGATGGAACGCGGACGACTGGGTTGCGAAGCCTCAAGCGCGGCTGCCGGAATGCTTTCGCCGCAGACCGAATCGTTGCAACCTGATGAATTTTTCAACCTCTGTATCAAGAGCCGTGCGCTCTATAAAAACTTCGTGGCGCACCTCAAGGAAGCCTCCGACATAGACGCGCAGTTGCGCGAAGAAGGCACCTTGTTTGTCTCGCTACCACACCTTCAAGACCACGCCGATGAATGGGCGCAATGGCAACTCGAAGCCGGTTTGCGAGTTGAAAGAATTCCCGCCGAGGAGCTAGAGAGATTGGAGCCTGCAGTCACCAAACAGGCTACCAGAGCCATTTTCATGGCAGATGACTTACAGGTGGAGAATCGGTTGTTGATGCTGGCGTTGGCGGTGGCCATACGGCGAGCCGGGGTCACGGTCATCGAAGGCGAAGCCGTCACCGAGGTATTGCTCGACCATCAACAGGTTGCCGGAGTGGTTTGCGGCAGCGCAAAAATTTATGCAGGAGCGGTGGTGATTGCCGCCGGTAGCTGGTCTGGCGCTTTGCTGGAAAAATTCGGCGTCGAGGCGATCACCATTCCGGCTCGCGGCCAGATGATAGCGGTGCAGAGTGCGGCGATTCGCCACGTACTGCATTCCAGCCAGGTCTATCTGGTGCCGCGCAACGACGGGCGTTTGTTGATTGGCGCGACCGTTGAATACAGCGGTTTTGAAAAAGGCAATACGGCAAAGGGGATTCGGGCCTTGCTGGATGCGGCAATCGAATTGGTGCCAGAGGTCGCCGACGCAGAGATTGTCGAAACCTGGTCGGGATTGCGCCCCGACACGCCCGACCATTGGCCGATTATCGGCGAATCGGGAATTGCGAATCTGTGGCTGGCGACCGGGCATTTCCGCAACGGCATTCTGCTGGCTCCGATTACCGCCGAGTTGATGATGCAATCCCTGTTGCTCAATCGCACCGTTGACCAATTGCAGCCGTTTGGCCTGCACCGCTTCGCCACTTTGCCAGCGCTGCATTCGTGATTGGGTTGCAGTCGTCGGCCATCTGCTTTTTTTTCATGCGTCACATTTTTTTCTAATGGCAAGACTTCGCCTGAAACTTGAGAGGACAAACAGCTTGCCAATCAGCAATCAGATGCCGCCCTTCTTCAGCTACGCTTAAACCAACTCCGGCCAAATAACATTACAATTGACAACTCTGTTTTCCTATGTTTGAATTCGGCTATCTAAGCTCAAGCAGCCCCATAGACTTTTGAATTTCGGCAATCGTAGCGTTAGTTTTGCCCTAGCTGTGCAGCCCACACAGCTTGATCGGGCAGCGGTTACGAGAGCGAATTCTTGAGTCAAGCCCCTCGCCATTAACGAACTTGAGGTTCAAGGGATAAGGCGGAAATTGCGCGAGTTTAAGAAGCGAAGCCAGCAGGTTTATCTCACATATTTTTATCACCGCTGGTAGGTGGGAACGCATCGGATGCTCTGGCATTATCCCAGCAAATGTTACCGAAGAAGGCAAGCGGCCTTCTCTGGGAGGTTGAATTATGTGTCGCGTTCTAAATCATAAAATATTCGGCTTACTATTTTTCTTTGCGCTTCTCTTTATAGCGATTCCACCGGTTACGGCAACCACCGTAATCATGCCCACCGATGACAACATGGTAATCGGCAGTCGCGCCATCGTGCGCGGCAGAGTGTTGAATGTCGAGAGCGCTCTCGATAGTCAAAGCAATCGCATTTATACCTACATCACCTTGCGCGTACAGGAAGTCTTCAAAGGCAAAATCAAAGACCGACGCATTGTTTTGAAACAGGAAGGCGGACAGATCGAAGGGCGCGGCAGCATCGTCTTCGGCACGCCGCAATTTACTCCCGATGAAGAGGTGTTGTTGTATCTGGAAAGTTGGGCGGACGGTTCGTTTCGCGTCCATCAATATTTTCTCGGCAAATTTGACATCGTTACCGATACCGCTAATGGGCAAAGACTCGCCGTGCGTTCCGAGATGAGCGATGGCGTCGTCGTCATGCAGAATTACTCGCGCCTTGCCGAGGGCGACGGCATCACCAATCGCCTGGAACTTTCGGCTTATGTGGCAATGCTGAAAGATAAAATTGCCGCCAACGCTGAACAATCGCAAAGCTTCGAGCAAACCTATTACAGCAACGTGCCTATGAATGCGCGTCCACAGGAATATACCGACTTGGCGCGCCGAGGCAATCTGCAACCCCAATGGACCTACATTCATTCGGCGCATCCGCGTTGGTTCGAGCCGGACAGCGGTCAGCCTGTGGTCTTTCATGTGAATCAGGCGGGAGCGCCGAACCAGCAAATCAACAACGATATTGCGGCGGCTATGAATGTTTGGTCAATCGTGCCGGGTTGCTCTTTGCGCGTCGCCGTAGGCAGCAACACCGATGCCTGTTTTCCCGATAGCACCAACAATACCATCATCTTCAATAACTGTGACGGCAGATGGTCGGGAAGCGCCGGAAGTTGTCAAGGCGTGTTGGCATTGGGCGGTTTGAATTGGAACGGCAACAGCAAAATAATCAATGGCGTCACTTTCTCGCAGGCCAGCGGCGGCTTCATTTCGTTCAATCCGTTTGCCGCTTGTAGCTTTGGCAATAGCTGCAACGTGCAGGAGATCACCACGCACGAACTGGGTCACGCTCTGGGGCTGGGGCATTCGGCGGATACTTCTGCGACCATGTACGGCATCGCGCATTTCGACGGGCGTTGCGCTTCGGTCAGACCGGATGATGCAACCGGCATAGCGTTTATCTATCCCGGACAGGGTGGCGGCGGCGGCCCGCTTGCCATCACCACGGCTTCACCCTTACCGAATGCCAATGTCGGTTCGGCCTTTTCGCAAACCATCATTGGAACCGGCGGCTCTACGCCTTATACTTGGAGCATCGTCTCCGGGGCCTTGCCTACAGGGTTGAGCTTGAACGCGCAGACCGGCGTCATCAGCGGCACACCGACCACCGCGACCACCGCAAACTTTACCGTGCAGGTGCGTGACAACACGCAGGCGACAGCGCAAAAACCGTTCACGTTGACGGTGGCAAACGCCTCCTCGCCATTGGATTCGCAGTTCGTCTCCTGGACCGTGCCAACCTCTGTGCAGCCCGGCCAGGTGTTTCAGATCAACGTGAAATATAACAACACAGGGACGCAGGGCTGGGTCTCGTCCTTCACCACCGATTATTATCTAGCGTCGCAGAATCCGGCGTTGAATACGATTTGGGGCGGCAACGGCGTATCCATTGCCAATTTCCCCACGCAGGCCGGTCAACAACTTGATTTAACCTTCACAGTGACCGCGCCCTCCACCTCGGGCAATTACAATTTCCAATGGCAGATGTATCAAAACGGCGGCATAGGTTTCTTCGGACAGTTGACACCGAACGTCGTCATACAAGTTGGCAGCGGCGGCCCAACCCCGCTGGCGATTACCACCACCAGTTTAGCAGGCGGCACAGTCGGCACGGCTTATTCGCAAACACTAGCGGCCACAGGTGGAACCACGCCTTATAGCTGGAGTCTGATTTCGGGGACATTGCCTGCGGGTTTGACACTGAATGCTGCAACCGGAGCCATCAGCGGTACACCGTCGGCATCGGGAACGGCGACCTTCACCATGCAAGTACGCGATAGCGCGCAGACGACGGCAACGCGCCAACTCAGCATACAGGTCAATCCGGCCACGCCACCGCCGCTGGCGATTACCACGACCAGTTTAGCAGGCGGCACGGTCGGCACGGCTTATTCGCAAACACTGGCGGCCACAGGCGGCACCTCGCCTTATACTTGGAGTCTTGCTGCTGGCACGCTGCCTGCAGGTTTGACGCTCAATGCCAACGGCACACTCAGCGGCACACCGACAACGGCAGCCTCTTCGACTTTCACAATGCAGGTGCGCGACAACGCTCAAATCACCGCCCAGCGCCAATTCACTGTGCAGATCAATGCCGGCACCCCGTCGCTAAATGACGCGACGTTTGTATCGCAAACCGTGCTTTCGACGATGACCGCCGGACAGACCTACAGCGTCACCGTGGTGATGCGAAACTCCGGCACCACGACTTGGACAACCGCTACCTACAAACTCGGTTCACAAAACCCGCAAGACAACACCACTTGGGGCTTGAACCGCGTCAGCCCGTTATCTTCTACAATACCGGGCGCAAACGCGACCTTCACCTTTACGATCACCGCGCCCGCCACCGCAGGCAACTACAATTTCCAGTGGAAGATGTTTGATGGTAGCGCGTTTTTTGGTGCGGCCAGCACCAATGTCGCGGTCAGCGTCACCAGCAGCAGCAGTTGCCCAAGTGGGGGAACCGATAACTCGCAATTCATGTCTCAGGATTTGCGTGTTGGCGCAAATAATTCAGCCGGGCAAATTGTCACGAATAATCATGTAACGGCGGGGGGACGCTATACGCTCAATCTCAGTTTCAAAAACACCGGAACCAGTTATTGGAATGTTCAGAACGGCTATGAACTCGGTGCCCAAAGCCCGTTAAGCAATACGTTCTGGGGCAAAGATAAAGTAGAGATCGGCAATTGTATAGCCCCTGACACGGAGCCGAATCCACGGTTCGCCATCAACATTATTGCCCCGCCAGTCTCCGGCAAGCCTTATAACTTGCAATGGCAGGTGTACAAGAACGGCTCGCCCATAGGCGTTGCATCGGCCAGCGTAATGTTAACCGTTGATGCCGATTCCAATGACCGCGACAATGACGGTATCCCCAATAATCTGGAGGCAGGGGTTGGCAAAAACCCTGACTTGAAAGATAACAATGTCCTGGAAAACAACACCATGTTTGTCAATCAGGCATACCGCGACTTGCTCTATCGTGAGCGCAATTCGCAAACCGATGGCAACTATTGGATAGATCAACTCAACAACGGTTCGATGACGAGAGCCGAGATCGTGGCGCGCTTCTTTGAAGCGGCAGAGTTTTACCAGAACAAAGCGGTCATCGTTAAGCTGTATCAGGAATGTTTCAACCGCCTGCCGGATTACGAAGGCATACGATATTGGCTCGATCAAGCGGCAGGAGGAATGACGGCTGAACAAATTGCCGCCGCCTTTATCAACTCGGATGAATTTTCCAGAAGGTGGGGAACCCTGAGCAACGAAGCTTTCGTGCAGCGCCTATTTGCCAATGCCTTGGGGCGTGCGGCGACCGATGCGGAACTCGCCGCACGCCTCACCCAACTCAGCAGCGGCACCTCAAGAGGCGCGGTCGCTGTCGCCTTGACCAATCCCAGCAATGCGCTCTACAGAGAGTTCGATCTGCGCGTCACCATACAGGTACAGATTGTCGAGATGTACATGGTCATGCTGCTGAGAATCCCGACCAGCGTGGAGTACAATTACTGGGCGAATACGGTATGGGCGGGAGTGGACGCCGGTATTGAAGATCAGAAGCGGCAAAAGCGCATCGAGATGGCCAATATCATCATGAACGGCGCGCACAGTTCCGTTACTTCGCCGTACTCGTATCGAGAGCGCTTTTACCTGAATTAATTGAGGCAAAAATCAACCCGAAGTGGTTGAGCGGCGCAAAGCTCTTGCTTGATTATAGAGCCTTGCGCCGCTCTTTTCTGTTACGGAGATGCGGGGAGGAATTCCTTGCGCGCTTGGGGTATCATGCTGCTTCATTTGAACCGGCAACTCTTCCCTCAACCGAGGCAAGGGTTTCGGCAGAATGAGAAATTATCGCAGCAGGGGAGCGCCGGAGTTTGATGAAAATCGGTTTTGTCCTTGAGCATTTTTACCCGCACATTGGTGGCGGCGAGACCATGTTCAAAGAGTACACCTCGCGGCTTGTCGAATTGGGGTGTGAAGTAAAAGTCGCCACCAGCAATTCCGGCGGCGTGACCGGGCGTGCGGTTTATGAGGGCGTGGAAGTGCAGCACTTTCCCTGGCGCGGTTTCTTCGGACATCCCATACCCAGGCCCCGGGATATTGATGAAGTTGCGGCATGGGCAGACATTCTTCACGGGGCAATTTTTCCCGCCGCCCCAGTGACGCTGCACGCCGCCAGGAAATTCCACAAGCCCTGTGTGGTAACGGTCTATGAAGTGTGGGGCAATAAATGGTTCTGGGTAGAAAAAAATTTCCTCAAAGCCGCGCTCTTTTACGCCTTTGAACAATTCATCATTCACCGCAATTATCCGCTCTGTCACACCATCTCGCAGGCTACGGAAAAAGACCTGCACCAGTATGGCAAAAAGCATCAACCGGTGATTACCATTTATCCCGGTTTGAAAAGCCATCTCGCAGACTACGTGCCAACCACACCACCCGCAAGCGTCCCTCAGAAGACCTTTCTGTATTACGGCAGGCCGGGCAAAACCAAAGGCTTATTCGTTCTCTTCGAGGCCATCAAAAGAGTCGCCACGGTGCTGCCCGATGATTGCAAATTTGTCTTCATACTGGCGAACGATCCGATACAGGAGAAGCAAAAATTCATTAAATTGGTCGCGCAGCATCAGCTCACCAATCGCGTGCAGATTTGCGACCCGCTGCCGGAAATGGCCTTACTTGAGGCGATTCAAAAAGCCTACTGCATCATCGTGCCTTCGATAACCGAAGGGTTCGGCTACACGGCGGCGGAATCCTGTGCGCTGGGCAAGCCGGTCATCTCTAGCGATGGCGGTTCCCTTCCCGAAGTGGTATCAGGTCAAGCCTTGTTTTTTCAGAATCGCAACAGCGCCGATTTAGCGCGCCAGATTTTACTGGCCGCCGAAGGTCGGTTCGAGCAAATCCCCAGCAAGGTTTTCGACTGGGCCGCCTCAACCCAAAAACTACTCGGCGTCTATGAAGACTTGCTGAAGCAACATGGCAAAGCCAATGCAGCGGTCGTCACAGAAAACGCTTGAAGGGTCAACGCCAAACAAGCAGGCGCTAGAGCGGTTTTTGTTTGAGATTACGGAAACCTCAAACCCGTTGAGCGACGGTCAGAGAGCGTCGCACGGTCGAAGACCGCTGCTCAACGCCAGGGGGTTCCGTACACACATATGAAAACCGCTCTAGCGGAAGGCAACCTCTCTCTTTTGGTTTTCATAGTTGATGGCGCACCCTGCACACCGCTATGCCGAGAAGAAGAAGAAACTGTAGAGTCCGTATGCCGCGCTGCTTCATCGGCGCTTGAGGCCGAGAACGCTGAGGAAAAAGGAGGAGAGAACGGTTTGACAACCCAACATCAGCGCCGTTACCGAAGGAATGATGATTCGCAGCGTCCGCGAAGAATCGAGCGAACCAAACGCACTGCTTTCCCAGAACCACACGGCATACAGCGAGCCCGCCAATCCCGCCAGCACCAGTATGACGCCAACCAATAATCCGACTTCCAGAGTGAGAAACTGGTACAGCCGGTTCAGGCGTTCATCTTCCGGCAGCAAGCCTTCACTGATGGCAAAAACCTTGGTGAAGATGGCGAAGACAATGGCCTGAAAGCCAATGACGATGGCCAGCGCCGCATACAGCAGAGTCTGCACATCAAAGCCCATGTTGCCGATGATAATCGGCCCCTGCAACAGCCAGCCGCCGAAGATCAAGCCCGTCAACATCAAAGCCAGTCCCGGATACAGAAAGAGCCAGCGCGGGCTGTAAAGCAGCAGAAAGCGCAAATGTCGCCAGCCATCGCGCCAACTTCGCAGGTGCGGCGGTCGCGTGCGACCATCCGGCGATAACGTCGTTGGCACTTCGGCAATTCGCATTTTGTGGAGCGTGGCTTTGACGACCATTTCGCTGGCAAACTCCATCCCTGTGGTCTTCAAATCCATCTTCAACACCGCCGCCTTGCTGAAGCCGCGCAACCCGCAATGAAAATCTCCGCAGCCGCTGCGAAAGAAAAGTCGTCCGATGCCACTCAACACGGGGTTGCCCAAATAGCGGTGCAGCGGCGGCATAGCTCCGGGTTTGATGCCGCCTTGAAAACGATTGCCCATCACCAGGTCGTAGCCATCGCGCAGTTTTTCCACAAACGGCCCCAGCTTGGTGAAGTCATAACTGTCGTCGGCATCGCCCATAATGATGTACGCGCCGCGTGCTGCCAGTATGCCGCCCAGCAACGCCGCGCCATAACCCTTTGTGGTCACTGTCACGACGCGTGCGCCGCAGCGTTCGGCAATCTGTAGCGAGTCATCCGTGCTGCCGTTATCGGCAATAATGACTTCGCCTGTCACTTTGAGTTCACGCAATGAGCGTTGCGCTTTTTCAATGCAGACGGGCAAGGTCTCGGCCTCGTTCAAACAAGGCATGACAATGGATAGTTCTATGGTCTCCTCGGTCATGGAATTTTTTGAGTCAGTGTGGTGCAATTGCCCTCTATCACGTCAACCAATAGGTGTTCCTCAGCGGTTGCTACGGCTCATCCAGTTTGACGGGTGCTGCCGTGTTGTGGAAATTCTCAAGGCTTTGCCACAAGCGGTAAGGATGGTGGATTAAATAAGACACAGTTTTTGCGGTTCAGAGTTACGCCTTTCGGCGTGAGTTGACGCAGGCGCTTCACGCCGAAAAGCGTAACTCTGAACTTGCACTTGATTTCATCCACAATCTTAAGCTTTACGGTTGAATCTCGTAAATCGAGAAGTTCCCCGAAGCCGCAGCATACAGAAGAGTCAGCTCATCCGTCTTGATTTTACCTTGCGCCTCGCCAAGCGCCAGAACATAGCGCGCCCCCATTGCCTTCAAGAGTGGAGCGTGAGGGGACACCGAGACGGTGACCGTATCCTCTTGCGGATTGCTGAACTGGATGCCCTGATTGCGCTCGGCGTAATCCAACTGCACAAGCGCGTAGCGATTATATGCCGATTCGTAAAGTTTGAACGGATCGAATTTGTGCCACAGAGATAATTGCGGCGGCCAATGTTGTCCAGCAAGCGACCTGCCGCCCAGCACCGTTACCAGCATTCCGGTATTGACGCCGCCATAGCAAAGCCACAACGGACGCTCCGGTGAACGCTTGTTGAAGTAGAGAATTTGTTGAGCAAGTTCAGAGTCATAGAGATGATCGAGATTCGTGGCCAGTGGGTTAAACAGCGCCGTTGTAGCCACGATGACAACGCCTAATACGCCGCAAAAAATTGCCCGTCTGCCGCGCAGCAAACCATACGATACCACTCCCGCCAGCACAGCGGCGAGACCTACGGCAAGCGGCGACAGAAAGGTTCCGGTCAACTTCCTGAAAGCCAAACCGTGCCAGACAAAGAGCAGCACCATCAGGCCGCTGACCACCCACGGCATCCAGCCTTCCCACTTGCTCCGCGCTTCACCAAGCGGTTTTTCCGCACGCGCCAGCGCCAGCATACACAGGAAAATTGAGGTCAGGCCGATGGCCGGATCGGCGCGGTAAGGCGGCACGTAGCTCAGAAAAGTCAGCTTGGCCAACACTGGCGGCAGACCAACGAAAAGAAAAACCAGCAGCACTATCAGGTAAAAAGCCAACAACCAACCCAACACTCCCAGTCGCAAGAAAAATTTCCTCGACAAGGCCATTGCCAACATCACCGCCGGAAACAGGTAATAAAACGAGGCCGATTCGGTCTGGTTAATCAATCCCAGAGGGGTTTGATAGATGGTCTTCAGGTTATACATCCCTTCAAACAATAAGGCGAAAGAATAATCGCCGCCTAGTGAAACTCGTTTGCCGGGGTAAACTGTGGCCGCCATGATTTTCAGGTCGGGCCAGCAGGTGTGCAAATACGCTGTGATAATCAAGCCCGCCAAGGTCAGCGCTCCAAGCAACGCCAGAAGGCGATACCGATACAGCGACCGGAAGGAATGATGCAGCTTATCGCGTATGAAGAGTCCGACAAACACCAGCAGAAAGAGATAACCCAGCGATACCTGCCAAGGCGGATACAGAATCATCACAAAGCCCGGTATGCTGAGGCCGAGAAGAATTGCCCAGACAATCAAGGTGGAACGCTTCTCGGTTTGCAAGATGTGATAAGCCGATAAACAACTCAAGGCCA
Source organism: Acidobacteriota bacterium (assembly GCA_016201275.1). GTDB lineage: Bacteria > Acidobacteriota > Blastocatellia > UBA7656 > UBA7656 > JACQDB01. The sequence continues at coordinate 14,126 of JACQDB010000137.1, forward strand.
GAAAAAAGGTGAGATAAGCAGGCCAGTTCGACCAGCAGACCAGATAGGCCGAACCGCCATACCAGAACGCGCCAAATGCCGCCAACTCTGGCTTGCCCTGCAAGAGAATTTCCAATAGCAGGCACAACACCGTGAAGCATGAAAAAGGTTGGAACCACCAGTACCAGGCCAGTCCTCGCTGCGCCCCGAACATAAAATAGCCCCAGGTGGCCGGTCTGGATAAGCTCGCCAGATGCCAGACCGGTACGTGTTGGTTGATCAGCATATTCTGCCCAATGCCGATGTTGGTGTTGATGACCGGAAATTTCGGCTGGTGCGACAACTGGCTCAGGGACAGCGACGTAGAGGTCATCAATTCATCCCAACGAATCCAGCGAGCGTGTGCCATCAACAGGTCGCTGCGAAAATCCAGTTGAGGATTGGTCGCATCCGTATTTTGCGGCGGCGGATTCCACAATAAATATCCCGTATAAGGTTTTTCCGGCGACCACCAACCGGCAGTCACACCGGTTGAAGAACCATGTATGCCAAAAGCAACCAACAAAAAAAATAATGCCCATAAGCCCAACAGGGCTTTGGTTCTCAATCTATACCTCACCAACGGATGAATCAGAAAACGGTTTATCATATTTACAAAAGTGAAGAGGGATGGAACACCGGCGTCAGAAAAATCGCTGAGGATGATTGCTGCCCCTCGTCAATCCCGCGCCAACAAAAACTTGCTCAGGGTCGCGAGGAATTACTTCGGCGTCTCCTGAATGTCGAGAACGATGGCCTGCAACAGCAGTTGAAAGCCTAAAATCAACGGCAACAGCGACAACATAATCGTCCCCGTAGGAGTAAAACGACCGGTCAACATGGTTTCAATCCATAGATAAATGCCGAAACCGAAGCCCCAACTGAAAAGCATCAGCCCTAAAAACAAAAAGAGCGCGATGGGCGAAAAATCCCGCAACACATATTTGTGATAGACGCGATAGAAAAACCGCCGGATTAACAGGAAGGGAAAGGACAGGCCAATCTGAAAGGGATTGAGATCCGATACCTCCTGACCATAGTAAGCGGGAATCGCAACATCGGTGACCCGCTTCTTAAAAAAGTTCAGATGAATCAGCATATCATTCTCAAAAAAGAAACGCTGATGCACGGCATTGAGATCAATGGCGCGCAAGGCGTCTCGCTTAATCGCCGTGTAGCCGTTTTGCGGGTCGAAAACATTCCAGTAGCCGGAAGCCAGTTTGGTTAAAAAGGTCAGCACCACATTGCCCCAGAGCCGGTGTCTGGGCATGGCAAGCAGCGATTCGCTGTGCAAAAAGCGATTGCCTTTGGCGTAATCATAGTTCTGCTCGATCAAGGGGTCGAGCAACGCCGACAAGTAGTCAGGAGGCATCTGCCCGTCGCCATCCATCTTGACGATAATGGCGCTGTCGAGTTCGAGAGCTTGGCGATAACCGCAAATCGTCGCGCCTCCGACGCCCTGATTCTGCGCGGATTTCAACACCCTCAAGCGTTGGTCGGCACACCCCAACGCGACTTCGTAGGTGTCATCTTTGCTGGCATCGTCAACCACGATGATGTGGTCAACGAAATCCGGCATACCCTTGATGACCTCAGCAATGTGATGCGACTCGTTATAGGCTGGCACGACGATTACAATGCGCTGGTCTTTATACATTCGCTGGTCTGCTACTCCTTATGGCGTGATGTCCGGTTTTGTCAACGAAAGCCAAAGCCGAAACCTGCGCCTGATTGCCAGTCACAGGGGCAAGGGCAAAAGGCTTCTGGAAGTTTCCGCTTTTGCAGATTGTCGTCTCTCCTGTACGATAATCTGCTACTGCTTTATAAGCGATTTGGGTTTGCTTTATCAATTCCACGAGGATAAAAACACACGAAAAACATGGAGAAAATCTTTCACCCGACACTCGCGGCACAAGCACCCTTTCCTTCGCCTCAGCCCCGGCGCGCCAGTATCATCATTGTCAGCTACAATGCCAGAGAAAAACTCATACACTGTCTCACTACAGTTTTGCAAACCCTTCCCGATGAAGTTGAAGTGCTGGTCGTGGACAACGCCTCTGCGGAAGGCAATGCAGAGATGGTTGACAAGCAGTTCCCCGAAGTCACACTCATCCGTTCATCCAGCAATCTGGGGTTTGCCGGGGGCTGTAATCTGGGGGCGCGGCAGGCGCGTGGAGCCTTTCTGGTTTTTCTCAATCCCGACACCCTTGTAGAAAAAGGCTGGCTGGAATCTCTGCTCAAACCCTTCGACGAGCATGAAAAGATCGGCCTCGTAACCGCCAAAATCGTCCTGCTGGATCCGCCCAATCAGTTGAACACCTGCGGTTGTAATATTCACATCACCGGACTGACTTTATGCAGAGGGATGGGAATGCCGCGCCAGACCTATTCACAACCCGATGAAGTGAGCGCCGTTTCAGGAGCCGCCTTTGCCATTCGCCGGGAATTGTTCGAGAGTTTGGGCGGCTTCGATGAAGTTATGTTTCTCTACATGGAAGACATTGATCTGTCATTGCGTGCGCGCCTCGCCGGTTGGACGATTTGTTATACGCCCGACAGTCTAGTGGTTCACGATTATCAATTGCGCGTCACGCCCTTGAAAATTTTCTGGCAGGAGCGCAATCGTTATGTGATGCTGCTCAAAAATTTCAAATGGCGCACCTTGATATTGCTTCTGCCGGTCTATGTGCTGGCGGAAATCATCACTTGGAGTTTTGTGCTTCTCAATGATCGCCAGCACCTGAGCAACAAGCTGCGCGCCTACCGCTGGCTCAAGGCTAACTGGTCTCTGGTGTTGAGCAAGCGAACTGAGACGCAAAGGCTCAGAGTCGTAGCCGACCGCACGCTGTTGAAAAGCCTGTGTGTCAAACTCGACTTCGGGCAAGCTACCGAGGGCTTGGTGGCGACCCTGGCAAACCTGTTGTTTACGCCGTTGTTTTTTATTTGGCGGAGCCTCTTATTGCTGGCCGTGTGGTGGTAGCCAGCCGGATAAAACGGTGAATCCTCTGTCGGCTTGCGGCTACAACCGCACACCGATTTTCCGTTCTGCTATTCAGGATAATCTTAAAATCATTGTCGCCCTTTTATAAAGGGATTCGTAAACGCGCTTCGCAACCTTGCCGGTCGCGGCGGTTCTCCAGAGTCAAGGAGCCGCCGTGAGCTTCGGCGATTTGCCGACTCAACACCAGACCAATGCCTGAGCCGCCCGGTTTGGTAGTAAAGAACGGCACAAAGAGATTGCCCGGATTGACGATGCCCGGCCCTTCGTCGTGAACCACGATTTCCAAAAAGCCGCCGACCTTCTGCCAGTGAATCTCGACTTTGCCAGCGGTCTCCAACGCCGCATCAACGGCATTTCGCAAAAGATTAATCAGCAGTTGTTCCAATTGGTCGCCATCGGCTTGAATGATGACTTCCGCATTCGTCACGCCGTGTATGGTCAGGCGCTTTTCCAATTCGACCAGGCGTTGAATCAAAGCGTTGATATTGACGCTACGATATTTCGGTTGCGGCAAACGCGCCAGCCTCGCGTAAGACTCCATGAAACGACTGAGGGCGGCGGCGCGTGTGGCTATAACATTCAAACCGCGCTTCATATCTTCGCGCCAATCATCGGGCGGTTGCGTTTTGGCGACCAGGCTCTCCAAACTTCCGGCGATGGATTTAATCGGCGTCAGCGAGTTGTTCAATTCATGACTCAACACCCGCACCAGACGTTGCCAGGCCAGGCGTTCTTCTTCGCGCAAGGCGCGGCTCAAATTGGAAAGCACCAGCAACTGCAGAGGCGCGCCGCCTTCCCGAAAAGCGCTGCGCCGCACTTCCCACTTGCCGTTGCCGTTGGGAAAATCGGCCTGTATGGTGCGCGTTTCTTCGCCCGTCAGACAATCGCCAAGCCCCAATTCATTGGCCTCGCGCCCCAGCAAACGCTCTACCGGTTGCGCCAGCAAACGCTCGGCGGCGCGATTCGCCAGACGTACTTTTTTCTCGCCATCGAAGGCGAACACCGCCACCTCGATTTCCGCCATCACGCGACTGAGCAAGGCCGTCGCCTCCAAAGCGCTGAGGCGTTGTTCGCGTAACACTTGGCTCAAGGAATTGACTTCGATTAACACGTCGCCGAGCGCGTCATCGTGCCTTGCGCCGCGAGCCCGTATCGAGAAATCGCCTTCGCGCAAGGCCGCCAATAAATTGGCAATGGTTTGCAGTGGACGCACGAGGCGCGAACGCATGGCAAAGGCATAGCCCAGCCATATCGAAACCAGAAAGACCGTCAACGTCCACTGCACTTTCGGGGTGTAGTTGCCGCTCCATAAAAAAATCAGGGACACCAGAATGGCAGGCGTGCCGGAGGTTAGCGCCATCAACAACATCAAGGTGTCGTGGCTCCATCGTGATTGCGGTGGTTTGCGTGAAGCGTAGTGGCGGCGGCGTTCGGCGGCAGCTCTGGCCTTGAGTTTTTGCAGGTCTGACGCGGACAGCGCGAAACTCTCTTTGGCGTCAACCGGCGCGCCTTCCGGCCCGCTACGCGAAAGCGTGAACTGCCATCCCCATAATTTCATAGTTCATAGCGTTGCAGGCGACGATAAAGCGCGCTGCGACTGAGTCCCAATTTTTCTGCGGCACGGCTGACATTGCCTTCGCATTGCGTCAGAGTTTTTTGAATCAAAAAGGCTTCGACCTCTTCCAGACTCATGTCTTCCAATCGTCTGGCGGCTTCGCGTCCTCGCTGCAATCCTAAATCAGTTGCCTCGATCTTGTCGCCTTGCATCATCAACACGGCGCGTTCAATGGCGTGGTCGAGTTCGCGCACATTGCCCGGCCAGGCGTGCTTTATCATCGCCTGCATGGCCGCATCCGTAAAGCCCTGCACCTCTTTGCGGTAACGCCGGGTGTGCTGCTGCACAAAGTGGGTCGCCAAGCGTGCCAGGTCTTCGCGGCGGTGACGCAGCGGCGGCAGTGGAATCTCGACGGTGTTCAAACGAAACAGCAGGTCTTGACGAAAGCGCCCGGCTTCGACCTCTTGATGCAAATCGGCATTGGTCGCCGAGATGATGCGCGCCTGTGCCCGGCGCGTCTTCGAGGAACCGACGCGCTCGAATTCGCCGGTCTCCAGCACACGCAGCAGTTTCGGTTGCTGCGGCAACGGCAGGTTGGCAATTTCATCAAGAAATAAAGTGCCGCGCTCGGCCAACTCGAAACGGCCTACGCGGTCGGCTTTGGCATCGGTGAAAGCGCCTTTGATGTGGCCGAACAATTCGCTTTCAAACACGCCTTCCGATAAACCGCCGACATTGACCGTCACCAGTGGTTTCGCAGCGCGTGGCGAAATCGCGTGAAGCGTGGCGGCGATGACGCCTTTGCCTGTACCGTTTTCGCCGGTAATCAAGACGTTAGCTTCCGACGGGCCAACGCGCTCGATGATTTGCAATACCGGCTGCATGGATGGTGAATCGGCAATCAGCACAGGCCGTTTGCTATCGCGCAGCAAACGATTTTCGGCTTCGAGGCGTTGCCCTTTACGCAGCGCCTGCCCCAATTCAATCTGTGTGCGAAGCGTCGTCAAGAGGCGCGCATTGTCCCAAGGCTTCTGCACAAAATCGCGCGCCCCGCGACGTATGGCTTCAACGGCAAGTTCGACGCTGCTCCACGCCGTCATCACGATGAGGGGCAAGGTATTGTCGAAGGCTTGAATTCGGGTGATTAAATCCAAGCCCTCTTGGCCGGAGGTGGTATCTCTGGCGTAATTCAAATCCATCAACAGGACATCACAATCCTGTGTTTCGAGGGCTTGTAAAATCGCCGCCGGTGACGAGGCCGAAGTGATTTGGTAGCCTTCCGATTTAAGCAACAATCGCAAAGCCTCCAGCACATCCGGCTGATCGTCGGCAATCAATATTCGGCTGTTGGCAAAATCCTGTGCGCTCATCTTGTACCGTCGGCTATAGGCAAATGCTCTTGCGGGCTTTGCCACTAGAGCCGTTTGTGCTTGCTTGTACGGGCGACCACCGTAGGGTCGTCCGCACCTTCATTGAAAGCTTTACGCTTTGGCAATCCAGCCATCGAACAAGCGTATAACCTTGCGCCCGTAAGCAGCGTTTTCTTCCGAGTGCGTCACTTGAATAATCGTCGTTCCCTGTTCATTCAAGCGCGTAAACAATTCCATAATCTCGCGGCCTTGACTTGAATGCAGATTGCCGGTTGGTTCGTCGGCAAGAATCAGTTTCGGATTGCCAATCACGGCTCTGGCGATGCCTACCAATTGTTGCTGTCCGCCCGATAGTTGCGATGGATAGAGGTCTTTTTTGCCGACGATTTGAAAGCGGTCGAGAATGTCGCCGACCATTGCCTGGCGGTCGGCTTTCTTCACATCACGATAAGACAGCGGAATGTCTAGGTTTTCATAGACCGTCAGATTGTCAATCAGATGGTACTGTTGAAAGACGAAGCCTATATATTTTTTGTTCAGTTCAAGGCGCTGTTTGGCATTCAATTTATGCACGGCATTGTCGAACAAAAAATACTCGCCGCGCCACGCCGAATCCAACAGCCCGAGGATAGCAAGCAAAGTGGATTTGCCGGACCCCGATGGCCCCATCACCGAAATAAAATCGCCTTCGGCAACGTCCAGATGAATGCGCCGCAACACGAAATTTTCTTCGTGTCCCGCTTGATAAGACTTCTCCACATTGCGTAATTGAATCATGGAATGGTTCTCGTCGTGAAAATTTTATTCTAACCCCTTGAACGGAGTATCGTAACAGATTTCTCCTGCCTTTTTATTCGTATCTGAGCGCCACCATCGGATCAACCTTCGCTGCACGGCGCGCTGGCACCAAACAGGCTACCATAGCCACTCCTGTCAAAAGCGCGGCAACCGCAGCAAAGGTCAGAAGGTCTGTGGCGCTGATGCCAAAGAGCAGACTCGACATCAAGCGCGTCAAAAAAATCGAAGCCAGTACACCGATGCCTATACCAGTGATAATCAGCCGCATTCCTTGCCCGACAACCATCTTCAAGACCTCGCCGGTTTGGGCACCGAGCGCCAAGCGTATGCCGATCTCGTGGGTGCGTTGGGTGACTGAATAAGCCATCACCCCGTAAATGCCTACGGCGCTCAAGACCAACGCCACGCCAGCGAATATGCCAAAGAGTAAAGCCGTAAACTTCGGTTGAGCGACGGCTTTGCCGATGTACTGATGCATCGTTTTGATCTCGTAAAGCGGCAATTCTTTGTCAAGCATAGCGACTTCGTTCTGCAGCGCTTTTGCCAGTGAACGCGGCTCTGTGTCTGTACGCACGACAAGACTCATCTGGTTGAAAAACGGTATCTGTGCGTAGGGTATATACATCTCTGAATCCGTAGCGCGACTAAACGAGGCGCGCTGTTTGACATCCTTGACCACACCGACGATTTCAACCGATGTGCCCTCTTCATCTTCTGAAATCGGCAGACGGAGATGCTTGCCTAAAGGGTTCTCATCAGGGAAATGCTGTTTGGCGAAGGTCTCGTTGATAATCACGACCGGCGGCGCTTTCAGATGGTCTGAAGCCGTGAAGTCGCGCCCAGCGACGAAAGCTATTTTCATGGTCTTAAAGTAATCAAGATTGATCCAACAAAAATCTGTTTGCGGTTCTTCGCCTTGTGGGGCAAGGCGACCTTCGATTTGAAAGCTGCCTGTCGCATCATTGCCGCTAACTGGCAAAGGCATTACCCCGCTTGCGGAATGGACTCCCGGCAACGTCTTCACACGCGCCAGTAGTTGCTGGTAGAAAGCTATTTTCTGTTCGGGCTTAGGGTATTGTGTGGCGGGCAATTCGACTGTTGCGGTCAATATATTACTGCTGTCGAATCCTAAATCAACGCGCTGAAGTTTCATAAACGTCTGTCCCAGCAAGCTGGCGCTAATCAACAGCACAAGGGCGATGGCGATTTCGGCGATGACCAGCGTACTGCGTAGCCAGGCGCGGCGATGGCTACCGGAGTTGCCGTGCGCCCCCTCTTTCATCACTTCATTCAAATCGGTCTTCGAGCCTTGAATCGCCGGAATGACACCGAATAAAACGCCTGTGACCAGGGAGAGCAAAAAGGTAAAGCCTAAGACCCAGCGATCAAGTTTGATTTCCGACAAACGTGGCAGGTCTTCGGGAATGAGTTTGAGTAAAATCTCAAGGCCCCACCACGCCAGCAGCAAGCCTAGCAAGCCACCGATAAGCGATAGCAAAACGCTTTCGGTGAGCAGTTGCCGTATGAGTCGCAAACGGCTTGCCCCCAGCGCCGCACGCACAGCGATTTCTTTATAGCGCGTTGTCGTCCGTGCCAGCATCAAGTTAGCGACATTGGCGCAGGCGATTAACAAGATGCAGCCAACCGCGCCTAAGAGGATAAGCAGCGCAGTGCGGTAATCGCTTACCAAATCGTCGTGAAAAGGGATGAGGCGTATGCCTGCGGCAAAGTTGTTATCGGGGTATTCTTCTGCGAGAGCGTTGGCAATGGCATTCATTTCGGCTTGCGCTTGTTGAATTGTCACCTCAGATTTCAGGCGAGCGATGCCTTGCAGAAGGCGGAAGCCGCGCCTCTCGGTTATGGCTTTATTCTCAGCATCGGGTTCCGAATCAATCGCCGAGGTGACCCAGATTTCGACCGGGTCGGCTTGAATTGGGAATTGCAAGCCCGCTGGCATCACGCCAACAATCTCAAACGGTTTTCTATCAAGCGTGATCGCTTGACCGATAACCTTGAGGTCGGCAGCAAACTGCCTTTGCCATAGGCTATAGCTGATGATAGCCGCACGGCTGGACTGAGCGCCGCGAACTTTTTCGTCTTCGCGTTTGAAGCTGCGCCCGATATGCGGTTTGACCTGTAGCAGATCAAATAACTCTGCCGAGACGATCTGTCCGCTGAGTTGAACAGGTTGCCCCGCGCCGCTCATCGAAAAAGCTGCGCCGCGATAGACCGCGACGTTCTCTAATGATTGATTGCGTTCGCGCCAGTCAAAGAAGTCTGGGTAAGAGATGGAGCGTTTGCTCTCCGCCTTGCGGCTGTCGGATTCCCAGACCGCGACTAGGCGCTCCGGCTGGTTGTAAGGCAACGGTCTGAGCAGCACAACATTGACGACGCTAAAGATTGCCGTGTTCGCGCCTATCCCCAGAGCGATGGCAATTATCGCAGCGGCGGTGAAGCTCGGATTCTTGAAGAGCATTCGTGCGCCATAACGCAGGTCTTGTAGTAATGTCTGCATCAGTACCTCTTTCTCATTTAGGATTTTGCCTTGACGGGCAAAAGATTTCTCGCCTTACGTTTCATCGTTTCGCCTTCTTCAATAGAAATTGCAGCAAGAGTTGAAGCCAAAATCTAAACTCCAAAATCGTTTCACTCGTATCTGAGCGCCACCATCGGATCAACCTTTGCTGCACGTCGCGCTGGCACCAAACAGGCTACCATAGCCACTCCTGTCAAAATCGCGGCAACCACAGCAAAGGTCAGAAGGTCTGTGGCGCTGATGCCAAAGAGCAGACTCGACATCAAGCGCGTCAACCCTATTGACAGGAGCAAACCAAAGGCGACACCAAGCAAAGTCCATGTCATGCCTTGCCTCATCACCAGCCTGAAGACATCGCTGGTCTGCGCCCCCAATGCCAAGCGTATGCCAATCTCGCGCCAACGCTCGTTGACCGAATGCAGCATCACGCTATAGATACCAACCACCGCAAGTAGCAACGCGAGTGCTGCAAACAACCCTGCAAGCAAGGTATTGAAGCGGCGCGGCGCAACGGAAAAAGCTATCACCTCATCAAGGGTTCGCAGACTTATCACCGGCTGATGGCGATCAATGGTCAACACCTGCTCGCGAATGGCATCGCCAAGGCTCGCCGCATCCACAACAGATGAGCGCACCACTAGAAACATATCGCGAGCAGGCATTTGCGCTTGCGGCGCGTACCAATCGGGACGGGCGTTTGAATCAATGCCGCGATGCGCCAGATTGCTGACCACCCCGACAACCGTTCGCCAGTCGCCAGCAGCACGCGGCGCACCGAGTTTGATGCGCTTGCCTATAGGCTCTTCGTCACCCCAATAAGCGCGAGCCATCTCTTGATTGATAATCGCCACAGGCATAGCGCCAGCAACATCCTCGGAGGTGAAATCGCGACCGCGAAGCAGGGCAATGCCGAGCGCCGCAAAGTAGCCGTGGCTGATGCTCTGATGACCGGCAACCGTCGGATTGCTCATATCAAGCGGACGACCTTCCATGCTGAACGGATCGTCTATTGCCACACCACCAAGCGGCAGCAGAGTTCCTGTTGCCGCTGCTTGAACGCCGGGCAAGGCTTCGACCTGCGAGACCAATTGCTCGTAAAAGGCTGCCGACTGAACCGGGGTCGTGTACTTCGAGGCTGGCAATGACAGTTCGGCGGTTAAAACATTTTTGCTCTCAAAGCCTGGATTGATTTGCTGTAAACGGGCAAAGCTGCGAACCAACAGCCCTGCACACACCAGCACCAGCAGCGCCACCGCGACCTCAAATGTCACCAGCAGATTGCCTGTGCGACGAGAGCGCCATCCATCAAAACTTGCGCCTTCTTTGAGCCTCTGATTGAGGTCGAGCTTTGATGCCTGAAGCGCGGGCGCAAGACCAAAAGCAATACCCGTGACCAGTGAAAGCGCCAAGGTGAAGACCAGCACACGCCAGTCGAGATTGACCTCGGTCAGGCGAGGAATATTTTCAGGAGCAAAGGCAAGAAGCAGAGCAAGCCCCCACTGGGCAAGCAATAATCCCAACGCCCCTGCCGGAAGCGCAAGCATCAAGCTTTCACTGAGTAATTGACCAAAGATGCGGCGACGACTAGCACCAAGAGCCGTGCGAATGGCGATCTCTTTGCGTCTGGTGGTTGCCTGCGCCAGCAGCAGGTTGGCGACATTGGCGCAGGCAATAGCCAGTATCAGCCCGACAATACCCAGCAAAACCAACAGCGCCGGGCGACTTGCTCCTACGACCTGCTCTTGAAGCCCGATGACCGTTATGCGCCAACCGCCATCTTCGCCGTTGGGTCCGCGATAGCCCGGCTGTTGCTGTTCCAGCCGCGCCGCAATGGCGCTCATATCGGCTCTCGCCTGTTCGAGACTGACAGCGGGTTTAAGTCGAGCGATTACTTTCAGGTCGTGCCGTCCAAGGCGTTCGATAATCTCTTCTTTGCTGAAAGCCAGAGGAAGCCAAAGCTCTGCGGGTTCTGCAAAAGGAAAGCTGGGGTGGGGGAACTGAAAGTTTTGCGGCATCACGCCAATGATGGTGTAGTTGCGCTCTTGGAGTCTGATGGTCTTGCCAACGATATGTGCATCGCTGCCGAAATTTCTCTGCCAGAGCGCATGGCTGAGAATGACTGCATGGCTATTGCCCGGCTGCTCATCGTCTGAAGAGAACAAGCGACCTTCGCTTGCCGATGCGCCAAGCAATGGAAAGAGGTTGGCGGTAATGCGCGCCACCGAGAGGCGCTGCGGACGTTCACCCGTGAGCGTGAGCGAGGTGTTGGTGAAAGCCGCTACCTCATCGAAGACCTTATTTTGCTCGCGATAATCAATATACTCTGCCGATTTGGCTCCCAGTTGCTCCATGCCCAAGGTCAGGAAGTTACCCCAGATCATCACCAATCTATCGGCTTGATGAAACGGCAGTGGGCGCAACAACACCGCATTGACGACGCTAAAAATAGCAGTGTTCGCACCGATGCCAAGCGCCAGCGTGAAGAGGACAACCAAAGTGAAGCTGGGTTTCTGCAACCATCTTCGCGCCCCGTAGCGCAGGTCTTGCCAAAGGGTTTGCATCGTTACCTCCTAATCAACCGAGGCGGCGACAGAGAAACAAAGCGGCGCCGCGAAAGATGCTTTAAGCCTGTCACTCGCCGCCTCACCATGCCGCCGCGTCTCCGCGTCGCAGTATCTTCGCGTCGTCGTGTCACCTTATCTCATTCGCAGCGCAGCGCCACCATCGGATCAACTTTTGTCGCTCGTCGCGCTGGCAGAAAACAGGCAAGGAAGGCAACCAGCGCGAGCAACAAAGAGATGCCAATAAAAGTCAAAGGGTCAGTCGCCGAGACGCCGTAAAGAATCCCCGACATGGCGCGAGTCAAGGCGATGGCTCCCGCAAATCCCAACCCCAAACCGATGCCTGTCAGCAACAAGCCTTGCCCGACTACAAGTTTAAAAATGTTGCCGGAGGGCGCGCCTAAAGCCAGACGGATGCCGATTTCATGGGTGCGCTGCGAAACCATATAAGACATCACGGCATAGATTCCGACGGATGCCAACAACAAAGCGATGAGCGCGAAAAAGCCCAATAAAAATGCCGTCAAGCGTTTCGGAGAGAGTCTTTCGCCGATAACATTGCTCATCGTTTTCACATTGAAAACCGGCAAATCTTTATCGAGCGCGTTTACTTCGCTGCGAATTGCTGCGGTCAACAAGGTTGGCTCAGAGTTTGTGCGAACTACCAAATCCATTGCCCTGTAGGAAGCTTGTGAATAAGGAAGGTACATACTCCATTGCGCTTTATCGTCCATATCATCATTCATCACGTTTGCCGCTACGCCGATGATTTCAAGCGGCGCGCTCTGGTCACCTATCATCTTGAAATGTTGCCCCAGAGGATTTTGATCCGCGAAAAACCGCTGCACAAAGGCTTCGTTGACAATCACCACTCCGGTAGATTTTTGGTCATCTTGTTCAGTGAAATTGCGCCCCTTGAGAAGGGCTGTGCCCATCGCTGCAAAATAACTTGGAGTCACCACGCGAAGATCAATGTTGGGTTCTTTGCCCGCTTGGAAAACTGTTTGCGAGATACTTTGCAGACTGCGGCTGGCGCTGCTGCCGCCCATCGGTAGATCGCTAATGACGCCTGCATTCGCCACTGTGGGAAGAGATTTTATGCGGCTCAAAAGCTGTTGATAAAAATGAATTCGCGCTTCGTCCTTGGCATATTTCTCGGTGGTCAGCGAAATACGCATGGTCAAAACATTCTCCGGTTTGACTCCCAGATTGGCGCGCAATAGTTCAACAAAACTTCTAATCATCAGCCCCGCGCCGATTAACAAAACAAGCGACAGCGCGACTTCGGAAATCACCAGCCAGCTACGGGTGCGATGGTGCGCGCCTTTGCCCGGTGCACCTTTGCCGCCTTCTTTCAAAGCTTCATTGAAGTTGGTCTTGGTCGTTTGCAAGGCTGGCACAAGTCCGAATAACAAGCCTGTCACTACAGAAATAAGGAGTGTGAAAACAAAAGCCATTTGATTGAGTCCGAGTTTATGCCAGCCTGGAATGAACTCGGAAAACTCTTGCGGGATGCCGCGCGCCAAGGCTTCAACGCCCCAGATCGAAAGCAGCAATCCACACGCGCCACCAACCAAAGCCAGCAACAAACTTTCTGTGAGCAATTGCCGAATCAGACGAAAGCGGGTAGCTCCCATCGCCAGACGAATAGCAATCTCTTTTTGCCTTGAAGCGCCGCGCACCAGTAAAAGATTCGCCACGTTGGCGCAGGCAATCAACAACACGAAGCCTACAGCGCCCAGCAACACAGGCGAATAGGTCTTGGAGTGACGCACCATATCGTCGCTCATAAAAGCGGTGAGCACCGTCCTGCCGCTGTTGCTCTGGGGATATTGTTGTTGCGAACGCAGAGCGATTGAGTTGAGGTCTGCGCTCGCTTGCTCAAGCGTCACGCCGGGCTTGAGCATCGCCAAAACTTGCAAGTAGTGATGCTTGCGTTCGGCTTTGAGTTTCGCGTCGAAGACCAGTGGAACCCACATCTCGCCCCGATTAAAAGGGAAGTTGAAATCCGGCGGCATCACGCCAAGCACCACGTAGCTCTTGCCGTTGAGTGTGAGTGTTTGATTGATGATGTTTGGGTCGCTGCCAAAACGACGTTGCCAGAGGCTATGCTTTAAGACCACAAACTGATGATTATCAGGTTGCACATCTTGGGTAGTGAAGACGCGACCATGTGCGGCTTGCACTCCTAGGGTCTCGAAAAACTCCGGTGAAACGTCATAACCTAAAAACCGCTCCGGCTCGCTTCCATCGGTTAAATCGAAATAGCTTTGGTCAATGGCTACGACTTGCTCAAGCGTCTGGTTTTGCTCTCGCCAATCGTTGAAATTTCCCGGCGCAACCTCGCCATGATCTATGTCCACCTCAAGATTCTGTTCCCAGAGCATCAACAGTCGCTCTTGATTGGCGAAAGCGAAAGGGTGCAGCACAAGCGTATCAATGGCGCTGAAGATTGTCGTGTTGGCGCCAATGCCTAACGCCAGGGTAAGCACAGCAAGGAGCGTGAAGCCGGGGTTTTTCAACATGGCGCGAAGCGCAAAGCGCAGGTCTTGAATTATTGTATTCATAAAAACTCCTATTCGTATCTGAGCGCAATCATCGGATCAACTTTCGCTGCACGTCGCGCTGGCACCAAACAGGCTACCATAGCCACTCCTGTCAAAAGTGCGGAAACTAGGACAAAGGTCAAAAGGTCTGTGGCGCTGACTCCGTACAGCACGCTCGACATCAATTGCGTCACCGCTAACGCCGCAAGTAAACCTAGCGACACGCCGAGCAAAGCCAGAGTGACGCCTTGCTTGAGAACCATCTTCAAGACCTCGCCAGCCTGTGCGCCAAGCGCCATGCGTATGCCAATCTCGCGGGTACGTTGGGCAACCGAATAAGCCATCACCCCGTAAATGCCTATGGCGGCAAGCAACAAAGCAAGCAATCCGAAACTGCCCAGAAGAAGCGCCGCAACACGCGCCGGAAAGAGGGAAAAGCCCATGTGTTCGGTCAACGTCTTGACACTAAATACCGGCAGAGTTTCATCCAGCGTTTGAAACTCCTGACGAATCGCAGAGATTAAACTGCGCGGCTCGACAGACGTGCGAACCACCAGCGAGACGCTGGCATTATAAGATTGCAGCAAGGGCGAATAGGCAAACGGTTGCGGCGCTTCGCCTATCGTCCAATATTTTCCGTCGCCAGTGACGCCAACGATTTGTATGAAAGGACCTGCAACACCTTGAAAGCTGAAGCGTTTGCCTATAGCCTCTTGCACGGAACCAAGCTCAGGGATGAGGCGACGGACAAAGCTTTCATTGACGATAGCTACCTGCGACGCTTTGTCGTTATCTTGTTCGGTAAACGAGCGTCCGGCAAGCAGAGCAATCTCCATAGTTGAAAAGTAATCAGCACTCACAGAAGAGACCATCGCGCTAGGCACTTCGGCTCCGCGCACAGGCGGTTGCCCTTCGACATAGACAGTGTTGCCTGAATAGTTGCCGCTCAGAGGCAAGAGGTCTGTAAGCGCCGCAGAACGGACTCCCGGAAGCGCCCTGACACGCTCAATAATCTGCTGTTCAAAACGCTTGCCTTTGACTTGATCGTAACCTTGCAAGCCTAAATCGAAAGACATAATCAAGCCATTTTCCGTAGCAAATCCGGGGTTCATAGTTTGTAGATGTTGCAAAGAACGCAGCGCCAAACCCGCCGCAATCAACAACACCAACGACAGCGCAATCTGCAAAACCACCAAGCTGCTACGCAACTTTGAGCGCCGATAACCGCCTATGGTGGTTTCATCTTTTAATGCCGAAACTACCTGAGACTTGGTCGCTTGTAGCGCCGGAATGAACCCGAACAACAAGCTCGTTCCTAACGATAGCAAGAGCGAAAAAAGCAGCACCCGCCAATCCATCTGCAAGTCTATGGTGATGGGAAAATCAACCGGCGGTTTGAAAGCCACTACCAACTCAATAATCCAAATCGCCAACAGCAACCCCGCCGCCCCGCCAAGCAGAGAGAGCAAGAGGCTTTCGGTCAACAACTGATGAATCAGTTGCGCCCGACTCGCGCCCAACGACAAACGTATAGCAATCTCTTTGCGACGTTTGGTGGCGCGCGCCAACATCAGACTGGCGATGTTGGTGCAGGCAATCAGCAGCACTAGCGCCACAGTAGCAAGTAGAATTGTCGAAAAGCTTACGAAAGCGTCTCTGATATTTGGCAACACAAAACCCGGTTGGGTTAAGACGATGGACAAGCCTTCGTTTTCATTGGGGTACTCTTGCCCTAGTTGCTGCGACAGCAAATTTAAAGAGGCTTCGGCTTGTTCGCGGCTTACTTCTGGTTTCAGACGACCCGTGACAAAAATGTTTTGTGTACTGCGCCGCTCCAACCAAGCGTTGCCCGGCTCTATCCATTCCTGCATGGTCATAGGCACCCAGACTTCCGGCAGAAAGATCAACTCGGTGCCGACAAAACCTGGCGGCGCAACGCCTATAATCTGGAAGCTATGCCCGTTGATGATTACCTTGTTGCCGATAATATCGGGGTCGCTGGCAAAGCGTCTCTGCCAACACCCATAGCTCAGTACGGCTAAGGGATTGGCAAGCGGCACGCGGTCTTCTTCGGAGGTAAACATTCGCCCTTTCACGGCTTGGACGCCGAGAACTTGGAAATAATTTCCGCTCACTTCATAGCCCCATATACGTTCGTTGTTGCCGTTGTGGCTCAACCCCATAGGCGTGATGCGCGAGGCGTAGATGCCCGCTAGAACCTCGTTGCGGTCTCGAAAATCCACATAGTTTGGATAAGAGAAAGCCGCCATTGAGCCGCCCTTGCTTTGCACATTAAGGGCTTGCAGTTGATGCGGCTGCTCTACCGGCAAGGGGCGCAACAAAACGGTGTTGACCAAGCTAAAGATTGCCGTGGTCGCGCCGATGCCTAACGTCAAGGAGAGCAGCGCGATGAGTGAAAAGCCGGGGTTTTTGCGTAATAAGCGAGCGCCGTAGCGCAGGTCTTGCCAGAGTGTTTGCATAAGAATTTCTCCTATTCGTAGCGTAGCGCAATCATTGGATCAATTTTAGTGGCGCGGTGCGCTGGCCCGAAACAGGCTACCAGAGCCACTCCTGTCAATATCACGGCAACCACAGCAAAGGTTAGAGGGCCTGTCGAACTGATGCCGAACAGGAAACTCTGCATCAAGCGCGTCATCGCCAAAGCGCCAAGTGAACCCAGCGCCAAGCCAATCAAGACCTTCATCATGCCTTGTCTTAAAATCAGTTTCAGCACCTCGCCCGGTTTTGCGCCAAGCGCCAGACGAAGGCCGATTTCATGAGTGCGTTGCGTGACCATGTAAGACACGACGCCATAAATGCCAATCACGGCCAAGAGCATTGCCAATGCCGCAAAGGCGGTCAGCAGCCAGGTTGAGAAGCGGCGATCCGCGCTCAATTCGGCCACCGATTGACTGAGCATTTTGAAGGAGTGAATCGGTTGCTTGTTGTCTATTGCGCCAAGTTCTTGGCGCATGGCTGGCCGCAGTCTCATCGGGTCGCTCAACGATGAACGAACCATCAACGCCATTGCTGCCCCCGGCTCCTGCTGATAGGGAAGATAGACGCGCGGGAACCATTCATTGCTGTTAAAGGTGTAGCGTCTCCAAGCTCTTGTGGCACCAACCACGCCGACTATCTCCCGCGCCGTATCCTCGAACTGTAGATGTTTGCCCAGAGGGTTTTCGTTGGGGAACAGACGCTGCGCCAGTGTTTCATCAATGATGGCGACTGACGGAGCGCCTTTTACATCAAGGTTGGTGAACCAGCGTCCAGCACGTAGCGGAATTCCCATTGCACTAAAATAATCCGTATTCACTGGATGGCGTGAAGCCAGCGGTCTTTGTTCTTCCGGCACGCTGGCGTGTTCTGCGATGGCAATTCGCCAACCCTTTTCCCAACTGTTGACGATGCCCACTTGCTGTACGCCGGGAATGGCAGCGACTCGTTCAACCAGTTGCTGATAAAATCTCACCACCTGATGCGGCTCACGGTATTGGTCGCCCGACAAATCAATCTTTGCCGTCAGCACCCCCGCTGAATCAAAACCGCGATTCACATGGGTTAAGCGCCAGAAACTTTTGAGCATCAACCCTGCACCCACCAATAGCATCAGGGTCAGCGCCACCTCAGTCACGACCAGCAAAGAACGCAAGCGAGGTTGCCCTCTCCTTGGACTATCGCTACGCCCACCTTCTTTCAACGCCTCGTTGAAGTTTACCTTTGAGGTTTGGAAGGCCGGAACCAATCCACAGAGAAGCGTCGTCAACAAAGCCAGTGCCAAGGTATAGCCGAGCGCCCAGCCGTCAATCTTCAATACGGCGACATTCGCGTTTTTCGCCGCCACAGATTCTGGCAAGCCGCTAATCAATAACCCCAGACACCAGTCCGCCAACAGCAAACCACCTGCACTGCCGATGAAGGCAAGCATTGCACTCTCGACCAACAATTGCTGAACAAGTCGCCAACGTCCTGCGCCAAGCGCCAAGCGAATAGCCATTTCCTTACGGCGCGTTGCGGCGCGTGTCAGTAACAAATTGGCGATATTGACACAAGCGATGAGCAGGACAAAACCGGCAGCAGCGAACAGTATGAACAGCATTTGCCGTTCGCCTATGGTCAACACCGTTTGCAGCGGTTTCACTACAGCGCGAAGCTTTGCATTCGGATTCTCGGTGTAAGGGCGCAAAAGATTTTCGACCTCCGCCTGTATCTGTTCAGTTGCAACGCCGAGCTTGCGGCGGGCAAGCTGATGCAGGTAGATTTTATTGCGCCCTCCTTGTTCTGCAATGCAAGGCAGCGTCGTCCATACATCGGTCTGCAAAATAAAATGGAAATTGGCAGGCATCACGCCGATGACCTTGTAGGCCGAGCCATTCAGGAAGATAGTTTGCCCAATCATTCCTGGATTCCCCGCAAACCGGCGTTGCCACAAATCATAGCTGATGACCACCACGCGGTCGTTTACGGATGATTCCTCTTCAAAGGTTCGTCCTTGTATTGCCTTGATGCCCAGCACCTGAAAAAGATTCGCCGAGACTTGAAATCCTTGCAGTCTTTCCGCCTCACCCTGAACCGTCAGATTAGCCGCCCAGCCATCATTCCCCCAAGCGGCAACGTCGGTGAAAACGCGATTGT
Organism: Acidobacteriota bacterium; assembly: GCA_016201275.1. Lineage (GTDB taxonomy): Bacteria > Acidobacteriota > Blastocatellia > UBA7656 > UBA7656 > JACQDB01. The sequence continues at coordinate 33,146 of JACQDB010000137.1, forward strand.
GATTCTTCAAATTCAGATACGCATCTAGTCCTAAAAGCCCCTCCTCTTCACCTTGTGCATTCGTAAACGAGAACATCACCAACTCATTGGCATTTTGATAAGGCAACGATTGCAGCAACACCGCATTGACTATACTGAAGATCGCCGTGTTCGCACCGATACCGAGTGACAGTGTAAGGATTGCCGTGAACGTGAACCCCGGACTTTTGATCAGCTTCCTCGCGCCGTAGCGCAGGTCTTGCCAGAGTGTTTGCATAAGAATTTGTCCTATTCGTAGCGCAGATATTGTAAGAATGTTTGCAGGGTTTTCCTTCTCAATCTCGAATTTGCCTAGTGATTTTGTTATCCTCTGTTCGCCCCAAAGGCAAAGGGAGATTTGTTATGAACACTGCTGAAACTGGTCTCAACAGCACAATTGACCTCGCCGACTTCAAAGCGCATTGCCTGGAAGTTCTGGAGCAACTCGTCGCGCCCGGACTCATTGTCACTAAAGAAGGCCGTCCGCTGGTCCGCATCACGCCCGTAGCCGCGGTCAACAACGAGCCGCTGATCGGTTCAATGAAAGGGCAGATCGTCATCCACGGCGATGTATTCTCAACCGGAATCGAGTGGGATACTCAATCTTGATACGCACATTCTGATCTACCTGCTCGACGGCAACCTGAATGCGCGTGAGCATCAATTGGTCGTGCAGGAACCCCTGGCAATCTCCGACATTGTCTTGTGGGAGCTTGCCAAACTGGTTCAGCCTGGGCGTATCACGCTTGATCTGAGCAACCCGTCCTTTCAGGTATGCCTGAAGCAATTAACCGTCATTCCCATCAGCCTCAACATCGCACACACCAGCACACAGTTGGGCTTCCGCTCCGATCCCGCCGATGAATTAATCGCCGCCACCAGCATCGTCGTAGGCATTCCGTTGCTGACGTGCGATCATAAAATCCTAGGCTCTCAGCTTGTGCCATTCGCTTAACCTCACTCGTATCGTAGCGCCACCATCGGATCAACTTTCGTCGCCCGTCGCGCTGGCACGAAACAGGCTACCAGAGCCATTCCTGTCAAAATTAGCGGAACTCAATAGCGACTAAAGTGAACAAAGGTTATTGGAAAAGCCTTCTCGCGCCATAACGCAAGTCTTGCCAAAAATCATGAATTTTCTCTGACCCATTTCCTCAAGTAGGTTTTTGAGTCGCTTCTTTTACCTGTGGCTGGGTGGATATTTTCAATTCAAAAAAGCGAGAGGAATGGCACAGGCTCTTTGCTGAATAGAGCGCGGCTACCTCGCTCTTTACACCTTCAACATATCTTCTTCTTCGACAACGCGACCATCGAACAAATAGATGTTTTTGTCGGCGTGGCGAGCGTAGCGCGGGTCGTGCGTGACCATGCAAATAGTCGCGCCGCCTCTGTGCAATTCGCGCAGCAAATCCATTACCGCTTCGCCATTGGTAGAATCGAGATTGCCCGTAGGCTCATCGGCAAGCAAGATAGTCGGGTCGCCAGCCACAGCACGAGCGACGGCGACGCGCTGTTGTTGACCGCCGGATAATTGCGATGGCAGATGTTTCGCCCGATGTGCCATGCCAACCCGCTCCAAAGCACTGAGAACTTTTTTCTTGCGCTCGGACGCTTTCAAGCCGCGATAGGTGAGCGGCAATTCGACATTCTCATACACCGTCAAATCGCCAATCAAATTGAAGCTCTGAAAAATGAAACCGACTTCGCGGTTGCGTATGCGGGCGCGTTCGGAGATCGGCAAATCGGCGACCGCATGACCGTTGAGCCAATACTCGCCATCCGAGGGCGAATCCAGCAGCCCTAGTATCGAAAGCAAAGTGGATTTGCCGCACCCGGAGGGGCCGGAGATGGAAATATAATCGCCTTTGTTGATCTCCAGATGAATGCCATCCAGAGCGTGGGTTTCTACTTCGTCGGTGTAAAACACTTTTCTTACGTCGGTAAGGTGAATCAGTGGGTGGTCGCTCATGTTTTCTCCTGTCGAAATTTAGGCTCAAATCCAAGGTCCAGAATCCGATGTCCGCCCTCCGTCCCTGCCGCTTTATCGAATCCGTCTCCGCCTTGAAACCGGCTACAGTAGCCGGTTTGGTGTCATAGTGTTTTTTCAACAGCGTGGTTTGGCAGTCGCCGCCGGAGCTTAGATGCCGCACCTTTCCGCTTAATTCAAACGCAGATACTCGGTGTTGTCGTAAGCCGCCGTGTCGGACAAAATCACTTTGTCGCCCTCGTGCAAGCCGTCAACAATTTCAATAGTGCTGACCGAACTGCGCCCCAGCGTCACGCTGGTACGCACCGCGCTTTTGCCGCCCTCTTCAAGTTTGAAGAGGCTGATTTTGCTGTGGTCTTTGCCTTGCACCGGGCGACCGACATACAAAATATTTTCGAGGCGTTCGATTTCCACCGTGCCGTCCACGGTTAAATTCGGGCGCGCTCCATTGGGCAACGCGCCTTCCAGCGACACGTCTATGGTGAAGGTGCCGTTTTGCGCCGCCGGGTCTATGCGCGAAACTTTGCCGGGGATCAAACCGTTGCGCGTATCAATGCTGACGGTCTGGCCGATCAAGAGGTCTTTGACTTGCGTTTCGTTGATTTTCAATTCGGCTTTCAAACGTGTCGGGTCAACAACGCGAGCCAGATTGGTTCCCGAAGTGACCTGCTGCCCGACCTGCACTTCAACGGCCTGCAACACGCCGCTGGTTCCGGCGCGCACGGTCAACGCTTCGACTTCATTGCGCCGCAGTTGATACAGAGCGCGGCGTTGATCCAGTTGTGCCTGTTGCGCGGCCAGTTGTGTCTTCACCTCTTCGGCAAAGATGCTCAAACGCTTCAACTCAATTTCATTGCGCGTCGCCAACTCCTCGGCTTTGACTTTCGAGGTGCGCCAGAGAATTTCCGCCAGCAAGCCCTGTTTGTAAAGCGTCTCGTTGACCTCTGCCTGCATCTTCGCTTGACTGAAATCGGACTGCACAGTGGCCGCTGCCGCCTTCTGATCCAAGACCTGACGTTCCAGGCGGACTTTCAAACTCGCATAGTCGGCTTCGCTGGCCTGTAGTTGCGAACCGGCCTCCATTGCCGTCTGCTCCAATTGCGGATTACTCAATTTAATCAACACCGTATCGGCTTTCACTGCGACCCCGGGTTTGAGCGGAATCGCTTCGACGCGCCCTTCGTTGCGCGCCGGTATCAAGCGTATGTCTTCCGGCACCAAAGTGCCCAAGCCACGCACCTGGCGCAGCATAGAGCCGCGCTTGACCGTGTCGGTCAATACGGTAGAGGCTTCGACGCTGGGCGCAGCGGGTTTGAGGCGTGCGACGCCAAAGGTGATTAAGCCAACGGCGACGACCAGCAAGGTGCCAAACACCAGACGCTTGAGCAAGCGTTTCCGAGCAGCTGATTTGCGTGGTATGTCCATAAATTCTCCCTACGTCTGTATGAAAGTTGTGTGCCAGCCAGAGCGTCCGAACCTATCTTTCAATCGTACAGCAGGTTAAGCAAATCGCCCGAATTTTCGAGACTTTTTCGCTGTTTCACTTTTGGGATTGGGCTGTCCGTTTGTGAACACCAGAGCGCACCTTTAGAGCGCTTGGAGAGGATTGCCGGGGGCCGGTGTGAGTCACACTTGATGCTTGATGAGGAAGAGTATCTTAACACCTCTTGGCGACTTGGTGATGTAGCGCGAAAGCTGATGTTGAGGCGCTCCAGGAGCAACCACGAAATTACTTCATCACGAAGCACACGAAGATTACGAAACCAAAGAAGCGCTCAAGCACCTTGATGTTTTGGGTCTTCTTCGTGATAGGGAAACGGATTTTATTTTCCATTCGCAAACCTCAGCGGCTACCGCATAGGCTCAACTCCTGCCCACACCTGACTATCGAGTTATTTCTCAGGAGTTGCTCAAGGCCTGTAGCGCCTCTTGATTGCAGAGGATGAGGGTTGCGCCTTTTACATAGATCAACTGCTGGCGTTTGAATTCGCTGAACAAGCGCGTGACGGTTTCCCGCGAGGCACCGATCAGTTGAGCGATCTCTTCATGGGTGAGAGAGAGTTTCAGCATCACGCCGCGTTCGTCCGCTTTGCCGAATTGCGCGCCCCATTCGAGCATCACCTGCGCCAGTTTACTTGCCGCAGAGTTTGCCAGGCCAAGCGACCGCGCCTGCTGGTGAGACTGCCTGCAGGTATGGCTCAATTGCTCGGCGGCGTGCATACAGGCGAGGTTGTGTTCGGCTAAAAAGCGTACTATCTCATCGCGCTTGATGAAGTTGATTTGGCAGGGCGCGAGGGTTTCGGCGGTGACTTCGTAAGGCTTGCCGGAAATCGCAGCGCTGAGTCCGAGCAGTTCCCCGGCTTCGGCGATCTGCGTGATCAGCGCTTTGCCATCGGTCGAAGAGATAGAGAGTTTAACGCGACCGGTGCAAAGCATGAAAACGCCGCGTGGAGCTTGACCTTCAACATACAGGATTGCGCCTTTGGGAAAGACCGTAGCGTATTTGAGCGCCTCGAAGTCGCGCAGCAAGTCGATAGGGAAAGCACAAAAATAGTGACTCCCGCGCCGCTGACAAGTCTGGCACTGTTCAATAATTTCGATTCCATAAGGTGAGTGCATCGCCCCTCCTGACCAGAAGAATTTCTTCCCCTGTCGCCATCGTGAAAAAGGAAACGAACTCGGTAAGAGCAAGAAAAGTGCCGCAACCGATAAGGGCGATTTTGCGGCAATCGCGCCGCCAAACAAGCAATGATTGTGTAAAGTTCCCCACACGCTGTGGAAATGCCTCAAGGCCGCGCAACCTTGCAGGCACGGGCAAAGGCCGCAGGGTGAATCTCATCGAGCGCTCAACGCCTTATCGTGATCGAAATAGCAAAAGGCCACTCCGAAGAATGACCTTTTGCTATTGGCTAATATTGGCGGAGCCGACGGGACTCGAACCCGCGACCTCCGACGTGACAGGCCGGCGTTCTAACCAGCTGAACTACGACTCCGCGTTGAAATTCAAACTCGCTCAGGATTTTTGAAGCATCGGTGATGGGCAGTACTGGACTCGA
>JACQDB010000129.1 GCA_016201275.1 Acidobacteriota bacterium
GAGTGCCCGTTGCGCGAGTTGCCAGAGTTCTTGCCTTCTAAAGCGCGTTTCGAGTAGCCGAGGTGATGCGTGAGTTCGCCTTCGAGGGCACGTTCAAGAAGGGCTTTCTTAAGTTGGTTAAACAGCCCCGCCTCGCCTAAGAGGTCTTCGGGGCTGCGATAATCTTTCATCAATTCATCGAGCAGGTCTTTGGTAATTGGCATAATCATTTTCCTTTCTACTGGTTTAGTTGATTATCACCATTTACACAAAATTCGCTACACCCTCAGTTTTGCCGTCTCAGTATCACTTTTTTGCATTCACCTACCTGCTTACTGATTCGCTTTCGGCACTGTTTGCGGTAACCGGCGGTTCGTCGGGTTTTGCTTTTTCTGTGCCGGAGCGTTCGATGTGGCTGGCGTTCGTTCAGGCGGCTGAGGTCGCGCCATATTGTTTATGAGGCGTGAACTTTATCAATTCGATAATCGTTCTTTCTGCTTCAAGCATTCAAATCAACTCAGGAGATATTCAACGTGCAAAAAAGATTGAGAACTCTATGCCACGCGCTTTTCCTCATCGCCGTTCTAAGCCTCGCCGCAATGGCTCAAGACCTCGCGCCGAAAGCCGATGAGATTGTCAATGCCTACGTCAAACAGGGCAAATTCAGCGGCGCGGTGCTAGTCGCAAAAGGCGGCAAAGTGGTTTTGAGCAAAGGCTATGGCATGGCAAGCTATGAATTAGAAGCGCCAAATACGCCGCAAACCAAATTCCGCTTAGGCTCCATCACCAAGCAATTCACAGGCATGGCGATTGCTCAATTGGTCGAACGCGGTTTGCTGAATGTCGAAGACCCCATCACCAAATACTTGCCCGATTTTCCCAAAGAGACCGGCGACAAAGTGACGGTTTATCACTTGCTCACGCACACCTCCGGTATTCCTAGCTTTACCAATTTCACCGATTATAAACAGATAAAAATGAATCCCTTTTCCGGCGAAAAACTGCTTGCCTGGTTGAAAGATAAACCTCTCGAATTCACTCCCGGCGAAAAATTTAAGTACAACAACTCCGGTTATTTTCTGCTTGGCTACATCATCGAAAAGGTGTCAGGCAAATCTTATGAACAATATTTGCAAGAGAATATTTTTGCGCCTCTGGGGATGAAGAACACTGGCTATGACCATAGCAATGTGGTCTTACAAAATCGCGCTTCGGGGTATTCGGTGAAAGGCAAAGAGCTTGAAAACGCCGAGTACCTTGATATGTCTGTGCCGGGCGGAGCAGGGGCGTTGTATTCGACAGTTGAAGATTTGTATTTATGGGATCGCGCTCTTTACACGGAAAAACTGTTGAAGAAAGCGACGCTCGAAAAAATCTTCACGCCCTTCAAATCGAATTACGCTTGGGGATGGTTTGTTGACGAGCAGTTCAAACACAAGCGCATCACTCACGGCGGCGGCATAGACGGTTTCAATACCACCATTGCGCGCTTCGTCAACGACGATGTTTTCATAGTGGCTTTGAGCAATCGTACTCCTGCTGCATTGGCTGCTATGTCTGAAAGACTGGCGGCGCTTTCATTCGGAGAAAAATACGAGATGCCGAAAGATGAGGCTTCTGCGTCTGCACGAAAAGAGATAAAAGTTGACGCGAAAATTTTCGATGCCTACGTGGGCGAATATGAGCTTGCGCCAAACTTCATTATCACGGTGAAGAGAGAAGGCGATAAGTTAATGGCGCAAGCGACAGGACAACCTCAGTTTGAAATTTTCGCGGAATCAGAGACCAAGTTCTTCTTGAAAGTAGTGGAAGCGCAAATCGTTTTTAGTAAGAACGACAAAGGTATAGTTGAGCAATTGACATTGTTTCAAGGTGGGCGAGAAATAGCCGGTAAGAAAATCAAATAGACGCAGAAACGAGCAGGGAACTTAGCCGAGATTTTTTGTGAGAGTCGAACTCTGGGCGGCTGTGCCGCTTTGAGGTGCGGAGAGTCGCAGACTCTCCGGTAAGCTGGCTCTCTTTTTTTTGCGGCTGCGCCGCACAGGAGGCTGTGCCACAGAAAAGCTTGGCGGTAGAAGCCCAAGGGCGGCGCAGCCGCGAGCGTGGGGAGCGCAGTTTACGGAAAGGCATAGCCTCTCCGCACCTCAAAGCGGCAGAGCCGCAAGCACGGGCTGGGTAGTTACATTTTTTTACTGGTTCCCTACGGCTTACTGAGTCGGCGGCGGTTGGAAGAAGGTCTGCAGGTTGTCACGCGACAGCACCACCAGCCCTTTGAATTTTTGGGCAGCGGCAGGGAAGTACGCCTCTTTGTTATTGATGAACAACTTCAGCACAGTGCGATTGCCGTAGTTGATTTTCACGCTGTTTTGCGCCGGCGGAACTTCCTGTGAGGTGCCTTGTTTGATGGTCATTTGCGTAGGTGGTGTTTCGTCGGCTTGAAACTTGATCCAGCTATCGCCACCGGTCGCCTCAATCTTAACCAGCAGTGCCTCGCTCGGTGCTAGGTTCGGCGGCGCGGGGTTCGCGGTGACCGACGCCGTTGGTTGATTCGCTTGTTGAGTTGACGCTTCGGGGTTTGCCGGAGCCGGATGATTCGAGGGATCGGGTTCGACTTTGATGGCCGGTGAATTGGTCGCCTGTTTTTCGGCGGAAGCTTTGTTCAATTGTTTGACCAGCGCGGTGACGATGACGCCCAGCACAATCAATATCCCGGCGGCCAGCAGCAAGGTTCCCCAGTTAATATTGGTCGAGGCTTTGGGAACCGACATGGCCGGGGCTTGATAATTGGCTCGCGGCGCGGCCTGCGAAGCCGTTTGCATAACCGGTTGATTCAGCGACAGCGCGGCTTTTTTTTCCGCTTTCTTTTTTTCGGCGCGGGCGGCTTTTTCGGCGTTCTTCTGCGAGATATGGGTTTCCAGTTGCTGCGAAATATCGGTCAGGTTATTGGTCTCCGCTTTGATGCCGCCAACCTGTTCGTTGTACATTGCCATGGCTTCGTCTTCGCTCATGCCGACCTGTTTGGCATAAGCGCGTATGAAGGAGCGCGTAAAAATTCCGCCCGGCAAGACCGCGTAGTTATCCGCATCTATGGCTTTTAAGAAACGAATCCCGATCCTGGTGGACTCCGCGATGTCGTGCAGCGATATGGCGCGTTCTTCGCGCCTGCGTTTTAGCTCTTCGCCCAGAGTTGGCATAATTATGGCTGAACGCCCTCTCTTTTTCCTGCAAAATTATTGTGTGGATGCAGAACAAATCTTATGGCTATCAACCAAAGGTGTCAAGCCAGCGTGCTTGACTGACCTCTGTGGTTTTGCTAGTTTTGATGCTCTTTGATGAACATACATTCAAGTGAAAAATTCACACGCAAGTTATAGAGAAATTACAGGGCTGGATAGGGAGGAAATTTTATGTCTATGGAAGCTCTCGGCATGATCGAGACGAAAGGATTTGTTGGCGCAGTGGAAGCGGCTGACGCCATGACCAAAGCGGCTAATGTGGTGCTGGTCGGTCGGCAATACATCGGTGCAGGTTATGTGACGGTGCTGGTGCGCGGTGATGTGGGCGCGGTGAAAGCGGCCACCGACGCAGGCGCGGCGGCAGCTCGTCGGGTCGGCGAATTAATCAGCGTACACGTCATCCCGCGTCCGCATAGAGAGCTTGAACACGTCCTCGAAGCCAGCGGTCTTATCAAACCCGTGGAGCAATTATCCGGCGGCTCAAGAGGACAATTAACCGCTGGCGACACGGACGGCGCACGCACCCTTTCGGACTCGAAAAAAGAACGGAAATAGGGATTTTGTTATTGGTTATTGGTTACTGGCAAGCCGTAAGGAATCCAGATAACCAGTAACCAATAACCAATGAGCGATAAAAGCACACCATCCATCGAACAGGCGCGAGAGTTTGTTGAACGCTTTGGTTAAAATGACGATGGTCTTGAAAATAGCCAATAAAACCGGGCGTTTTTCAACATTCATCCGCAAAGCTTGAAATTGAACCAGCGATTCCGGTCAACGAAAGGGCGACCATCATGCGACGACTGATAGCAGAAATAGGCGCAGTGCTTTTTGGCTTGTTCGCCATGATTTTATCGGGGATGATTTTTGTCGCCTCCTACAATAATTTAATGGGGATGCTCTTTATATTACCGGGTGTGATCTTCTACTGGTTTGGTCGTGCCTGGATGTTTCAGGTGCTGGAAGTCAAGCGCGATAAAAAAGCGATAAAGGCTTGAAGCCGGTGAATGCTGCATAGTTATTGGTTACTGGCAGGCCGTAAGGAATCCAGATAACCAATAACCAGTAACCAATAACCAATGAGCGATAAAAGCACACCATCCATCGAACAGGCGCGGGAGTTTGTTGAACGTGCCGCGCAGGCGCAAAAAAAATTAGCGACGTTTTCGCAAGACCAGATTGACGAAATCGTTGGCGCGATGGCGCGTGCGGCGCAAAGTGAAAGCTATCGCCTGGGCGAGATGGCGCATCTGGAAACTGGCTATGGCAGCGCCGCCGACAAGAATACCAAGAATCGTTTTTCCGCCGAACAGATTTACAATTTCATCAAGCCGATGAAGACCGTAGGCGTGATTCGCCAGAGCGATTCGATTATCGAAGTCGCCTCGCCGCGTGGTGTTGTCGCCGCCATCATTCCCGTCACTAATCCTACCTCAACGGCGATCTTCAAAATTTTAATCTCGGTCAAAGCGCGCAACGCTGTGGTCTTGAGTCCGCATCCGGCGGCGGCTGGTTGCATCGCCGAAACGGCGCGGGTGATGCGCGAAGCCGGTGAAGCCGTAGGGCTTCCCGCTGGCGCGATCAATTGCCTGACCCTTGCCTCGCTTGAAGGCACGCAGGAGTTGATGAAGCACAAACTCACGGCGGTGATTTTAGCGACCGGCGGCACCGGCCTGGTGCGCGCCGCTTATTCATCGGGCAAACCTGCATTTGGCGTCGGCCCCGGCAATGTGCCAGCGATGATTGAACGCACGGCGAATATTAATAAAGCCGTGAAAGATATTTTGACCGGCAAATGTTTTGACAACGGCACTATCTGTTCTTCGGAACAGGCGATAGTGGTCGAGCGCGTCATTGACGCGCAAGTGCGCGAAAGATTTGCCGCAGAAGGTGCGTACTTTTTGAACGCTGAACAACAAGCCGCGCTCACCAAAGTTGTAGCGACTCCCGAAATCAAACTCAATGCGAAAATCGTCGGCAAGAGCGCCAAAGTTATCGCCGACATGGCTGGCATAACGATTCCCGAAAACACCCGTGCGCTGGTTTGTCCGCTCGCTGGCGTAGGCAAAGAGTTCCCGCTTTCGATGGAAAAACTCTCGCCGATACTAGCCTATTACGTGGTGGATAATTTGGAAGAGGGTTGCAATCGGGCGGCGGAAATTTTGCGCTACGGCGGTATGGGACACACGGCTTCGATTCACACCGGCAGCCGCGAGGCGGCGCGTGAATACGGCATACGTATGCCGGTGTCGCGTGTGGTGGTCAACAGTCCTTCGACGCACGGCGCGATAGGCTTTACCACCGACCTTGAACCATCTATGACTCTGGGCTGCGGCTCTTGGGGCGGCAACGTGACATCGGATAATATTTCGCCGCGCCACTTGATGGACGTGAAGAGAATTGCCTTTGAAACCAAGGCGATTAATCGCGTACCTGCCGAAGAGAAAGCCGCAGCTTATGCAACCGCAAAAGAAGGGAATGTTGACCGCGCCGCGATTGCTCAACTGGTGGATAAATTTTTGCAGGAGCGCGTGCGAAGCGGACAGCTAACGCAGCCGCAGCAAGTCGCACCAGCCGTAGCGCCGCAACCTCGACCATCCGCGCCGTCCGCGCCAACTCTTCAACCCTCAGCGCCGAGCGTGCAAGCGCTCACGCCGAGTGTTCAACCCTCCGCGCCACCACCTGCACTCGCGCCAACGCCCGCGCCGCCAGCGGCAACGAATCACAAATATGTTTATGATTTTGTTTGTGAAGACGACGTGCGGCGAGCCGTTCAAAAAGGCGAAAAGATTCACGTCAATGCCAAGACCATCATTACTCCCGCCGCACGCGATTTGGGCAATGACAAAGACGTATTCGCAAGGTGAAGCTATACGCCTGTAGCGCCGCTGTTGCCGGGCGCGCTTTCCTCCCTTCTTCAACCTAGAGTGGTTTGCATATGGGTGTACGGAACGCGCTATCGTTGAGCAGCGGTCTTCGATGGCGCGAAGGTCTTCGACCGCCGCTCAACGGGTTTGAGGTTTCCGTAATCTCAAACACAAACCGCTCTAAATTTCGCAATTGGTGGAAGCCGCCGGTGATTGACCATTTTCCTTGCAGGTCAGCTAATGAAAGGTCAGTCTCACATCACATGAACGAACGCGGCAAGAGTTGGCTTCGCCATTATGCGCCAGTTGGTTTGGTTTACTTACTGGCAACCTATTGTACCGACGCGCCATTTATGGGCGACACCGCTGACTACATTCATTCTTTGGTCAATGGCGTAGAGTTCTGGGAATTCGGGCATCTTGGTTGGCGGCCTCTGGGCTGGCTGTTGTTTCAAGGATTGCATACGCCGGTCTCGTGGTTGGTGGGCGATGATCTGAGCGCGCAGTCGGCGGCGGTGTTTATCGCCATGACTTGGGTCAGCGGTTTGGCGAGCGTTCTCCTGCTGCACGCTTTATGTCGGCGATATGCAAAAGCGAATTGGCTTGCCAGTCTGGTAACCGTAGCTTTCATTTTTTCTCAAGCGTTTTTGAACTTCACGCAAACCGGCTCCTCTTATATTCCTGGACTGTGTTTTTTGCTGACGGGATTTTTTTTGTTACTGAAGCGCGCCGAAACGTCGGATCAGTCCTGGTCGGCAGCGGCTTTGGCAGGCGGTGCATTGGCGTTAGCGATTGGCTTATGGTTTCCGTATGTCTGGGCAATGCCTGCGGTATTACTTGCGCCTTTTTTGATCGGCAAAGTTTCGCCATCCACCTGGCCTTTGATCCGGCGCACCATGTTTGCCGTTTCCTTGTTTACAACCGGCGCTTATCTTTTGGTGATTCTTCATCTGGGTATCAGCGATTGGGCGGGGCTGCGCGACTGGATCACCGCCGCTTCGCATGGCATGAATCTGATGGGTATGCCGCGCACGGTGTTGGGACTGGCGCGCTCGTTTATTCATCTAGGCAATGACAGCATTGCCTTCAAACGCTTTAGCCTGCATGATCCGTATGCGCCAACGGCGGCGGTGGATTTACTGCGCGCAGGGGTCTGGAAACTGCTGTTTTTTTACCTGACTTTTGCGGCGCTGCTGATTTCGTTAGCGCGTTTCGGCAAACGCTTTTTGCTGTTGCTCGGTATCAATGCGCTTCCACTATTCGGCTTTGCGTTATTCTTTGATGGCGGCTCGGCGGAACGCTATCTGCCGTTGTACCCGACGCTTTTTTTAGCTGCGGCTTATGGCCTTGCACAACCAGCCACGCCGAGACTGGTGCGCTGGGCGTTGCTGTTTTTCTTTCTGACCTTTGCCATCGCCAATGTGCGGGTGATGAACGTAGCGACCTTGACGACTCAACAAGCGGCGGTGCAGGCGAGGCTTGAGCGTCTGCATTCGCAACTCACGCCGCAATGCCGCTTGTTTGTCATCAGCGAGCAGGACGAGATGTTGAAGTTCAATCGCACCTATTTTTTCAATCCGATGAATCAGCAAATCGGGGTGATTACCCGCCCCGTGGTGCTGCTTAATACGCAACAGGTGGATACCTGGATGACAGACTTTGCTGCGGAGGTGGACATTGCCTGGAAGGGCGGCGGCGACGCCTGGTTGTCCAAGCGCTTGTTCAGCGCCCTGCCGTCGCCGCAATGGAATTGGGTGGAAGGTGAAGATCGGCGCATTGGCTGGCGCGACCTGCATGATTTTTTTGTGCAATTGGAAACGGCTGAAGGCAGCGGCGATCAGGACGGCTTTGTGCGCCTTCTGCCAACAGCCAACAATCAGCGAGTGGTATTCGGCAATCTATTGGCCAGCCAAAACCGCAGGCCAGGCACTGAGTAGAAAGCCAATCATAAATTCAAGCTGTGAGCTTTTTCTTCAATGGCGAAAAATAATTGCTCGCGTTCGCTCTCGGTTGTGGCGTGGCGATAGGCGGTCAACAGTTCTTTCATTGCAATCAATTCTTTGTACAGACCGGCGTTTTCAATGGGCGGCGTCAAATATGAAATCAACTCCGCGTAAGAACGGCGCTTGGCAATCGTGCCTTCTGAAGGATTGTTGACGCTGTAGAGATACAGATTCGGCAACTCGCCAATCAACCGATCCGGCCAACAAGCAGAAGACAAGCCGACCTGTTTGCCCGGCATAAATTCCAGCGCGCCGTGCGTGCCGACGTGAATCACCGCATCGGCGTTGAAGATTTTTTCGACGTAAGTATATAAACCCATGAAGCCGTGATGCGGTGCGCCACTTTCTGAAGCCAGCATACGCATGGGGTCGCCTTCGTAACCAAAGGTCGGTTGTACGCCTACGAAAATGTTGTCAAGCACGATGCCGGAAATCAGCACCTCGCGCCCATTGGAATTAATATTACCCGGTGCTTTGCCCCACTCTTTTTCGATGTCGGCGACATACGGGCAAAGCCGACGATATTCATCCACACTCATACGGTAAGCGACATTGGCCAAACTGCCGAATTCATCGGCATTGCCGTCAAGAATCAAGTCGCGCAATTGCTTGGCGTCGTCAGGAAAATTCAGCCGATAGCCAGCGCTTTTTAATTGCCTGAGAATTTCTAATAAGCTCGGAAACACATCAAGGTCGGCGGCAGTGCCGAGGTTGCCTTTGTTGGGCGGAAAACAGAAGAGCAGAAAGGCCAGCCGCTTTTCCGCCGCTGTTGCGGTTTGCAGGCGTTGCCATTTCGCCAGCCGCCGCGCAATGCGCCGACAGCGTTCTTCTAAGGCTACGGGTTGATGACTCTGTTGCGACAGGCCGCCGAACACGAAGGCTTCGCTTGCGCCGTCCAGTTCCGGCAGCGCCACCTGCATCGCCGCCTGCACCGGGTTGATGCCGAGTTTGCTCTGCTGCCAGTTTTCAAGGGTCTGCACATCGAGCGACACCATTGAGCGAAACGGCACCTTCAACTCTTTGAAAAACTCAACAGCCGCCTCGTTGTCATTCATTGCCGGGCCGCCTACGAAACTGAAGCCCGTGAGCGAGACGATTTGACTGACCCGACTGCGTGATGGAGACAGGGAGACGGGGAGACAGGGAGACGGGGAGACGGGGAGATGGGGAGATTGATTTGCTATTCCCTCTTCTCTGGATTCTTTATTTCTGCTGTCTGACTGGTGACTCGCAACTTCTGCATTTTTGCCTTTTGTTATTTGCCTTTTGCCTTTTGCCTTCTCGTCGAACCTCTTGCCTTTTGCCGTCTCATCGAGCCTTTGGCCTTTGGCCTTCTTGCTAGTTTCCGGCTCGATGAAAAATTGGCGGCAGGCATCGCGGTTGTCCATAAAAGTGGAGATTGCCGGAATGACGCTCAAGCCTTCGGCTTCGATGGCGCGAATCAAATAATCGTAATGCTGGCGGGCGTCGCTGATGATTTGCGGACGCATCAACAGCAAGCCTATGGTGTGGTCGCGCTCCAGTTTTTTCCGGCGCTTCGCTTCGTACCATTTTTGATAAGCCTCGAAAGTAGCAAAGAGTTTCGCTGAATCGGGATGATAGATGCCTACGGCGGGCATAATTTCCGGCGCATCAATTTTGATTTGCTTGAATAATTTTTCAATTACAAGACTTTCCCTGCCTCCCTGTCTCCCTGTCTCCCCTTCTCCCTGTCTCCCCTTCTCCCCTGCATAATACTTGATGGCGTACAACAGCATGGAGCGAATGTTGTTGGGCGTCGGTTGTAAAAAATAGCAGAACAGATAGAGGTAGTGTTTGATGTCGCCCAGTTTTCCGGCGCTTGGGATGAACTTCAAAAGCAGCGGTAGCCGGTTGATGAACTTGACGTACTGTCCGTGATTGGTCGGCGAGCGTCTGGCTGTCGCTGATGTTTGATGAGAGGCGTTTGCCGAAGTTTTGGCATGGCGGTTTTCGAATTCTGTGTTGTTGGTTTTTCGCCCTTTGAAAGTGTCGCTCATCCACGCGCCGAGTTTGCGGACGAGGTTTTGACCAGATGCTTCTTTGCTCTCGACTTCGGCATTGCGCGATTTCATCAAGGCGTTGAAATCGAGTTTGCCCATGCGCGTCAGACGCATTAAATCAGGCATACAATTGAAGGCGATGACGGTTTGCTCAAGGCGATTTGATGGCGCAAATGCTTGGCTCGCGTTATCGAGAGCGTGATGGTGAAGCGATTTGTCGAGCGCTGATTTAATCCGTCTGGCGTTGTCGTCATCAGTGACGTGAATGATGAAAACGATAGCCGATGCTTCGATGTCACATTTGGCCGCAAGCCATTCCTGCTCAGTGAAGCTCGCGCCACAATTATGCGCGGCGACTTGTAAATTCAGCTTGTATAGACGAGCGATGTCGGCCTCGGCCTTCTTCAGCGGAGCGAGCAAACTAGCACCAACATAGAGGACGGTGATTTTCATAAGCGCACGGCAAAGCAGATAAAATGACCAAACTATTTAGAGGGTGTCGCAGAAATGGATTTTCTGTCCAGATATTGTGTGTGACGGCTTAACCATCTACAACATATGGGCGGTTTTTGGAATTCAGCGATACGCTCTATTTACGCGGGTGCTTGCTCAACCACACCTTCAAATCCGTTTTGGTATTGAAGTCGAGCAAGGCTTCGCCCAACTCTTCCAGTTCTTCAAACGATAAAGCGTGAATCTGTTTTTGAGTGCGGGCGTCTATCGTTCCGAACCGACGATGTAATTGTCGCAAGGTCAGCAGCGCAGAGCCTTGTTGCAGACCTTGTTGCAGACCCTTCTGCATTCCTTCTTCAATCCAGGCTTCGGCAATTGATGGCATAAATCCTCCTTCTTCCGTAAGCACTTTTTTTGCAGCGCGGTTCAAATTCGCGGCTAACCTTTTATCGCTGGCTCTTGCCAAGTATATCAGCACGGTACGCAAATGCTCTGCTAATGATTGCGGCGGCAGGTCTCTGAACCGGCTCAACAATTCTTCAAAGCGTTCGCCCAAATCCTCACGAAAAATATACTTCAACACCGCTAAAAATGCCTGCGAAAATGCTTCGCCTTTGATTTCGGTTTCGCCATACGCGGATAAATCAAGCAGATGATAATGGAAGTCCGGCACATATGGCCGCAACGCTTCCCGCCCTTGCAAATCTACCAGCGCGGCAAAATTTTTATGCGCCTTCCACGCCTTGCGTCCGTGATACAACACCAGCGGAAAGATGACCGGCAAAGGTTTCACTTTCTGTTCCAGCAGCATCTCCCAAATTCGCACCGCGTAGCGCAACAATTGAAACGCCACTTGCGGGTCGGGCGCACTCTTGTGTTCAAATAGCAAATACACATACGCCACGCCTGCGCCGCGCAAGCGAACCTTGTAGAGCAAGTCCGATAGATGCTCCTGCAACTGCGAATCAATGAACGAATCCTTGACCAGTTCCAGTTGGCTCAAATCGAGCAGGGCGACAATCTCTTCCGGTAAATAATTGGCCAAAACATCGGCGGCCATTTCCGGGCGCGAAAACACCTCTTTGAAAAAGCGGTCGTGAGGATTGCTTAAATCAGGCATAAGCGTTTGCCTTGGTGAGCGCTTCAGCGCAACAGCCAATGACGAAAAAAATTGTTTACCCAACTCCTTCCAGTTGGTCTTCGAGTCCGGTGAACGCCTCTTGTAATTTTTCGAGTACCGCTTGTTCGGCCTGCCATAAGCCGCGACCGGAGGCTTCCAATAAGCGCCCGACCAAAGTTCGCGTGGAATGCGGGTTGAGTGAGCGTAGGCGTTCGAGCATCGCTTCATCCAATACGAAGGTCTCGGCTACGGCATCGTAAATCCAATCGTCAACCGCGTCGGCGGTCGCTGACCAGCCGAAGGTGTTGGTCACTTGATGTTCGATTTCGGCAACCCCGCTGAAGCCGTGTTTCAACATCCCTTCGTACCATTTCGGATTCAACGCTTTGGAGCGCGTCTCCAAGCGAATCGTCTCTTCGAGAGTTCGCACTTTGGCAAGCGGCGACAAGGTATCCGATAGATAAATGGTCGGGCGCGCTCCGGCATATTTTTCTACGGCTTTCGAGACGCCGCCTAGATACTCGAAATAGTGGTCAACGTCGGTGATGCCGACTTCCGTGGTGTCTATGTTTTGATAGCTGACTTCGACGCGTGCGAGAGCGTGTTCCAGTAATCGCTTCGCCTCGCGTCCGTCGAAACTGCGCCCTTGGCTGTCGCGCCCGTAAGCGAAACTCTTGCGCGTCACGAATAAATCGCCCAACTCCTGGCTGTCTTGCCACTGACTTTCCAGCACCATGAAATTGACATTCGTGCCGTAATTGCCCGCCGCGTTGGAAAAGACGCGCACCACCGCTTCATCGAAAGAGAAATCGCCGGTCGTCGTCTGTTGATTGAGGTGCTTGCGTATGAAATTGCTGTCTTCCGGTTCATCGAGTTGCGCGACGCAACGCGCAGCACGATCAAGCAGCGCCATCGTAGTGCCGAACAAATCGCGAAAGATTCCCGATACGGTCATCACCACGTCTATGCGCGGACGACCTAATTCGGCGAGCGGAATCACCTCGACATCGGTAGCGCGATTGAGCGCATCGCGGCGCGGACGCACGCCCATCAACCACAGAGCTTGAGCTACGGCTTCGCCTTCGGTTTTGATGTTATCTATGCCCCACAACACCATCGCTATGGTTTCGGGATAACGCCCCGTAGCGTTGAAATGTTTTTCGAGCAGAGCTTGCGCGACCGGGCGTGCGCGTGCAACAGCAACCGCTGACGGCACGGTGTAAGGATTTACCGCGTGGGTGTTGCGACCAGTAGGCAGGATGGCAGGATTTTGAACAAGGTCAGCGCCGGGACCGGGTTCGATGTATTCGCCACGCAAAGCGCGCAGTAATGCTTGCGTTTCGTGATTGGTTTGCAATTGAGTTTGCAACTTCGTCAGCAGCGAAAATATTTTGCGCGCTTCTGTAAACGCAACGGCGGCTTGCTCAGATAAAAAATCTGCTGCCCATTTCAAACGGCGCTCGAAGTGACTAGCTTCATTTGCAGCATCATCAGGAGCGTCAACAACGACGGGCGCATTGAGGAAAAGTTTTATGGCCTGACGCGCCAGCGCTTCGACGCGCTCGCGTTCTGCGAGTCGTGGTTCGGACGCGCCGCTTTCTTTGAGAAGCGTTGCATAAGCGGGGAAGTGCAAGCCTTCGGCGATCAAATCGGGAAGCGCACGAATGCCGAGTTCCGGTCTATCGAAAGACGCGACCATGTGCAGCAGGTCGAGGATTTCATGGGCGTCCGAGGGCCGACCGAAAATGTGCAGCCCCGTGGGAATCAAACGCTGTTCGACCTCCAGAACTTTTTCGTAAAGTTCCAGCACACGTTTGTCGCGGTCTTCTGTTGTGGAAAGGACATTCATAGAGTTGCGGGAAAATCCTTACGCAAATGGTAAATGATGTCAATGTCGCGGACATTATTTTGCGCGCCAAGTCAGCGCCTCTAGCAGGGTTTTCAATGTTCCGAGAAAAAAAGAAAGCACCGATGAACACCTATGCTCGACTTTGTACATTTTTCAGAGGCGAAGCAGCCTTGCTAATCCCCCCGATGGCAGTCGGGGGATGGTTAAAGCCCAACCTACGAAACGCTGCCACCGATCAACGAATCCCCCCAACGGCAGTTGGGGGATGCTTAAAGTCCAGCCTTGCCCGAGGCTCAAGGTTGGACTTTAAGCATCCCCCAACTGCCGTTGGGGGGATTGCA
>JACQDB010000139.1 GCA_016201275.1 Acidobacteriota bacterium
AGCCCGCCAAGCGGGTGATAGCCAATTATCTATCACCCGCTTGGCGGGTTAAGAGGCAATTACGATTCGCACCCCCAGCGCTGACGCACGGGGTTTTAGGCGGTCACTCGCTTGGCGGGTTCTTAGGATGGTGGATGAAATCAAGTGCAAGTTCAGAGGTACGCCTTTAGGCGTGAAGCGTCTGTGTCAACTCACGCCTAAAGGCGTACCTCTGAACCTCAAAAACTGCGTCTTATTTCATCCACAATCCTTACCGACCACCACAACTTTAGGACACTACCAGCAGATAAGATTTGTGGTTTGGCAAGGTTGAAAGAACCTCGCCAAAAAGGCGGCTCTCGCCGCAACTCGACAAGCATTAACGGCGACAGCCCAAAGGAAGCACTCGGCATTTGCAGTCGCCGCGCCACTCCTTGCAATCGAGTGCAGGTTGCACCTTTCACAGAGTTTTCACTGACGAGACGAGTCGCCATCAAGGCGCTGTCTGAACTCTGCATCAAGCAGCGTAGTTCCAGACAATCTGGGCTTTCATTCACCGCAGCTATTAGCCAGGAGGTTATCTCATGAATATTCGTCGCCACCATAGAGAACTGAACACGCTAGAGAAAACGGCATTTATACAGGCCGTGTTGGCGTTGAAAAATGACGTTGATAGTGTCTTGCATCCGGGCGCACAGAAGCGCTACGACGATTTCGTCGAGATTCATAAGAACGCCATGACCGGCGCAGCGATGTTTGCGCCAATGCCCCATGGGAACTCGCTATTTTATCCCTGGCATCGCATCCTGCTGCGCCAATTCGAGCTTGCCCTTCAGGTTGCCGTCAATGACAGTTCGATAGCGCTGCCCTATTGGGATTGGGATTATTCTGGTACAAACAACCCCTTCACCTCAGACTTTCTTGGCGGCGATGGGGATCGGTCCCAAGGTGGGCGCGTTACGAATGGCCCGTTTGCCTTTGACACAGGCCGATTCTCAATTCGCATCTGGGATGAGGACAACGGAGACGCAGGGCTTCGGCGTGAGTTTGGCGAGGACGCAACCTCCTGGTTGCCCACCGCCAGCGACATCTCCGCCGGTCTCGCCAAGACACCCTATTGGCCAGGACCTTCCAGCTTTGAACGAGTTTCGGAGGGTGTGCTGCATAACCCTGTGCATCGTTGGATAAGCGGCAACATGGCTGACGCGACCTCGCCAAATGACCCGGTTTTCTTTCTCCATCACGCTTTCCTGGACCGGCTCTGGGAGCAGTGGAAACAGCAACATCCTACGACCGCTCCGTATATGCCTACGAACGGTGTACCAGGCCGAGACCTGGATTCTACTTTGGTGTTCAACGCGCCTGGCGAGCCATCGCCTTGGGCGCAATCCTGGACAGTGCGGCAGACTCTTGATACAAGTGATCTCGGATATACCTACGAATAATCACTAAAATGATAAGATCAGTTTTCGATTGCTGGCGTGGGCGACCTTGTGGTGGTCGCCCCTTTAACGGCGAGGCGCTCACCGCAGGGTCGCCCGTACCTTCATGTGCAAAGCGCTATAAGTACCAGAGCAAAAGTTCTGCGACGTGTGTCGCCGCCTCGCCAAGACGCGATTTACCTTTTACCTTTTGCCTTCCCGTTTTTACCTTCCTACCTACTCCTCCGGTTTTCAAATGTGTGCAGAATAACCGGGGAGAAACCCAACAATACGAAAGGAATTCACCATGCCTGATATCAACTTCACCAAAAATGTGGCCAAATTTCCGTTCTGGCAAAGTGGCAATGGCACCTTAACGGTTCACCTTACTGCCGCGTCACCAAACCAGCCCTTGCCCCCTACGGACAACGATTTGTTGAGCCTCAGTTTCGGCGTGGCCGGCAATGAGCCATTTTCATTCGGCGCTGCCAATACGGTAAAGCTCGGCATCAAGGCCGGCATGAACGCCAACCTCACGCCCTTATGGCCAACCAGCAATCCGCAGCGACTCGCCCTGTTGGCAGGTCACGGACTGGACAATTATTTTGCCACGCACCCGGATGACTTGATACTGGCGCTCAGGCTTGGCGCAACCGCTGACGCCAACCTCGCAGGGTCCTTCGCTTACTCCATGCTTCAGATGACCGCCACGCTTGAGGCAGGCGGCAACGCCGGATATTCCTATTACCGCGCCTATCCGCGAGACCTTCCAATTCTAGCGATGCTCGAAGACTTCCTCGGCGGACTGCGCTTGCCTGCCAACGTCACAACGGTGCCGCAACCTGGCGAGGTCATCGCCTTCGAGTACGGCGGCTATTTGAATCTCAGCGCCGGTCTTTCAGCAGGTTATGAATTGAAAGGCGCGCCGTCGTTTGATCTTGCCCGGCTTCAGTTATCCGAACACTATCAACTCAGTGTCATCGGCAAGCTCGCGCTGGGCGCTAAAATCGCCGGAAACTTTGCCGTAGAAGTGCGCGCCGCCGCCGCGAACGGTCAACTCCTACAAGAGTGGGCGCAGGTGATCGTTACCAAAAAGCGCTCTAGGCAATTTTCCTTAGCCGCAGATGTCAGCGTATCTGCCCTCTCGGATTTGCAAGGGCTGCCCGATTCCGGCGATGAATTCCTCGGCGCACTCTTGGGAGTCAACGTCAAGAACTGGCTCAATGTCATGGCCAGGGTGCGTCAACTCAGCGACCTAGAAGCGCTCAAGACCGAGCTTGACGATTTAGCCAAACACTTTCTCAGCGAGTGGAGCGGCAAGGTCTTCGCGCAACTATCGCATACGGACTTCAACACCTTTTTGCAAGCAGTCGAAAAAGTAGTCAACAGCTATCAGAACCTAGACAACTGGGCGATCACGCTCTTTGACCGCTACTATGACAAGACGGCGGACAAAGTCGGAGAGGTCTTGATCAACAAGCTGAACGAGTTGATCGCCCTGACTTCCTGGGACAACCTCAAGGGCGAAATGGATGGCGAGCTATGGAATATCGTCAGACAATTGACCGATGGCGACCCGCTAGGCTGGATGCTTGGCACCATTACTCGCAACGATGCCAACGGTCAGCCCACGACGATTCCCAGCCTTCCCGAACTCAAGAGCCGCGCCCAGAAAACGCTCGAACTGATGCAAAGCGCCGCGCACGACGAGATACGCAAGGTCATCGCTCTGGCCAAGAGCCAGTTTCCGCTCGATGGCTTGCTCAACGATCTGCAGGCGGTTGATTCGATACCCAAATTGCAGGCGATTGCCAACCAGAAGTTGGGCGCTTTCGTGGAGCGCTTGATTGGCAAAACACTTGAGCAAATGTCGAGCAGTGATCTGGGTAAAACGGTGACTCAACTGCATACGATTCTCGAAGCGGCACAACAGTTCGAGGGCAAACTCTATGACAAACTCAAAGAGGCGGCTCATCAATCCTTCAGCTTCAACCTTCACGCCGAATACAGTCGGGCCAGTGAAAGCGAAGCGCTGATTGACGTAATGATTAACCTGACGACCGATGCAGGAAAGGCTTTGCTGCGCGCCGCAGGGCAAGGGGATTTTCAAAATATTCTTGCCAGCTATCAGCCTGATCTGGTCAAAATCAATCGCGGCATCCTCACTCACAAAGTAACCAAGTCAAGCGTGTTCGCCATCAACGTGATGGGTTGGCACGAGGGCTGGCATTATCAAGGATTAGACCGTGTGATCCTCAATACCGCGCAGCAAATCCAGGCCGAAGACAACGGCGCGCTGACGATTTTCACCACCCTGGAGATGACCAAAGAGAAAGAACGTCGGCGCAATGGCGAGCGGATGTACACCAATTTCCTGTTGCGCTTTCTCGGCGAGTCGCGTGGCGTGCTGAACTTCGACGCCAAGAATCAACAGTATTTGATGGACGCTATAACCGGCATGGCCGCCAGCTATCAACTGAGCTTCGACGACCCGCAGACGAAGCGCGAAGAATTAGAGTATTATCTCAGCTTCGCGGCGGACTTCGGATTGGCGGCGCAGGGCGCTACGCTTGACGCGCTATTGCCGTTGTTGCCGCTAAAAGCGCCGAACGATTACGGTCGGATCACTACCAGCTACGAGGTGCGCTACACCGAGGCGGGGCTGCGCGAATTGTTCACGACTCCCTTCGATGAGCGCATCATCAGACAGATCACGCGCAAGATTGTGTTGACCAATTATCTGCGTCAGAGTGAACTGGCCAATATAGGCTGGTGCTACTGGACGCAAGGCATCTACGACCAATGGAAACAGGGGCAGGCGCAGTTCACCAAACATTTGACTCCGGTGAAATTCGAGCCGGTGCAAGCTTCGCCTTATGCCCGTATTGCGGCACCTGGGAGCGCCACGCTCAGACCTGACCAGTTGCAAGTTTTGAGTACCTTATTCTTCATTGAAGATGATCTGGTCGCTGGGCTTGGCAAGCTTGATGCGCTGATTCAAAGCGCCACGCCGGTTTCCCCGCACGACTTCGAGAAGGCGCTGGGCCATATCGGTCGAGCGCTGCAACAGTTTGATGACTTTGATGAAGGCGTCAACACCGTCTTTGCCGTCTTCGATCAATATATCAAGTTGCACACCGCCGTGCAGCAAGTGCGCGCCTCATCGCTGAAACTGGTGTCTCAGGTCGGCACTCAGGAAGTGACCAAAGTATTCGTAGAGTAAACGTGCAAGCGCCAGTCAGGGGTCTGGCTTGCGCTTGTGGTAGAACGCGACAACCTGTGTTTGACAAGGTTTGGTGGGCGAGCGTAAAGTGACTCAACACGCCCAATCAAATTCAGCGTCAGGTCGTATGCAGGAACACGAAAGTGGCTACCATAGCCAGTTTCAAGGCGTCGTGCAAAAACCACGGCGAGCGAAAACCGGGCGCTGTGAGGCAGCATCACGGTCACAGTTCGTCTGCTGAGGAATAAAAATGGAAGCCTTACTAAGAGATATTCGATACGGCATTCGCATACTATTCAAATTTCCGGGGTTCAGCGCGACCGTGGTGCTGGCCTTGGCTTTCGGCATTGGAGCCAATAGTGCAACCTTCAGTCTGGTTAACGCGGCTTTGCTTCATGCGCTGCCCTCTGATCAGCCGGAGCAGTTGGTAGCGCTGGATGATGCCTTGCTCTCTTTAAGCGGCGATCCTCAATCGGACAGGGAAGTTCTTGACTGGAAAGATCAAGTGCAGACCTTCAGCAATCTGGCGGCTTACAGCGACCAGAATGGCGGGGTTAATCTCGCCCATACCGGGGAGCCTGAACGAGTCGAAGGCGTAGAGGTCAGCGCCGATTTTTTTTCTACCTTTCGGGTCAATGCCATGCAGGGGCGAATCTTTGCTCCCGAAGAACAACAAGCCGGTAAGAATCGCGTGACGGTACTGAGTTACGCGCTCTGGCAGCGAAGTTTTGGCGCTGATCCACACCTCCTGAATCAACAGATTTCACTCAATGGCATCAGCTTCACGGTGATCGGGATCGCGCCGCCAAGCTTTCGTTTTCCTGGCAAGGCTGAATTCTGGATTCCCATCTCCTTAGGCCAAGATCGTATATTTACAAGTCGCGCCCTTAGCTATGCGATCATTGGTCGTCTGAAACCGGGGGTGACGATAGATCAAGCGCAAGCAGACCTGGAAGCCCTCCAACAGAAAATCATGCCGGATATGCAGGGCACTTGGCTCGCCGAGAGAAAGGTCAAGGTCAGTTCCCTGCTTGAGCAGGTGGTTGGCAAGGTTCGCCTGTCTTTATGGATTCTTTCAGGCGCAGTGCTTCTCGTCTTGTTGATTGCCTGTGCGAACGTGACGAATTTGCTGCTGGTTCGTGCAGGGACTCGACAAAAAGAAATCGCCATTCGTGCGGCCTTGGGAGCGAGTCGGCTAAGACTGGTTCGCCAACTGCTCGTCGAGAGTACCCTGCTGGCTTTTCTGGGCGGCGCGGTCGGTCTGTTTGGTGCGTATTGGTTGCTGCAATTTCTTGTCGCCTTCGGCCCGACTGAAATCCCCCGCTTGAGTGAAATCAGGCTTGACCCTCAAGCCATTCTCTTCACCGCCATCGTCTGTTTGCTGACTGGTATGCTTGCCGGGCTGGCTCCGGCACTCTATGCCTTGAAGGTTGGTCTAAATCATTCGCTAAAAGAAGGCGCGGCAAACTTGCTGGGAGGAAGTGGTCAGCACCGCATTAAAGAGTTATTCGTGGTCGCCGAGATTGCTTTGGCTCTGCTGCTGCTCATCGGCGCGGGTTTGCTGATTAAGAGCCTCGACCAATTGCAACAGGTGAGCCCAGGCTTCCAAGCGTCACAGGTGATTACTGCAAGTATCTCTCTGCCTCGTACCAAATATTCTACTGCCATTCAGCAAACCGATTTCTATCAGCGGCTGCTTGAGCGGCTACGAACGGTTCCGGGTATAGGCTCGGTTGCGGCAATCAACGATCTGCCGTTTGCTGAATCAGGCACCATTGCCTTCTTGTTTGATATTGTAGGACAGCCTCCGACAGGGAAGTTTAAGGACAGATTCGCTAGCAATCTCGTCATCTCTCCAGAGTATTTCACGGTTATGGGTATTCCGCTTTTGGAGGGGCGCTTTTTTACCGCGCAAGATACCCAAGCCTCTGCGAAGGTAGTGATCATCAATCAATCTTTTGCGAAACGCTTCTGGCCAACCGAGAGTCCTTTGCATAAGCAACTGCAAATCGCTGGCGACTCACGTCCAGTCGAAATCGTCGGCGTCGTCGGAGACGTGAAGCACTTCGGTCTCGAAGCAAAATCTCCACAAGAAATGTATAGCTCCTATCTACAAACTTCCTCTTCTTCTTTGACGACGCTGGTAGTCCGAGCCGATTCTGCGGCCTCGGGCATCGTCAAGGCGATACGCAATGAGGTTGAGGCTTTGGATCATGAGTTACCGGTCTATGATGTCAAGACCATGACGCAATGGCTCGATGAATCAATGGGACAACGGCGCTTCATCTCCTTCACTCTCAGCATCTTTGCCATCGTGGCGTTGATGTTAGCCGCCAGTGGCATTTACAGCATTATGGCTTATAGGGTTTCGCAACGCACTCATGAGATTGGCATTCGTATGGCGCTGGGAGCGCAGCGGGGGCAAATCCTGAAACTGATCTTGAGCAATGGCCTGCTGCTCACGTTGGCGGGGATGCTCATAGGATTAGCGGCAGCCCTGTCTCTAACTCGTCTGCTGTCGAGTCTGCTTTACAACCTGCAACCTCTCGACCCTCTGGTGTTCACGCTCACGGTTTTGGTGTTGCTGCTGGTCGCGCTGCTGGCCTGTTTCATACCGGCTTATAAAGCGACCAGAGTAGATCCGCTCGTGGCATTGCGACAAGAATAAGACACCGTTCCTCGATTAACCGTCTTATGACGCCCTCCCCATACGCTGCAACCAGGCGCAGAAACCGCGCTACAGTTGGCGACTTGCACGCGCTCGCGTACTGATGGCGTTGCGTCGTTAGGCGCATGAAGCCCAAAATAGGCTATATTTTTTGGGCTTTATGAAACGCCTCAGACTCCTGACTACCTCCCTCTTGTTCATCTCTCTTCACCTCAATAGCTTTGCACAAGGCAAGCTCAACTCCCGCAACCAGTGGGTTGGGATTGCCGCACCGACGAAGGCTACGATCAAGCGACGACGTGGCACCAAGTGATTTTCGATGAAGCGCAGCACGTCGGTGTCGCCGAGTACACCTATGTCTGGACTCACCAATATCACTGGACGGTATGGATGCGCCTGTCCGCAGGAAAGATCAGCCATTGGCGCGAGTATCAACATATTGATCCACGGGAATGGCACGAGTTCGTCGGGACAACGCTGTGCTGACGCCGCATCGAAGGCGCAGCCAGGGGAGCGGGTTCGCGTAACCCAAAAGCGGGTTGCGCCAGACGATGCGCCGCCAATGAGCCTGGTCGTCAGTCCGCTTGGAGTTGTAAAATTTCGTCAGGGCGAGGTATCGAGAAAGCGGAGAACTGAGAATGAGTAAAGCGAACCTATCAGCCCTTGCCAGCTTCTGTAGCATCGGCTTACTAACGGGATTTTTTATGGCGGTACAGGCGCGATTGCGTGCGCCTGAACAGAGATTGACTGCCGCAGATCAACCGCATCACATCGTGATTTTGCATACGAATGATATTCACGGCCATCTGCATTCGTGGCAGGGCTGGGATCAGGACTTGGCCGGTCAAACGGTCGGTGGACTGGATCGTTTAGCCACTCGCGTGCGGGATGAAGTGGGAGCCGACCGCGTGCTGCTTCTGGATGCAGGCGACACTATAGGTGACTCTATGGTGGCCGTCGAAACCCAAGGGCGTGCGGTCATTGCAACGCTGAACGCCTTGCGCTACGACGCTATGGTGATAGGCAATCACGAACCGGATTTCACTCCGGAAAAACTGCGCGCACGGATTGCAGAAGCGCGTTTCCCAGTGCTGGCCGCTAACATTATCAACCGCAAAGACGGCAGTTTATTTACCCAGCCGTACCTGATCCGCGAGGTGAACGGCGTGCGCGTCGGGATTCTGGGCATCGCCTACCCGAATACGCCGCTGACCTCGACGCAACAGAACGTCGCGGGGTTGCAGTTTCGCCAGGCCATTGAAACAGCGCGTGAGTATGTGCCGCGTATCAAGCGCGAAGGAGCCGATATACTGATCGCCCTCACGCACCTCGGCCTGGGCGCAGACAAAGAACTGGCCGAGAAAGTCTCCGGCATTGATGTGATTGTCGGCGGCCACAGTCACAACCGACTGAAAGAGGCGGTGCAGGTTGGCAACACGCTGATCGTGCAGGCCGGAGCGCACGGTTCAGATTTAGGGCGGCTCGACTTGACGATTGCGAACGGACGCCTCCTGGCACATCGCTCGACCTTATTGCCAATCACCAACGTCGCCAGCGATGCTACGGTGGCGGCTCTCATCAAGGCGCAAAGTAAACCTTACGAGGCCGCCTTGAGCGAGTCCATCGGTCGCGCTGCCAACTGGATCGTCCGCCCGCAAACGCTTGCCGGACAGAAGCCGGAAGCCCGCAATGCAGAGTCGCCTGCAGACGACCTTTTTGCGGATGCCATCCGCGAGACCACCCAAGCGGAGATTGCCTTTCTCCCCGGCGTCGGCTATGGCGTTGCACTTCAACCGGGTGAGATAACCGCCGCGCACTTGAGAAATTTACTTCCCCACGATGCGGCGGTGTGGACCATGAAATTGACCGGCGCACAGATACGGGAAGTGCTGGAACAGGCCATAGAAAATTTCACGACTAAAGAGCCGTCCCAAAAAGTCGGCGGCATGATTCAAGTCTCCGGGCTGACCTTCAGCTATGACCCCTATGAACCGCGAGGTCATAGGGTCCAGCACATCAAGGTCGGCGACCATCCACTCTCTACACAGCAACGCTATGCGATTGCGGTCAACAGCTTGCTGGCGGAAGGCGGTCATCATTTCATGGCGTTCACACGCGGCAAGGCACGCCAACCGGTGGGCAAGCAATACGAGATGGTGAAAGCCTGGATCGCACGACGCGGCGAAGTGTCCGCTCCACCAACCAACCGCATCATCAGGCTGACGGCGCAACAGAGCGACACGCAAGCGCACAGGAGAGGCAGGTAATGGATACCAAAGTGCAGCGCTTTACCTTGATTCAACAAAACGATACGCACGCTTATATGGAAGCGCATTGGGAACATTTCTGGCGCAACGGCAAGCCTGAGTACCGACGCGCCGGAGGCTATGCCCGTGCGGCCACTATCGTTCGTCAGATCAAAGCTGAAACCGACGGGCATTGTTTATTGGCCGATTGTGGCGACACCATTCACGGAACCGGCCCGGCAATGTGGACACAGGGAGCCGCCATTGTCCCTGCACTCAATGCGCTGGGCGTAGAGTTGATGACTCCGGGAAATTGGGAGTTCGGCTTTGGCCCAGAAGTTCTGCGTGCGCGCCTCGCCGAGATGCAGTTTCCAGTCATTGCCTGCAACGTCGAACAAGCGGCAAGCGGCGACCACGAATTTCCGCCTAGCGTCGTCCGCGACATCGGCGGTGTGCGTATAGGCTTCATCGGCATCACCTCGCCCATCGTCACGCAAACGATGCCTAAAAAGTTTGGCGCAGGGCTGCGCTTTACCGCACCGGCAGACACCTTGCCGCGCTGCATCAGCCAACTGCGACGCGACGAACAGGCGGAGTTGATTGTCGTAATCTCACATCTGGGCTTTCCGCAAGAGGTCAAGCTGGCGACAGAAGTGCCGGGAATAGATGTGCTGTTAAGCGGGCATACCCACAATCGCCTAGCCGAGCCAGTGCGTGTCGGGCAGACCTTGCTGTTGCAATCGGGCTTTGATGGAGCGTTTCTGGGACGGCTCGATATTGAGGTAACCAACGGTCGTATCAGCACCTTCCGACATCAGTTGATCGAGGTAGCGGAATCTATTGTTGCCGATAGCAAAACCGAGCGCGTCATCAATGAGCAACTTGCACCGTTTCGCCAGCGCTTGAACGAAGTCATAGGCCAGACAGCCACGGCGCTCCATCGTATGACGGTGCTGGAAGCGACGATGGACAATCTGATCACCGACGCCTATCTTGAATTGACTGGCGCGGATGTCGCCTTCTCGCATGGTTGGCGTTATGGTGCGCCTATCCCGCCGGGCGCAGTAACCGTCGGCGATCTATGGCAGATCATTCCCACCAATCCGGAAATCTTCGTGGTGGAAATGAGCGGCGCAGAAATCCGGCACAAGCTGGAAAAGAGTCTGGAAAGCGTTTATGCGCCAGATGCCTTCAACCAGAAAGGCGGCTATCTCCTTCGCGTTTCCGGCTTGAATGCCATCGTGCGCCTCAATAATCCCAAGGGTACGCGCATCGAGCAACTGGACATCGCGGGCGCGCCCTTCGAGGCCGAGCGCCGCTATCAGGTGGCCGCCGCCGGTGAGCAGGATGTCAAGAGCGGCACCTCCCAACAGCGCACTGGGACGCACGCTATCGAGGCGCTACGCGAATACTTCCGGCGTCATTCGCCGGTTCATGCAGACCTCTCGCATACCAAATTTGTGGCGGTGTGAATCGCGGTGCGCCTGCACCGCAATGGCGTTAAGTTAAGAAAAACGGTACCGCAGGCGGTCTAGTCTGCGACTGACAGCGGCAAGCTAAGACTTGGATTTCGCGCGCTTCTGCCACCAAGTCCGCCGCCGGCTAGACCGCCTGCGGTACCTCTATGCCACTTAACTTCATGCCATTGGCCTGCACCGGCAGGCAACCGCTTCGCCACGCCGCCCAAGCCTGCGTGTTCCGGCTTTCCGTTTTTATCTCAAGCGGCGCGACGAGCAGATTTATTGGCGCAAACGCCAGCCGCCTGGAAGATCGTTGAAGCACGCCCGATGGACGTGCGCTTACTCAAACCTGAGAACTTCATGCCTTCACTGAATTGACTTCTGCCTTCGACCTCATCCGCAACTTGCGTGCAGCACCATTGCTGTAGGCTTTGCGGCGTTCCCCGCCGCTGTAACTTTGATGGAAACTTCTATAGGCCTGAAAGGTAATGAAAACCGAAGCAAATTCCAGCACGGGAACGCTGTTAGGCGGCTTCCAATGGCGAGTGCCTTCCTCTTGCTTTCGCCGTTTAGTCGTTGCGAGTCACGGCGAGTGCTTCCTCTTGCTTTCGCCATTAGCTCTCTTCGAGCCACGGCGAGCCTTCTTGCTTTCGCCGTTAGCTCTTTCCGAGTGACGGCGAGTGCTTCCTTGCTTTCGCGGTTAGCTCGTTCTGAGTCACGCCCTGAAACCTCTCGCTGTTGATTCGTTTCGAGTGACGCCGTGAAAACTGTTTGTTTAACTCATGGACAGGTACACGTATTATCCGCCGTATTTCTGTCTATTATAGTGAGCGTTCTTCCTTGTGATAAGAGCTGAATTGATGCCGTGCCTTTATTCATACTCTTATCCATTCTAGCGATTACCCTGCGGTCAGTCCCGTTTTGCTGCAAAGAAATAATGCTGCCTCTAATTACTAAAGAGCCTGTCCCGCCAAGGGTGAGCCCCGCACAATTAGTAAACAGATATTCCCCTGTGGTTGAGCTGAATTGAAGCATAGCACCGTTGCTATCGTCCTGTAGGCATATGTCGAATACAAGCGCATCCATGGTGAGACTCGCTGTTGGCGTATTGAACGCCAGATTGAGTGGAAAGGCGGTAGGATCATCAGTGTCAGCCAATGGATTGATGCCTGTAATGGTGAATTCTGACACGCCTGCACCTGGAAAAACTACACTCTGACCCGGCCCAAAGGTGCCGATTATGATTCCCCCAACCGAAACGGTGAAAAGATTGTTAAACCCTGTGGGGAAGTCAAGAATGGCGGTAAACAGCGAGGCGGATGTCATTGAGTATTTGAAGCCGAATGCTGCCGGAGGATCGATCCACCCAGATCGAATATTCTGGAATATGAAACGACGCGGCTGAGTCAGAGTTGGCAGCACGGGTAGATTTTGTGCCGAACCTGTAAGAGCGATAGTTGTGAACCCCTGTGCGCCAAATGCTATGGTGTCTTCCTGACAAAATGCACATGGCAGAAATGGTATATCTACTACAGCAGAGCGAAAAGCAGTGATGCCCGTTCCCGAAGGATTGCCAAAAGGAAGGTTGTTTGTAGCAACCCGGTTGCCAGCGTTCCAAGAGAGAAGCATTGAGTTTGTTCCTGTCATCGTTAAACTTGTGGTGGCGGTAGCCAAGTTAAAATCTCTCAGGTTATGTTGAAAGAAAGAAGCACTCGTGGCGGTGTCTGGGTTTAATAGATTGATGTTGACCCGGAACTGACCCATGAACGGGTTCGACCTGGTGGCTGTCAAAACAATTGTGTAGGCACCAGTGGCATTGTCAAAGTTAAGCAACATATTCCTCACATCTATTCTTCCTGTGTTGTCTGCCACAGGGTCACTGAAGGAAAATGATAGTGGACTGGCTTGAGCCGTAGTTGCGAGTGTGAAAGCTAAAATCGCAAGGAACATTATCCTGTGTGATAGTGAACGACTTATCGATGATAGTCCCTTGAGGTTGAAGGTCTGTACCTGATTGTTGAGGAAGTTTCGCATGATTTGTTCTCCTTCTCTTACGAGATTGCTATTGTTGAACATAAGGCTTTCTTGTTGGTCGTATCTGGTTTAACTCCAAGCTACCAAGCAAGGAGAGCCTGCTATGAAATAAGAAGCTAAGTTGTTGAATCTACAAGAAACCTCTTATTTCATCGGCGGGGGCGAGTCCGCCGACTCATGACAGCTAACGCGGAATTGACGCGGCGCGTTGAAGCGCAGATATTCAATTAACCAGTAACCCACGCGAAGTTCGCTTATCGCGCTCGCGTCGAATGGAGAGTTCTATGAAAGGAAGTCAAGAGAAAAAAGCTCTCCTGACCTGACCATCCGAACTATTTTTCTGACGCTCAGCCCCGTGCTATTTTGGAACCTCTTAACTTCGGCATCTTCGCCTCGCGCTCACTTCCTACTACT
>JACQDB010000134.1 GCA_016201275.1 Acidobacteriota bacterium
CAATGTGCGCGAGAGGTGGCGAGCCACGATGCCCTTGTCGCAACTGACACCCGAAGAAGCGACGAACTTGGTGGTGCGCC
This sequence comes from Acidobacteriota bacterium, assembly GCA_016201275.1. Taxonomy (GTDB): domain Bacteria; phylum Acidobacteriota; class Blastocatellia; order UBA7656; family UBA7656; genus JACQDB01. The sequence goes on from JACQDB010000134.1 coordinate 81, forward strand.
ATCTGGTGAACCGAGCCAGGTCTCGAAAAAGTCGAATAAAACATAGGCATGATTGACGTTATATTCTTTCCCCTAATGTGACATTGTCGAGCTACCCAGCTTGGCTATGAGAGTTGAACTTGGTGCGGCGGTGTCGCTTTGTTCTTACCCGTATCGCTCAACCTTCGGCCACGCCTTCTTCGAGCTTCTTGAGGCGATAGCGCAACTGGTCACGCGAGATGCCGAGCATTTCGGCGGCGCGGGTTTGATTGCCGCCACAACGGTCGAGAGCTTGCTTGACCAGCGACAATTCCAACTCTTCCAGCACCAGGCCATCCGGCGGCAGTTGAAACAACGGCAAGGCGGGCATCATAATCGCAGCCTCTGCCAAGGGATCGCTGATGCTGGTAGGTTCAAACGGCGCGGCGCTTTCGGCCTCTGTTGCTGCGGCTGCCAACTCCGCTTTGCTGTCGCTTGACCCAGCGGTGTCTGCGGCGGGTGACAACTTCTCGAAACCGTGTGGCAGATAACGCGGCGTGATGATGTCGCTTTCTTCCAAAATCATGACGCGCTCGATGACGTTGCGGAGTTCGCGCACATTGCCCGGCCAGCGGTATTGGCGAAAGCGTTCGCTGACCTCCGGCGACAAGCCGCGCACCCGTTTGGAAAATTGCTTGTTGAAATGGGCGAGGTAATAATTGGCCAGCGTGATGACATCATCATCGCGTTCGCGCAACGCCGGCATATCAATTTGAATTACTGAGAAGCGATAAAATAGATCGAGGCGAAACCGTCCGGCTTCGCTGTCGCGCTTCAAATCACGATTGGTGGCGACGACGATGCGGACATCGAGTGGCACATCTTTCAAGCCGCCAACGCGCCGAAAGGTTCCTTCTTCGAGAACGCGCAATAACTTGGCCTGCAAACCAAGTTCGAGTTCGCCGATTTCATCAAGCAACAGGGTGCCGCCTTCGGCCTGTTCAAACAGCCCTTCCTTGCGGATTTTAGCATCGGTGAACGCGCCTTTTTCATAGCCGAACAATTCGCTTTCGATGAGGTTGGCCGGAATCGCCGCGCAGTTGATGGCGACAAAAGGCGCATCGGCGCGCCGCGAAGCGTAGTGAATGGCTTTGGCCACCAGGTCTTTGCCGGTTCCCGATTCGCCTTGCAGCAAGACCGAAGAGACTTCGCTGGCGGCGACCTTGCGTGCCAGTTGTATGACTTCGCGTAACGACGCGGAGTTGCCGATAATCTGCTCGAAGCTGAATTGTTTGGCGCGCTCGCGACGGATGCCGCGCACCTCTTTGCGTAAGGTTTGCGCTTCGATGCCGTTGCGTATGGTGACCTGCAATTCTTCGAGGTTGACCGGCTTGGCGATGAAGTCGTAAGCGCCGCCGCGCAAGGCCGCCAAGGTATTTTCGATAATTACTTCCGACGTAATCATGATAATCACGGCATCGGCTTGACGATGTTTGATTTCGCGCAAGGCATCCAAACCGGAACCATCTGGCAGATTGATGTCCAACAGAATCAGGGCGGGTTGTTCGCTCTCGAATTCACTGAGCGCTGCGTTGACGTTGGCCGCAGTAGAAATTTCGTATCCCCAATCCTTCAACGATTCGGCCAGCAGAGAGCGCATCATCTCTTCATCATCAACGATTAATATTTTTTCTTTGGGCATTGCTATATCCAGATCATAAACTTTGAAGTCATGCAGGAACGGCTTATCGTCAACTCATCATACAGCCGCCAACCGCTGTGGGCAAGAAACATAAAAAAAACAACATCTGCGACAAGGGCATAAAACCCCTGCAAACACGGGCGTTTTCGTAAGCGAAAAAAATTCTGCGGCACCGGCGCAGGCGGCAGCGCGGACGATGATGGAACCGCACTTGCTTCATAAAGTAGCGCCGGTCAAACTTAGGTATGGAGGTAAAAAAGAAAGGACAATGAAGAACTCTATGACTTATACAGCAAAGCAATTTAACTTGAGCGGTCTGAATGGCATTTCCGACCAGACTCTGGATGTTCATTTCAAGTTGTATGAAGGGTATGTGAAAGAGACCAACAACTTGAACGAAAAGCTTGCCGAATTGCAAGCCAAAGGTGCTATAGACGCCGAGAAGATGGCGGCCTTTTCGGAACTCAAACGGCGACTAGGTTTTGAATACAACGGCATGGTTTTGCACGAGTATTACTTTGGCAACCTGAAAGCCGGAGCCACTGGCAAGCCGGAAAAATCTTCGGCTTTTTTACAAGCCGTCGAACAAGGGTTCGGCAGTTACGAGTTGTGGAAAGCCGAGTTTGTCAGCGTTGGCAAGATGCGCGGCGTCGGCTGGGCGATCTGTTATCAAGACCCGACGACCAAGCGATTGTCGAATCATTGGATTACCTTGCACGAAGACGGTAACATCGCCGGTTACACGCCGGTGTTGGTAATGGATGTTTGGGAACACGCTTTCTTGTTGGACTACAAACCTGCCGACCGCCCCAAATACATCGAAGCGTTCTTCTCGAACATTGATTGGAGCGCCGTGGATCAGCGCTTGAAAAATGTCGCCGCCGCGTCGCCAGCAACCAAGTAAGGAGAACGGCAGAAGTAAAACGGCAAACCGCATCTGGGCAAGGCATCGCGTTTGGCGTTGCCCTTCGGTAAAGGTTCCGTCAACACTTGCGGACAGGGGCGACCTTGCGGTGGTCGCCCCTACCTTCCTATGCAAGGCGCTCCAGTGCTTTCGCAAATTTGTGCAGATGGCGGTGTTGAAGTGTTGCGGCATCAATCTCGTTGTACGGTCTTCCGTCAGCGTTATGCCGCTCTCGCTCAAGTAAGGATGATGGAGTAAATCAAGTGCAGTCTTGTACGGCGACCCTCTGTGGTCGCCCGTACAAGGTATTGGAAAAGCACTCAAGTTTGGCAGGTTATTTCAGCAGAGGCTCTGCTACTTCAGGGATGGTGCAGATTCTCTTTTTCCAGTGGGCGTGCTTTAGCTTCCGGCTCGTCAAGCAGTTCGGCTTCGATAACTTCATCCTGCTGCGCCGCGCTTTCGGCGACCGCCGCCAGCAGTCGCCGCCGCTCGACGGGCGTCAAACGGTAACGCTCGACGAAGAGGTCGTAGAGCAACTCTTCGCTGCGATCCACACGCGGGGCGATGGCATAAAGTCCCACGATGTACAAAGCCAGCGCCGCAAACGCCAGATAGCCGGTTGCTGGCGCGAAGACTTCGTAATCCAAAGCCCCCAAGGTTGTGGTCTGCATTAATTTTTGCAATATATATTTAGCCCACGATTCGCTCGGCGCAAACAGGTCTGCAAGGATCAAATACTTCAACGCGAAGGAGGCCCCGAACACGATGGCCAGACTTTTCGCCAGCCGCAGCGGATTGAAAACCACGAAAAGGTTGTTGCAGAAAATCAAAAAGTAAAACAGATTGAAGCAGAAATTGAGCAAGCCTTTTTCCGGCGTCACCGCATTGAAAATCTGCGCTGTGGCGAAATATAAGGTCGCCAGCCGCAGCACTCCCGAAGCATTGTCGAGGATGCCGAAATGTTCGCCGACATATTGCTTCAACTCTACCAAGCCGCCGCGCACCAATAAAATTATCACGAAGGCCGCAAGTATCACCGCCACCAGTTGCGGCGCGAAAAAGCGCAGGTCATTGCTGCCGCTGGCAAAACGCATACCGCCGATGAGCGCGATGGTCAAAAACAACAGCGGCGCGATGACGTAAGAGAATAATTCTTTTGCTTTGGGTTTCGGCATTTCGTTCGGGGTTACGGAGTTTTCTTGAACCAGTTGAACGGATTGAAATCGGAAGGCGTAACTTCCAGTCCCGCTTTGAGACGCTGGCGCAAGGCGGCGGCGCTCTTGATTTCCAGATCGCTGCGCCCGGTTTCGTAAATCTGATTCGGCGCATTGGCCAGACAACGCTCTATGGCGGCCAGACCTTTCTGGAACAGTTCATCATCATCGTTGAATCTGCCGCGCCCCAGCAGGTAATAGGCATAGGCGATATAAAATTGCGTCGCTGGATCGCGTTCGGCAGCGTCGGCAAGTTTGAATTGCTCGATGGCTACGGCGTATTGGCCGGCGTTGAATTGGCGAACCGCTTCATCGAAATTTTCCTGTTTGATGCTATAGACATTGGCTTCGACAGCGGCTTGAATTTTGAACTCTTCCAATGAACGCGGCTGGCGCACGTACAGCCAAAGGATGCCGAAGCCGTAAAGCAGGCTCAAGATAATACCCGTGATTTGCAGGATTCGTTTCACTTGCTTTTGATGCGGCCTGGAGGTCGCGCCGCTGCTTAAAAATATTTGCGCCCTTCAAGCATACCATTGCCAGGCGCTTCTATCGAACTCGCGGATGACAAGCTTACCCGCATCGCTTACAATCGCCATTCAGCAGCGAGATGCGGAACGATGAGCGAGCTTGAAACTTGCCGCAAGCCGGAGCGTTAGCGAAAGGATGACGATGCACAAGCGCTTTACCATTGAAGAACATGTGCGCTGGTCGGACATAGACCGCGCAGGGATTATTTATTACGGGCAGTTTTTGCGCTTTTTTGAAATCGCCGAAACCGAATTGTTCCGTGCGGTCGGGCTATCGTATTCCGAGGTCTTCGATCAACTCGACATCTGGTTGCCGCGTGTGCAGATTCATTTCGATTTTCGCAAGCCGCTAATGCTTGACGATTTGATTGAAGTGTCGGCTTATGTTGGCAGATTCGGCAGCAAATCGCTGACCCTGCGTTTTGAAGTAAACAAAAAAGGCGAAGCTGATTTGGTTGCCGAAGGCCACATCATTTTAGCCTGTGTGTCGCGCTCGACCTTTCAAAGCGTGAGCATACCGCAAGAGATACGCGAACGCCTCAAGCCTTACCTGGCCGCATAATATTCATCGCTAGTTCTGAGCCTGTCTAAATATTCGCCGCGCCAGTATGCCGAAGCCAAGCAGGTTTTCTGGTAACTGCCGTGAAGATACCCAACATATAGAGGTGCCTACAGCAATAACATACAACATCTAGGGAGTTTTTACGCACCACCCCAGCAGCTAAAAAATGTAATTCGTCAGCCAGTGGTTGGCGGTGGTGCTGCCCGCAGCGCAACGCCTTAAAAAGGCGGCGGCGTTATCCGGTTTTGCGGGTTATGAAATCTACCATCCGAAAATGCCGGGAACGAGCAAACCTCATTGACGCAGGCGGCGGCACAGGCAGGCCGCGCGGTTCATCCTTTCTCACGCCGCCGCTCTGGTATGCGCGGGGAGTTGCATTGCGGCGCACGAACTTTTACCCTACCGACTTTCGCAAGGCTTCTGTATAACTATTATTTTCGCTAGTGCTTCACCGAGGTGAGCAAGAAACGGCTCCCCTCATGGACTCACTACGGTATTTTCAACTCGTTGTAATTTCCCAAGCAGAGGTGATGATGAACCACAAACAGAAATTTTTGAGCGGCACACCTATTGACCCGAAACCGGTCACTGGCTCGATGACGGTGGCCGAATTAATCGAATCGGCTTTTCTCGCCTACAACGCAGCGCGCTTACGCGAAGCTTGCCAACTCTATGTGGAAAAGATGCTCGAAGACGATGTAACCGTAGGCTTGAGTTTGACCGGCGCGTTGACGCCTGCCGGCGTAGGGATGTCGGCGATTATTCCGCTCATCGAAAACGGCTTTGTTGACTGGATCGTTTCGACCGGCGCGAATCTTTATCACGACACCCATTTCGGCATCGGGCTTTCCATGCACAGAGGCAATCCGCAAACCTCCGATGTGGCGCTGCGCGAAGAAGGCGTGGTGCGTATTTACGATATTTTCTTCGAGTATGAGGTGCTGCTTTCGACCGATGAGTTTTATCGCAAGCTGATCGAAGGCGAAGAATTTCAACGCGACATGAGTACGGCAGAGTTTCATTACCTGGCCGGGAAATACATCGCCGAGCGCGAAAAGGTTTTAGGTCTAGGACGCAAGAGTTTGTTGGCGGCGGCTTATGACGCTGCCGTGCCGGTTTATACTTCGTCACCCGGCGACAGTTCCATCGGCATGAATGTTGCGGCCAAAGCTTTGACCGGCAACCGGCTGCGTTACGATGTAACGGCAGACGTGAATGAAACGGCTGCGATAGTTCTGGCGGCAAAACGTGGGGGCGGCAAATCGGCGGTGTTTATTTTAGGCGGCGGCAGTCCGAAAAATTTCATGCTGCAAACCGAGCCGCAGATTCAAGAGGTCTTGCACATCGAAGAGAAAGGTCACGACTACTTTTTGCAGATCACAGACGCTCGCCCCGACAGCGGCGGCCTGTGTGTAGCCGCAGGTACGCACATAGATATGCCTAGAGATTTGAGCCAATATCGTGATGGCGTTCCTATTGAATCATTAGTAGGACAATCGGGGTTCTCTGTCTATTCATATGACCACGAGCAAAAGAAGATGGTTCTTTCAGAGGTTGAGAAGGTTTGGCAAACGGGACTGCAAGAGGTCTGGCGTTTGCGCTATTACTGGTACACCGGCACGCGAAAAGAGAAGCGTGTCGAAGGCGAGCTTTTCGCTACGCCCGACCATTTGATTATGCTCACCAACGGTTCGTACAAACCGCTGAAAGCCTTGAAACCCGAAGAAAGCTTAAAGGCGTTTAACTCCTCCATCCAAGCTGATGGCTGTAGGCAAATTGGTTTGGCGGTAGGCAAGACCATACCAGAGCATCGCTTTTTGCTGGAGTTCAAATTAGGACGACAGTTGGCAGCAAATGAAGTTTCCCATCACGTTGATGGCAATCATTTGAATAATACCCTGGCCAATTTAGAAGTGCTGGATTATCGCGCTCGCGTTGCACAACACCGAAAACAAGATAGGCAAAAAAAGACCGAAGCAGAGAGACAACAAGGGCGAGAAATCAATCGCCGAAGAATGACCAGCGATATTGCACACAAGCAGTCGAGAATGTTTTGGGATAAGCTGACTCCTGAACAACTTGAAGCTTACCGAAACACCAAGCAGATTGCGACGATGAGCGCGCCTACCGAAGTTCAGCCGTATCGAAGACCAAGGGCAAAAGAATGGTTTCGGCAATTGCCGAAACGTGAGCAAGCGCAACTACGCTTGAAGATCGGTCAAAAGAGCGCAGAACATGGGGGGGAATTATCAGCACCAGAAGGCGAGGCGCGTGGTAATAAGGTGCGCTTGGGAAATCATTCGCGTTGCAAACACGAACTCGACGAAGCGCAAGTCAGAGAGGCTTTGATACAGTCAGGAGGCCGTATCGGTCGCACTTGTCGGTTGTTGAAGGTAGATAGGCGAACCCTAGACCGAAGGCTTAAGATGTACGGTATTACGAGAGCAGAAATCAGGGAACATTATGCTGATAATCACAAGGTCATCTCCATAGAACCCACAGGAATCATCATTCCGGTTTATGATATGACGGTCAAGCGCACGCGCAATTTCGTCGCTAACGGCATAGTGGTTCATAACTCCGGCGCGACGCCCTCGGAGGCCGTCAGTTGGGGCAAGATTGACCCGGATCGTTTGCCTGATGCGGTGGTCTGTTACACCGATTCTACTATCGCCGCGCCGTTGATTGCCGAGTATGCGCTGGCGCGTCATCAACCGCGAACATTGAAACGGCTGTACGAACGCCGTGCCGCCATGATGCAACTGCTGCGCGACGAACACGCCAAAGCGATGGCAGAAAAATGATGCCATCAACGCGGCACGAGCGAGCGCACGCAATTGAGCGGCGACACTTGCAGCGCGGCGATGAACCCACCCAGACCCAGAGCAACACAAAGCCGCAGGGTTTGATAAGCCCTGCGGCTTTGTGATAGCTTTTCGGCCTCTCCCCTGTGAGAGCAGTAGAAGGAATGAATAACCAGAAATTGGTAGTGCAAAAAAAGTAATACTGAAGTGGGAGCGCTTGAACCTACGAGTAGCTCCTACGGAGCTAAACCATAGGTTGTTCCTACAGAGCGAAAGCGGCGCAGTTAGTTGCCGCTTGAGCTACTTTTTTAGCATTACCCAAAAATTTAATTTCAAGGAGACCCTTTCCATGATGAAACTTTCTCGCCGTTCCATTTTCACCGGCGTGCTTCCGGCAACCGTTCTGGGCTTGCTTTTACCCACACGCGCCAAAGCCAGCGACCAGCCGCATATGCGTGAAGCTCAAGAAGCCTTGCGAAAAGCCAAACGCGAATTGGACGATGCCACCCCGGATAAAGGCGGCCACCGCAACAAAGCTTTGCGACTGGTCAATCAAGCGCTTGAAGAAGTTGAAAGAGGCATCAAGTTTGATAATCGCCATTGACTAGGAAGAGACCGACAACTTGAGGCAACCTCAAAAAATCGTTAGCCTGTAATTTGACCTTTCTTCTCTGGCAAATCGTCGTAATGTTCGGTGCCGCATATCTGGCAGGCGTGATGAACGCTTTGGCAGGCGGCGGCACCCTCCTGACCTTTCCCGCCTTGATCTGGATCGGCCTTGATCCGATTGTCGCCAATATCACCAGCACCCTTGCCTTGCTGCCCGGCGCGTTGAGCAGTTTTTTCGGCTATCGCAAAGAGATCAGCGGCGGACGCCAATGGCTCAAGTGGTTACTGTTGCCTTCGCTCATCGGCGGTTTGCTCGGCGCGCTGCTGTTGCTCTTCACCCCGGCAAAATTTTTCGCCGCGATTGTTCCCTTGCTGATTTTATTTGCTACGCTGCTCTTCGCTCTACAGGAACCTCTCAATCAACGCCTGCGAAAAATTCGGCAACCTGTAGCCAATCACACCGAGGCTTTTGCCGACGACAACGCAAACCGTTGGCAACCGCCGATGAGCGCCGCGCCGACGCCAAGAGATGCGGAACCGCAGCCATTGCGTGCTCCTCATCTTGATGGCAAATGGTTGATCGGCGCGGTTGTCGTGCAATTTCTGGTAGCGCTATACGGCGGCTACTTTGGCGCAGGCATAGGCATTTTGATGCTGGCGACGTTGGGATTAATTGGCCTGACCGACATTCATCAAATGAACGGTTTGAAAAATTTATTAGGCTTTACCATCAACGGCATAGCCGCCTTGTCGTTCGTTTTTTCCGGTCAGGTGAAATGGTCAGCGGCGCTGGTGATGGCTATCGCTTCCATACTGGGCGGCTACAGCGGCGCACATTTGGCGCGGCGTTTCGGGCGCACCTTTGCGCGCCGTGCCGTCATTGTCATAGGTGTGTTGATGACCATCTCGCTGTTTTTCCATTAAGCATTGCCCGATTCGGGGCAGAAACAGTTAGCGCTTGCGAAAAATTGTCTGCTTCTATTTTTGTCCGTCTCCATCCTACAAAATCTTTCAAACCATCTGGCGACAACGGCTGTCTTATCCGGCAGATATTCAATAAAAGCTAGGAGAAAGATTTATGAAAACCCGTGACATAAAATCTGTGATAGCGACCATCCTGAGCGGCGCGATGCTGCTGGTTGGCGCGGCGATGCAACCGCCCAAAGCGACCGCAGGGGGCTTGCCTCAAGAACTTATGGAAGCCGCCAGCGGCAATAAATACGGCCTTCACGCCAGCACTACCCAAAGGGCGGATGCCGTGACTTATGCGACAGAACTGGGTGCCGGATGGGTGCGTTTGAATAGCGATTTGAATACTCCAGACCCGGACTTCAAGAGTTTTCTGGAGGCCGGTATCAATGTGATTATCACCTTCAATCATCGTGATTCGACCAATGTGGACACGGCTTTTGGCACTCCCGCGCAGTGGCCTCACGCGGGCTTTCCGTATCGCTCGCGGACGATTTTTCAACAACGCATACACGACGAGTTGTCGCCGCTGGTGCCTTATCTCAACGCCGGTCGTCAAGTCGTGGTGCAATGTGAAAATGAAATTGGCGATGCCTCGGCTAACCCTAATGTGGTGTTCTGGCGCGGCACCACCGATCAATATTTGACCTCTCTGCAAGCCTTTTATGAAGCGGTCAAAGCGGTCAACGTCACCATCCCTGTGGTCTTGACCAGTTTCGCTTCGGCGAATCTTGATGCTGTCGTTGATGCCAATAATCCAACCCACAATTATCAGGTGCAGCGCATGACCAAGCTGTTAAGCGCAGGGCAATATGACGCCGCCGATTTGCATTTTTACGGTTGCGTCGAAGGCATAGCCGCCAGAGCGCAATGGGTCAAAGACCGCTTACCGGCGGGACGGTATTGGATTTCAACAGAGAACAGCGGCCCCGCGCCCGATTGTTCGACGGTATTTTCTTCGTGGCAACAAGACCTTGCACGCTTCGAGCAAATCGAAGCGCAACAGGTAGCCTTGCGTCTCACGGCCTGTGCCGACAGCGGCGCGACTATCTGCTTATGGTTTTCGCTTTTCGATTTGCGCGGCGAAGCGGATGACTTCAATCATCTGGGTTTGTTGGACACGCGCTCTACGCCGAGCCGCAAAAAACCGGCCTTCGAGGCGTTCAAAACTTTCGTCGCCTCCATGTCCAACGCGCCAACCTTGAGCGCCTTGCAAATTCTTCGCAAAGGCAAAGTCGTAGATTTTCTGACTGCCGGAGCGAAATCGAAAATCTATCAAATCAATCTCAACGGCAGCGGCTTCAACGGCGACAGCAAAGTTTTGCTGAATGGTCAGGAAGCGTCTGTGACGTTTATCAGCAGCACCCAGCTTTCGGCAAACTTGCCGTTCAAAAAAATTCCTGCGGCAGGAATGTTGCCGGTGCAGGTTCGCAACGCCGACGGGCAACTCTCCAATATCCTCAATCTGGAAATTCGCAATCCGTGATGGCGACGCCGAGGCGCAGGCGAAAATCATTTGGCGTTAACATACAAGCCGCGCTCTTTGATGTATTGCGCCACGCTTTGTGGCACCAATCCGTCAATCGGTAAGTCGGCACGCACACGAGCGCGCACGGCGGTTGCCGATTGCTCCGCCAGTTCATCGGGGAAATCAAGATAGGCGAGGCGTTGCGCCAGTCTCTGCGGCAATTGCGAAGCGAGCGCGTACACCTGCTGATGTTTCGCTCCGGCGCGACCGGCAACAATGAGACGACTACGCGAAAGCAGATAATCAAGCGCCTCAAGACGATTGGAAAACTTTCGATAATACAATTTGGTGTATTGGTCTTTGCCATCCAGCAGACGCTCGAAGGTATCAAAGCCCAAGATAAAGTGCAGTGCGGTTGGTGCGGTGAAATGTGCAGCGAGGGCGTCGAGCGTATCAACAAAGAAAGCGTGTGACGAAAGCCCTATGGAAGTTTGCGCGTCGTCGTGCAAAGCAAGTTCAAGCATCTGCAAGCGATCATCGAGCGAGCATTCATAATCGCGCTTATCGGCATTGGCGACGCTTGCCAGCGCCAGCATTTCATCAAGCGCGAATTCGGCTTTCGCCCGGCGCATCAATTCCAGGTGCGCCGTCGTGAGAGGATTGAACGAAGCGGCAAAGATGCCTAATCGTTGCGGCACGCTTGGCGATGGATGGCGCGCTTGCTTGATGAAGTGAAGCGTCGGCTTTTCGCTTGCCCTTGTGCGTTCGATGATTGGCGTAAAGTGTTCCATGAAATCTCTGCGTTCGGTTGAACCACTTTGTAACTACCCAGCCTGGTTGTGAGAGTTGAACTCTGTGCGGCTGTGCCGCTTTGAGGTGCGGAGAGTCTCGGACTCTCCGCTAGGCTGACTCTGTTTTTTCGCGGCTGCGCCGCACCGGAGGCTGCGCCTCAGAAAGACTTGGAGGCAGAAGCCCACAGGCGGCGTAGCCGCGACAGTCGGGAGCATAGCTTACGGCAAGGCGCAGCCTTTCCGCACCTCAAAGCGGCACAGCCGCAATCACTGACTGGGTAGTTACACCACTTTACAGCAAGCGAAAATAACGGACCAACCCAATCAGCACAGCGGCGTATATGCCTGCCAGCACATCGTCAAGCATCACGCCGAAACCGTTGGGGAAATGTTCGAGCTTGCGAATCGGATACGGCTTAAAAATATCGAACAGGCGAAAGAGGATGAAGGCCAGAATCACTCGCGGCGTTGACGCGCCAAAAGCGAGCGGGGTAAGGGCAATCAATTGTCCGCTCACTTCATCAATCACCACCTGGCTGGGGTCTTCGAGATTGCTGATCGCGCAAGTGCGTTTCGCTGCCCACACGCCAAGCGCGAAAATCAAAATGTTCAAACCGACCAGTAAAATCAAATGCTGTGCGGAAGACAGGTGCAGGGCAAGAGTCAGAAGAAAAATCGCTACGCCTTCAAGCGCACCAAATGTACCCGGCGCTTTTGGGGCAAAGCCCGCGCCAAATCCGGTCGCCGTCAAATATGCAAAGCGGTCAAGCGGGCTGATGTTTTTCAGTCGAATACTTGCTGGCTGATTCATAAAATCGTGTCGCTTGTCGGTTGAAGAAAGACGAGAGGCTCGCGCTTATACACCATTTTACTTCTTCACTTTTTCAAACCTTGTGCCATTGAATCGCCACCATTCAGTTTGGGTTTTTACCGATTTAATTTTGTCGTGCTTCGCGTTGCAATCGGCATCGTCACCGTTGTCAAAGCAATGAGTGATGGTTTTGCGAATCTCGTAGTCATAGAAATTCGAGTGCGATGCAATCGGTGAAAGTACAGACACGGTTTTGATGATTTCTCCGCTTGGAGATTCACCGGGAAATTCTCTATCAACGACCGCTTCGCCAAAGACCTCGCGCAACTGATCGCCTTCGATTCTGTACAGTGACAAGTATGTAGCCCAAGTCTTTGCAGGCAACCACATATGCTCTACGCGAAAGCCGATTAAGGTTTCATTGCTGTTGAGTTTGTAAGGCGCAAGATCAAGCTGCTCATCGTTGATGATGCTTGCGACTCTGCCGGTCTTGGCATTGTAGTCGGAAAACACTTTTTTCAAGACCTCATCATTGGAAAACGCCGCAAACGCACGCGGCAATTTTGCAGGCTTGGGTTTTGCGCCGACTTCGCCTTGAGCAAAACTTACATTGACAAGAAAGCACAACCACAACGAGTAGAAAAAGAGCCTTCGCATAAAAGCCTCCCTTGTAGGAATGGTAACAAACTCGCGTCGGTTTAGATGATCCTTCCAATCAAATCATATTCTTGTGCTTCGGTGATTTCGACGGTGACGAAATCGCCCGATTGCGCCGCGCAGTCTGCGGGCATATCGTTGATTAAAACACAGCCGTCTATTTCGGGAGCCTGCGTTTGCATACGGCCTTCGAGTAATAAATCAGTCTCTTTCGATTTGCCTTCAAGCAGGACTTGCACGCGCTTGCCAATCATCTTTCTGTTTTTACGACGGGAAATTTTCGCCTGCTCTTTCATCAACTGGCGTTCGCGTCGTTTCGCAACCTTGGCGTCAACTTTTTCATCAAGCGCAAAGGCCGGAGAGTTCTCTTCATCCGAATAGGTGAAGACGCCTACGCGGTCAAATTGCATGGCTTTGACGAAGGCCACCAACTCGGCAAAATCTTCGTCGCGTTCGCCGGGAAAGCCGACAATAAACGTGGTGCGAAGCGCCGCATTCGGCACGGCTTCGCGTATGCGCGCAAACAGCCGTTCATACGACTGGCGATTGCCGCCGCGTCGCATACGTTTCAACACTCTAGCGCTGGCGTGTTGCAGCGGAATGTCGAAATACTTGCAGACGTTCGGGTGTTCGGCGACCACGCGCAGCAGTTCATTGGTAATCGCCGTCGGATAGCAGTACAGAAAGCGCACCCATTCGATGCCTGCGACATTGGCGATGGCTTCAACCAAACGCGCCAAGCCGTTTTGCAAGGCGAGGTCGGAACCATAAGTCGTGGTGTCTTGCGAAATCAAGACGATTTCTTGGACGCCTTGCGCCGCCAGGATTTCGACTTCGCGCAAGATGGATTCGGGCGAGCGACTGCGAAAGACGCCGCGCAATTTCGGTATGATGCAGAAGGCGCAGGTGTGATCGCAGCCTTCGGCGATTTTCACATACGCCGTATAAGGCGCAGTGGCGCGCAGTCTCGGCGTCGTTTCGTCGTAGAGAAACAGTTCCGGCGCGCTGCGGCCATCGCTGTAAATCGGCAGCGGTTTTGCGCCCTTGGCTTTGACGATGGCGGTGATGTCGGTTAATTGGTTGACGCCGATGCAGGCATCAATTTCGGGAATCTCTTTTTGCAGATCGTCTTGGTAGCGTTCGACCAGACAGCCCGCGACAATCAGTTGTTGCAACTTGCCGGTCTGTTTCAACTGCGCCATTTCCAGAATCGTGTCCACCGATTCCTGCCGCGCCGCATCTATGAAGCCGCAGGTGTTGACCACCAACACATCGGCGGCCTGTTGATCGTTGGTCAGTTGGTAGCCTTGCTTGGCGAGGAGTCCCATCATCACCTCGCTGTCAACGAGATTTTTAGGACAACCGAGGCTGATCATGCCGACTTTTTTGGTTTGCTTCATGAAAAACTCTCAAGCCCGTTTATCATCTTTTTGTCGTGTGAACGAATCGAAGATGATAAACGATTGCCTGTGGTTATGCCAGTTTTCGTGTGCCAAGCGTGGCGGCGACTTCAACACCAAAGCCGGTTTGATTCAACCTCAAAACCGCTTTCGCGCCAAGTCGCCAAGTTGTTTGCCCGGCATTCATAGTGCCTCGCGTTTCCCGGCGAAAGGTACACCGCAGCTAACGCGAAACGCGGCTATAACGGGATGACCGCGAAGACCGCGACGCCGAGGGTCTGGATGAAGAGGAACGCAGGCGGGCAATTTCGCTCGCCAGTTTGATCTGTTCTTCAGACCGGCCATCGGAAAAGCCTGCCACTTTCGAGCGCTCCAGCCGTACTCCGGTAGCGCGTTCGATGGCCGCCAACAAGAATTCTTCATCGGGGCTGACCAGCGTCAAGGCCGAGCCGTTGCGTCCGGCGCGGGCGGTTCTGCCGACGCGATGAATATAATCATCGGCGGTGGGCGGAACTTCGTAGTTGACGACAAAGGCGATGTCATCTACGTCTATGCCACGCGCTGCCACATCGGTAGCGACCAAGACGCGGGCGCGTCCATTACGAAAACTGGTCAAGGCGCGATTGCGTTGCGACTGACTGCGGTCCGAATGCAGCGTGACCACTTCATGTTTGTTGGCGGTCAAGGCCTGCGACAAGCGGTCGGCGCTGCGGCGGGTCTGGGTGAAGACCACAAACGAGCCTTCGTCGTGTTGTTTGAGCAAGGCCAGTAACAGCGGCAGCTTGGCGTGTGCCAATACCTGAAACGCTTTCTGCGTCAGCGTCGCCACGGTGGAAGTCGAGCGCGCCGCTTCAATTCGCACCGCGTCGGTCATCATCTCACGCGCCAGTTGCTCTACGCCTCTGGATAGAGTTGCGGTCAATAACAGAGTCTGCCGTTGAGTAGCCACATGACGAACGATTTGCCTGACCTGTGGCAGAAAACCCATGTCGAGCATACGGTCGGCCTCGTCCAGCACCAGCGTCTCTACGGTTTTCAGCGACACTGCGCCGCGTTCGATTAAATCGTTCAAGCGTCCGGGCGTGGCGATCAAAATATCAACGCCGGACTTGAGCGCCTTAATCTGTTTCGTCAGACTTTCGCCGCCGACCGCAACCACCGAACGCAGACGCGCCTGGCGGCTGTAGTTTTTGGCGTTGGCCTCGATTTGAATCGCCAACTCACGAGTCGGTGCCAGCACCAGGGCGCGCAAACGTCCGGGTTGTTGCAGTCGCTCGATAATGGGTAAGAGAAAGGCTGCGGTTTTGCCGGAGCCGGTTTCAGCAGAAGCCATCACGTCGCGGCCTGCCAATGCGGAAGGAATCGTTTTGCTTTGAATCTCGGTCGGTTCGTTGATGCCGAGTTTCGCCAGTACCTGAACAAGCGGCGCGCTTAGGCCCAGCTTGTTGAAATTATTTTCAATCACAAGTCTCTCTTTTCGTTACACTGCCTGTTTGAATTAAGGGTGGATTCGCGGAAGCAATGGTTGGTTAATAATGGGTTTCCGTTTGGGAAAGCCGATTGTCTGTAGTTATTCATTCCTGCGTTATGGGAATTGCGGTAAAGGAGAGAGAAGAGAAAACGGCTTGACCGTTTCCTCTTCTCCTCGGTTGAAATGTGCTTTCGGCAAGCGCTTAGTAGCGGCTGCCACCGTAGCCACCGCGTCCGCCGCCACTGCCACCGCGTCCACCGCCGCCGCCACTGCCGCCGCGTCCGCCGCCGTAACCGCCACGTCCGCCGCCGCCGCCACCCGAACGCTCTTCACGCGGGCGCGCTTCGTTGACTGTCAACGTGCGTCCGTTGACTTCCGTGCCATTGAACTGGGCGATAGCTTTTTCAGCACCTTCGGCATCAATCTCCACAAACGCAAAGCCTTTGGAACGACCGGTGTCGCGGTCGGTGATGATGCTGACCGATTCAACCTGACCGACCTGTTCAAACAGATTGGTCAAATCATTTTCTGTCGTTTGATACGACAGGTTTCCAACGTAAATTTTTTTACTCATTAAATTCTCCTGAGATGGTTAAAAGAAACTTCCAAGACTTTGCGGAAAGGGAATGAGAGGAAAATATGTCAAGCTCTCTCCGAAACAGTAGCGGGAAACTCCTGAAACAGTAATCAACAACAGCACACAGTCTGTTGACGCGAACACCATCACCATAGCATACGACTCTTGATAAGTCTATGGATGATTTGCAGAGGGAAAGGAAGGCCGTTCGAGTTGCCAATTTGCTGCGCGTCAAGCCGGTCTCGGACTTGGCGGCTTGACGCGAGAAAAAAGGTTCGCGGACAACAGCCTCTTCGCGCCAAGTTGCCAAGCCGCCAAGATGCGCCAAGGTTGGCAAAGCTTTTTCTTTCACCTCGCCGCAGCAATTGAAGATCAAGCTGACCGGATAACAAAAAAAGTCCGGCGCGCTCAAGCCTCGCCGCGAAGGCAATGGTGACATTCCCTGCGACTGTGACGCAGGCCGCAAAGAAAACGCCTCGGCGTTGCCAATCTTCTGAGTAGGATTGCAAAGTTGGGTAAGAACGAAAAATTCAGCAGACCGGTACGGGCGACCCTCCGTGTACGCCCCTTGGTGAATCCGCGAATCATTGCAGTAATCGCTTACCTTTCAACAAGGGGCGACTCTCTGTGGCATTGGTGTCAAGTTAAGCCGTTCCAGATCATTTGATTTTGTGCTTCCCGTTCTCGATGTCGCTTGCGCTTGGCTTTCACCACGCCCAATAGTTTCGCGTGTTGAACCAAGAACG
>JACQDB010000003.1 GCA_016201275.1 Acidobacteriota bacterium
CAATCCCCCCGATGGCAGTTGGGGGATAGTTAAAGTCCAGCCTTGAGCATCGGGCAAGGCTGGACTTTAACTATCCCCCGACTACCATCGGGGGGATTCGTTGATCGGTGGCAGCGTTTCGTAGGCTGGACTTTAACTATCCCCCAACTGCCGTTGGGGGGATTCGTTGATCTTTGACAGCGTTTTGTAGGTTGGACTTTAACTATCCCCCAACTGCCGTTGGGGGGATTGGCAGGTTGGTTCACCTCTGAAAAATGTACCAAGTCGAGTTTAGAATTGTGGATGAAATCGCCTGCAAAACTTGAGTGATTTGCAAAAGCTTGGTACGGGCGATCCTCGGTGGTCGCCCGTACCAAGCTTGCTACTTGATTTCAGCCACCCTCCTTATACCGTTTGCGCGATTTCGGCAGCGCAACCCGTATGCCCGCATTCACAGGCGATACTGGTGGTGCCGCTGTCGCTGGCGGCCTGGCAATTCGGACTGCAATAAGAAGCGTCTTCGGCGACCGTGCAACTGCACAGCGAATGTCCGCATTGATTGTCATTTTTATCAGTCATGATCTGACCTCCTGAGCCGATGTGAACGGTCACGCCTGTTTTTATCTTAAAGAAGCCTGCGATAAACATCAACGCAGCGCGCGTAGCGTCCTAATCGTATGGTGCGGTTGGATTACTCACGAAGTGGACGCAAGCCTAAAACCACGGGGGGTAGTCGGTGGCTGAACGCCTATCGGTATGGTTAGCCCACCAAGCGAGTGATAGATAATTGGCTATCACCCGCTGCGCGGGCTAGGAAGCCATCACCACCCACGTACCCAGCGCGGACGCACTGGGCTGTATGCGGTCACCCGCTGCGCGGGTTATCATCTGCCCCCACAATTTTAGGACTCTACCGAAGCACGAAGCAAAAACCCTTTGCCGTACTTTTTCAAACTTACTGAATTTAGCCTGCGTCTAAGGTTTTGCAACAGTGGAAGGTTTGCATGGCCTAGCGGTCATCCAAGGGTTGAAAGTTTTTCAAGAGGTAATCAAGATGAAAACACAAAATAAAGAACTGAGATTTTTTACGATAAGGCGCAAGGCATCAATCGCGATGCTCTCCCTGTTTGTCGTTTTATCTTTATTGATGGGAAACCTCATGTGGGTTTCGGCGAAAGCTACTAAAGCCACCAGCAAGGGGCTGACCACCGACCAGAAAATTATACAGCTGCTGAATCGCACAGGATTTGGCGCTCGACCGGGCGATGTCGAGCGCGTTAAAAAAATGGGCATAGAGAAATATCTGGAGCTACAGCTTCATCCTGAACGCCTCAACGATGCGGCGCTCGAAGCGCGGCTGAAAAATTTTGAATCCCTGAATATGACGCTGGCGCAAATCAATGAGCATTATCCGCCGCCGCAATTGCTGGCGCGGGAACTGGGCATCAAGCCCGGCAAAAAACCACAAGCCGACGCCAATAAAAATTCACCGAACGAGTCGCAAAATGTCGCAGGCGATGAAACTCAGAGACGCGAATACCGCCAGTTGCTAGCCCAGTATTATCGCGAACACGATGCCAAGCCCATCAGTCTGTTGCTGTTTGAATTGCAGGGGCAGAAGATCGTGCGCGCCGCCTACAGCGAACGCCAGTTGCAGGAAGTGATGACCGATTTCTGGTTCAACCATTTCAATGTCTTTTGGGCGAAAAACGGCGTCAAGTCAACGGCCACCGACTACGAGATGAATGCCATACGCCCGAACACTTTTGGCAAGTTCAAAGACCTGTTATTGGCCACCGCCAAAAGCTCGGCGATGATGCAATACCTCGACAATTTTCAATCCAGTTCGCCCACTGCCAGTTTTGCTGCAAGACGTGGAAACGGCAATGGTGGCCGGTTTCAAGGCAGAGGCTTTGGTCAGGCGGGGCGGAACCGCCAGTTGACCGAAGAACAACAGAAACGCCTGGAAGCCTTTCAACAACAGAATGCCAAACGCAAACCTGGCATCAATGAAAACTATGCACGCGAGTTGATGGAACTGCATACGATGGGCGTGGATGGCGGCTACACGCAAAAGGATGTGCAGGAAGTGGCGCGTTGCTTCACGGGCTGGACGATTGAACGCCCGATACCCGGCGTCGGCGGCAAAAAAGGCGCTGGCGAATTCATCTTTCGCGCTGCTATGCATGATGATGGCGAGAAGGTGGTGTTAGGGCAGAAGATTCCCGCTGGCGGCGGCATACACGATGGCGAGCGCGTGATTGAAATCCTTGCAAAGAATCCTGCCACCGTGAAATTTATTTCTACCAAACTGGTGCGGCGCTTCGTCAATGACAACCCGCCGCAAGCTTTGGTTGATAAAGTGTCGAGCGTTTATTTGAAGACCGATGGCGACATCCGCGAGATGTTGAAGACCATCTTCACAGCAGCGGAATTTTATGCGCCGGAAAATTATCGCGCCAAGATCAAATCGCCTTTTGAACTGGCGGTCTCGGCGCTTCGCGCAATGAACGGCGACACCGCCAACCCGCGACAAGTGGCGCAGTTCATCGCCAAGATGGGGCAGCCGCTGTATCTGTATCAGCCGCCGACCGGCTATCCCGACCGCGCCGATCAATGGGTGAACACCGGCGCTTTGTTGGAGCGTTTGAACTTTGGTTTGGCGCTCAGTTCCAATAAAATTCTCGGTGCCACCATTGACCCGAAAATTTTTGTTGGCAATGTGGATGCCAAAAATCAACAGCAATTGCTGGACAAAGCCATTGCCATGCTGCTCAACGGCGAAGTTTCAACCCAGACTCGCGGTGTGTTGGAGACGCAGTTGAAAGAGGGCGTTGCGGTCAAAGGCGAATTGGGCGATGTGTCGAAGATACCGAACGCGGCAGGCACAACGATGGCCGAAAGTCATGAGGCGATGATTGCCGATGATGAAGCGATGCGGAATCGCCAAGGCAAAGCCGCTAAAGGTGACGCCATAAGCAAAGCCGAGCGCGGCGGTATGCGTTACGAGCGTATGATGGGGATACAGGCGCGGACGCAAGCGCCGGTTGATCCAGAGGTCGCTAAGGTGTTCGGCCTGGTGCTGGGTTCGCCGGAGTTCCAACGCAAATAGTTATTTGTTCTTGGTTACTGGTTACGGGTTATTGGTTATTCGAAATTTGCAAGCAACCAAGAACCAGTAACCAAGAACCAGTAACCAAGAACAAATAACCAAGAACCAGATATGTAAGGAGAGAACATTATGACCGTATCAAGAAGATTTTTTCTCAAATCATCGGGACTGGCGATTGCAAGTTTTGCTGCGGTTCCGTCGTTTTTACAGCGCACCGCATTGGCGCAAACCGGCGGCGGCAAAGGCAAGCCCATCATCATCGCTATCTTTCAACGCGGCGCTGCCGATGGCTTATCAATGGTCGTGCCGTTCGGCGATAAAAATTATTACAGCCTGCGCCCGCAGATTGCTATACCGCAACCCAAGAGCAGCGACCCGGATGCGGCGCTTGATCTGGATGGATATTTCGGATTGCATCCGGCGCTGGCCTCTTTCAAACCGATTTATGATGCGGGGCAACTGGCTATTGTTCAGGCCGTCGGTTCGCCCGACAACACGCGCTCGCACTTTGACGCGCAGGATTACATGGAGTCGGCTACGCCGGGCAACAAAGGCACTGCCGATGGTTGGTTGAATCGTTATCTGGCAGCGAAAAAAAATGCCAAAGCCACGCCGTTTCGCGCTGTCGCCTTCAGCGCCAATATGCCGCGTTCATTGATGGGCAAAGAGAACGCCATTGCTATGACCAACATCAATGATTTCGGCGTCAAAGCAGGGCAGGGCAACACTCAGGTGGCCGCAAGTTTTGAAGCGCTCTACGCTCAGAACATGAGCGATGCGCTGCACGGAACCGGCAAAGAAGCGTTCGAGGCCGTCAAGATGTTGAAGCAGGCCAATCCGCAAAAGTATCAACCGACCAACGGCGCGCAGTATCCGAATTCGCCTTTCGGGCAGAGCCTTTTGCAAATCGCCCAATTAATCAAATCCGACATAGGGCTTGAAGTCGCCTTCGCAGATCGCGGCGGCTGGGACACCCACGCCAATCAAGGGACAGGGCGTGGGCAGTTGGCCAATCAATTGCGCGATTTCTCGCAAGCCATCGCGGCGTTATCTCAAGACCTCGGCGACCGTATGCAGAATGTGGTGATTTTGACCATGACCGAATTTGGCCGCACGATTCGCCAGAACGGTTCGGGCGGCACCGATCACGGCCACGCCAGTTGTTTGTTTGCGCTGGGCGGCAAGGTCAAAGGCGGCAAGGTCTATGGCAAATGGCCGGGACTCGATACCAGTCAATTGTACGAAGGCCGCGACCTGGCGTTGACGACGGACTTCCGCGATGTGTTTGCCGAAGTGGCGGCGCGACATATGGGCGCGGCGAATGTGAACGCGATCTTTCCGGGCTACAACGCAAGCGCGGCAAACTTCCGTGGCTTCATTCGTGGGTGAGTTGAGAAGAAGCGCAACGATTCGACTTTGCGCTTCCTCTTTGCCTCGCGTTGCGATGAAATTCCCGTGCCGGTTTTGTTCGTCGTTGAGCAGCGGATTTCACCTTGAAGGAGTTGGGATGACCTGTGCCAAGAGTATCAAGATTGCCTCTGTTTGGTTGCTTCTGTTTTGCGTCATCGCCTTTTCTGCATTGGCTCAGGAGCAGCAATCACCGACCCCGCCAGACCCCGATGCGCCGATTAAATTAGGCTCGACTCTGGTCAGCGTGCCGGTGATTGTCAGCGACCGCAGCGGACGTTACGTTTCTGGATTGAAAGCTGAACAGTTCACTCTTTACCGAGATGGCAACAGGCAACCCCTCGCCTTTTTCAGCGCCGAAGAAGAAACCTTAAACGTCGCGCTCTTGATAGACACCAGCAAAAGCACACGCGAGGTGCTGGATCAGATCAAAGATCATGCACAAGACTTTCTCAAACAACTGCGTCCGCAGGATAAGGCTATGGTGGTGAGTTTCGATTATCAGGTTCACATTTTGACGCGCCTCACGGCTGACCGCAAAGAGTTGGAGCGCGCCATCAAGCGAGCAGAGATAGGCGAATATCTCGGCACGACCTTGCGCGATGCGGTTTATGAAGTGATCGAACACCATTTCAAAACTATCAAGGGACGCAAAGCAATCATCCTGTTGACTGACGGCAAAGACCACGGCAGTCAGGTAGCAAACGAAGATTTGCTGGAGACGGCTGCCGAATCCGATGCCATGATTTACTCGATTTTCTACACCACCAATTTTCCGACATTCAATCGTGGCGGTGAGCGCTTGCCACGTCGTGACCGTATGGAGCCGTTTCCGCCTTTTGGTCGTGGCGGGCGCAGACGCTTTCCTCAGATGAACGGACAAGTCCTGCCGCAATCCAGAGCGCAGCAATTTCCTGATCGTGGGCAAAGGCGTGAACGACAGGAGCGCCAGAACGAACAGGCGGTAGAATTTTTAGAGCGTTTATCGAATCTTTCGGCGGGGCGTTTTTATCGCAGCGAGGTCGGCGATTTGAACAAGAATTTTGCTTTGATTGCCGACGAGTTGCGCCATCAATATCGCTTGGGTTTTTACCCCGATGGTGAGAAACGCGAAGGCAGCGTTCATCGTCTCCGCGTCGAAGTTTCGCAAGTTGATGCGGTCGTGCGAGCGCGGCGCACTTATACGGATTGAAGAGTCGTACAGTCTGTAGTCCGGTGTCCGGCGTCTGCAAAAGCGCAAGCCACCGCCGCACATTTCGTACCTTGCAAAAAGCAAAAGAGCGGAATCAACTCCGCTCTTTTGCTTTTCTGACGCCGGACGGTATGACTGGCGACTCTCAGCGCAGGTTTTTCAAATCGTTGATGCGTTTTCGCAGAGCGCGGACATATATCTCTACTTCGGAAGGCGCAAAACCGGCGGCGCGGAACGCATCGTTGAGTTGTTTATCGGAGAGGCGGCTTAATAGATTACCCATCCAGCGGGCGTTTTCGACCGATACGCCATCGAGGGCTTTGCGATTTTTGCCTTTGTAATTGAACACCACTTGGCCGTGGTTCACGCCGGTAATAAATGCCTGCCTCGCGTAATCGTTGGGTTCGCCTTTGCTGCCAGCAGGGGCGTTAGCAAAACCGGGAATCTTGCGAAAGAGCGAGCCGGTCGCGCCAAAGGTGGCACCCAGATCGCTGACGTAATAGATGTGCATATTTTTATCGCCGCCACTCTTTTTGCTCGGACGCGCTATCTCGTTGTTCTCGTCTTTCAAGTCCCAGTTGTTGAGCAGCGCCATCAACACTTTCAAGCCCTGCAATTCCCGCGACCCCATAAAAGGATTGGCAGTCCAACTCCAGGTAGGCGTCTCTTCGACTTTGCTGAAGCCGTCATCGCGGCGCTCAAAACGCACGTCGGCGACCTCGAAGCCACCGCGCCCGTCTATCTTGGCGACCTTCACAAAATAGTCCTGATCCACATGATACCCAGCAGCCCAGACGATGCGCGTGGCAGCGGTTTCGGCTTTGGTTTCGGCTCCGAGTTTGACCGTCCAACTGCGATTTTTGCTGTCGGTCACTTCCATCTTTTCAGAAGTGCCGGAGGTGATGCGGCGGACAAACTTGAAGGTCTCCGAAGGATTGGGCGCGCCTTCCTGGCCGCCCGCGCCATAAAATAAATCGCGGCTTTCAATATCCGTGGGTTCGCTCCACATCACCAGGCGTGGTTTGAGGTCCTCGCCGGACTCGGCTTTGTCGGTTTGCTTCGCTTTCGGCTTATCGTTCTGAGCAAAGACCGGCGCGAAAGCGGTCAAACCGCTGCACAGGCTGACCAGCAACAACATACGCATTGGGCGTTTCGGTATGGGCATAGGTCTCTCCTTTCCAGTTTGTAGAGGGCAACATTATAGTCATTTGAGCAAATCACGAAAAGCGCGAAGTGGGTGACCGCGAGGAAATTTCGCGCCATCAAAGTGTGCTTGAAGAGAAGATTATGCCAATAAAAAATGGAGCAGCATAACGCTGCTCCGTTGCGGGATGAAGAAAGCGGTAGTGCTTAGTTGCGCTCGACGCGATCACCAATATTGATTTCGCCAGTGGTGCGCGTGATGAGCGCGACAGCGGTGCCTTTTTCGACTTTCAGTACAATCATTTCGCCGAGAACTTTCCTAGGAATATATGGGCGGTCGTGGAGAATCTTCTCGCGTTCTTTGGCCAGACTTTGATTGGAAAAAGTGCCGCCTTTCCAATGATCGCTGTGATAATCTTCACTGCGTTTCAGATAGATTTTATCCTGTGGATACGAGGCAATGTTTTCGCGTTTGTTTACGATTTTATGGTAAATCGAAAAGTAGTCGCCGACTTGGACGCCCTGTCTTTCGCCGAGGTCTATGAAAACGATGTCGTGGGCGGCCATATATTCGCGACCATTTTGCGCCAGCACGATCTGTCCGGCGACATCGCCGGTGCTGTCGCCGTGCAACGGCAAGGGTTGGCCTTCGCGTGGTTCGGGTGCGACCTTCTCTTCATACGGCTTCAACAAATCGCCCATCTCAACGGTATCGCAGGAGATCGTCACTTCTGCGGTCGAGGTTTTATCATTGACCTGAATGACGCGCAGCATACCGATCTCGCGTACATAAGTGCCGAGTTTGCGTTTGGAATGAAACGGATGTTTGATTTCGCCGAGCGGACGAATGATGTAATAAACTGCGCCTGAACGCACGCCCTCGGCACGTCCTTTATTGAGGAAAACGACATCGCCTTGAGCGAAAGAGTTTTGAAAATTCTCCCGTTCGCCGCCGATGATCATCGAATCCGGCCACAAGGTAGATTCGGTGATGTAGCCGGTGCAATAGATATCGGAGCGTTTGGCGACCGCGTTCGGCACCGGGTTGACTTGCGGAATCGGCGGCGGGGTTTGCTCTTTTTGCGCGCGGACCGGAGTCGTTACGGTGCTGCAAAAAAGCACGACCAGCGCCAGCACAACCAAGGCAGAGTGTTTCATAATAGTGATCCTCGAAAATGCCTTCAGGGGGAATGATGCTATCAAACTATGGGAGCAGATTGACAAATACCCTGTGTCGGCAAGCTATCAAAGTATATTCTTGAAGTCAATAATTAAATTCTGTGAGAGGTCGGCGCAAGGGTTAGTCGCCAGCACCTTCAGGCTTCGGCAATCAAGCATACCGCCCCGCTGCATATCGCTAACCATTGAGGGAAAAGCCCAGAAAAAGGTAGTTAGCTCGACTTTGTACATTTTTCAGATGCGAACCGAGCTTGCCAATCCCCCGATGGCAGTCGGGGGATAGTTAAAGCCCAACCTACGAAACATCGCACAACCTCAACGAATCCCCCCAACGATAGTTGGGGGATAGTTAAAGTCCAGCCTACGAAACGTCGCCAAAGATAAACGAATCCCCCCAACTGCCGTTGGGGGGATTGAAAAAAGTTTTGCTTGCTGGGTGTGTAGGTTGGACTTTAAGCATCCCCCGATTTCCATCGGGGGGATTGCAAAAAAACTTTGCTTGCTGGGTGTGTAGGTTGGACTTTAAGCATCCCCCGATTTCCATCGGGGGGATTGCAAAAAAACTTTGCTTGCTGGGTGTGTAGGTGGGACTTTAACCATCCCCCAACTGCCGTTGGGGGGATTCAGACGAATGGCCTCACCGCCTCGGCTCTCCGTTGGTAGTTTTTTCAGCGGCGAAGCAGCCTGATTTCATTGGCTTTTTCAACCTCTGGAAATATTGAACCTCACCTCAACAAGCTGAGGTTCAATATTTCCAAGCGCGAACCGCAACGTCAGCGCTTGATTGGTGTGGTTCAATTTGAAATTGTACAAAGTCGAGATTAGAGCGTGTCGCAGAATCCCAACAACCCATATGTTGTAGACGATTAAACCATCACCTACTATATCTGGACAGAAAATCCGTTTCTGCGACGCGCTCTAGGTACAGAAAAAGTCCACTTTTTTCTGCCTGCGTGTTGCTTGCTAGGGCATCTTCCGGCCTTCTGTTTACACTGCTGAAATGCCCCCGACTTGGTTACGCAACGATTTCACGAGGTCAGGATTGTTCTTGACTTTTTACCCGTGCCGATATATTTTCGCGTGGCATTTTCGTTGTTCTTTCATATATCCATACTCTGGCGCGGCAGCCATTCTGTTTTTGATGCGCCGGAGCAAAGCTTCGCTTTATTATCCGGGCGATTGGTGGCATAGCGAGAGATCAAGCTCAAGAAGAATGGATTCGCTATCTCGCCCCACTCGTTGCGTTCGCTCTATGCAAGATATGATCGCGGCTTTTTACGCTGAATGATTCTCGCTTGCGCCCATTCGACAGTGGACAACATCACGATGACGACCTGCACAAGGTGCGCCGCCAAGGCAACCACCACGCTCACGTTGGTCTATTCCGTAGAGGTCAGCACCGCAGGCGGCAGGCGCATTTTTAACGAAGTCAAGGCGGTAGCGTTAGCGTAACTATCAAGGAGGCGGTGTTACACCATAGGACTAGCTCGGCCAAGTTGATCGTTGCGGAAAACGTGGCGGCTTATGGATTGACGAATGCTCAGGATTCATATTAACTGATGGCGACCGACGGACTTTTACAGAGTCACAAAATTAGACAATCACTACTTTACCGTATAGGAAAAATGAAAAGGAGATCGAATATGAACAAGCTGCGAATCGGGATCACTACGCTTCTATTATTAATCGTGTGTTTGCTGGGCGCTGCGGCGGCACAAGCACAGGCAACGCGAACTTGGGTGTCCGGTGTGGGGGATGATGCCAACCCGTGCAGTCGTACCGCGCCGTGCAAAACTTTTGCCGGTGCCATTTCAAAGACTGCCGCCGGTGGTGAAATTTCCGTACTCGACCCCGGTGGTTTTGGCGCGGTGACCATCACCAAAGCCATAACCATTAATGGCGAGGGCACGCTTGCCGGAGTTCTGGCAGCGGCGACCAACGGGATCATTGTGAATGCCGGAGTCAACGATGTCGTAGTCATCAAATATCTGTCTATCAATGGTACGAGCGGCGCTCAAATCGGCCTCAACGGCATCCGTTACTTGGCGGGAAAACAAGTCGTGGTTGAAAACTGCACGATCAGCGGCTTCAGCCAAAAAGGCATTGATGTGAATCTCGCCGCTTCCGGCAGGCTCGATGTCCGCAACACCTCCATCACGACTACGGGAGATGGGGTGACGATGAGCAATTCCGCCGGCACGATGAATGGAACGCTGGATCATGTACGCATTCAAGGAACCTCGAATGCCGGTGTCAACCTCTTGAGCGGCGCGCTCACCATGAGCAATTCTATCGTTGCCAATAATACGAATTTCGGCGTGATCGCGCAGGGCGGCGCGACCATCACTTTGGAACGCACCGTTGTGGCGCATAATGGCACGGGCGTTTCCACCAACAATGCGGCGGCGACGGTACGGCTTTCCAACACCACGATCAATAACAACACGGCGGGCATTACCATCACCGCAGGGACGGTCGCCAGCTTTAAAAATAATAGTATCGCTCCCGGACAAGGAGCGCCGAACACTTTGCTGACGCAGCAGTAACGCCGGTGCAGGGGAAGCTTTTCTAAACCGTTATGGTTCTGGCAACGGTCATTCTGCGCTTGGTGAATTCCCGGCGTGTATGATGGTTGCCGGAGCCGCAATTGATGATTGATTGACGAGTCTGTTAATCAGGCGCAGCACCTCGGTCGAAGGGTTGTCGAAGCGTTCATGAAGTCATTGAGGGTTGGCGGTAAGCCTGAAGCATCTTCTGGCGAGCGGTACTAATTTCGCTTACCAGGTGTCTCGGTCTGGCAAGCGAAATGGATATGGGAATTCTTCAGATGATGCACCGCTCTGGTATTTACTCAGTATGTTTGAAAATTGCAGGTCTAGGAGTTTTTGCGCCATCGGCGCACAGGAGAGTAGCCCGTGGGAAAACTACGGAAATTAGTTTTTGCGCCGGAGGCGCAGAGGAGATTAGCCCGTGGTGAAGCCACGGGAAGACACAGGCAGATTGACGGTCGCGCTCTGGAAGAGCGCAGGAGGCTTGCAGCAATCTATCTCCTGCACCCCTTCAGGGCGCGCAGCGTTTGCTCAACTTGGTTCCAGTGTCTTTGGTTCAGTGCCTGTAGCACTGGCTAATTTCCTACACCCTTTCAGGGCAAAGAGGGCTGGGTAGTTACCCTCGTTGACGTATAAAATCATCCGCAATTTTCTCTCGGAAGGGACGGGGCGAGATGGCCAGGCGAATGCCGGAAGGCCAGCTTGTGCTGTAGTGCGAAGCACGCCCCGGCGAGATTACAAAGGCATATCTATGACTATCGCTTTTCCAACCAAAGATGAAGCATACAAAACCATCCCACCGGCGAGCTTGCTGCGTCAGGTGGTCGTGAGCGAAGAAACGGCTAACAATTTTCTCTATGGCGGATATGTTGTCGCCGAAGGCATCAAGAACGCGCTGGCTTTGATTGGCAGACCGTTGGAGAGTTTTGCCCGGGTGTTGGATTTTGGGTGTAGCTGTTCGCGGGTCCTGCGGTGGTATGAACGGTTCGCTGCGACCACGAGTTTTTTCGGCTGTGATATCAACGAAGAAGCCGTTATCTATTCGAGCAACCAGATTCGCTTTGCAAAATTTGCGGTCAATAATTATCTGCCCCCTTTGACTGGCTTCGACGGCGGCTTTGATTTGATTTATGGCATATCGGTGGTGACGCACCTGAATGAAGAGATGCAGCTTGCCTGGCTGGAAGAGTTGCATCGCCTCTTGACCCCCGGCGGCATTCTGCTCCTCAGTGTCCACGGCGAAGGCGTTGCCAGCGCAGGCTTGAGCGCAGCGGCACAGTTACAGTTGCAGCAGCACGGTCACTATTATCAAAGAGTGGTTGAGGATGGCGGGGTTGATGGCTTACCGGATTTTTATCAGGTCGCCTATCATTCTCGATCTTACATAGAGCGGGTGTGGTCACAATTTTTCACCCTGCGGGCTTACCTGAAACATGGGCCAATGTTTTTACAAGATACTGTCGTGTTGGAGAAGCCTGGTGCGAGTCAGAGCCTAGACTATATCTATCTTGATCTGCCTGTAGGTTGCCTGGGCGCGCCCAAAATAACCGAGGTGATTGAGGCGGAAATGCTGAAGGTAAATGGTTGGGCGTTTCACGAAGATGGCGGCACCGTGGAGGTTGACCTGTGGCTTGACGATCAACTGTTAGGCTCCTGTCAGGCGAAACATCTTCGCGCTGATGTGGGAGAAGCTTTTCCCCTTTGGCCTTCCGCAAAAATGGCGGGCTTCAGCGAAACCTTCGATATAGCCAAACTTGATCGCGGTATTCATCAGCTTAACGTGATGCTGAGAACCAATCGCATCCCTTCCGTTTCCGGCTACTTTTTCAAAGAGTAGATAGAGGGTGTCGCATCAATGGGTTTTCTATCCAGATATAGTGGGTGATGATGTAAACATCCACAAGATATGGGCGGTTGCTGGAATTCTGCGACACGCGCTAGATTTGCCAACTATGGCAAGAGCGCTCTTGACCTTGGCGCTTGTGCTATTGGTCTGCAGACGCAATGAAAAAGGCTACAACTTGGATTTACCTAGCGGGAAGCGGGAGCCAAGGCGCTGGCGATGGCGGCTTCGATGCGTGCGCGTATGTCAAAGAAAAAACTCTCTTCTCTTTTGTCGTTGCGCTTGATGGCTCCGGCATCCAGGGTGAGGCGACCAATCTGGGTTTGCAAAGTAAAAAAGAACTGGCTTTGCGTTGCTGATTTCGTCACATCCACAATGAAAGAGCGCTCTTCTTTGGTGGAAAAACGGGAAGTCGTTGGTTGCCCTTTGTCCACGCCTTCTTCGCTCAACGCGAATTTTCTGGCTTCATCCATGATGGCCTTCAAGACCTCCAACTGAATGAGGTTGAAAGCGCCGGACACCACTTGTTCGTCGCCATCCGTGATGACGACCTGAAATTCTCCGGGAACCTCGGACGAAGGGGCGATATTGAAGCTGGCTCCGGTTGGCGATTTGATCGGGCCTTTTATCAATGGGCGCGGCGCTTTTGCTGCTGCCTCTCTACCCGTGCCGATATTCTGCCCTTGCGCTAGTACGCCGACCCAAAGGCCGCAGAGCGCTACGACTGCTATACAGGTAATTGGTCTGAACTTCATCTCTCCTCAACTTTCGCTTGATGATTCTACCTCCTTCCGCGCCTGAGCCTGCGCCCTTGTGGTTGGCCGAAGCGTTGACGCGGCAGCCGCAAGCCTTGCTCTTGTATAAACCGGAGTGAGCCGGTAGCATCGGTCTTGATGAGTAGGCTCTTGCCACAATGGGCATCCAAGCTCAGTTCTCTGATCTGGCGTCTGCTGGTGCGCTATGGAAGGTTCAAGTATCGCTATCTGCTGCCGCTTTACCGGCGGCTGCATCTTATGCCGAATGCCGCGAAAGCGCAAGGAACCAGAAAACCTTCGGGAACTCTGCGCTATGTTCAAGCTCTCATGCGGAGGTTGAACCGCACGGCGCTGCCGGCCAATCGTGAGCAACTGCAACGGATTATCGAACGAGTGCAGCAGAGCAAAGGCGCGGTGATTTTTCTGCCTTCGGTAAGCTGGAACCTCGTCAATACGCAACGCTCTCATCATCTGGCGCGGGAATTTGCCCGCCAAGGATATGTCGTCATTTTCGACAGCACCAACGCCTATGATGATGTGAGCGGGTTTCAAGAGATCGAACCCAATCTCTTTCTGTTTCGTGCCGATGAAGCATTTTTACAAGACATCCCGGACCCTTTGCTTTGGGCGCTGTCTTATAATTTTGATCGCAAGGCGGCATATCCGGCTTCGACACGCATTGTGTACGACTGGATTGATGATCTGGAAGTCTTTCCCTACGACCGACAGTTTCTGGACGCCAACCACGCACAGGCGCTACAAGAGGCAACCGCCGTACTCAGCGTGGCGCGCCGCCTGCACGAGCAAGCAACTCAGGTGCGCCCGGATGCTTTGTACCTGCCCAACGGCGCTGACTATCTGCACTTTGCCAATGAGCAGATGGCCTTGCCCAACGACCCGCAAATGGAGCGGTTGCGGCAGGCAGGGAAGCCGATTGCCGGATATTTTGGCGCGCTTGCCGAATGGTTCGATTACGCCTTGCTCGATGAAGTAGCGGCGCGGCGTAGCGATTGGAATTTTCTCTTGCTGGGGCCGGTGTACGATCTCAGCCTGCACCAGCGCGGGCGGTCCCTGCTCAAGCGCACCAATGTTCACTGGTTGGGGACGCGCCCTTACCAAGCGCTTCCCGCTTACCTGCGCTTATTCGATGTGGCGATGATTCCTTTTCTGATCAATGACATCACGCGGGCAACTTCGCCGCTCAAGTTGTATGAATATTTTGCTGGCGGCAAGCCGGTCATCTCTACAGCCTTGCCCGAATGTCTGGCCTATGCCGAAGTGCAAATTGTTGACACCGCGCAGGCGTTTTCCCAGGCTCTTGAAGTCGCCAGACAGCGCGGCGGTGAACCACAATTTCGTGAACGCCTGCGCCAATTGGGGCGCGAAAACTCTTGGACGGCGCGGGTCGAAGAGTTGCTCAAACATTTGCACCATATGTGATTGACAGGTGAAGGCTGGAACGCCTACCCTAGCCATTTATGTTCAATCCGCTTGATCATCCGATTTGCCTTTCTTCTCCCTTGCGGCTGGCTTCGACGGCGTGGGCAGAACACATACCGTTTGCCATGTTGGTCGTGGAGCTGCTGCGCCCTGCTACCATTGTCGAACTCGGCACTTTTTCGGGCGTTTCTTATTGCGCCTTCTGTCAGGCGGTACAAGAGCTTGAGTTGAATAGCCGTTGTTATGCCGTGGACACCTGGGAAGGCGATTCGCAATCCGGATATTTCGGAGCCGAAGTGCTTGACGACTTGAAACGTCATCACGACCCTTTGTACAGCCAGTTTTCCACGCTGATTCAAAGCACCTTTGATGAGGCGCTACCACAGTTCGCGGATGGCACGATTGATCTGCTGCATATAGACGGCTATCACACCTATGCCGCTGTACGCCATGATTTTGATAACTGGTTGCCAAAGATGAGTCGGTGCGGCGTGATGCTCTTTCATGACATAGAAATTCGCGAAGGCGATTTCGGAGTGTGGAAACTCTGGGCGGAGTTGCGCGAGCAATATCCCCATTTTGAATTCCAGCACGAACATGGTTTGGGCGTGCTGGCGGTAGGTGAATCGGCGTCAAGCGGCTTGCAGCCATTACTGGAAGCGCCGGAAGCGCAAAAAGAAATTCTCCGCAATCTCTTTTTTCAACTCGGTCAGCGCTTCAAATTGCGCTTGGAAGGAGAACATAGAGAAAAGACTTTGGGTTGGCAAATCGAAGATCAGGAAAACCTCCTGCGCGCTTTGAACACCCAGTTGGCGCAACGCGAGGAGGCCATCGCCTGGCTCTCGGCGCAGGAGAAGGAGAAGGACGACATCTTGCAGCAACGCGATGAAGCAATCCGTTGGTTGCAGGAAGAACTGGGGCTGGCGCAAAAGGCAGTGAAACGGTTGACCAAGGTGAATGAAGCGTTGACGGCGCAGGCTGGGGAAAATCAGCAATCGCTTGATGCCTTGGCGAGCCTGACGGTCGAGAAAGAGCGCTTGGCACGCGCCCTGGTGGTGGAACAAAAGAAGGTCGCTTCTTTGAAGGCGCGACTGGCGCATCCCACGGCGCAGGCTGAAGAACAGGAAGCCATCATTTGCGCCCGCGAAGAGGCCATCGCCTGGCTGCAAACCGAGTTGGCACACGCCCAGAAAAGTAATGACCGACTGGCCTCCGCCAATGAATTGTTAAAGGCGCAGGTGATTGCAAAAGAGCAGGCAAAACAAACTTTGGCAAGGCAACTGGCGACCAAAGAGACGCAACTGCAAAGACTTTTGAATTCTTTTGGTGGGCGGCTGCTGAATCGCTACGGTGCGATAAAGTATCGGTATTTACTGCCGATTTATCGCCTGCTGCATCTGCTGCCAGCGGAAAATTCCGGCAACCCACAGCCTCCTCACGCGCTTCCTGCTCTGCAACCCCTCAGCCTTGAGTCCACCGCGCCGGAAGAAAATATTGAAGACTCGCAGCGCCTAGAAGCGCTCAACACTGCCGCGCCTGCGCCGCTAGAACTGCCGCCGCCCAGCCGTCAGCCGGCGGACTTTTATGAATCGCTTACCCTTCTGCCGCAACCCAATGAAGAAGAGTTGTCTGCCATCTTTAACCAGCGCCTCTCGCCGCGACTTGCCCGCAAACCGGATGTGATCTGCTTTTCGATCATTGATTGGGAGTTTCGCTACCAGCGTCCGCAGCAGTTGATGTCACAGTTTGCGGCGCAAGGACACAGAGTTTTCTACATCAGCACCTCAAGGTTTCTGGCCGCTACCGCTTTGCCACGCATCGCGGTGAGCCAGATCAAAGAAAATATTTTCGAAGTCCAACTGGCCGCCGAATATATACCGGAGGTTTATGGGCGGGTGATTCAAGGGATCAACCAAAACGCCTTGCTGGCGTCGCTGGAAGAATTGCGCCAGACTTTTCACATTGATTCGGCGCTTGCTTACGTGATGATTAGCTCTTGGGGCAACCTGGCGTTTGAGGCGCGCCGCCTGTGGAAGTGGCGCATCCTTTATGACTGCATGGATGAATGGGAAAATTTTCCTGGCATCAAACAGCCGCTCTTGGATATGGAGATCAATCTGGTGCGCGAATGTGATTTGCTGGTGGTCAGCGCGCAACGCTTATACGACAAATGGCTGGCCTACGAGCGCCCTATGGTGCTGGCGCGCAACGGTGTTGATGTGCAGTTCTATACGCAAGAGTACCGCCCGAATACGTTGCTGCCTGCCATACCTCATCCGTTGATTGGCTATTATGGCGCGATTGCCGATTGGTTCGATGTGGATTTGTTGGTCAATGCCGCACGGCAGCGTCCGCATTATAGTTTTGTGTTGCTGGGAGGAGTTTTCGAGGTTGATGTTTCGGAGTTGGAAGCGTTGCCCAATGTATATCTCTTAGGCCAGCAGCCTTACGAAACCATGCCGCAGTACCTGTTTCATTTCGATGTGTGCATGATTCCCTTCAAGATCAATCCGATTACCGAGGCCACCGACCCGGTGAAGTTGTATGAATATCTCAGCGCCGGAAAGCCTGTGGTTGCGGTGGCGCTCGCCGAACTCGAAGCCTTGCGCGATTATCTTTACCTTGCCGAAGATCAACAGGATTTTGTGGTGCAACTGGATTTGGCCGTAGCGGAAAACGATGCCGAAGTGGTGACGCGCCGCCAGCGCTTTGCCGCACAGAACACTTGGGAAGCGCGCTACCAACAGATTGAAGCGGGACTGATCCGCATCACGCCGCGCGCCAGCATCATCATTGTGACCTACAATAATCTGGCACTAAATAAACTGTGTCTGGAGAGCCTTATTCGCAACACCACCTATCTCAATTATGAAGTGATAGTCGTGGATAATCATTCGCTGGATGGCACA
Organism: Acidobacteriota bacterium; assembly: GCA_016201275.1. Taxonomy (GTDB): domain Bacteria; phylum Acidobacteriota; class Blastocatellia; order UBA7656; family UBA7656; genus JACQDB01. The sequence continues at coordinate 17,509 of JACQDB010000003.1, forward strand.
CCGGCATATCTGCGTTATCTGGCGGGTTGTTATTCCCACTTGTCCATCATTTTGAATCAGGAAAATCATGGCTTCGCACGCGCCAACAATCAAGGCATTGCCTCCAGCACCGGCGAATATATTGTGTTGCTCAATAACGACACCATCGTGCCGACGGGTTGGCTCGACCGCCTGCTGCGTCATCTGAAAGACCCTGCGGTTGGACTGGTCGGGCCGGTGACCAATTTCGTCGGCAACGAAGCCAGAGTCGAAGTGCCATATCAAACCTGGGGCGAGATGCAGGATTTTGCCCACGAATACACTTGGTCACACGAGGGCAAGGTCGCGGACATTTTTATGTTGGCGATGTTCTGCGTGGCGCTGCGGCGCGACACTTTGGAAGAGATAGGTCTGCTCGATGAGCAATTCGGCATCGGTATGTTCGAGGATGACGATTATACTCAGCGCGTGAAAGCGCAAGGCTATCGCGTCATCTGCGCGGCGGATGTTTTTGTCCATCACTTCGGACAGGCGGCGTTTAAGAAATTGATTGCCAGCGGCGACTATGACGCGCTGTTTGACGAAAACCGTCAGCGCTATGAAACCAAGTGGAAGATCAAATGGATTCCCCACCAGAACGCGCCCTTGAAATTTGAAACGCTCGCGCCGCCTACGCCCAGTTCCCAAACGGTGGAGCAGGCGGATAAAAGAACGGCCAAGAAAATAGGGTAGTTTGATTTTGCCTTTCACTCGTTGCCGTTTTGAGCGATGTCTGGCGCGTACTCAAGTATTTTTTCCAGTCATCTACGATTGAGTTAAACGCTGCGATTGTTCGGCAATCCCTGTGCATAGAGGATTCGGTAACTAGAGGGTGCAAGTACACCGTAGAGGAATCAAAACCACGATAAAGGAACACTGGTTTAATGGCATTCATTCTCTGGATCATGGCTCACCTGAGCGCTTGGGCAGTAATCTTGTTGGCGGCTGTGGGGGCCGGAAATCTGCTTTTGCGCCGATATGATTTCAACTCCCTGGAAGAGCGACTAGCTTTCACACTGGCAACCGGTTTGGGACTGTGGGCCTTGGTGTTTTTTATCTTGGGACTGGTCGGGCTGCTTTATAGAGAAGTGATTATAACGCTCACGGTGTTTGGTGTAATCGTGTGCCTGATTCAGTTTGCCGCGTCATCCGCGTTCATACGACTGTTTGAGGTAAAGCGATGGCGAGAATATTTACGGTCACCTGCACGATTCAAACTGCTCTTCGTGGCGGCGGCACTAGGGTACTGGGCGTTACTGTTTCAGCGAGCGTTGTATCCGCCTCTGGTATGGGATGCGACGGCCTACCATCTGGTCTTGGCTCGTGAATATTTGACCGCGCACCGACTGGTGGTTCACGAAGGAATTATCCTGCCCGTGGTGCCTGCGCTGAACCATATGTTGTTTACTTGGGCGCTTGCCATTCAAGATGACCTTGTTGCTCAACTGCTGGAACAAACCTTGATGCTGATTACAGCGTTGGCGCTCTATGCTTGGGGCAAACGTCAGCATCGCCCGCTGTTTGGAGTGGCGGCGGCGGCCTTCTGGCTCGGTCATCCTTTGGTACTGATGCTGGGTGAATCGGCGTATGTAGATGTGGGGATCACCTGCTTTGTTTTTCTCGGCATTTATGCGTTGCGACGCTTTTGGGATGAGCATCAAGCCGCGTGGTGGTATCTCGGCTTGGCGCTGCTCGACATGGCTGCGGGCATCAAGATGCCGGGACTATTTTTCGCCGGACTGGCCGCCTCGCTTGGCCTCTGGGCATGGATGAAATCTTATTTGAAGAGGCAAGAGTTGCTCGCCGGATGGTTACTCGTAGCGGCGTTGGCGACGCCTTGGTATGCTTTTATTGCCTATCACGCGAGCAATCCTTTCTGGCCAGCTTTTGCCAGATTGAGTCACGGCGAATGGTTTGTCGGCGCTGAGACGGTATGGCGCACTTGGGGGAATGTTGGCGTCCCCAAGACGTTCCTCAATTTTCTGTCGCTGCCCGTGCGATTGACGCTAACCCCTGACCTCTTTTTTCCTGACAACAATCGCTCGTTACTTCCTCTGGTTCTGGTCTTTCCGCTGGCTTGGATCATGGCTATCTTCAATCGGTCGGTGCGCTGGTGGACTTTCTGGGCGTTGGCTTATACCGCGTTCTGGTTTCTCAGTTCCCAGCAGTTGCGCTTCTGGCTTATTGCCTTGCCGTTCGTAGGCTTGGCCATGTATGAAAGTCTCGATTGGTTGGTGGGCAAACTAGGCAAACCTCGCGCTCTACCTTCAGCCATCTGGCTTTCGCTTACGCTGTTCGCCTTGGTCTATGGATTTCGACCGGGTTTTGGCGTCATGAAGATTAAACACTGGCCGCCGCCGATTACAGAAGAGCAGCGCGAGGACTTTTTGACAAGGCTTTATGTCGGCTACAAGGGAGTACGATATATCAACCAGCACGCCGAACCGGGCGAAGCCGTTTATGCCTTAAATGGCAGTTGGTTAAATTATTATTTCAAACCGAGGATTATTGATACGGCAGGGATGTTGCAATTATCCGGGCGACCCACTTTCCGTTGGCCTGAAGATGAGCCTTGGGTGCGAAAGATGGAAGCCAATAACGTAAAGTGGATTTTCATGAATGTCGCCAACGCCCCGCCTATGGTGGCGATACCGAAACGAAACCCGGTCACCAATCCGTTCTGGCCGGATTATGAAATCGTCTATGCTGATTCGACTACTTGGGTCTTTCGACATAAGCCCATTCCGCCGGAAAATTTTTGAGTCGTTCACGGCGCGAAGTTCAGTGTACAAGCTTCAGCTTGCTGGTGTGATAATCCAGCAAGCTGAAGCTCTGAACTTTTCCTCTGTGTGATAATTCATCAAACTGAAACTTGTACGCTGAATCTTTCCTCTGTTCCCTAGAGCGGTTTTTGTTTGAGATTACTGAAATATCAAACCCGTTGAGCGGCGGTCGAAGACCTTCGTGCGGTCGAAGACCTTCGTGCGGTCGAAGACCGCTGCTCAATGATAGGGGGTTCAGTACACACATATGAAAACCGCTCTAGTGACGTGATTCGCTTTAGGGCTGGTTGAAGGTACAGTTGATGGGTTTCGGGGTGTTTTTCAGATCGCTATGGGTTTCGGCAAACTTCATACGAATCGAATGCGGTTTGTCATCTTTCAAACGTAGTGGCACCGGATAAGTAAATCCGTGCTTCCCATTGCCGATTCCGGCCTTGAGTAAATCTTCGCGGAAATCTCCGGCAGTCACCGTTGCCAACAACGTATCGCCATCATAAATTTCTACTTTAACCGGCTCGTTCGGGCGGTTTTTGTCCCAAGCCCAACCCCGAATACCCGTGCAGTTGGTGATGTCTTGATAGCCTTCCAAAACGGCTGGAGCCGAATTTGCGGGAACGCTAGGACCAACGCTTTGATCTAGTGAAGGACTGGTATGTTCTTTCGCGGGATTGGGCGTACAAGCCAACAACCATGCGGTTGTCAGACTCAAAAAGAGGATGGCGCAACCTCGTCGCGGCAAACGATTCATTACCATGTTCTCCTTGTGGGTCGGTGAATTTTTTGCCGACTCAATCTTTAACCGCGACAACGACCAAGCTCACGCCGCTCCAAGGGAGCAGGTTGTTGATGCGTTTGAAAATCGGCATAAGCGTATCCAGAATTTTAAGTTGTATGCGAGAAAATTGTTTCCGACGCAGCACTTTGCCATTCAACCACCAGCCCGGAACCGAGAAGCGATTGAAGTCAAACAACTTCTCTATGCGAAATCCGGCGCTACGAATGGCCTGCTCAAAATCAGCCGCCGTGTAGCGTTTGTGATGTTCGAGCGCCTTATCCAAAGTGCCGTACAAGGCCGGGTGTTGCGGTACCAAAATGATGGCGCAACCGCCCGGTTGCAGCGTTGACCAGAGATTTCGCAGGGCGGTTTGCTCGTCGCTCAAATGCTCCAGCACGTTCAGCATCAGCACCGTATCGAACTGCTCCTCCAGGTCGCGGAAGTGTTCCGGGTTCTGGGCATCAACTTCCATGACGCGCAGGTACGGTTTCCCAAATGAGTACGACCGCAGATAATGCAGATAGTTGGGGTTGATGTCTGAGGCGATATAAAGTTCACGCGGGATCAATTGATTGGTCAGATTGCCAATCCCGGCTCCGATTTCCAACACCCGATCTCCAACGTAAGGACGCAAGGTCTCTCCCATCCAGAGATTGAACTGCCGCGTTCTTTCCAACTCGACGAGTATGTTGGAACCATACTCGTCATCTTGATAAATATCGTCAATCAACCAGAAGCGCAACATGGCAAACAAGGCCAGCAAGCCGTCACGAGCGCGAATTTTTTTTCCTTCTTCAGCGGTTCGCGGTTGATAGCGTATAGGAACTTCAAAGATGCGCGCCCGGCGTTTTGCCAGCTTGAAAACGATTTCGACTTCACAACGAAAATCATTGCTTCTGAGCGGAATGGATTTTAACAGAGTTGCGTTCACGGCCTTGTAGCAGGTTTCAATATCGGTCAACGCCAGATCGGTGAACCAGTTGCCCAGCACGGTCAGGATTTTATTGACCAGGGTATGACGGTACATCAAGGCTCTGCGATAAGGCGCGGATAGATAGCGCGAACCGAAAACGGCGTCTGCGCCCTCTTTGGCAAACGGCACCAGCAGGGCAGGAATATCCGCCGGATTGTATTCCAGATCGGCATCGTGCATCAGTATGATGTCACCGGTCGCCCGCGTCAGCGCGGTACGAATCGCCGCACCTTTGCCCTGATTCTGCTCGTGAAAAAGCAGGATGATGCGCTCGTCTTCCTCCGCAAAGCGCTGCAGTCGTTCGCGTGTTCCGTCGGTGCTGCAATCGTCAACGATAATTATTTCGAGGCTGCTGATTAATTCATGTTTGAGCGCCAGCACGCGCTGCAAGCTGGCCTCGATTACATGGCGCTCATTATAAACCGGAACCAGAATGCTCAGGCGAAACGAAGTGGCGATGGTTTCTTCATAAACCGGAAGTTTATAAAGCAGGGAATTCGAAACTTTCATCATGGCATCTCTTCTAAAACTCAAGGAGGCTAACATAGACGTTGAGGTAATTCAATCGCCAGGCATCGGCTGATTCGGAGCCGCAAGGTCTCACCAAATTACGAGTGACAAAAACAAAATGATGGTGAGTCAAGGAGGAGAGGCGTTGCGTAGTTCTGCTTTCCGGCGGAAGCGGTCGCCGTTCTAATTTTAGGGCAAGGCTTGGCGTGATGAACGAATGGCAACGAGTTGTTGGGCAAGAATGCTGACGATGCGTTCGGCTGCGTGGCCGTCTCCGAAGGGATTCTCAGCGGCGCACATCTTGGCGTATTCGGTCGAGTCACGCAGCAATAAAGTTGCGGCTTCAACAATGCGTTGCTCATCCGTGCCGACGATTTTTCCGGCCTTTGCCGCAACGATTTCCGGGCGTTCGGTTACTTCGCGCAAGATCAACACCGGCTTGCGAAAGGAAGGCGCTTCTTCTTGCAGGCCGCCCGAATCGGTCAGGATTAAATAACAACTCTTCATCAATCGGAGCAGATCATTATAAGAGAGCGGCGCAAGCAGATGAATCCTGTCCACCTCACGAAGTTCTTCGTTGACCACCTCGCGGACCAGCGGGTTCAAGTGAACCGGATAGACAATCTCTATATCCGCGAAGGTGGCGATGAGAACCTTCAAGGCCTGGCAGATCGAGCGCAAGGGCGCGCCATGATTTTCGCGGCGATGCGCGGTCACCAGCAGCACGCGGCGGTTATGAAATTGAATGCGCTGCAAATCTTCATCATCAAAATCAGCGTCCAAGGGGATGGACGCCAGCGCGTCAACGATGGTGTTGCCGGTCACAAAAATCTTCGCCGCTGGCACTCCTTCACCCAGCAGATTCTTGCGCGCTCCTGCGGTCGGCGCAAAATGCAGGTCTGCCAGACAACTGGTCAGTTGGCGATTGATCTCTTCTGGAAACGGCTGATGGCGATCAAAGGAGCGCAGTCCGGCTTCCACATGACCAACTTTTACATCTTGATAAAAGGCTGCCAGCGCCGCTGTCATCACCGTTGTGGTGTCGCCTTGAACCAGAACGATGTCGGGCTTTTGCGTCGCCAACAATTCGGCTAAAGCGGTCAAGGCGCGTGCGGTAAAAGCTGCGAGCGTTTGTTGTTGTTGCATCAATCCCAGGTCTATGTCCGGTTGTAGCTGAAAGACCTGGAAAATCTGGTCGAGCATCTGGCGATGTTGCGCCGTGGTTACCAGCGTGTGCCGAAAGAGAGCGTCTTGTCGTTTGATCTCGCGGATGACGGGAACCATCTTGATGACTTCAGGGCGGGTTCCGAGAATGGTCATGAGGTGATATTGGCTCATCGTTGTCTATATTGCCGATAAGTCGCGGGGCGAGCAAGGCGACACGGCGACGCAGGGAACTTGAACCTATCAAATATGCTCGCCCTGTTGCCGCGTTGCCGCGTCCCTGTGTCGCTCCTTCGCCGCGTCTTGGTTGACTCATTCCTTGTGCGCCTACGGCACAAAAACCATATAGCGAATTGCATTTGCCCACGACTACAACACCTAGTTGAGAGGCGGCCTGTGACCGCTATGCGGCGGTCACAGGCCGCCTCTCAAGCAAGCGCATACCTCTGCAACCTGCTATTAGACTTTCAACTTTCAAGCGAGCGGAGTGGTTACGAAAAATTACTGTTGTATGTGGTGCAAACCTCTGGTAGGCTGCCCATGCCTAATCGAAAGCGAATCAATTGCTCGATGGCTTATGCATAGGCCGGAAAGTAATTCAGCTATTGGTCTGTAACCTGATCCCTTACCAAACCGCAGCTCATCCCGCTATTTCATTTCGTCATCATTCAAACACCAGAGAAAACTCAGGCTGTCGCCATTCAAGAGACCAACAGGCCTTGATGCAAAAGTCACCCTGAGCGCCTGGATCAGTTGATCCGTCGGCTACACAATGGCCGACGGGCTACGCTAACCAAAAGAGGGGTTATGTCGAATTTAACAAGTCATGAATCTTTGACCAGTGGAAAACGCTGGCGCGTGTTGCTGGTGGACGACGAAGAATTCAACCATGAAATTCTGGAGTTGTCGCTCAACAAAACCGACTTTAGTTTGGTCTCTGCCATCAATGTCGCCGAGGCCATGCGAGTGATGGTCAGCGACCCGCCCGACATCCTTATCACCGATGCCATGATGCCTGGCGAAAGCGGCTTCAGCTTGATCGAAAAAGTTCGCGCACGGCCTGAGACCGCCAATATGCCGATTATTTTATGGACGATTCTGGAACAACCGGACGGCTCGGTGATGGATGCTTCGCGCAAGGCCGACTTTATGGTGAGCAAACCGTTTTATCTCTCTTCGATTCTGGAAACCCTCGAAAAAGCCAAAGAAATGGCGGAATTGAATGCGCTTACCGCCAGCAAAACTCTGCCTGCGACGCTGTTTCAAAAAGCTCTTTAAGGATGGTGGAGCAAATAAAGTGCCACCCTGTATGGGCGACCACCGCAGGGTCGCCCATACAGGGCTTGGGAGAAGCCCTCAAGTTTTGCACTTCACTTGATCCGCCATCCCTATTTGATCCGCCATCCTAAGCGCGGCCCAGGCCCAACAGTTGTTGCTTTGCACCGCCAAAGCGAAGCTTGAGAAATGAGTACCTTCAGCGCAATGATGGCGCGAACTTCAGCGTACCAACTGCAACTTGCTATGTGGTAATCCAGCAAGTTGCAGTTGGTACGCTGAAGTTTTTTTCGGTGCTATTCTGGCGCACTTCGATTTAGACGCAGACCTCCGGTTCCATTTCGGCGAGCAGGCTTTCCAGCTTGCTGATAATCAACGCCACTTCCTGTTCGATGTGAGCCAAGCGCAGAGGCGCTTCCTCCATGTCGTTTGAGCGTCGCATCTGCTCCAGCCCTTTCAGCTTGTCAATGATCGAAGACTCGAAGAAATGCCCACCCGCGCCTTTCAGCGTGTGGGCGGCACGCGCCAGACGTTCGCTGTCCTGGCGCTCTATGGCTTCGCGCATCTCGGCCACCATGCGCGGATATTTTTTCAGGAACAGGCGGATATAATTCTGCAACAAGTCTTTGTCGCCAGCCGTCACGTCCAGCAGTTTGGTGAAATTCATACTGCTCTTCACCTGCGTATCGGTCTGCCGATTGGTAAAACTGGGTGCCAACGTCGGCGGCATCTTCGCCTTGAGCGCATCCAACTTGTCCAAGAGGTTTTCGGCGACAATCGGCTTGGACAGATAATCATCCATGCCCACCGCTAAACAGCGTTCGAGGTCGCCTTTCATGGCGTGCGCGGTCAAAGCGATAACCGCTTGATGTTGACCGGTCGTCTGCTCTTTCCGGCGCAAGGCGGTGATCGCTTCAAAGCCGCTCATCACCGGCATCTCCACATCCATCAACACCACATCGAAACTTTCGCGCTCCAACGCCTCTAAGGCGAGTTGGCCATTACTGACGATGCGGACATGATGGTGGTGTTTGACCAGCAGATACTTGATGACATATTGATTGACCTCGTTATCTTCGGCAACCAGTATGTGCAGTCCCTTGGCTCGCGGCGGCGTGGGAACCGCGCCCGCGTTGGTCGCCAGCGCCAGCACCGGCGGCGCTTGAAAGCTGTCCAAAATCGCGTTCAGTAACTCGGAAGGCTTGGTCGGTTTGACCAGCACGGTGCAGTCTTTCAAAGTGTTGGTCATATGCGTGGCATCGGCACTGACCATAGAAGAAGTCAACAACATGACTTTGTGCAGCAGGCCGGGATTTTGCGCCAGATGCTCGGCCAAGTTGATCTGCTCGCGCTGTAAAGCGGTTATGTCAAAGAGCGCCAGAGCGAACGGCTTGCCCGCTTGTCGCGCCTCTTGCAAGGTGTCGAGCGCCGTGCGGGCATTCTCGACGGTGGTCGGGTTCATATGCCAACTCTGCAACATATCGTTGAGCAATTGACGGGTGTGCAGATTCGGCTCCACCACCAGCACAGGAAGTTCACTGAGCGATTTCGGCAGCGCCGGGGAACTGCTGTTCTGCTGATCTTTTTGGCGCGCAAAGCGCGCCGTAAAATAAAAGGTGCTGCCTTTGTCCGGCTCGCTCTCGACCCATATTGTGCCGTCCATCATCTGCACCAGCCGCGAAGAGATGGTCAGCCCCAGCCCGGTGCCGCCGTAGCGACGAGTCATAGAGCTATCGCCTTGCACAAAAGCTTCGAAGATGAATTGCTGTTTTTCTACGGTCAAGCCGATGCCGGTGTCGGTCACAGCGAATTCCAGAAACGCTTCGTCATCATTCTGCGCTTTGACTTCTATGCTCAAGACCACCTCGCCGGTATTGGTGAACTTGACGGCGTTGCCGACCAGGTTGATGAGGATTTGCCGCAAGCGGTCGGCATCGCCCAGCAACTCATCGGGAACTTCTGGGGCGACCTTGTAGGCAATCTCCAGACCTTTGGCGTGGGCGCGCACGGCAGGCGTTTTGATGGTGTCGCCAACGCATTCGCGCAGGCTGAAAGGGTTCATGGAGAAGTCCAGTTTGTCGGCTTCAATCTTCGAGAAATCCAGTATGTCGTTGATGATGGTGAGCAAGGCTCCGGCGCTGGAACGAATCATCTCGCCGTATTCGCGCTGCGTCGGCGACAACTCGGTGTCCAGCAACAGATCGGTCATGCCGATGACGCCGTTCATAGGAGTGCGGATTTCGTGGCTCACATTGGCGAGGAATTCCGATTTCAAGCGCGTCGCTTCCAACGCCTGATCGCGTGATTGCGCCAATTGCGCTTCCATCAATTTGCGACTGGTAATATCCTGAATTTGAGCGATGACATGAAGCGGTTGCCCGGCGGCGTCGTGAATCAGCGAGGCGCTCAACAATACCCACACCACTTGTCCCCGCTTGTGAAAATAGCGTTTCTCCATTTGATACGAGCGACACTCTCCGGCGAGCAAGGCACGCGCCTGCTGGAGGTAGTCTTCCACATCATCCGGGTGGGTCAAGGCCTGGCCGGTCTTGAGCAACAACTCCTCCGCCGTATAACCGAGGATGTCGCAGAGCGCGTTGTTGACCTGTATCCAGCGTCCATCCAGTCCGACAATGGCCATACCGATGGCGGCATATTTCATGGCTTTGCGAAAGCGCTCTTCGCTCTCGCGCATAGCTTCTTCGGACTTTTTGCGTTGGGTGATGACCTGAGTGAAGAAGATCACCCCGCCGATTTCGCCGCCCGCTTTGTGCCAAGGGCGCGCTTCCCACTGTAGCCATTCCAGCGACCCATCAGCGCGTGGAAAAGGGTCTTCGCTGCAACTTTCAACTGCACCGGCCAGTACCCTGCGATGCGCTTCTTTCCAGCGCTGCGGCGTATCAGGAAAAATTTCATAATGCGATTTGCCAACTATCTCGGCCTCTTCGATGTGATAATCGCGCCGCCAGCGTTCGCTGGTTTGTAGATAGCGCATCTGGGTATCGAGCATGGCGATGGCCGCCGGAGCGTGAGCGATGAATTGCCGCAGCAGATTATCGCTGACCGTCAATTCCTCTTCGGCGCGCTTGCGCTCGGTGATGTCGCGCAGGATCGCTGTGTAGATAATTTCATCGCCCAACCGCAGTTCCGAAATCGTTGCTTCGGCGGGAAAGCTCGACCCGTCCCGGCGTTTGCCCGTGACTTCTCGGCGGACTTCGGTTTTATGAACAGGCGAAGGCGGCAGCGCCGATTCAGGAAGGGCGGCGACCGCTTTACCGATAAACTCTTCGGGAATCAACAGCGTCAAAGGCTGCCCCAAGACCTCTGCTGCGGTATGGCCGAAAATGGTTTCTGCGCCTTGATTGAAGAGCGTGATGCGTTGTTGCTGGTCAATCGAAATAATGGCGTCACGGGCGATGTCGAGGATGCCTGCAAAGCGTGCGTTGGCGGCTTCGGATTCTTGAAAATGTCGCCGTGCGGTCTGCATCAGGCGCACGATGAAAGGCAAAGACAAAGACATCAGCAAACCCAAAACGAGTAGTATATTGGGCAATCCTGAATGATGCCGTTGCATCCAGGCGGCGCTCGGCAACACCGTTATCGTCCAGTTCAAATCCTTGGCGGGTTGCAGCGCCAAGGGCGCGATGAGCGCTGCTTGCGGTACGGCTCCGGCATCGCGGCGATAGATTTCCTGTTGCTCGTTGGCAATAATAATCGAACATTGAAAAGCCAGTTCGGCAGGCAACAAGGTCGCGAAAAGTTCGCGGGCATAAAACCGCGCCCCTATGAAACCATCGAATTGAGTGCCGATAAAGATCGGCGCATAGGCCACAAAATCCCATTCGCCCGGCGCAAATTCAACCATCATGACGGCCAGACCCTGCGGCTGCGTTTGCATCATCGCCAACGCTCGACGGCGATATTCGGTAAAGTCCGAATCGAGCGGTCGGCTTGCCATCGAGTGCGTATTGGTGACCAGCCAACGCGGTTGCAAAGCGGCGTCTATCCATTTAATGCCCTCGAAGCCGGTGAAATCTCGGATTACTAATCCGGCTTCGTATTTCCAGTGTTCTTCGCTCGGACGCCCCTTTTTCCCCCAGCGTTCTGCCAGTCGTTCGATAGCCGCCAGCCGATTCTGTATTTGCACCGCCAAGACCTGTTTCAAATTTTCGGCTTCGACTCTGAGCAGCGCCGTTTTTTGCGTAGCTTCTTGAGCCTTGAGCGCCTGCCATATCGCCAGCGACGACAGCACCAATCCGATGGCCAGCGTAATCGGCAGGAGGCGCTTCACCTCGCTTTTGATGTCGCCGGTGTTCCACACCGCCGCCAGAATCGCCAGACTGAGCAGGATAAAAGCCATCGCCGTGTGCAACGCGACGTTGAAGAAGGTCCCTTGAATAAAATTGACCGGCACTTGCGCCAGATAGCCGAAGATACTGATGGCGCTCAAGGTAAACAACAGCGAGCCAAGCAGACTTTGCACCAGCAAACAGCGCTTTTTTTGCAACGCACAACCGGTGATGAGCAACGAGGCCGCCGTCAACAAAAAACATATAGCTGTAACCACGGCCATGCGTCCGGGGTGAGGCGTGCGGACGGTGATGTAGGATTTCAAGAAGAGTTCATCAATGCCTAGATTGATGGAGAAAAGATATTCTGCCAGCGTCAGTCCACTCAAACTCAAAGGGACGAGCGCCAGATAAGCGGCGAGCCGACGATGTTGCCAACTGATGGCCAGTAAACTGAGGCCGCAACCCAGAAAGGCGAGCGCTGTATTGTATTGCATGGGCGCAAAGGCAGGACTAATCTGCACCAGTACCGGACTGACTATATGCCAGCCCAGCAGTACCAGCAGCGCCAGTGTGATGAGCAAACCGGCGATCCAGCGCGCTGACTTTACCTGCCAGGGGTTATCAACATTCCTATGCGTCAACATTCCTATCCTCTGCAAATTCATTCTGGACAATGTATTTTTAGGCCATACGCAAGTGCTGCAGGTAAAACGATGCTCTCAGTATAATGCTTTCTGGTTTTCTGTATAGAGTTTCTTTGCCGCCGCAGAGGCGCATCAGGCGCAAAAAAAAAGCCAGCGCCGCACTCCGTAAAGAGCGGTGCTGGCCGATTGAAGTTGGGTGAACAAGTCCGGCCTTGCCCCTTGTCTAGCGCGTGGTGACGCTCATCATGAAGCTCGGCGTTGACCTTTACCAGCCGCTATCAACGCCGGGATTTTGCCGCACGGCACTTAGAACGAATACTTGAGCGCCATCTGTATGCGTCGTGCGTTGCTGACGGTGTTGCCTCTGGCGCGCCCGAAAATCGAATTGGTGATGATGGCGCTTTCCGGCAAACCAAACGACGGATGATTGGTCGCATTCTGCATCTCCAGTCGATATTCGAGCTTATGATTTTCGGTGATGCGCGTGAACTTGCCTATCGCCAGATTCACATTGAAGAAGCCCGGCGTGGTGAAATAATTCCTTCCGGTGTTGCCCAACTGTCCGGGTTCGGGAATCGAAAACAACGCCCGCTGTGCCTCGGTGAAATAAAATTCAGTTCCCGCCTTGGCATTAAATAAGCGTTTGGCCATATCCGGCGAACAGCCGTTGCAGTTGGCCGGCGATTGCACGACGTTGCTGTAAGTGTTCGAGCCTGCATATACGGTAAACGGCCTGCCCGAAGTCAAGACCACGGAACCGGTCAGGGACCAGCCGCCGACGAAACGATCCAGCACCGGGTGCAGGTTGTCGGCAAACTGCCGCCCTTTGCCGAATGGTAGATCATAGACCGCTGTGCCTTGAAAAGAGTGTCGCCGATCAAAGTCCGAACGCGCATAATTCAACTCGCGATTTTTAATGTCGAAGGGCGTGCTGGAAGCGCTTTGTGCCGCTCCTGTTGCGACGCGGGTAAAGGCCGGATCGAAGGAGCGCGTGTCCAGAGATTTCGCAAAGGTGTAGCTGAGTTGGAAACTGAGGCCGCTGGAAAAGCGACGATTGGCGATGGCTTCAAAGGCGTGATAGGTCGAGCGGTCGCCGCTATCCAATACGTTCAAGCCTCCGGCAAATTGCGGGAAGGGGAAAAAGAACGTCGCGCCCAAGCCGCTGGCAACCGGCAACGGCACGCCGCTCGCCGTGCGTCGGGCCAGCGTTGCCGCCAACGTCGCTACAGAATTCTGCGACAACTCCGTAGGGAACAGACGGCGCACGAAATCCGAGCCGGTTTCATTGGCGCGTCGGCTGGGGTCGGGTTGCAACAGTTGATTAATCAGACTGCTTTGCCCACCGGCTTTGACGGTCTTGAACGCATCCACGAAACCGTTGCTGAAAATCTCCGCCTGATTGATGTTGTAAGCGCCGAACAGATGCTCACCTTTGCGACCTATGTAATTCAACTCGACGACGGTCTTCCAACCGACTTCGCGTTGCAGGCTCAAGCCCCATTGCTGTGTGCGCGGCGCTTTCCAGTTCGGGTCAACGATGTGAATGCTGCCCGATGAAAATGCCGGCGGCTGGCGCAACTGCGTAGGTGTCAATCCGGCAGGCGGCGCAAGCGTAGGCAGCCCATCGCTCAAGCGTCCGCCGCCCTGACCGAATGCCGTGTTGGTGACGCCGAAAGTTAAACCGGGTTCGCTTTGATAGATGGTCGAAGAGATGACAAAGGTATTGATGCGGTCATAGGCGATGCGATAGTTAGCACGAATGGAAGTCTTGCCATTGCCGAACGGGTCCCAGGCGATGCCTATGGAGGGACCGAAATTGTTGCGGTCATCTTTGTACAAACGACCTTCCACCCACTTGAGATTGTTGCTTGGTGTCGCGCCAACAAAGACGCCCTGATCGGGATGCAGGATGATGCTGTTATTGACCGGGCGCGGCGCTTGCTTCACCTCATAACGCAAGCCCAGGTCAATGGTCAGATTGGGACGCAATTTCCAACTGTCCTGCACGTAATAATCCAACTCGTTGTAGCGCGACGCGAAGACAAACAAGGTGCCGGGCGCGCCATAAGCGTTGTCGCTTTCGGCAACGAAGGACTGCGAGATATTGCCTATGCGACCGAGCAGTTCGTTAATCGCCGATTGCAGACGTGGGCGATCATTGGCGGTGTTGATGTCGGTAGGCAGGCGGAACACCGTTGGGTCAACGGTGTTGATGGTGCGGCTGAAATCGGCAACCTTTTGGACATTGGCTCCGGCCACCGAACCGCGCCGGTCTTCGTGTTTTTGAAAACGGAAATTGAAGCCTGCTTTGTAGGTATGCGCGCCGCGCACCCAGGTAGCATTATCAACAATCTGATAGGTCGTCAACTCGCGCAGATTGCCGATGGTCGGGTCTAAAGGCGAAGTGACCAGCCCGAAAAAGAACGGCGGATTGTCTTTGAAATTCGGGTCCGGATTGAAGAAGTCGAACTTGAATTTGTTGAGGCCAAAGACCGCTTCATTAGTGATCGAAGCGCTAGGCGTCCAGCGCCAGTTGAGCGCCAAATTTTTGGGACGACGCACGGTGTCCACAATGCGCGGCGTGCCGGGAAAACGCGAAAAACCATCGTTGACAAAATCGCCTATGGTGTCCTGACTGCCTTGTGCATAGCGCCCGAAAACGGTGTTGTTCTGATTGATGATGTGATCAATCTTGATGACGAAATCCTGTTGCTTTTCGCGCTCAATCGGCGAGAAGGAATACCCCGCCGTGTTCAAGCCATCGCCGACCGTGAAGTTATTCGGTAGCGGCGTCAACCCCAGAACTTTCTGCACCGTCGGGTCAAGGCCGCGCCTTGCCGGGTCGTTGCCAACGATGTCATAGGTTCGCACGTTGATGCCGGGCAAGACATTGCCGTTGGCATCAACCGAGGCACCTGCCGCCCCCGCCGGATTATTCTGTCCCCCGGCAACGTAGCGGAAGATGCCGTTGCGCGCCGCCTGTGTATAGACCGTGCTGGTGACGGCGCGCGTCGAACGCAGGCGCAGCCACTGCATATTGGTAAAGAAAAATGTTTTGTTGTGGCCGTCATAGATTTTGGGAATCCACACGGGGCCGCCGAAGCTGAAGCCCGGTATGTGCTGAACGAATTGCGGCTTGACCACTTTGTTCAAATTGTTTTCATACTCGTTGGCGCGAAAGCGCGGCGTTTGATAAAACTCGAAAGCGTTGCCATGAAAATCATTGGTTCCCGATTTGGTGACCATAGCAACCTGCGCGCCGCTGTTGCGTCCGTATTCGGCGGTCGCGTTGCTGGTGATGACCTTGAATTCGGTGATCGAATCGGGATTGGTGCGCGTAGGCGAAAAGTTCGAGCCACCGGCGCTGGTTTCATTGGTGTCTATGCCGTCGAGAGTGAAGTTCCAGGCGCGGTCTCTAGCGCCGTGGACATGGACGCCGCCGCCGGTGTTTGCGCCGCTGACGACGCCCGGTTGAAAATTCACGAGGTCAAGTGGATTGCGTCCACGCACGCCGACGATGGGCAGACGGTCAACGATGCGCTGTTCGACGATGGTGCCGAAATTGCCCGATGAACTGGTCTGCACCAACTCGGCACTGCCGCGCACCTCTACGACTTCGGCGACTTGTCCGAGTTCAAGCGTAATGTTGACCGTGGTCGGCTGGCCGATGTGGACGGCGTTGCCCGAGGCGATGAATTTTTTGAAGCCCGCCTTTTCCACGGTTACCGTGTAGTTGCCGACTTGCACGGAATCGAAAACGTAAGTTCCCGTTGACGAGGTTTCGCCGGTGAAGGCGAGTTGCGTGCCTTCATTGGTGAGCGTGACTTTGGCGTTCGGCACAACCGCGCCATTGGGATCAAGCACGACGCCTGTGATCCTTGAGGTGGTGCCTTGTGCCAAGGCGCTCGTCATGCCGTTCACCAACATGAGAGCAACGAGTAGGGAATGGATAATTTTTTTCTGGCTCATGATTTCACTCCTTTAATCTGACCTTGAATTGAGCGTGGTTGTTTGTGTTGATGCCACAAAGGGCGCGTCAATGATACGAGTCGTAAGCCGCACGGTCAATCGGCGAAGGGCCGTCATCCTTACTATTTTCAACAAAAATGAGTTATGGATACGATAACGAAGTTTTGTTGATAGCAGTACGCGACACCCTTCGTGAAAGTCGCGGGTGAAGCGCTTGAGTCGCTGACAGAACTTGATGCGAGGCAGCCGGAGCCACGATTTTTTCGTCCCTGCGAGCGGATTCAAGTAGCGTTTGTCAGGCTGCCAAGAGCCAAGAGGTTGGCGGATTTTTGAAGTTAGATTGAATGCCGCTAAATGAAAGTGCTATATTGAAGGCTCATTGACGCATCACATTATTTCGGCAACAGGAGGTAGAAATGTCCAGAGAAGAGAATTCATCAGCAACCGATAAACTGACGTTCCTGCTCATCGGCGCAGGCATAGGCGCAACGCTGGCGCTGTTATTTGCTCCGAAGAAAGGCAGCGAATTGCGAAGCGACATCGCCGACTACACCAGAAAAGGCATAGACGTGGCCAACGAAGGAGCGCGTCAATTGGGCAATCGCGCCGGGGAACTTTATGACACCGGGCGGGAGCGGGCGGTTGACGCTTACGGACAAGCGCGTGAAAAAGTCGGCGAAGTTTATGGCACCGCCAAAGAACGCGTCGGCGAAGTCTATGGGCAGGCGCGTGAGCGTGTGGCGTCGAGCGCCGAGTCGGTCACCGATTTGGCGGCGCGACAGAAAGACCAGATTGCCGCCGCTATAGAGGCCGGTAAACAAGCCTATCTCGAAGAGAAGAAAAAGATGGGCGAATCGGCACGCGCCGCTGTCGAAAGCGACGAAGCCTGATTGGCAAAAGCAAAAAGGCAAAAGGCAAAAGTAGTGACCGGTGCGAGCCGCTAAGCAAGCGATTTTCGCTTTGCCTTTTGCCATTACCGCAGCAGGGAGAATTTGTGGAGCAACAAACCTTTTACATCATCGTTGCAGTTGCCGCCATCGTCATCACTTTGAGTTTCGTCATCCAGGCCGTGGTCTTTATCAAACTCTACGGCGTGGCGAAAAAGATTAAAGAAGTCAGTGAAGCGGTGCAGGCCAAAGTCGAGCCGGTGATTAACAAAGTTGTGCCGGTGGTCGAACAAGTGCAGGCCACCGTGATTAACGTCAAGACCACGGTTGATAGACTGAGCGTGCAGGCCAAAGAGACCTTTGAAAAAGTCACCGTCGAAACCCGTGCTGTCGCCGTTGCCGTCTCCACGTCGTCGCAAGAGATTTCGGCGCTCGCTCGTCGTCAGGCCGAACAGCTTGCCACTACTTTGGAATTGACCAACTCGACCTTGCAACGTCAGATCACGGAGATTGACGGCTTGTTGACGCGCACTCAAAATCGCGTGGACGACACGTCGCAGGAAGTGCAGATGACGGTGCTGGAGCCGGTGCGCGAAGTCGCGGCGTTGATTGCCGGACTGCGCCGCAGCATGGAAGTGTTGTTCGGTCGCCGCAAACGCATAGACCAGGTTTATCAAGACGAAGAGATGTTTATTTGAGACCCAGCCGGTTTGCAGCCCGTGTGCCTTGAAACAGGCTACAGCAGCCCGTTTCAAGGCACACGGCAGCATGAAAGACCGGCGCAGAAATTTTCCAAAGCGCCTGGTTCTTCAGTCGGAATCAGGCGCTTTTTGTAATCACGAAGCAATCGAAAATTTTTATCAACAGAATAGGAAAGACCCATGTCAAGCGATACGCCTTTAGATTTGAAAGCCACCATCAATTTGCCGAAGACCGACTTCGCGCAAAAAGCCAATCTCAATCAACGCGAGCCGGAGCGTCTGAAAAAATGGGACGCCATGAATCTTTATGAAGAGATTCGCCGCGCCCGCGCCGGTCGCCCGATGTTTGTTTTGCACGACGGGCCGCCCTACGCCAATTCTGATATACACATCGGCACGGCGATGAATAAAATTCTCAAAGACCTGATTGTGAAATCCTACGCGATGCTCGGCTACGACGCGCCTTATGTGCCGGGCTACGATTGTCATGGCTTGCCTATCGAACAGCACGTTGACAAAGCTCTCGATAAAAAAGGCATCAAGAAAGCCGCGATGAGTCCCGTGGAGTTTCGCCAGACTTGTCGCAATCACGCTGCCGAAGCCTTGAAATCGCAGACGCGGGACTTCAAACGCCTGGGCATACTGGGTGAATGGGACGACCCTTACATGACCATGTCGAATGCGTATGAAGCCGAAACGGCGCGACTGTTCGGCATCTTCATCAAGCAGGGTTATGTCTATAAAGGCTTGCGTCCAGTCTATTGGTGCATCAACGATCAGACCGCTTTGGCCGAAGCCGAAGTCGAATACAAAGAACACACCAGCCCCTCGGTCTATGTGAAATTTCCTGTGCCGGAAGATCAGTTGAAAGAACTGGAGCGCCGCATCAAGCTTTGCACGGAGGCCGAATATCAGGAAGGACTATTTGCGGGCAAGCCTTTATTCATACTGATCTGGACGACTACGCCTTGGACCTTGCCAGCCAATTTAGGCATAGCGGTCAATCCGAAATTCGACTACGCGGCAATGGATGTCGGCAACGAAATTTACATTGTCGCCAACGATCTGGTAGCGGCAGTCGCAGAAAAATGTGAGCTCGGCGAGCCGCAAGTGTTGGCGAAATTTTCCGGCGCGTTGCTTGATAAACTTCAGGCTCGCCATGCGTGGATTAATCGCCCTTCGTTATTGATGTTGGGCGAACACGTCACCTTGGGCGGCGAAGCGACCGACGAAGAAGAGATAGACGAATCGAAAAAATCCATCAGCAAATCCGGTACGGGTTGCGTTCACACAGCGCCTGGTCACGGTCACGATGACTATTTGATTTGCCAACAGTATCAAGAAGAGTTCGCGCCGATTTATGCGGCCTTGCGCGAAGCGGGCGCGGTCTCTGGGCAGGCCAAAGGCAAAGAGGTCTATTGCCCTGTGGACAACGCAGGGCGTTTTACCAGCGAGGTCGAACACTTCGCCGGTCAAAAAGTTTTCGCTGCCAATCCGCACATCGTCGAGTTCATGCGCGCCAGCGGCGCACTGGTTTTCGCGGAAGATTACCAGCATCGTTACGCGCATTGCTGGCGTTGTAAAAAGCCTTTGATTTTCCGCGCCACGCCGCAATGGTTTATCTCTATGGACAACAAAGCGACGGGCGAGGCTTCGTTGCGTGAAGGAGCGTTGCGCGAAATCGAAAAGGTCAAATGGTTGCCGACCTGGGGGCGTGGACGTATGCACAATATGTTTGCGGCGCGTCCCGATTGGTGCGTGTCTAGGCAAAGATTGTGGGGCGTGCCGATTCCGGCTTTCTATTGCGAAGGCTGTGACGAAACCATCGCCGACCCGCAGGTGATAGACCATGTGGCCACGATATTCGAGAACGAAACCGCCGATGCCTGGTATGGGCGCGAGGCGGAATACTTGTTGCCCGATGGTTTTCAATGCCCGAAATGTGGCGGCACGCATTTCCGCAAAGAGACAGATATTCTGGATGTGTGGTTCGATTCGGGTTCGTCATCGCTGGCGGTGTTGGAGCGCGAACGCCATTTACCGTGGCCTGCGGATGTTTATCTGGAAGGGCCTGACCAGTATCGCGGCTGGTTCAATTCATCTTTGATGGTCGGCCTTGCAGCGCACAACGCAGCGCCTTACAAGACCGTCATCACGCACGGCTGGACGGTGGACGGACAAGGCAAAGCGATTCATAAATCCGGTCCCAACTCTATCCCGCCAAGTACCGTTACAGATACATTAGGTGCGGAGATTCTGCGCTTATGGGTTGCCTCTTCCAATTATCAGGAAGACGTGCGTTTGTCGCAGGAAATTTTTACGCGCTTGGTTGATACCTATCGCAAGCTACGCAACACGGCACGTCACGCCCTCGGCAACCTCGGCGATTTCAATCCCGAAGTGGATGCCGTCGCTTATGAAGAGTTGCTGGAAATAGACCGTTGGGCGCTGGCTGTGACCAATGAAACGGCGCGCAAAGTCATCGAAGCCTATAGGCGTTTCGATTACACGAGCGTCTATCACGCCATGTACAACTACACGACGGTGACGCTGTCGGCAATGTATTTCGATATATTGAAAGACCGGCTTTATACCTTCGCGCCCAAATCGCTGGCGCGACGCAGCGCGCAGACCGCGCTCTATGAAATCGTCGATAAGTTTGCGCGACTCTTAGCGCCGATACTGGTGTTTACCGCCGACGAGATTTGGGAAAATCTGCCAGGCCAACGTGAGGCTTCTGTGCATATAGCGGAGTTCCCGAACACCGAAGCGCGGCCTGATGAAGCGGAGTTGTTGGCGCGTTGGGAAAAACTTTTCGACATTCGCTCGACAGCGCAAAAAGCTCTGGAAGAGAAGCGCCACGAAAAAGTCATAGGCAGTTCACTCGAAGCCAAAGTAACGATTCAAGCAGGCGGCGAGGCGTTGCGATTGCTCAAACAGTATGAAGAACAATTGGCCGCTTTGTTGATCGTTTCCGAGGTTGTGCTTCAGGAAGCGGCAGGCGATACTTTAGAGGTAGAGGTTGAACACGCGGCAGGCGCGAAATGCGAACGCTGCTGGAACTGGTCGGTGACGGTGGGCGCAGAGGCGCGCTACCCGACGCTGGATGCGCGCTGTGTGCAACAGGTCGAAGCAGGATGGGGGCCAAGATGAGTGCTTCAACATTAGAGCAGGTTTTAGAAAAAGTGAAAGAGTTGACAGCGGAAGAACAGGAGAAAGTGCGCGAGTTGTTGGCCGCTTTCTCGATTGAGTCGAAGCCGAAAATGACGATTGCCGAAGTCGAGCAAAAGATGGTGGACGATGGCTTGCTAACTTACATTCCGCTGGCTCGTGATTTGACATCCTACAAAAAGCGTCGGCGGATTCAGGTAAAAGGCAAGCCGTTGTCGGAGACGATTATCGAGGAGCGGCGATAAATGGCGGCGTATTTTGTTGACAGCAGCGGACTGGCCAAACGCTATGCTGAAGAGACCGGCTCGGATTGGGTTGACAGCATTCTTGACTCTCCATCTGGCAATTTTATTTATGTAGTGAGCCTTACCGAGGTGGAAGTCAGCTCGGCAATTGCTCGTCGGTTACGTGAAGCAAGCATTGAGCAAGCCGATGCCGCAGAGGCTTTTGATATGATCTTTGAAGACTTTGCCGATTATTTTAGAGTAGCTCATGTGACGGGCGAATTGATTGAACGGGCGATTGCCCTGGTGAAGAACTACACACTGCGCGCCTACGATGCCATACAACTAGCAGCGGCGCTTGAAGTCAATGAGAGATTTTTGGCGGCGAAGCAGTCCCTTACGCTGATCTCTGCCGATGGCGCATTAAATAACGCGGCACGCGCCGAAGGGTTATTGGTTGAAGACCCGAATCTTCACCCCTAATTTTATAAGGAATACAGGCTTGATGAGTTCACAGGCAATCAGCATCGAAAATCCATACAGCAAAGCACGCTATTTAATCATCACAGCGCTGGCGATTGCGCTCGACCAGTTCACCAAATACTGGGTGACGCGGGCGCTTGGCGAGGGCGGCGAAGTAGTCGTGATTAAAAATTTTTTCGTCATCAGCTACACGGAAAACCCCGGCATCGCTTTCGGTATGTTGGGCAACGCTAACGTGAAATGGGCGCTGGTAGCCATTTCTGTGGTTGCCATCTTCATCGTCGTCTATTACCTGATGCACACACCGCCGGCGAATCGCCTGTTGATGTGGTCGTTGGCGTTGCTGGCCGGAGGCATCGCCGGGAATCTTATTGACCGCGTGCGCTTGGGGCGCGTCATAGATTTTCTGGAGTTTTATTATCGTGACTGGCATTTTCCGGTCTTCAACGTCGCCGATACCGTGATTACCATCGGCGCGTCGTTGATGGCGATTGAATTGTTATTCGCCTCGCCGCCGACGCCCACAGCCATCAGCCAAGCCGATGCCGCAGTGGACGCCATCGTGGTCGAACCCAAGAGCGAATCGAGTTTATAATCGAAGGCCTGTGCAAACGGGCGATGTTGTCAGAATTGACAAGCAAATCCGTTAACCAACTACGAAGCGCACCACGACCCCGAAGATAATGGATTCTCTGGCTTCGTGATCTTCGTGGTGGTGATCTGGTTGTTGATTATCAGGAGTGTACAGATGTTTCCAGAACTTTTTAAAATACCCGGAACCAATATTCCGATTTCCACCTATGGGCTGCTGTTGGCGGTGGCCTTTATTCTGGCCTTGTGGTTGACGGCGCGGCTTGCGGCGCGTGACGGTCTGCCCAAAAATCGCATTTACGATTTGGGCTTGTACATCATCGCCGCCTCCTTGCTAGGCTCGAAGCTGTTGATGGTGATTACCGAGTGGAGTGATTTTCGCGGCGATGTGTCGCGCCTTTTCTCGCTCGATTTTCTGCGTTCGGGCGGCGTCTTTTACGGCGGCTTCATTGCGGCGGTGCTGGCGAGCATCTTTTTTATGTGGCGCTGGCAATTGCCGTGGCGCAAGACCGCCGATGCTTTTGCGCCAGGCATCGCCGTAGGCCACGCCATAGGCCGCCTCGGCTGTTTTTCGGCAGGCTGTTGTTGGGGCAAGCCCACGACTTCGTGGATCGGTGTGAAGTTCACCGAAAAAGCTTCGGAGTTGACCGGCGTGCCGTTCGATGTGGCGCTGGTGCCGACGCAGTTGCTTGAAGCGTTAGCGAATTTCATGTTGTTCGGCGTCTTGTGGTGGTTGTGGAAGCGCAAGAAGTTCGACGGGCAAATCATCTTCGCCTATGTCATATTGTATTCGGTGATTCGCTTTACCATTGAATTCTGGCGCGACGACCCACGCGGCGCGCTCTTGGGACTTTCGACTTCGCAATTCATTGCCGTGGTGATGTTCCCGCTAGGCATCGCGCTGATGATTTATTACGGACGCCGCGTCGCGGATAAGAAAGCCGCGCCGCAAAAAAATGTCGCCGCTCAGGTTTCGTAAAGTTGCTTGCGAGCATTTTATGAAGATTGACCAGAGAGGCTTGAAGTGGGCTTTGCATGGGATGAAAATAGAAATGCTGCGAATATCGTAAAGCACGGTTTTAGTTTTGCCGATGCCTGGGAACTATTTGCTTCCCCTATGGCAACCTTGCTTGACGAGCGAAAAAATTACGGCGAAGAGCGTTGAATAGGAATTGGTTCGCTCCAATCCCGAATCGTTGTCGTGATTTTTACCGCGCCGGATGAGGATACAATTCGCATCATTGCTTTGCGAAAGGCTTTCAAACATGAACGCATCCGATACGAAGAATTCACCCGCAACCAACTGGGAACGGATTGATGCCATGACCGATGACCTGATTGACACTTCCGATATACCACCGCTTGATGAAGCTTTTTTTGCCCAAGCCCAGTTGAGAATGCCCAAGTCAAAAGTGACCGTTACCGTGCAGTTTGACGTAGAAGTGTTTGAATGGTTGAAGGCGCAGGCTAAAGATTATGAAAATTTAATTAATGTCGCCTGAAAAAATTTTGTCAATGAACATAAAAATTTGCCTGGGGAATAAAACGCCGGGAAGACGTTTCCACCTTCGATTTTAATTTGGATATTCAACAACTCACCACGACCAACGACGACGCGGGAAAACGCTTGGATGCCTTTCTGGCTTCGCAACTTCGAGACCTCAGCCGCACGCGATTGCAGCGCGCCATCGAAGACGGCGAGGTGTTAATCAATGAACGCGCTGTCAAACCCAGCTATAAATTGCGCGCCGGAGATCAAATCGAAATTGATTTGCCGGAACCGCCGCCCGTTGCCTTGCTTGCCGAACCGCTGGCGCTGGACATCGTTTATGAAGACGAGGATTTGATTGTCGTGGATAAGCCCGCAGGCATGATCGTGCATCCCGGCGCAGGCATTGAATCGGGAACCTTGGCGAACGCTTTGGTTTATCACTTCAACGAGTTGTCGGGAAGCGCCGGACGCATACGCCCAGGCATCGTCCATCGCATAGACAAAGACACTTCGGGCTTGCTCGTCGTCGCCAAAAACGATGCGGCGCACACGAAAATCTCCGAGCAGTTTCACGACCGCAAAGTATTCAAGATGTATGTGGCGCTGGTTTATGGTCGGGTGTCGCAGAGCCTCGGCGATATTGAAGCGAACATCGGTCGCAGTCCGCACAATCGCACCCGCATGGCGGTTTTGCGCGGCAATTCGGGGCGTTACGCCCACACCATTTTTCAAGTGGTTGACCGCTACACGGAGTTTTCACTCTTGCAGGTGCAAATCAAAACCGGACGCACGCATCAGATTCGCGTTCATCTTTCGCACATCGGTCATCCCGTGGTCAGCGACACGCTTTACGGCATGGGACGCGACAACACCGTGCAGGATGCAAAGATGAAAAAGCAAGTGCGCTTGCTCGGTCGCCATTTTCTGCACGCCGCGCAATTGGAATTCACGCACCCGACAACCGGCGAGTTGTTGAAATTTGCCTCGCCCATGCCGCACAAATTGACCAGCTTTCTGGCGTTGTTGAAGCAAGGTGCTTGAACTATGTGGCAGATAAAGAATCCAGTCATTAAAACTACGACTTTAGATTTTCAGTCATCGGGGCAACCAAGTCGGCAAGTCACACAACTTTTTTCTGCAGGCATATTGTTAATCAATGCTCTTGAATTAGTTGACTGGCAGGAAGAGAAAACGCAGTTTTTAATTTGTGAATCCTGTGGCTATGCCCATTGTAAATCCGGCGACTGGATTAGCTTGCGAGCGGCTGGAGAGCGGCTATTGATATTGCCAGCTTTTGCAGCATGGTGTAAAAACAGAGACATCAGCACGGAATATCATCCGCCAGCTTATGTGTTAAAACGCGGCATACCTTTTTTGACTCTCGCTGATTATGAAGCTTTGCAGTTGCTGCATTCGGCTTTTCCCGCCGTTGATAAAATTCGCCAACTGAATTTGCAAGAAGCGATTTGGGCTTTTCAACTGGAAGCCCCGCGTCGGATGTTTGGCAATCCATCAGAAAAAATCGTTGCTCAAAAAGAGGCTGTCATTGGCGCGTCCGAAGGCGACTTCAATGAGCATTTACAGTTCATCGAAGCGTTTGCACAAACCAATCGAAATAATGAATCGCCTGTAGAATTGAGGATGCCAAAAGCAGCCGAGACCATCATCTCCGTTTATTTAGACACTCATGAATTCGTTGAATGGAAGATTTTGGCATACCACGAAGCGAATAAATATTTGCTGCTGAATTCTGAATTTGTCATTGCCCCTGAAAAATAAAAGTATCAGGCGCTTTGCGCCTCCAGCGCTCCGTTCATATAATCGTCGTTTACCATTATGCTACCCAATCATGAAACCGTCATCGTCCTGGATTTTGGCTCGCAATACACCCAACTGATTGCGCGGCGGGTTCGCGAGCTTGGCGTTTATTCCGAAATCGTTCCCTTCAACACTCCTGTTGAAGTCATCAAGCAGAAGCAGCCGCGAGCGCTTATTTTGTCTGGCGGCCCTTCGTCGGTTTATGAAGATGACGCGCCGCTTCCCGACCGCGCCATACTTGATTTAGGCGTTCCCATACTGGGTATCTGCTACGGCGTGATGTTGTTGGCTTACTTTCTGGATGGCGAAGTCAAACCTTCGAATCGCCGCGAATACGGTTATGCAGAGATTGAACAGCAAGCCGCGAGCCTGTTGCTCAAAGACTTGCCCGCGTCTTTCAAAGTGTGGATGAGTCACGGCGATTTTGTCAGCCGCGCCCCCGCTGGCTTTACCATTACGGCGACGACCGAGGCAGCCATAGGCGCAATCGAAGACCCTGCGCGTCAACTCTACGGCATACAATTTCATGCGGAGGTCGCGCATACGCCGCTCGGCAAAGAGGTGTTCAAAAATTTTCTCGTCAACATCTGCCAACTGCGTTGCGACTGGACGATGGCTTCGTTCATCGAAACGACTATTGAACAAATTCGCCAGCAGGCCGGTGACGGCAAAGTGGTGTGCGGTTTATCGGGCGGCGTGGATTCATCTGTAGCGGCGGCGCTCGTGGCCAGAGCGCTCGGCGATAAACAGACTTGCATATTCGTGGATAATGGCTTGTTACGCAAAGACGAATTCGCGCAAGTCCTCGAAGCTTACAAAGCGATGCACCTGAACGTCATCGGCGTAGCGGCAGGTGAACGCTTTTTAGGCGAGCTTGCCGGAGTCACCGACCCTGAACGCAAACGCAAAATCATCGGCAACGAATTCATAGAGGTCTTTCAGGAAGAGGCCAACCAGTTAGGCCAAGTGGATTTTCTCGTGCAAGGCACGCTCTACCCCGATGTGATTGAATCGGTGTCGGTGAAAGGGCCGTCGGCGGTCATCAAATCGCATCACAACGTCGGCGGACTCCCGGAAACGATGCACTTGAAATTGATCGAACCGCTGCGCGAATTGTTCAAAGATGAAGTGCGTAGAGTTGGGCGCGAGTTGGGCTTGCCGGAAGAGATTGTTGCGCGGCAACCGTTCCCCGGCCCCGGCCTTGCGGTTCGCATACTCGGCGAAGTCACTGCCGACCGCGTGGCGCTGTTGCAGGAGGCCGATGCGATAGTCATCGAAGAGATACGCCGCGCCGATTTATACGATAAAATCTGGCAAGCCTTCGCGGTGCTGTTGCCGATTTCGACGGTCGGCGTGATGGGCGATTTTCGGACTTATGAAAACGCCTTAGCGATTCGCGCCGTCGAATCTACCGACGGCATGACTGCTGATTGGGCGCGTCTGCCTTACGAAGTGTTGCAAAGAATTTCCTCGCGCATCGTCAGTGAAGTCAAAGGCATCAACCGCGTCGTCTATGACATTAGCTCAAAACCACCTTCGACGATTGAGTGGGAGTAGGTTGCTCATTTAAGTTAATAGTATGGGACAGCAGAGCGTTGTTTACGGAATAATTGAAGGCTATCAAAATTATCCACATAAGGGATGTATGTATGCAGACTTGAATCGAGTAGTGATTGAAAGTCTTCCTGAAGAAGATGACTGGCCTTTTTTAGTTCGTGATCTGTTCGCCATCACCAAGAGAAATAAATCGTGCTTAGATTATCATTTCTAAATCATTCACTTTGGCGCATCTTACAAACAGGTTGAATCTGAGTGGGAAGAATGGTTGATTAAATTCGAGAAGTTCTTGTCAAAGCTTTATTGGGCTTGTGCAACAGTACCTCTTGCAACGGAGCTTGTTGGTAGCCACGAATATCATTGGATTGCTGATTTCTATGACAAATCTTTGACGGATAATAATCTACTCAGTCCTGTTTCTTTGTGGGAGTTCAGCGGTGGACCTCGCAAATTCGATCTCTAGAGCGGTTTTGGTTTGAGATTACGGAAACCTCAAAGCCGTTGAGCGGCGGTCGAAGACCTTCGCACGGTCGAAGACCGCTGCTCAACGATAGGGGGTTCAGTACACCCATATGCAAACCGCTCTAGTAACAAGAATACTGTCACTTGTATTTATCCACCACCGTCCGGCGTGAGCGCAAAACCATGGCGAAACTCGAAAAACTCATAGGGCAAACACTCGACGGCAAATACCTGCTCGACAAACTTTTGGGGCAAGGCGGTATGGGCGCGGTCTTTCTCGCTACGCATTTGGGAACCAAAAGACCTGTCGCGCTCAAAGTCATCGCGCCGCAATTCATGGCGAATGAAGAAGTCGGTGAGAGGTTTCGCCGCGAAGCCGAAGCCGCCGGTCGCCTGCGTCATCCGAATGTCGTCAACGTCACAGACTTTGGCGTGACGAACTTGGGCAAAGAACCGCTCGCTTATCTGGTGATGGAATATCTCGACGGGCATTCGCTCGGCGATATGCTGAAAGAGAAGGGTCGCCTGCCACTTGATTTCGTGGTCGAGATTGTCGAGCAGATTTGTCTGGCCATCGGCAAGGCGCACCAACAAGGCATCATTCACCGCGATTTGAAGCCCGACAATATTTGGTTGCAACCCGATGGACGCGGCGGCTATCTGGTCAAGGTTCTGGATTTCGGACTGGCGAAACTGCGCGATGTGACCGCCGTTGATGACTCCGATGAAGCCACACGCAGCAATCCTTTCGCTACGCCAACACGGGCGATTTTGAATGATGGTCGAGCGACGGTTGGCGCAATGAAAACCACTCAGCCGCAATACCTCAACGATGGCGACCGCGAAGCCGAGACGCAAATTCAACTCAACGCTAGTGCCGACCGCAAAGCGTCAACGCAAATGCAAACGCCGAATTCTACTGAACTCGAAGCCGCAACTTTATTGCAAGCACCTGTGCCGATTGAAGGCGACGCTGCCACGATGATACAACCGGCGACGACGCAACTTGAAGAAGCCACCTTGCTGCAAACGCCTGTGCTACTTGAAGCAGAGCCGCGCTTCAAATCATCAATAAATACGGGCGAAATCAAGCCTTCGTCGTCTGCTGACAAGAGCAGCGTCACTTCATCTTCGGCGGTAGAACTGACGCGCATCGGTTCGATTTTAGGCACGCCGTTGTATATGTCGCCCGAACAATGTCGCAGCGAACCCTTAGACCCGCGCTCGGATATTTACAGCCTCGGCGTCATCATCTATCAAATGCTCGCCGGTGCGCCGCCGTTTTCCGGCACGATGATGGAGTTGATGGACCAGCATTGCAGCGTCGTGCCACCGGCCTTGAAAGCGCAACGCGAAAACATTCCTGCGTCGGTGTCGAATCTGGTGATGGCGGCGCTCGAAAAGCCGCCGGAAAAACGCCCTGCCAGTGCCGAAATATTTGCCAATGCCTTGCGCGCCACTGCCGAAGGCGAAGCCGATTTATTGCGCCAGACTAAAGCTCTTTACTACTCGAATCAGCGCCTCTTCTTTCAAGCATCTCTGGTTATCTATGCGCCGTTGGCGGTGCTTTCCATCGCCGCCAGCGTGTTGTCCAATGCGACAATAGGGAAATCCGTAGCCCTGACGACAAGTTTTTATTTCGTCATCTTCGCCGTGGTTTTATTGGCTACGCGATGGAATGCAGCGCTCTGCACCTTGATTATCAAAGAGCAGCGTTTGCAACCCACGGCGACGATCAAACTGCTACCCCTGCTGCAAATTTTTATACGGCGTCTGCCCACTCTTTTAATCACCGCGATGCTGGCCTATGCAAAAGCTTTCTTCA
Organism: Acidobacteriota bacterium; assembly: GCA_016201275.1. Lineage (GTDB taxonomy): Bacteria > Acidobacteriota > Blastocatellia > UBA7656 > UBA7656 > JACQDB01. Next base: position 47,123 of record JACQDB010000003.1, read on the forward strand.
ATCTTTGGCGTTTGGTCAGGCCGGGCTGGCGCGAGTATGTGGATGATGCGTTGAGCGCTTCAGTGGTGGTGATGGAAGGCAAGCGCGGGGCGGCGGCGCTGTCGCGTTCGCAACATCTGGTGAACCCTTTGCGTGCGCTTGCACGGGCGATGGCAGCGCGTGATTTGGGCATCAGCGTCTTGTCACTGATTTTGTTTCCCTGCATCACGGTCATCATGACGATGTTGTTCGGCGGCGGTCGCGGCAATGTTTTTGCGGTGATGATGGTGCCGGTGCTGCGAAATTTTATCGTCACCTATTGCTGGTTCCTGTTGACCCTGATGCATACGATTTATGCCGCCGCGCCTTTGGCCATGCTGTATTTCAAAGCGCGGCAGGCAAGCGGCGAAATGCTGGAAGAGAACACCTCCGAACGCTGGCAGTTTGACGAAGCGCAGAAACGCCCTGACCAGATGGGCAAGGCCACTGTCGTGTGGTTTTCTCTGCCGCTGGTGTTGCTGGCCTTTATGCTGTTGACGCTGTTGCTTGATAGCGGCGGCTCCTTGATTGAAGCGGTGCGCGGTGGACGCATCGCTACGGTGAAGCGACTGCTTGCGGCGGGAGCCAATCCCAATGATAAGCGATTTGGCAGCACTTCGGTGTTGATGTTGGCGGCCAGAGACGGCCAGCTTGAAGCGGTCAACGCTTTGCTTGAGGCTGGCGCGAAGGTCAACGATCAAGATAGCGATGGCGATACGCCTTTGCTGTATGCGGCGATGGATAATCGCGTGGAGATCATTCAAGCTTTGCTTGATGCAGGAGCCAATCTCAACGCTCGCAATCAACAAGGGCAAACCGCTTTGAGCCGCGCCGCGCAGCGCGGTCGCCGGGAAGCCGTACAAGCATTATTGGCCAAGGGCGCAGACCTGCACCTCAAAGACCAGCAAGGCAAAAGCGCTTTGCAGTACGCCGAAGAAGAAGATCACAAGGAGATTGTGCAACTCTTGAAAGCCGCTGGCGCTAACGACTGGCGGGAAAGTTTGCTAAGATAATTTTGCGCCCATCCGCAGAAAAATTTGTTTGGAGAGAAACATGGCTCAACCATCATCGCCCAGAGGCAACCCGATTCAGGATTATGTTACGGTTGCCGAACGCATAGAGAAATTTTACGAACGCTATCCCGAAGGTCGCATTGTCACACACATCGTCGAACACGATGCCGAACGCGGCTTCATCCTGATGCGCGCCGAAATTTATCGCAACCCGGACGACGCACAGCCCAGTGCAACCGGTCACGCTTACGAATACCGCGATGCCGGATATGTGCAAAAAACTTCTTACATAGAGGTCGGAGAAACTTCAGCAGTGGGCAGAGCCTTGGCGCTTTGCGGCTTTGAAGTGAAGCGCGGCATTGCCAGCCGTGAAGAGATGGAAAAACAGACGCGCATGGCGCAATCCGCCAGACCACAGGAGCGCGAAAGGGCGACACCCCCTGCGCCGAAAGCGGCTGCGCCGTCCGCGCCAGCAGCTAAAGTTGATAAGCCGACCGTTGTCGAACCCGCTGCCACTGCGGAAAAAAATGTTGCCGTAGAAAAGACTGGAACCGAGGGCTTGAAAGAGGAAATCCTGAATCTGCTGGAAGCCTTGAGACCGGGCGACCGTCGCGCACAAAGAGAGTTGCTTGTCGAACTCACGGGCAAACAGACCCGCGAAGAGTTGACCTATAAAGAAGCGTTGGCGCTGGTTGAAAAACTCAAGCAACAGAGTCGCCACCCCGCCGTTCAAGATGATCCCTTGATGTAATCCTGAGGGCAATCATGGTTCTCTGGTAGTTGGCGTGAAGACGCCCAACATATAGAGGTTGCCACAGTAACCTTATACAATATCTTGGGAGTCTTCACGGCAACTACCAGAGAGTCGCAATCTTTGCGACAGCTTGCCGTGTGCGAAAAATCTTTCCTCCATTTCTTCTCTACAGGGGCTTATAGCGGCTTGCAGAGGTGTGCGATTGGTTGAGAGGCGGTCACAGACCGCCTCTCAACAGGAATGATAGGATTATATTTTCCTCCTTTTCCCTTAACATATTTTTAAGGCTACGCTCAGGGCTTTATGTTGGACTGACCAAGATCGCCATCGTATAATTTTGCCATCATACTTTCATAGAGAGTTGGGCTGCGGCTGACAGTCCAGTGAAAGTAAAAAGGAAGAAGATGATGAGCATAAAACTGATCTTCGTATCCGTTGCCCAAGGGCAACCCGTACCTCCTCAACAAGCGCTATGCGCTTGCCAGATTTGTCCGGCAAATTAAGCCGCACCGCTACGATTGTAGAAGACCGCATAAAGCCTCAGCCGGTTCTTGGATAACCCATCGGCAGAATGCTGTGGTGCTGTTTGCACCATCGGTATAGCTGATTTTGAAGGAAGGATAAAAGCGCATGAAAGATAAATTGACGACTACCAAGCACTATTTGCTGGCCAGCGATTTCGATCAGACCTTGAGTTTTAATGACTCCGGCATCGTGTTGAGCGAGTTGCTCGGCACTTCGGGGTTTCAAGAAAAAGTCGCAGGGCTATCGCGTATGAACCTTGTGCAACAGGGCGGCGAACTGGCCTACCTGTTATTGCACGACCCGGAATATCGTTGTGTACGCAAAGAACATTTGATTGAAGCCGGCAAACGCATACGCCTCAAACAGAACATTCATCTGCTGTCGCGCTTTCTCGAAAATGGCATTGAAGGGCATCACTTCTCGTTTTATGTGATTTCTGCCGCGCCCGAAGAAGTCATTCAAGCGGCACTGGAAAATATCATTCCGCCGGAACGCATATACGGCACGCGCTTCCACTACGACCCGTCAAGCGGCGAGATTCAATCCATCGTCAGGGTTCCGGCAGGTTACGGAAAGGTCGCCGTGCTTGACGAATTGCAAGCCAAACTCCAGCTCAGTTATGACCGCATCGTCTATGTTGGCGATGGCAGTTCCGATGTCCATGTGATGTTGCACGTCAATCACCGCGAAGGTTTTACCATAGCGGTTTCGGAAGCGAAATATATTTCGCAAATCGCTAAACGCACCATCCTCAGCGACGATGCTTTGAGCGTGCTGGTGCCGATACTGGAAGACCTCGCGGGATGGCGGGATGCGGCGCGCATTCGTTCGTTGTTTGAAGCGCACGGCCTGCTGATTCAGGAATGGGATAAAGTCCGCACCGATTGGTTGATGATTCGGGAAATGTTGCCGAGTGTGGAACCCGCAATGGCAATGGTATCGGAGGTGGCAGATGCTTGATTGGCTTGGCTGGATTGCTACGGCAATTTTTGCGGCTTCCTATTTTTGCAAACAGCCTGCAAAGCTGTGCGGTGTGCAGGCGCTGGCGGCTTTGGTGTGGATCGGCTATGGCGTATTGATTAAAGCCCCGCCGGTGATCGTGGCAAATCTGGTGGTCGCGATTGTTGCGGCGTACTCGGCGTGGCAGCAACCTCGCCGCCGCGCCTGCTTGAAGAGGAGCGGCGCGATGGTAAAGTCAGGCGACGAAAAATCATAGGGATGAATTCGCCCTGATTGACAGCGTATCGCCTCTATGATTCAGCGAAAGCTTGATTATTTGTACACGAGGGCAGCCCGATGCGATTTAGGGATCAACGCTTGCAACCTTGCAAGCGTTGATCCCTAAATTTTTTCAGCCCAATTGCCGCAGCGAATTCACGGACAGCTACACGAGTTATTGCGGATGTCGCGGTCTGTAATCAGACATCGGGTCGTGCCTGGCGGTGTTTGCAGAGAGGCAGTGCCGGACTTCACGGAACTATCCACCTTAACCAAGACTCGGCGATCCGAGGTGTAATGTTCGATGATGTAAACGCATCCACGCACCGTGACCTTGCCGACCCCTGTATAGACCGCGCCGTTGCAGCAGAAGCGATAGGCTCCGGTTGTCAGATTGAAAAATATCACGTTGTTGCGATTGGTATCATCCTGCAAGCAACCGCTAAATACGTTGAGCGTGAAACTGCAACTTGCGGTGTTGTTTGAAGCATCGGTTGCCGTGCAAGTGACGGTCGTGGTTCCGGTCGGGAAGGTCGAACCGGATGCCGGCGAGCAGACCACAGATGCGCCCGGACAATTATCGCTTACCTGTGGAGCCGGATAGGTCACCACGCCGCTGGCTGGCGGTGGGCAAACGGTCGCGGTGCTGGCGGGGATATTGGTACAAGTGATCTGCGGCGCTTGCGTATCCATCACCGTCACCGTGAAGTTGCAGGAAGCGCTATTGCCTGCCGCATCAGTAGAGGTGCAGGTGACTGTCGTTGTGCCTTTCGGAAAGGCGGAGCCGGATGAGGGCGAACAGACGACGGCGCAGGGTTCGCCACCATTCAGTGGCCGTCCACGCAGCGGAATCGCGCAGGGGCAATTGTCGGTTGCCGTTGGCGAATCAAATACCACCACCGCCGAACATTGGTTCATATCTGTCGGCGCGGAAATATTATCTGGACAGGAAGCAATCGTTGGCGGTGTAGTATCGCCACTGGTGCAGACCGGCGCTTCATAAGCGCCAGCATCACACAGCGCGTTATTGTCGGAGTTGCCATCCACTGGTCGAGAGACGCCGCGTTGATCGGTGGTGACGGCGTTACTGCTGAGGTCGGTGCAATCTGAAACCGCATCAATCGCTACGCTTCCGTTAAGTAAGGCATGGGTAAAGGTGAGGCCGCCATTATCCTGCAAAGGGCCGAGATTGAGTTGCGCGGCGGTGACTTGAGTAAGGCCAGCGAAAGAGTTGTCAGTTGAGTAATTGACGCCAGAAGCATTGATGGTGCCGCCGTTCGAGACATTGCCTCCCGATGGACTGTTGGCCACGATGGAGTTCTTGATATTCAGCGTCCCGGCGGATTCGTTACGGATGCCGCCGCCGCTGCTGCTGGCGGAATTATTTGCCAGAGTAGTGTTGCTGAGGTTCGCTGTGCCGCCGTTAATGTGAATGCCGCCGCCACTGCTGCTGGCGGAGTTTCCCGACAACGTACTGTTGAGGATCGTCAGCGTGCCGCCACCCACCGCAACCCCGCCACCTAAACTAGCGCTATTGTTTGACAGCGTGCTGTTGACAATGCTCACCGCGCCGCCATTGCTGTAGAGGCCGCCGCCATCACCACCGGAGGCAGCGTTATTTGACAAGGTGCAAGTGCTGATCATCAGAGTGCCGCCATTATTGTAGAGGCCGCCGCCAACCACCGAGACGCCATTATTGGCGAGGCCGCCGCCAACAGCAGAGACGCTATGATTGGCGAGGCCGACGCCAACAGCGACGGTTCCATTACTGATGGTCAGACCGGAGAGGGTCACGCTAATGCCACTGGCAACCTCGAAGACGCGGGACGCATTGTTCCCGCTGATGGTCAACAGTTGCGGCCCTGGCCCGGTGATGGTCAGGTCTTCGGTAATCGCCGGCAGTTGTCCGCTGGTCAAGGTGATGGTGCCGAACAATTCGTCTTGAAAATCTATGGTATCCGCGCCCGCCGTTGCATTGGCATCGAGGATCGCCTGGCGGAGCGAACCTGCGCCGCTATCGCTAAGACTGGAGACGGTGAAGAGGGCTGGCACACGGGCAGCGCTATAAACGCGCCTGCCTCTCCAGCCCAGGCCGAGTATGATTGCGATCATGATCAGCGCTACGATGAGCGCCAGACCAATTCTTTTTCTCATGATTGCCTGCCACATTTATTGATTCCTCCTGCGAATTCTTTTGCTGTTGAGCTGATGATTATCAAGGCTCGAAAAATTGCTTGGTGTTTCTGCTGATACTCTAGCTTTGAGCGCCACAGACCTTATCACAGCGAAAGATTTTGTTCAAACATTCCCACCACCGAGAAGCAAATCGCGTGAGATAAAGTTGAGAGGCGGTCTGTAAGAATGGTTCAGTAAATCAAGTGCAACGGCAAGGATAAGCATTTCGAGGAGAGGTGACCACCGCAGGCTCGCCCGTACAGGGCATTGAAAAATCACTCAAGTTTTGCAGGGTATTTCATCCATCATCCAAATGGTTGAAAGGCGCGGTCACCGCCCATCGCTCACCCGCCTGACTCTCAGGTAGTTTTGCCGTGCGAGATTCCCTGCCATTTGCGTGACTCAGAGCTTGAAGGTTTTTTTGACCAGGTTGGATAGCCAGCGCGCAACTTTGGTGAAGGCTTGCGGCGGCGGCGAGGCGGCGGGGAAACTTTGATAGATGACTTGATGTTGCACTTCGCCCAGTTTTACGTTCAGCGTTTCGCTGTAATAGCGTTGGCCTGCACCGGCTCCGCCGTAAGTTCGCTCAAGGCTGAGAAAGCCGGACTGGTTGAGGAGCTTGACGAAGGCGCGAAGGTCTTTTTTAGAAAGCTGCGCTTCTCGCACACGCAAATCTTTTGGCGTCCAGCAGGGTCTTTGCTCAAGCCAGTTTTGGCAGCGGTTATCGGCATCCTGAAAGTAGGTGAGTTTCAACGTCAAGCCCTCGATGATAATGTCGCGGTACACGGTCTCCGCCGCATACACATAACGGGCGTGAATGTTGGTGTGTTGCTTCGGTTTGGTGGAGTGCGGCGCGGCAGAAGTAAGCAAAGCCGACATCAACAGCAGGCCGAGCGCAAAACTCAGGATGGAGGTTTTCATCGGGGCTTCTCTATTTACGCTTCGCCAGCCGCAAGGCCGAGAGCCGACCTTTGGTTGACGCGCTTTTGTCGGAAAGAGCAAAACGCAAAACCGCTCCACCGTGGCGCAGCCTTGCGTTTTACAAAAGTCTATTCAGCGAATCCTATTTCACTCCGAGGTCGCCGCTCAAGACCAGCGTTCCCCATTGGACTTTGACATTGGCTTTGCCGTGGTCATCGGCGAGCGCGATGGTGAACAACTCGACGGAATCTTTGGCAGTGGATTGTTGCAAAGGCAATTCGGCAACATAGCCGTCTTTCAGTACCGGCGAACCCCAGACCCCGGTCTTGGGATGAAAGCACAGATGCCATTGAGTATCGCTGACCTTTTTCGCCCACAACGAATATTTGCCGGGTGCGAGTTTGGTGCCGGCAATATCGAGTTCGGCGGCGGTGTCAATCTGCGTCGCCTGATTTTTGCCGAGCCGCCACACCGTGCCAACCGGCGCTAACGAGAGCAAGTCCCGCCCTTTCAATTCCGGGCGACCGTAATCTATGGAGAGAGTTTTGCCTTTGATGGTGGCTTCTGCTTTGCCGCGATCATTGCCGCCTTGCGCGCAGGCGATCACCGCCAGACAAAGTATGACCAGTATAGGCAGTAGTTTCGTCAATTTCATGGTAATGGTTTTCCTCCGAAAAATTTTTTGATGGCAATCCACTGAGCAAGAATAGTAGCCGCGCCCCTTCGCGCCGACAAGCCTATGACAATATTTTACAACTGCTGTGGCGACGTAAAACTTGGCAGCCTCTACTTCGGCACATCAAGCGCCGGGTTGCGCGTAAAGAAACCGCTCGGCATCAATTTGAAACTGGCTTTATGCACAGTCATCACTGGCCACTCTTCGGGGCGCGGAATGTGCGTCACGCCCAGGGTGTACCAAATTACCAGGTCCTGATTTTCGATGGGCCGATTGGCCTTCGTCCATTTCGGCAAGCCCTCGCCGCCTTTGCTCTGATTGATATAATCGCCCGCCGCGTAGAGTTCATCCGCTACGTAAGGCGTAGCCCACAGATGCGCGTTCATAAACCCGGCGCGTTTTCTGACCGACGAGGTAGGAGCGGCATAGGGCAGGGAGTTTTCACCCGGAAATAATAAATATCCAGTGGGTTCGCCCAGTGAATTTTTATGCGTTGGGTTGATGATTTTCCATTTGCGACTCGACGCCAGATTCAATTGCCGCTGCGCCTGCAATTCCGTTCGCAACACACTCTCGCGCATGGTGAAGGTGTTGTGATAGGGATTGTTTCGTCCCAAGGCATTCGCCTGGGTGTTCATTTCCACGACGCTGTTTGCCGTGCCATCCACATCGAAGTCCAGACGGAAATTGAAGAAGTGTTGATGATGCACGGCCTCAACATTGGGCGCGACTTTGTGGCCGTGGGCGCTGTCGTGCGCCGAATGATTTTCATCTTCATCAATGCCACGCGCCGCCATGATGCCCGTCAGTTGTGCTTCCATTTCTAACACGCCGTCTTGATGAAAGACCCAGTTGAAACCGTATTCATAATTGCCTACGTTGGCAAACCACGACAGCACCAACTCACGCGCCCGCCGCGATTCGTTATGCACGAAAGGGATCGTCGTGTAGTCCACGTGTTTCCACAACACGCCGCCATCACGTTCATACAAGGCAACGGCGCGTGGCAAGGGCGTGGCCGTGCCATCGGGTTGCGCGAACAGCGCATTGAACAGCGTTGCATTTTCCGGGAAATCTACTTTCGGTTCGAGCGACAAGGCCAACTGCCCGATGCCGTATTCGCCTTCATCAAACGCATTGCGGAAAAACCAACCGGACTTGGCGTCACCGTAAGGCACAACCATTTCCGACAGCGCGGCGCGATAGAGGATCGAACGCAGCTTGCCATTATCTTCATAACCGACGGTGTGCAGCACTAAGCCTTCACGCGGGTGCATGGAAAAGCGAAAGCGCCAATTCTGCCAGCGTACTTCTTGCCCCGCTACGGTAAAGCTTGCGCCTGCCGGTTGCGTAATGTGCAACGGTTTGGGCGCTTCACGCAGCTTGCCTATGGATTTCATGTCGAGTTCGCCGGTCTCTTTGGGAACCGTGACTACGCCTGTGTCTATGAGCTTAGACACTTTTTGGGTGTTCAAATTCACATAGGCGATGACGCCTTCAATCGGTCTGGCGTAGGAATTTCTGGTGCCGTCATTGAGATAAGAAACGGCGCAAGTGAGGCGCGCATCTTTGGCTTCCTCGGTGCCGAAAAAACCGACCGCCCAGGCATCCACCTGCACGGCCTTGAAGTTGGTGATGCCGCGTTTTCGCATCGCCGCCTGCCAGCGCGGGTCGCTGGTGACGATCTGCTGAGTGAGCAGATAATCTTCGACCATGAAACTCGGCTGCACCCCCGGCACAGCTTTCCACGACGCGAGGGTTTTTTTATTGAGGTCAACGACCGCTTCAAAGGTTTGATTCGTGGCGCGTTCGTAGATGATGACGAAGGCTTCGCGGCGAAAGCGCTCGCCGGTGCGGAAATTCAAGACTTCGGCTTTTGGTGGCTCCTGCAAAGCGATCATTGGAAAGCGGCTGGCGTCGGTGACTTTGCCAGCGCTTTTCAAGACCGCAACGGTGGCGGCGATCTCCTCTTGGTTCAAAGGGTCGAGCGGATGTGTCGGGTAGCTTGCCGCCAGGATGCCATTCGCCGACAGCCCGAAAAAAACCACCAACAGCACAAGTTGGCGGCCACGAAATAGACAAGGCACAAATTTACAAGTCATCATTTAGTAGTTCCCCCGAGGTTTTATGAAACGCTGTAATGCCGCCGCAAAGGCTGCGACATTCTGCCGCATTCGTGATAAATTTCGACGGCTCAAATTTATCTGTGACGGCAACGAAACCGCTTTCTGCACCAACTGCTCCGCCTGCAATAAATTTATAAAAGCTCTATCCTGATGTTTCTACGGAATTGACTTTGGCAGGGTAAGACTATACTATAAGTCCGCCTGGTTTACAGCCCCACACCCAATAATTTTGTGTTGTAAACGGTTGGGTATCTTTCACAGCCCTTATCGAAAAAAATTTACACTGATAGCTAGATACGCTTTGAACCATCAGTGGTTTGGTATATTCGTGGGCCGTCTGCGGATAGAAAGCCAGCTAACGGGTACATCGTATCTGGCAAGGGAAAAACCTAATCTGAGGAGGAAATGATGAATACAATGATCAGTCGAATGCAGCGCTTCAGTGGTATAGGATTAGAAATTGCTCTGGGAATATTTTTGTTATGGGTTTTTGTTGCGGCGCTGAATCCGCCAGCGGCGCACGCTGCGGGTGCCGCCTCAACAGCCGCGATCAAGGCCAACGCGGTACGCAGTTTGTTGGCGATTGCCGGAACGGTTTGCCTACAGGACGACTCGAATGGCAACTCCATTCAGTTTGAATCGGCAACCGGAAACTACTGTTTTAGCACGGCTTCGGGATTAACCATTTCCGGCGTCGGCACGGTCAGCATCAAAGGCACGACCGTGACCTTGCAACACTTTGCTCCGGACCGTCGCGTCATTGCCTCTACCGATGAGTCGGTGAAAACCGGCAAAGCCTCGGCGCAATATTTCCCCAATGGCACGACCGTCTTCACCGTAGCAGACCGCAATACGACGGGCGATATCTGCACCTGTGCTAAACGATAATCGGTGCCGACTGCGCCAGCGATGGGCCGTGATTCATGCGGGTAGGCCAACGCTTGTAGCGTGTCGCTCGGTACGCGATAATCCACATCAATAGTAATTACCCAGCCTGTTTTGCCCCACAGGGGCGTAGGAGAGTAGCCAGTGCTGTAGGGAATGGAACCAAAGGCACTGAAATCAAGTTGGGCAAATTCTTCGCGCCCTGAAAGGGTGCAGGAGAGGCGATACGGCAAGCCTCCTGCACCCTTTCAGGGCGCGACCGTCAAACCACTTTCGCCTTCCCGTGGCGTTACCACGGGCTACTCTCCTGTGCGCCTCCGGCGCAAACACTAATTCCCGTTGAGCAGCGGTCTCTGACTAAGAAGGGGAGAAAATATAATCCCATGATTCCTGTTGAGCAGCGGTCTCTGACCGCTGGCTTGGCTGTGCGCCGACGGCGCAACAACGAAGCGACCGGCAATGTTCAACCAAGCTGGGTAGTTAGAGCGTGTCGCATCAATGGATGTTTTGTCCAGATATTGTGTGCGATGGTTTGACTATCTACAACATATGGGCGATTGCTGGAATTCTGCGACACGCTCTATATGCGCGGCACCCCAAGATTCGGGGGATGAAACTTGGCGAGCCGCATGAATGTTCATCTCGTCGCGGCGCTCATACCGAATCTTGGGGTGCCGCGCATATAGTTACTATCAAGAAGGCTGGCAACGCTTGCCAGCCCTCCTCTTTTTCCTGCACCGTGCCTGGGGCTTGAGGGTGCGCCTGCCTGAATACTTGTAGGTTGCCCAAAGAGGCGCTACTTGCTCGCCGGTCACTTTGGCAATCGGAGTTTTTGTTTGAGCGCGTCTATGCGTGCCGCTGTCGTGCTGGCGGTTTGCGGACTTTCGCGGGAAAAAATTTCCCATTCCCTAATTGCCTGCTCATAATCGCCCAACTTTTCATACAAGGTAGCCAGCAGTTGATGCCCAGGCGGACAACCATTCGCTGAACTTCTGATGGCGCGTTGCAGAAATTGCTTCGCTCTCTCGAATCGCCCTTTTTTTATGGCCTTTTTGCCACGCATCAACCACTCTTGAATATCGCGTTCGGTGGCGGTCTGCTCGTCATGCGCCCGCGTCAAAAACGCCAGCACTGCGCCGGAAGACGGGAACCATCGCAACGCTTCTTCGCCTTCCTGAAGGGCTGCCGCTGGCGCGCCATTGGCCAGCAGCGCTTCGGCCATCATCAGGTGAGTGCTGAAAAACTTGTTGTCCCATTTCACCGCCTCCTCGGCATATTGTCGCAAGCGCGCTTTGTCGTTGGCATAGCGCGCCAGATAAGCGAGCAACACATAATTGGATTCCGGCGTCAGCGTATGCGTCAGCGCTTTTTCTCCGTGCCGCATAGCAGTTTCGGCGAGTGCGGAGAGGCGCTCCGGCGTGCGCTCGTCCGCCGCGTTTGCGGTCGGTGTTGAACCGGCCAGAGGTTGAACCCGATTGAGGTATTCGGATAACCCTTGAGCATAGAGATAATCATAAGCGTTGATCGGATTGATGCCGCGCACCGCTTGTTCGCCGTTTTTTTGTAAGCCCTCCAAATCTTTCGCCGTACTCGCCTGCAACGCACGCTTGATAGCCATATCGGTGCGCGTGGCATTGATGGCATACCAACCGGCAAATAGCATTGCGCCGATTGCTGCCAGCGCCAAGGCCCGCGCCGCTTGCCGCACGATTTTCTCTGACACCTTCGTGGGCGAAAAATTTTTTGTTTGCGGCGCTTCGGTTGATGCACTCGCTTGGCTGGCCTTTGCGTCGGTGCTCAGAGGCAGCGCGGCGTGGGCGTTTTCCTGCGCCGCGACCATCTTTGCGGTGATGACCGCAAGCGCCATGAAAGCGAAGAAATATAGCCCGGTAGCGATTTGATCGTAGATGAAAAAATTGTGTACGCCTACCGCGACCAGCGACGACAGCATTCCCACGATGAGCAAACGCAAACGCCGATTGGTAACGCGACGATACGAACGCCACAACAGACGGAAGGCCGATGCGATCAACGCGATATAAAAAATCGCGCCAAATAGTCCATAAGAAATGATGGCATCGAGATAAATATTGTGAGAACTTTCGTTGTTGTTTTGCGGTGCGTACAACGCCAGCTCCGTTGATTTATAGGCGAGGAAGGCTTTGCGAAAACCTTCCGGTCCGCAGCCGTTGAGAGCATAAGCGGGAACCATGTTGAGAGCGTCACGCCAGAGCAGCGTGCGGCCAGAGCCGGTCACGCCATCGGCGAAAACTGCACGAGCGAAAACGCTGTGACCGACCGGACTTACGGCGAAGATGGAAAACGCGACCGCAACGACGAGAACCAGCAAGGCCGCTTTGATGAGTTGGCGTCTCTCGAACCTGGGCAAATCGGTTGGCTCGCGTCTGAGCCACACGAAGGTAAGCAAACCAAAGATGGCACCAACCCACGCGCCGCGAGTGCCGCTCAACACGATAGCCAACACCGCAAGCGCTGTGGCGATCAGCGCCAGCCGATGACGGCGACCGGATGAGATCAGCGTCAGACTGACACCGAGCGGCGTGGTGTAGAGTAAAAATTTTCCCAGATAATTTGCATGACCTAGAGTGCCGGGTACACGCAAAATGTCGCCCTTTGGCGACGCGAAAAGATACGCCGACATCGGCAGAAACGGGTCTTTGCCGACCGCCTGCACCAGCGCATAAGCCGCCGTGAGCGTTGCCGTAAAAACCATCGCCCAGAGAATTTGCTCCAGGCGTTGCGGCTGGCGATGGCAGGCGAGGATCAAGCCGATCAAGCCGATCAAAAAGCCGCAGTAGGTAAGCCAGCCCATCTGTATGTCATAGCTGCCGAAAAATGATGTGCGCGGCGACACGCCGAAATAAGTGGCGAGCGCCAAGGTCAAAAGATAAAGCAGCGCTAGGGTGAGGTGCGAAGATTTCAGCGCCCGCAATTGCTCAAGCGGTTTTGCCGCAAAGCCCACCACCAGCGCCAGCAGCAAAATGATAATGGCCGTGCCGCAAACCAGCGCGATAAATTTGGGCTGCACAAAGGTGCTGTGAAAGGCCGTGCTGAACAGAAGCGGAACTATGATGAGCAGCCCCGCACACGCGAAGAAAAGTAGCGCCTGCAACCGGCTGCCCACGTCAGGCTCTGCGGGGGTTGCGGTTTGAGTTACAGTTTTTTTGTGAGTCGTTTTTTTCGTCACGTTGGCAGCCTTTGGGCAAATTTATTAGCGCAAAAATCACCTGGATGGTCTTGATCTGTAGAGCCTGTTGAGGCGAACAATGCCCGATAAATTAATCAACTCAAATCAATTTCGTCAATGGCTACCGGGTACGAATCCTCAAATGCGGCTTCTCGCGCAAATGCACAGTGATGTCAACGAAGCGCTCTTGATCGTCGAAGACGATCTCGAAGTTGTCTTTGGTGACGCGCTCAAAGCGCCCAAATCTGTTCAACCTATTTATACAGCCATCTATGTCACTCGGATGATACAAGGTAGCTGGATTCAAGCCTATTGTTTTGAAGACCAGATTATCTTTCACTGTTTCATTGCCAATAACCTCGACTCTGCGAAGGGTATAACCTTTGCCTCTATTGCCTGAATCAAGCGGCAGCAAGCGTCCCATCTTTGGCGCTTGAATTTCGCCGTGTTGGCGCAAATATTTCATGACGATTTCCGAGAGCAAGCCGCCCACATCCGTCTGTTTAGTCTGCAAAAAGGTATGATACAAATCGCCGCCTTGCGCTAAGAAGCTGTTGGTTGCCACGCGATAAACTCGTCTGTCATCAAGCGGCTCGCCGTTGATCTGCGCTTCAATCAGACGTTGCTTAACGGGTTGGCTCAAATCATAAATGGCCTTGAGTCCAGACACCTGAATCAGGCCGCGCTCTAATGAAAAGCCTTGCTCCAAAACCTCTTTGATTTGCGCGCCGGTCATTTCACAAACCACCAGCGAATTGATAAACGGCAGAGCGTCCAGGACATTGCCATTCGTCACTTTGCCGGCGGGCAAATCGCCACGGAGTCCCCCGGCATTCGTCATCCCAACTTCTGCGCCGCTTTCTGCGCGTATCACATCCGCGACGAAATCACCAAGCGTTGATTCGCGGTTGTAATCGCGCACCAGTCGGGTCTGCAAACGTCCCATCACTTGGCCGATTTGTGGCGCAACTTGCTCTTTGTAACGCGCCAGCTTGGCGGCTACCTCGCGGTCAGGCGCGAACTTGGCGCTCCACACCTTCAACAATTCGCCTTGATGCCAAACGATTTTTTTACCTTTCACTTTCAACTTCAAATAGCCCAGCCGTGTGCCATAACCATAAGTCTGCACAATCAAGGTTCCGGTTTTAGGATGTATGTAAGGCGTCTCGATGCCGTGATGCGCGTGACCGCCTACGAATACGTCTATGCCTTCGACTTCACCGCATAGCCATCTGTCTTCGTCGAAATCGCGTTGCACTTCGGGGCGATTTTCGGCGTCGGTCTGCATAGGGCCGGTCTTGCCTTGATGCGCCAGCACAACAATCAAATCAACCTGCGGCTTCAATTCTTTGACCAACTCGCGGACGATGGGAAGGGGATCAAGAAAATTGAGATGGGTGATGCCCGAAGGCAAAGCGACGCTGCGCGCATCTTCGCCAATGATGCCGATAACACCTAAGCGAACGCCATTCTTTTCGAGAATCGTATAAGGACGAGCGTAGCGATGCGTCGTGCCTTGATAAAAAATATTCGCGCCCAGCACAGGGAAGGGAACTCTGTTCATCTGCTTTTCAAAGTTATCGCTGCCATAATCGAATTCGTGATTGCCTATGCACATGGCGTCATACTTCATGCTCATCATCATCTCCATGAGCGCTTCGCCTTTGGTCAAAAACGACAGTTGCCCGGTGAACATATCGCCAGTGTCGAATAGGAAAGTCGTCGGTTCGTGCTTGCGAATCTGCTTGATGTAGGTTGATAGATACGCTGCGCCGCCAAGCCGTGGCGCGCCTTTCAACCAATAAGCCGGAATCGGATCAAAGGCGCTATGAAAATCGTTGGTGTAAAGAATCGTCACCTCACGAATTTGCCGCTCAGGTTTTTGCGCTTCAACCGCATAGACATTGAACAGTGCGAGCAGAAGGATTGCTGCGCGTAAGTGGTAAAAATTTTTTATCATGGCATTGCCCCTGAAAATGAAATTATCTATCGCTGGTTTATAGCGGCTTCCAGATGTGTGCATTGGGTTGAGAGGCGGTCACAGACCGCCTCTCAACCAGCTGTCATGGGTCGTGGGCAAATGAAATTCGCTATATAGCGATTTGCAGTCGGTTGCGACCCAATATCAGTAGCCCGACCGTGAGGGAGGGCTTGATTACGCAGCCAGCCCTCCCTCACGGTCTTACTTTTACCCATAAGTCAGAACTTCATCAACTGCGATAGTTTTTTAGCCCGCGAAGTGGGCGATAGCATATAGCCCAGTGCGTCAGCGCTGGGTAAATGCGAAACCATCTCTCGCTAGCCCG
>JACQDB010000143.1 GCA_016201275.1 Acidobacteriota bacterium
ACCACCGCAGGATCGCCCGTACAAGGTTGCACTTTATTTCAGCCACAATCTACGGACGAAAATCGTTCACTGACGATGAAACATTTTCGTACAAGAGTATGAATATTAGTCATCAGCACAGTCCTTCCCTGCGTAGCGCCTGTAGCGCTCTTCGACTTCTTGCCAATGCTCTTTCAACCACTGTGCCAGTTGGCGAAAGGCCACTCCGCGATGGCTGATGGCAGTTTTTTCGGCATCGCTCAATTCGGCAAAGCTCTTGCCCAACGGCGCGAAATAAAAGATCGGGTCGTAACCGAAACCGTTGTCGCCGCGTGTGGCTCGAAGCAATTGTCCGCGCACCTCGCCCACAAATACTCGCTCGCCGCCTTGCCACACCAACGCCGCTACGCACACAAACCGCGCCGCACGTTGGGCATCCGGCACTTCTTTAATTTCCTGCAACAATTTATTGATGCGGTCGAGGTCGCTGGCTCCGGCTCCAGCATAGCGCGCCGAATAAATGCCGGGTTGCCCGTTCAAGGCTTCGACCTCTAAACCGGAATCGTCGGCAATGGTCACCAGGCCGGTGCGTTGATGATGATAGCGCGCTTTGAGCAGAGCGTTTTCAGCAAAGGTCGCACCGCTCTCTTCCACTTCCGCCGCCTGTTTGCCCAAGCCTTCCAAGGCAAAACCTTCGTCGCCTAAAATTTTATTCAGCTCTTTGATCTTTCCCTGATTCGTCGTTGCCAATAATAATCGCATTCGAAAAGTATAGCGCAGTGTAAGTCGGCTAGGCTTCCGGTCAAAATGAATAAGAAAATTTTTCCATAATTAGAATGTATTTTTTACACGCAGGTCGCTTGCCTGCCTTGGCGCATAGCCTCGAAAGGGCGCGTAACTTTATTAAAATAAGGATCGCCTACCCGAAATGAGGAGCGCCAATTTCTGGCATGGTGATTGCACTAGATTAGGTGGGGCAAGAGATACGGGTGATTCTCAAATCACTTCCTGTTCTCGATTCTCGGTTGCCGGGGTGAGGACGGCAATCGGAACCAAGGCGGCACAGTATTCCCACGCTGTGTCGCCTATTTTTATTTCCGCGAAAGCTTTTTGCGACGCCCTCCCGCTTGACACCTTTCGGACTCCACTATATGTTCAAAAGGCAAAATGTTAGAAGAATACCGGCGTGAATACGAAGAATTTAACACTCAATGGATGCGTGAATATTATCTCGTGCTTTCCGGGCAGAAAGCCGATTTGGAACTAGCGAGAATTTATGAGCGCTACGGCGATTTGTTTACCCTGGATGCGGTTTCACGCTTGAAGCAACTACTGGACGAAGCCTCGCCGAATTTTGAAACCACCCGCGCCTCTGTTGATCACCTGTTGAATTTCGCCACCGATCAATATCTGGAAAACGCCGCCAAAGTTTTAACCGAAGAGATCAGTCGCTACGAAGCGCAAGCCAGCATTGAATGGCAGGGGCAAGAGATAACTTTTCAAGATGCCTATATCAAGATTCGCACCGAAGGGGATCGGGCAGCGCGCCGTGAACTCTATAAAAAACGGCTGGCGGTGATTGAAGCGTCAAACGATTTGCGTGCCGAACGGCTCGGCAAACTCTATCGTGCGGCGCACACTTTGGGCTTCGCTCATTACGCCGCCCTCTACGAGCAGTTGCGCCATCAAGATTATGTGGCGCTCGGCACAGAGGTGCAGAAACTACTTGACCAAACCGAGGCGGTTTATGTGACCAACCTCGACACCGCTTTGCGACGCGACCTCAATATCCGTATCGAAGAGGCCGAACGCAGCGATGCCATGTACTTTCTCAACCTTAGCGAATATGACGTGAGATTTCCGGCAAGCGAATTGTTACGCGTGTACCGCGAGACCTTGAAAGGGTTGGGCATCAATAGTGAGAAACAGAAAAACATTGTGGTGGACAACGAAACGCGCCCACGCAAAAGCGTCCGCGCTTTCTGCGCCCCCATTCTGATTCCCGACGAAATAAAATTGGTGATTCGTCCGGTTGGCGGACAATCCGATTTTCAGGCGATGATGCACGAAGCCGGTCACGCCCAACATTACGCCTGGACGGCGACAACCTTAGCGCCGGAATTCAAATACACCGGCGATTACGCGCTCACGGAAACCTACGCCTTTCTGTTCAATCATCTGCCAACCGAAAAAACCTGGCTGGCGGAAATGCTGCGCTTCACCGATAACCGCGACTTCATACGTTCGGCCACTTTGATGCGCCTGCAAGTCGCCAGACGCTACGCCGCAAAATTGCTTTACGAAAGAACTCTGCATTCGAGCGGCGATCTGGCCAGCAGCGCGACGCTGTATGCTGAACTGCAAACCAGCGCGACGAAATTTCACAGCGGCGAGGCGGAATTTTTAACCGACCTTGACGACGGATTTTATTCGGCCAATTATTTGCGCGCCTGGGCTTTTGAAGTCGCCTTGCGCGAGTATCTCAAAACGCGCTTTGCGAAAAACTGGTGGACTTCACGACGCGCCGGAAATTTTCTGAAAGAGATTTGGGATACCGGCGACCGCTATGACGCCAATGAAATGGCGGCGCAAATTGGCATCGGCCCCATCAGCTTCGATTTACTGATCGAAGAATTCAACCGCGAACTGAAATAAAAAAACCGTCTGGAGTCTATCGTCCGGCGTCCGGCGTCTGACACGATTTGCCTATCTTGAATTTCCAGTCTTTGGATTTGTGGCGGCTTGTCCTTTGGCGGACGCCGGACACCGGACGATAGACTTAGAGACGCTATAACTGCTATGAAAGAAATTCGCGTCAAGCTCAAAGAGCGCAGCTATGCAATTCATATCCAGTCCACTCTGTTGGATGAAGCGGGCGCATTGGCACGCCAAGCGCTCGGTAACAATGCTCACCAAGCCATCATCCTCAGCAACGCGACGGTTGCCGCGCTCTACGGCAAACGCTTGCAGCGTTCCTTCACCGACGCGGGGTTTCGCGTGCAGCGTTTTTTAATCGGCGATGGCGAACGCTACAAGAATCTGCAAACCGCCGAAGCGCTCTACAAATTTCTCATCGAACAGCAAGTCGAGCGCGCCGATGTGGTGGTCGCATTAGGCGGCGGCGTGGTCGGCGATGTCGCCGGATTTGTGGCCGCAACTTATTTGCGCGGCATTCGCTTTGTGCAGATTCCGACGACACTGCTGGCGCAGATTGATAGTTCAGTCGGCGGCAAAACCGGCGTTAATCATGCGCTTGGCAAAAATTTAATCGGCGCGTTTCATCAACCTGCGCTGGTCGTTATTGATCCCGAAACCCTGCGCTCGTTGCCGCCGCGTGAACGGCACGCCGGTTTACATGAAGCCATCAAATACGGCGTCATCAAAGACCGTCGTTTATTTCAACGCATCGCTCGTGACCTCGACTTGTTGAACGGTTGCGACAGCGAAGCGCTGGCGCAATTGATTGCCCGCTGCTGCGAAATCAAAGCCCGCGTCGTCGAGCAGGACGAACGCGAAGGCGATTTGCGCCGCATACTGAATTTCGGTCACACCGTAGGCCACGCCTTGGAAGCGGTCACTCACTATCGCCGCTTTCTTCATGGCGAAGCCGTAGGGCAAGGGATGCGCGTAGCGGCGCGCATCGCCGAACGCGCCGGGTTGCTGGCGGCAGACGAACGCCAGCATCTAGACGAAGTGGTATTGCGCGTCGGCAGGTTGCCAACAACAAAGAATCTTGCGCTGCGTGATATAATGAAGGCGATGCAACGCGATAAGAAAGCCGCCGCCGGTCGCCTCGCTTTCGTGCTGCCGGTGACAATCGGTCGCGTCGTCATCAAAACGGATTTGCCCCTACCTTTGATTCGCTCATCAATCAAAGAGACGCTGTTATAAACGGCCTACGGCAATCGCAGAATTAGCTTGCTGTCGGCGAAGTGTACTTCATAAAAATCAAGTTGGGGGAACCAATGAAACAGATCAATTCACGCGCTGGCGAAGGCGGCGCGGTCACCATTAAAACGCTACTTACCCTTGTGATTGTTGTGGTCGCAATATTTTCTGCCATCAAAGTGTTGCCAACTTATGCCGAACAACGGCAAATTATTTTCGACATAGATGAACTGGCCAACAAATCCGCCGCGCGCAATCTGAAAGAGGATGACATCAAAAAGGCGATGGAGAGTTTGCGCGTCAAATATTCATTGCCGGAAAACAGCATCACGCTTATCGCCTACGGTCAAAGTAATATGCAAATCTCGCTGGCCTATAACCGGCTCATAGATTTTTTCGTGACGACCTATGATTGGAAAGTCAACTATATCGCGCACGGCAAAGCGATTTAGTTACTGGTTATTGGTTACTGGTTATGGGTTATTGGTTACTGGTTCCTTGCTTTGCGATTGCTCAGGAATTGGCAGACTCCATGATGAAACCAGTAACCAATAACCCATAACCAGTAACCAATAACCCATCATCAATTGACTGCTTGAAGAAGTCGCCTCTATGATTTTCACAGCGGCTAATTTTAAGGAGTCATATCGTGCGAAACATCCAAGCATCCGTCGCGGTAATTTTCATCGTGCTATTTGGGCTGTTGCCGCCTGCCAGTCTGGCGCAAAGCGGCAGAGGCCGTGCGCCCAATCCGGCGCGTGACCCACAACCGGCAAACGCGCCGCCGGTCACGGTTCCCGAAACCACCAGCGTCATCAAACAAGAACAGGCGGCGAATCTGTCGCGCTTCGTTCTCAAAAACGGCATCACCGTCATCATCAATGAACAGCACGCTACCCCGATAACGGCTACTGTAGCCTGTTTCAAGGCAGGCAGCCGTGATGAAACGGCGGCGATGAGCGGTGCCTCTGCGTTGCTGGCGCGGTTGCTGCTGCGCGCCACACAATTCAAAACCGCCGAGCAACTGCTCAATCAAACCCGCGCTATCGGCGCGGTGATGGACGCTCAGGCCGGCTACGACAACACCGCTTTTTATCTGCTTGCACCGCCCGACCAACTGAAAGGCGCGCTCGCTCTGCAAGCCGATATGCTGCAACATCCGGCCTTTGCTGCCGATGACATCAGCCGCGAAATACCTATGCTGGAAGCCTCTATGAACCAATCGCTAGAGGTGCTGCGGCATCGGCAGAGCGCCTTTGCCAAGCTGTTTGATGGGGCATTGAACCGACCGGATGAAGCGGCAGATTCTGGTTTGCAGCGCCTCATCAATCTAACCTTGGCACCAAACTACAGCGAGCGCCTGGGGCAACCGAACGCGGTTATCAACGCCGCGCAGTTGATGAGTTTTTATCAAGCGCAATTCCGCCCCGACAATCTCATCATCACTGTCGTCGGCGATGTTTCCACCTTCAACACTTTGGTTGAAATTCAAAGACTCTACGGCACTTTCAAAACTCCTGCGCCCGTGGCGGAACCATCCACCTATCCGTCCACCCCTGCGACCAACAAAGCCAGCGATGCCGCTGACCCGAAGACAGCGAAGGCGGTCGCATCGGATGCGAGGAAAGCCAAATCCACAACCGCAGCACAAGCCAAACCTGTCGCCGCAGAGACGGCGAAAAAACCTGACGCGCCTGCCGCCGCGCAGACCGAAAAGCAACAAGCCGTATCTTCGCAGACCGTGAAGCAGCAAACTTCATCAAGCACAACGCCAACAACAAAGTCCGCAAACGCCAACGCACCGACTGCAAACGCCAACGCGCCGACTGCAAGCGGCAAGGCATCAACGCCAACACCTACCGCTGATTCGCAACAAGCAACGCCCGCGCCGCAAACGCCTCTGCGTTATGGCAACGCACGCGGCAACGCCAGCCAATCGGTCATCAGCGTTGGCTATCGTTTCGGCAAGCTGGAGGCGAAAGAGCAAGCGACCATTGAAGTGTTGGCGGCGCTGCTGGGACAAGGGCGCGGTTCGCGTCTGCATCGTTCTCTGGTTGACGGGCAAGGGTTTGCCAATCGCGTCGAGGCAAATTATTTTGCTCTTGCTGATGACGGCTTGCTCGCCGTGCAGATGTTGATTGCGCCGCAGCAAATTGATCGCGTCGAGTCCGCCTTTTTCAAAGATGTGAACCGCTTGCGACGCGAAATTCCTGCCGCTGCTGAACTCACGCGAGCCAAAATGCTATTGGAAAAACGCTTCTTCGATCACAGCAACACCTGTCTGGATCGCGCCTGGTTGTTGACCCGCGCCGAACAATTGCAAGGCGGCATTCGCGCTTTGCCGGATTATCGCAAACGCCTACAGGCAGTAACCGCCGAAGAGGTGCAACGCGCCGCCGCCAAATATTTGACCTTTGCCAACACCTCAGTTTTTGAATTAGAAGCCGCGACCGCCGCGCCGCGCACCTTTGACACAGAAAAATATGCGGCGACAGTATTGGCCTGGTCGCCTACGTATGCAGATGCGGTTGACGCAAAACAGACGCGGACGACGGATGATAAAAATCTGCTCGCCATCAACGCGCAAGGACTGGATAAATCTGCCGATGAATTGGGCGCGTTGGAATCCATTCAGCCGCTGCCGGTGAAAAATTTTTCGATCCTGAACGGGCCACAAGCTTTCGTGCGCGAAGACCACACTCAACCGCGTGTGAACCTGGCGATTCTCTTTCAAGGTGGGCGCGTCACCGAAGACGAAAGCAACAGCGGCATTACCGAATTGATGTTGCGTGCGATGCTTTACGGCAGCGCCAATCGAACCCAAGTGGCACAGGAGTTGGAACAGATGGGCGCGGATATAGAAGTCATAACCGAAGCCGATTTTTATGGCATCAATATCAATGTGCTGTCGCCTTATGCGGCGCGGGCTGTGCATATCGTCCGCGAGTTGATTGAAGACCCGGCCTTCCGCGAAGAGGAGGTCAAACTGGCGCGTGACGAACAATTGAGTTTGCTCGAAAGCGAGCGTGATGCGGCGCTGGCGCGTTCGCGGCAATTATTTTTGCATAGCCTATTTCCAGCGCACCCGTATGGATTTGCTATGCACGGGCGCGAAGAGGTGTTGAAAAAATTGACCGGCGAAACTTTGCAGGAATGGCACGCGCACACCATCAAACGCCAATTGCCATTGGTCATTGTGGTCGGCGATACGGAAGGTTCGGCTTTATTGTCGGGCGATGTGGCGACGGGTTTCAAACGCAATGAAACGGACGCGACGTTGAAAGCCCGTGTGCCATCATCGGTAAAGCCAGGTGAAATGGTGGAAGCGAGTCGCCATACGAAATCGGCGCTCACTTTGGGCTTTGCCGGAGCCAAAGGCGCGGACGCCAATTTAGCGGTGATCGAATTGCTCAAGGCTTTATTAAATGGCAGGAGTGGGCGTTTGGTCAGCGCACTTCGAGACCAACAGGGCTTGGCTTATGAAGTCGGTTTCGCTAGCGACAGCCTGTTGATTTCCGGCGCGCTGTACGCCCAGGCTTTGTTTGCACCGGAAAATGAACCACGAGTGCGCGCCGCTTTAGCGGCTGAATTCGACCGACTGGCAAAGCTGAATCTCAGCGCCGAAGAATTGAACAGCGCGAAAGCCGTAGCGGTGACGATGAATCTGGCGCGTCTGCAATCGCTACGCGCACGGACAATGGAATATGCAAGAGCGGCGTTTTATCAAAGAGCGGTTGCCGAAGTGGACAGCTTGACCGAGCCGTTGATAAAAATCTCTGCCGACGATGTTAAGCGGCTGGCGGCGACGTACTGCAAACCGGCGGCGGCGGTTTCTGTTGTCGTGCGCGGCACGCCTAAGCAACAATAGATTCAAGTCAAGAACAGACCACGAAGACTACGAAGGATTACCAGAAGATTCCGTGTGCCGGAGTCATGGAGTTTTCGCTATAAAAAAACCGGCACACAAAATCAAGTTGTAGAGTGTCATCGGATTGAGTGAATGCGAGCGGATCAGCCGACTGAGTTGATCCGTCCGCATCCGCCCAATCCGTAATCTATGCAGACTGTCACCTCTCGTCCTCTCATCTTCATCGAGGCTTTCGCGGCGGCTGAAGTCATCAAGCCAAGGACGTTGAAACGCCTTGAAGCAACAGCGTTATCCGGCCAATCAGCCGTAAACGGGCTGGCCTATCTGCCCTTCGAGTAAGCAGCCTGAAGGCCGCTGAGTAAGGACAATCTTTTGGCGCTCTGGTAGGTTGCGTGAAGGCACTCAACCTATAGAGGTTTCTACGGCAACCGCATACAACATCTTGGGAGTCTCCACGCAACCTACCAGAGCGCCAAGCTGTTCCTTCGGAGAAGATAATTCTCCAAGCTCCAGAGGCTTCAATTCGCCTGAAGGCCGCTGAGTAAGGACAATCTTTTCCTTCCCTTCCGTAACGACCCAGCATTGTTGTGAGAGTTGAATTCTGTGCGGCTGTGCCGCTTTGAGGTGCGGAGAGTCTATGGCTCTCCGTTAGGCTGGTTCTCCTTTTTTGCGGCTCTGCCGCACCAGAGGCTGCGCCTCAGAAAAGCTTGTAGGCAGAAGCCCAAGGGCAGCGTAGCCGCAAGAGTGGGGAGCATAGCTTACGGAAAGGCTGCGCCTTTCCGCACCTCAAAGCGGCACAACCGCAAGCACTGGCTGGGTCGTTAGCTCGACTTTGTACAATTTTCAGAGGCGAACCAGTCTTGTTAATCCCACCGACGGCAGTCGGTGGATACTTAAAGTTCGGCCTACGAAAGGCAGCCAAAGATCAACTAATCCCACCGACGGCAGTCGGTGGATACTTAAAGTCCAACCTTGCCCCAAAGGTGTAGGCTGGACTTTAACCATCCCCCAACTGCCGTTGGGGGGATTGCAAAAAAACTGTGCTGGCTGGGT
>JACQDB010000141.1 GCA_016201275.1 Acidobacteriota bacterium
CGCAAGGGGTGCAGGAGATTAGCCAGTGCGGTAGGCACTGGAAAAAGTTGAGCAAATGCTGCGCGCCCTGAAAGGGTGCAGGAGATGAATTGCGGCAAGCCTCCTGCACCCTTTCAGGGCGCGACCATCAACTCACTTTTGCCTTCCCGTGGCTCTACCACGGGCTAATCTCCTGTGCGCCTCTGGCGCAAAAATGGCAATGTGGCGGCGCGCATCCTCTCAGCGGTAATTTCCTGTGCGCTTACGACGCAAAAACTAATTCCCGTTGAGCAGCGATCTCTGACTGCTGGCTAAGGGAGGAGAAAAAATAAAACCCCATCATTCCCTTTGACAAGCGGTCAGAGACCGCTGGCTAAGGGAGGGGAAAAATGTAATCCCATCATTCCCTTTGACAAGCGGTCTCTGACCGCTGGCTCTCCGGTGCGCCGACAGCGCAACAACGAAGCGACCGGCAATTTTCAAACCGGTTGGGTGGATACTGCTTTTTTCTGACTCTCTGGTAGGTGGCGTGAAGATTCCCAAGATATTGTATGCGATTGCTGTGGAAACCTCTATATGTTGGGCGTCTTCACGCCACCTACCAGAGAACTTTTTTCTGTTTGCCTTGTTTAGCTTTCACCGCCGATGCGTCCGGCCAGGCTGGCGATGGCAAAGACCAGTTCTTCAATTTCGACCGGCTTGGGAACGTGCAATTGATAGCCTAACGACAAGGCTTTGACGCGGTCTTCGCTGCGCGCATAGGCAGTCAAGGCGATGGCGGGAATTTTGCTGCCTGCGCCTGTCGAGGCGCGCAACTTGCGAATCAACGAGTAGCCATCTTCGCCGGGCATCCCGATGTCACTGACGATCAAATCCGGTTGCCAGTGTTTGACTTTCTCCAACGCCGCCGCTGTCGAGGCCACGGCGATCACTTCGGCGTGGCACGGCGTCAGCATCAATTGCAGAAGCTCGCGGGCATCCGCTTCATCATCCACCAGCAGAATTTTCAAACCGCGCAGCGAGGGCAAATCCATGTTCGAGAGCAACTGCTCGTCGGCGTTGGCCGGGGTTCTCGCCTGCGCCGCCCGGCTCACGCTAACAATGATGGGCAATTTCACTGTGAAGGTAGAGCCTTGATCTGGGCCTTCGCTGTAAACTTGAACCGTGCCGCCATGCGCTTCAATCAGATGACGAACAATCGCCAGCCCCAACCCTAGGCCGCCATGCGCTCTGGACATGGAACTGTCGGCCTGACGAAAACGGTCAAAGACATAGGGCAAAAAATCCTGCCTGATGCCGCTGCCGGTATCGCTGACGGTAATTTCGATATGTGAATTGACGCGCTCCAGACGAATCTGCACGCGCCCACCACGCGGCGTGAATTTCACGGCGTTGGATAACAAATTCCACACCGCCTGTTGCAAACGGTTGGTGTCACCGGAAACCTGTCCGGCGCTGGAATCTATGACGGATTCGATGCGAACGCCTTTGGCTTGGGCGGCTGGGCGTATGGTGTCTAGGGCGGCGGCAATCACGCTGTCGAGTTGTACGGGCTGCACTTCCAAGCGCAATTTGCCGGTGATGATGCGCGATACATCCATGATGTCGTTGATGATTTGCGCTTGCGATTTGGCATTGCGTTCGATGACCTCAACCGCATGAAGCGTGGCGTCGGCGTCGAGATTACCCAAGCGTAAAATTTGCGTCCAACCCATGATGGCGTTCAGCGGAGTTCGCAATTCATGCGACACAGTGGCAAGGAATTCATCCTTGATGCGATTGGCTTCTTCGGCCTCGGCACGCATTCGCCTCTGCTCTTCGTAGAGTTCGGCATTGCCTATGGCTGCCGCCGCCATATTGCTCAAGGCGGTGGCGACGCGCACTTCCAATTCGGAAAAGTGATGCGGCTGGTGGTAATAAAAAGTGAGCGTACCGGAAAACCTTCCGTTGATGGTCAAGGGTGCGGCCAAGAGCGAGGCAATACCTTCGAGTTGATGCAGATCAAGGCGTCCACTCAACAACGGCTCCGCATATACATCTTCGGCTCTGAGAACCACAGCCAGGTTTGATGGCGTCTGTTCGCTGATCGCAATCACCGATTGCCGAAAGGCATCGGAAAGCCCCGCAGAGGAAACGATGCGCCATTCTTTCTGCGCCGCATCCATGCGCCAGACCGCATAAGCGTGCGCCGCTACCAGTTGCCGCGATAAACTGAGCACCGAAGGCAGCACGTCGCTCAAGGTCGGCGAGCCAATCAATTTGTCAGAGGCTTGCACCAATAAAGAGAGACGCTCTTCGACGGCGCGATGCAATTCGACGGCCTGCTCGCGCACTTGTAATGCCTGTCGCGCTTCTTTAAACAAAGTGGCGTTGTCCATAGCCAGCGCGGCGCGTTGCGCCAACTGTTCGGCAAACGCCAAATCGTCTTCGTCGTACAAGCGCCCCGATTCGGCGGACACGAAGGTAATGACGCCGAGCGTTTGATCGCGCACCACCAGCGGCGTGAGGATGTAGGATTTGAGGCCGAGGCTGCGAAGCAGATGCAGGTGTTCGGCATCTTGAGCGCTCAATGCCAACAAAGCATCGGGAATCTCTCCAGCCCATAGTGATTTTTTGTTGTGCAGGACTTCCTGTAGCGGGCCGGGTTGCTCGGGGTTGGTTGGGTAACGGCGTTGCAGTTCATGCGCCAGCGCCACTTTGTCGGGGTCTTTGTGTTCGACCGCCAGACGATGAATCGCGCCATCTGCTGTCAACATATCTACGGCGCACCAGTCGGCAAACTTTGGCACCGCCAGTCGCGCTACGAGTTTCAATGTCTCTTCATAATCGAGCGAAGAAGTGAGCGCTTTGCTGGCTTCTGAAAGAAACTCTATGGATTCTTCGGTGCGCTTCTGATCGTCAATATCGGTGCAGGTGCCGAACCATTTGATGACTTGCTCTGCGGCGTCGCGCAGCGGTAAGGCTCTGCCCAGATGCCAGCGATAAGCGCCATCGGCAGCGCGTCGCAAGCGATAAATAATCTGGTACAACTCGCCACTTTCGACGGCCTGTTGCCATAGCGTCAAGGCGCGCCGGGCATCATCAGGATGCACCACTGTCGCCCAGCCATCGCCTCGGGCATCGGCAAGCGCCAGCCCCGTGTAATCGTGCCAGCCGCGATTGACATATTCGACTTCGCCATTCGGCAAAGCCGTCCAGACGATTTGCGGCATCGCATCGGTCAGCAGCCGATAGTAACGCTCGTTTGCTTCGGACTGCGTTCGCGCCTGCTGCGCCGCCTCGAACAAGCGCGCATTGTCCATTGCTACCGCGATCTGCGCGGCCAAGCCTTCGACGATGCGTTCGTGGCGGGCGGTAAAGATGGCGGCGTCCGGGTGCGCGAAGAACAGGCCGCCGATGACTTCGCCGGAACGCGAAAGTACCGGAACCGCCAGATAACTGGTGACCGGCAGATGTCCGGCAGGCATTCCATAATAGGGCGAGTTATTGCCATAACGTGGGTCTTGCTTGACATCATCAATGCGAATCGTGCCTTCGCCGCGAAAGGTCGGGCCGAACAGATCGGTCGCTCGCGGCATGGGAAAATGGGCGAAGGCTTGACGCGGAACACCGGCCAGCGCATAGAGCATATAACTGCCGCCGCGCTGATCCAGGACGTTATAAAAGAACGAGCCGAAGCGTGCGCCAGTTAATTCGGTGCACGCCTCGGTGACCGCTTGCACAAGTTTGTGCAGGTCGAGTTCCGCCGACAGTGTGCTACCCAGACGATGTATGGTTTCATTGATTTCGGTTTCGTCGCGCAGTGCTGCTTCGATAGCTTTGCGCTCGCTGATGTTGCGAATGATCGAGACATAAAGCGTGTGCTGAGGAAGGGTGATAACTTGAGCGCGGATTTCGGTCGGCACTCGTTTGCCGGATTTGGTGATCAATTCGTATTCGCCGCGCCACGCCCCATCGTGCCGATAACGGGCATATTCGGCTTCCACTGCTTGCCGGTCATCGGCGACCACATCGGTGACGCACATATGCAGCAACTCGGCTTTGCTGTAGCCCAGTAATTCCGTAGCCGCCGGGTTGGCATCCAGATAATGGCCTTCGGCATCGGCAATCAATATGGTTTCCGAGATGCCAGCAAAGATGCCTGCCAATAGTTCGAGATTTCCTGCCAACACGCCTTTGTGATGTTGATGTTGATTCATAAATCCCATATGCGATGCGTTCAGGAAAACTGGATCACACGCGGTTAGTTGCCAGTAGAAGCCTTGCCACGCAAATTGGCGAGCCGGTTTTGAGTCGCGCCCTGATGGGCGCATCAACCGGGATTACTTGATGATTGATGCGCCGGATGATTCAGAGTTTCGGCAGCAAATCGCGCCAGCTTTTCCAGGTTCACCGGTTTGGAAAATATTTTATTGGCCCCGGCCTCCAGCGCCGAAGCAATGAAGCTTTTGCTGTAGGCCGTGTAGATGGCTATCGGAATATGCGCGGTCTCCTGGGTGGCGCGAATCTGTTTAATCATCTCCAGACCGCTGCCATTGGGCATGGTTAAATCGGTAATGATGACATCGGGCTGGGTAGCTTGCGCCAGATAAAATCCTTCGCTGCCACTGCCTGCAGTCAGCACCTGGAAGCCTCTGGTGGTCAAAAAAATTTCCAGCAGTTCGCGGCTGTCGGTGTTGTCTTCGACAATCAAAATTTTTGCGGACAAGGAGACTCCTGTAGATAAAAAGGGACTTGGAGTTAAGGGTACGCCAAGTATATATGCAAAACCGTATTCTCTCAATCGTGCCAAAATTGTGGGTGAGGCGTTGACCGTTGCAGGCTTCACGCTTCATGTCGCCAACGGTCGCGCCACGGCCAGCCATTCGCCTTATGAACAGTCGCAAGCGCAGCAGTCACAGCCATCGCAGCAATTGCAATCACAGCTATGGCATTCGCAGCAATTGCAGGATTCCGTGCAGCAACACTCGCTGCCATCTTCACAACAGCAAAAGCAATTCGCGCAGCAACCGTCAGATGAAGTGCCATCCGCGTTGCCCCTTTTGCGTCCGTGCCTGCCGGAGCCTTGCGGCGTAAAGCCGCCCTGTTGCTGCGGGTCTATTTGTGCGACAGGAATTGCCGCATTGATGAGGTCGGAAATTCGTTGCGCTGCAAAACGCAGAGGCCGCGTCAACAGCATAACGAAGGTGGCGACGACCGAGCCGATAAACATCAGGTTCAAGCCCAGTCCCAAGCATTCGCCAAACGATTTGGCTTCGCCCACTTGATGCGGCGCAAAAAATGCCAGTGGGAAAACTCCGGCAAACACCAAGGGCTGGCGAAGGCGCGCCGCGAAGTGAGAGGTCGAAGAGGTTGGGTTGCGCGCTTGACTGGCAAGGGCGCGACCGCAGGACACGGCATTGCGCCAGCGTTCGGCAAGCTTCATCTTGGTTGGGCAGCAACGCGCCACTGTCGGCGCACTTTGATGCGCCGATGTTGATTCACAGGTTGACTCACTCGGTTGCGAAATTGGCGTGGCCGTTGGCGGCAGCGAGAACTGGTGGTGCTGATGCAGCACCGGCAAGCCGCCGAGTTTGCTCGACAAATTCAGGTGCAGGCGCGTCGCAAACATTGCCTGCGATGATTCCGACATCGGCAATTGTCGCAAGCTCTTTTCGATGGCCGCTTGCAAAACGCGAAGTTGATCAACGACCGCTCGTCGAATCGCTATGGGCAAGTGAGGCGGCGCGGCTGGGCTTGGCTCGTCCGCAATTTTATAGGCGGCTCGCAAAGCATTGAAATTTCCTTGACGGCGATCCTGAGCGAAATCTTCTAGAGCATCGAGCCGATAAGCGAGCGCGCCGAAATTATAGCCAAGCGTGTACAGGGTTGCAGCGTGCGAAGATTGCCCGATCAATCGCGCTCCGTGCTGACAAAACAGCGCCGTTGCAATCGCCGTCGGTGCGGCCAAATCCGCGAGTATTGCCTCGGTCGAAGCGGTTGAATGTCTAGCCTGTTGCTCTCTGCTTTGCTGCGACTGCAAAGCCTGTTGCAAGTCATCGAGGGGAAACTGCCAGGCTTGCAATTGCCGGTAGGCGGCTTGAAAACTTTTCGAGAACCAGCGTTGCGCGCCTTTCCAGATGCGGCGTTGAGAATCCACTAAATGATCGGCGATTTTGAACTCGGTCAACACCACGGTTGCCGTCGCCGCCAATTGCAGAGGCAACGGCAAAGCGTGACTGGCTTCGGGCAGCGCCAGACAGTTGAACGATTGATAGGCCTTAGCCCATTCAGTCGCAGGTGTGGAATCGGCGGCAATGGCCGACAGCACTTCGGCCAGAAACACGGTGTCGTGATTGAGCAGAGCGCGGGTCTTTTGCCCGTAGAGGCGGCCCAGAGTTTTGCAGGTTCCGCAATAATGCAGACGCCGCTGGCGTTGCTGTTCGGCGGGTTGCGAACAGGAGCGCGCTTTCATCAATCCGAACATGAAATTTTCTCCGCTGAAAAAAGGTCACAACAGCATCCATCGGAACGCGCTAAAAATCAATCGTGAAACTGGTAGCGCGAAAAATATCAGGCGTGACCGGCAACCAACTGCGCCGGTCGCGCCTGATATTTTTTTTAGCACTACCAATCATTGTATAGCGAGTTGCAGAGGTGGGCGATTGGTTGAGAGGGGGTCGTGGGCAAATGAAATTCGCTATAAGCTTTGCCGGTGACTTCATCCACCATGCTGATTTCTGGTAATTAGAGCGTGTCGCAGAAATGGGTTTTCTGTCCAGATATTGTGTGTGATGGTGCGGCTATCCACAAGATATGGGCGATTTTTGAAATTCTGCGACACGCTCTAACTCCCCAGCCTGCTTTGCCCCGCAGGGGCGTAGGAAATTAGCCAGTGCTGTAGGCACTGGAAAAAGTTGAGCAAATGCTGCGCGTCCTGAAAGGGTGCAGAAGATGAATTGCGGCAAGCCTCCTGCACCCTTTCAGGGCGCGACCATCAACTCACTTTTGCCTTCCCGTGGCTCTACCACGGGCTAATCTCCTGTGCGCCTCTGGCGCAAAAATGGAAATGCGGCGGCGCGCATCCTCTCAGCGGTAATCTCCTGTGCGCTTACGACGCAAAAACTAATTCCCGTTGAGCAGCGATCTCTGACTGCTGGCTAAGGGAGGAGAAAAAATAAAACCCCATCATTCCCTTTGACAAGCGGTCAGAGACCACTGGCTAAGGGAGGGGAAAAAATATAATCCCATCATTCCCTTTGACAAGCGGTCTCTGACCGCTGGCTCTCCGGTGCGCCGACGGCGCAACAACGAAGCGACCGGCAATTTTCAAACCGGCTGGGTAGATAGGATTTCTTCAACCTCACTTTTCCCCACTACTGTGAAAATTTCTGTGAGCGGATTTTGTGTAATATTTATTTCCTCTTTCCCATTACCCTATGAAGAGAAGAGTCCTTTGGGTGGATGTGCAAATCTAGCGACATCCAATCCAATCAGTAGTCAGAAGAATTCTCACCCGAATCCATAACGAAAAGGAGAACAGCACATGGCAAGTAAAAACGATGTATTGCAAGCAAAAGAGACGCTCAGTGGGCGCTTGCTGCGCGCCCGTGTGCGCGCCGATGTGGTACGTACCAGAGCCAGTATTCGCGTCGCTGAGGCGGTCGCTTCGGCAGCCAGTAATATTCACGCCGTCGGCATCGGGCGCAAGATCGTGGATGGCAAAGAGACCAAACAACTCTGCGTTCGCATCTATGTGGTGCAGAAACTGGCCGAGTCGTTGTTGAGCGCCAAAAGCGCCGTGCCAGCCGAATTGGACGGCATTCCGACCGATGTGATCGAATCACCTCCGGCCTTTATACAACCGGCCTCGCCTGCCTGCACGCTCAATCGCAAGAAGCGCCAACGCCCTGTGGTTGCGGGCATCAGCACGGCGCATTTTCAGGTGACAGCGGGAACCTTGGCGTACTTTTTCCGCTCGACCAAAACCGGCGACGACGCCAACGCCGTCTATGCCTTGAGCAACAACCATGTTTATGCAGATGTCAATCAGGCGCACCTCGGCGACGCACTGTATCAACCGGGACCCGCCGATGGTGGCACCGCCGCCGATCATTTCGCCGACCTCAGCCGCTTTGTCAAAATCAAATTGGGCGGCACCCAAATCAATCGCGTGGACTGCGCCATTGGCAAGTTGCTCGAAGGTATCACCTACAGAGCGCGCCTCTGCACCATCGGCAAGATCACCGGCACGGCGGTCGCCAGCGAAGGAATGCTGGTTCGTAAACACGGGCGCACCACCGGCTACACCGAAGGCAAAGTGACCGACGATAGCTATGACGCATTGGTTGGAATGGATCACAACAACCCTGCTATAGTGGCCTTGTTCAAAGAGCAGATGCGAATCGAACGCATCGCCCCGTATCCGGCCATCGGATTGGGCGGCGACAGCGGTTCGCTGGTGGTGATGAAGAGTCAACGCAAAGCCGTGGGCTTGTATTTTGCCGGACCGTCAAGCGGCGTTTACGGCATTGCCAATCATCTCGAAAATGTGTTGACCGAATTGCAGATTCAATTGGTGTAGTAACCCACATGGCGCACACTCTCGATGAAGTAAAAATCCGATTGAGCCGTAAATACCTGGGGCAATTCGGTGTGCATGGAATCGGCATCAGCCGTTCGCAAAATGCCATCAAGTTATACGTTGATGCGGCTGACGACCTCGAAGCATCGAAGTTGAAAGCGATTCAGGCTGATGCCGCTCCATACCCGATAATCATCGTCAAAGAAGAACGCCCCACAATCACCTGAGCGGCAGGCGGTTGCTTATCATAGGGCGGCAGAAATTTCCTGCATATCACTTTCGTTATGCGCTGCGTCGGTCTGCGCTCAAAGCGTTGACGAGGTTGACGGCGATAAATTTGGTAGCGCCGCCTCGCCAACGCTGTGTGGACAAAATAATCTGCAAGACCTGAGTGCTTTCCCCAGGCTCTGTACGGGCGACCCTGCGGTGGTCGCTCCTCTTTGAAAAGGATAGGCATTCCAAGGAGAGGCGACCACCGCAGGGTCGCCCGTAGAAGGTCGCACTTTATTTCAACCGCAATCCCAAGACGCGATTTGCCTTTTTACTTGTAATTAGCTCGACTTTGTACAATTTTCAGAGGCGAACCAGTCTTGTTAATCCCACCGACGGCAGTCGGTGGATACTTAAAGTTCGGCCTACGAAAGGCAGCCAAAGATCAACTAATCCCACCTTGGGGGGATTGCAAAAAAACTTTGCTTGCCTGGTGTGTAGGTAGGACTTTAAGCATCCCCCGATTGCCATCGGGGGGATTTAGACGAACTGCCTAACTGCCTCGGCTCTCCGTTGGGGGGATTCAGATGAATTGCCTAACTGCCTCACTCTCGCGGCTGCGCCGCTCGGAGGCTCTGCCTCCAAGTCTTTCTGAGGCACAGCCTTCGGTGCGGCACCGCCGCGAAAAAACAACACCAACCTAACGGAGAGTCATAGACTCTCCGCACCTCAAAGCGGCATAGTCGCACCAAGTTCAACGCCCACAATGAAGCCGGGTAGTTATAGCAACTTGCAGTTGAGTTGATACTGCAAACAGCGGTTCGCTTCAAGGTTTATTGATTTCGATAGTATCAAGGCAAGCGCAAACCGCTATAGAGGGGGTCGCATATGGGTCGTTAGAGCGTGTCGCAGAAATGAA
>JACQDB010000142.1 GCA_016201275.1 Acidobacteriota bacterium
CCCTGCGGTGGTCGCCCCTCCTTGAAAGCCACATGATTTCACGGAGGGGCGACCACCGCAGGGTCGCCCGTACAGAGCTTGGGAAAATCTCTCAAGACTTGCAGGTGATTGCATCCTCGTCCCGGCTTGCCTCTGCGCCCTTTTACCTTGTGCCTTAATTTCTAGCCGAGGTGCCACCGCTCACATAAATGAAATCGTCGCGGCGGTCTTTGGCCCAACTCGCTTCGTTCGTGCCTGTAGCTTTTTCTTCGCCGTAGCTGACGGTTTGTATGCGCTGTGTTTCTACGCCAGCGTTGACGAGAAATTCTCTGGCCGCTTGAGCGCGGCGTTCGCCTAAGCCTATGTTGTATTCTTCGGTGCCGCGTGGGTCGCAATTGCCTTCGATACGAAAGGCTATGGAGCGATTGGGGCCTTGCGTCAACCACTGCGCGGCTTTGCGTAAAGTCTCTTGCGCCTCTGTAGTCAATTCGGCTTTATCCAAAGCGAAATAGATCGGCAGCACCCATTGATTGAAGAGCGTAGCAATCGCCGTATTGGTCGGTGTAGTGGTGGTGCGCGGTCTATCGCCAGGCACTCCTATAGGCGTTGCCTCGGTCACGGTGACGCGAGTTGAAGCAGATGAAGAGCCGCCCGGCCCCAAGGCGGTTGCCGTAAAGGTGGTGGATTGCGAAGGGCTGACGGCGCGTGAACCGCTGTCGGGAACCGCGCCCAAATCGGTGATCGTCACACGGTCTGCATTGGTAGAACTCCAGCGCAAGGTTGTGCTTTGACCGCGCTCGATAGCGCTCTGGTCGGCGTTGATGGTCACGCTAGGCGCGGCTGGGCGTGCCGTGACGTTTACCGTTTTGCTGTCTCGCGCTTCTTTCTTGCCGCGTGTAGCGACCGCCGTATAGGTAGTGGTGTCGTTCGGCGTGTAAACTTTCGAGCCGCTTTGATCAACCTTGTCGCCATTGATGGTGACGTTTTTCGCGTCTTTGGAAGTCCAGGTGAGGCGCACATCTTCGCCTTGTTGCACATGGTCACGCGAGACCTGCAATTGAACTTTGGGTTTGGCGCAGGCCGCAGCGCCCAGTGCCAGGGTGGTCACAAAAATAATCGTCAGAAGGCGTCTTTGATGGTCTTGCATAACAACTCTCCTTTCTCTACACATGGTTTTTTGGTTTCTTCATTTTGGTTGAGTCGTGAAAACGAAAACGACAAAGCGAAATTTTATTTTCCCCAACTGGGCGAACGTCCGCCGCCCTTGGAAACCTGTTGTTGCTCGCTGCCGTCTATGTGCATACGCCAGATTTCCCAATGCCCGGAGCGATTCGATTGAAAGGCCAGATGGCGACTGTCTGGCGACCACGTAGGACTTTCGTTGCGACCGCTGGAGGTCAATTGCAAGAGTTGACCGCTGGCCACATCGGCTACGAAGATTTGATAGCTGCCCGCGCCGCCATAAGTGAAGGCGATGTAGCGCCCATCGGGCGACCAGGATGGCGAATCGGCGTGTCCGCCGCGTGCAATCAAAGGGCGTTGATTGGCACCGCTGGCGTCCATCACATAAACCTGCGGCGAGCCGCCTCTATCGGAAATGAAAGCGATTTCGCGGCCTGTGCGCGGATTCCAGCGCGGCGAAATGTTCACCGCTTTGGTGGTGCGGGTCAGGCGTCGCAACCCTGAACCATCAAGGTTCGCCACATAAATTTCCATAGAGCCATCGTTGCTGATGGCCGAACTGAAAGCCATTTGCCCGCCCGTTGAAAGGGCCGGTGATGAAGTCGTAGAAGTGAAATTTGTGCCGCCTACATAAGCCCCGTCGGTGGTTTGAACGACGATGTTCGGCACACCGCTTTTGAAACTGACGAAGGCCAGATAGCGACCGTCCGGTGAAAATTGCGGGAACAATCCGTCACCAGCAAAACCTCTATGACGGTTGCCGTCATAATCCATGAGGCGTATGGCTTTGCCGCTGACAAAAGCGATTTTGGAAGTGGCGATGCCGTCGCGTCCGGTC
Source organism: Acidobacteriota bacterium (assembly GCA_016201275.1). Classification (GTDB taxonomy): domain Bacteria; phylum Acidobacteriota; class Blastocatellia; order UBA7656; family UBA7656; genus JACQDB01. The sequence continues at coordinate 2,000 of JACQDB010000142.1, forward strand.
AACAGCTTGACAATCTCATCGGCGAATTCGTGCGCCATCCGCAAGGCTTCGCCGTTGTGCCGCGAGGCGATCAGTTGTTGTTTGGTTTTGACATCGAAGAGATAGCAATCGGCGGCCAGGCCATTGGTATTTTGCAGATTGCCGAAAGCCACATAATCGGCTTTCACAGGGTCGCCACTCCATTCTTCAAATTTGAGCGACGCAGGGTCTGGCACCAGTGTGTTCGGGTTGAGCGATTTGCCGACGATGCCAGCGATGGCGGCGAATTGCAAATCAGCTTGTAGCGTTTGATTGAACGTCGCCACGGCGCTGTCCAGCCCCGCCGAACGCGCCACAAAATCGGCGAGCGCCAAGTTAGGGCCATTGCCTGGGGTGACGATAATTGTGCCGACCTGTTTTTTGATGTCATCAGGCGCAGCGCTTCGAGGTTCCTGTTGCGCCAGTGCCAGCGGGCTGATGATCGCCCAACAGAGCAGCGTGAAGAGGCAAGCTTGAAATTGGTGTCTGTTCATAATTCGGAGCTATCACAATCAGGCGATGGCGAAATCCGCAAGGGTAGAGGATTTCGAGAAATCAATTATGCAAAATTATTTCGGATAGCGAAACCAAACTTCGGCGACGGCCTCCTGCGCGTTCGATAAAAACCCGGCAGGGAAGGCAGGCAGAGGATTGGCAGCTAAGATGGCGCGTTCGGCAGCGTTGTTGACCAGAGCGTTGGTGCTGCGTTGTTTGATGTAAGCCGGTGCCACGCGCCCGTTGGCAATTGAGCGTATCGTGCCATCGCGAGCGATCTTCACCAGGATGATGACGTATTGCGTCTCTGCCGCATCCAGGGTCGGCGGATTGTAGTTGCGACTGAAAATCTGTTGAATCAATCTGCCGTAAGCGGAGCCGCCGGGAAGCCCTGTGCCGATGCCGGAGCCGCCGCCGGAACCGATGCCGACGCCGCCCACTGTCGCAGGGGTTGGCGAGCCATAGCTTCTGCCGAGTTGTGTAGTGGGCGTAGGCGATTGGCCGCGCTCTTCTTTGCCGGTGAAGATTTTTTCCTGTTGCGGGGCGACCGGACGATCTGTTTTGATCGCATCAGGATTGGGCTTGGCTTTATCGGTTGGCGGCAACAAGGCTTCGTCGTTGGCGTCCTCTGGTCTGGCGGTTTCAAGGCGAGCGTTGTTGACGGGATTGTTTTCCTTGCCGATGAAAGCGACCGGTTGGGGTTTGGCAAATCCCAGAATCGCCGACGGCTCCGCGACGCCCACCTCTATAGCGCCGCCACCACCTTCGCCGCCTTCGCCTTCACCCGCCGCGACCATTTGTTGAACGGCGTTGCTGTGAAACCAGAAAATCAGCAACGCCAACCCCACAACATGAAAAAGTATGGATAGCAACAGGCTGAGTTTTGTAGTCTGTAGTCCGTAGTCCGTAGTCCGTAGTCGGTTGCCCGTAGTCCGTAGTTCGTAGTCCGTAGTCGGTAGTCCGTAGTCTGTAGTCTGTTGCTGGTTGTCGGTTGTCGGCTGCTGGTTGTCGGTTGTTGGTTGTCCGTTAGGTTTTTGCATCTTGTACCACTTCATGAGTTGTTGTGAAACTGTTCGGACTTCTACCTGTTCACTCTTTCTTGAAGCCACAGCCTCTGGCGGTGGCGCAGTTATTCGGTTCGACCGTTGGCAGACATCGTAAAAAAATCTTCAACGCAAGCCGCTGCCAGAGGCTGTGGTAGTTGACTATTGCCTTTTGCCTTTTCACTTTTTAACGCTCGGTTCGGTTACGAGGCTGACCTCTGCGCCCGCTTGTTTGGCAAGGTCGAGAACGTAAGCGATGATGCGATAAGGCGTCTCGCCATCGCCGCGCACATAGACTTTGCGTTCGCCGGATTGTCCCAGTTTTTCCTGCAACAATTTCGGCAGTTCGTTGACCTTAACCGGCTTGGCTTCGCTTTGAGTGCTGAGATAGGTATTGCCATCTTTATCAATGCTGATGACGACCGAGCGCGGTTTCGGCTGTTCGACTTTGGTCTCTTTGGTCTTAGGCAAATTGACATCAATGCCGGTTTGCAGAATCGGCGCGGTGACCATAAAGATGACAAGCAGCACCAGCATGACATCCACTAGCGGCGTGACATTGATTTCCGCCAGCGAGGTTTGTGTGCGTCCGCGTTGATTGGTAAAAGCCATTGTTAAATCGTCCTACTGACTCCATAAAATTGGGGCGCGGAAATTTTATCATGCTCCGACAAATTTCTTGGGCGAATTGTAGCAGAGAAACTTTCCCGCCTCACCCTGACGATGTTGCCGCGCCATAGAATCGTTACCAAGCGCAGACCCAGGTGATCGCTTGCGGGTTTGCTCCTCGGCATACTGATCTCACGCCCAACCCCGGCTGATGACTTGGTGACGCACTGCCGCCCTTCGCATCCGCAGTCTTGTGCATAACGAGTCAGTGTGAAGCCAGCGCATCGCCGCAACGATTTCGCCAATGCACGATATTCATTTCTTTGAAAGTAAGTCAGTCACCGGTTCACCTCCGCGTGTGCGGAGACCATGATTTTCGCGCCGCTGATTTCGATTTTGGTTCCGGTTCACCTCCGCGTGTGCGGAGACCATAGGCAACCCTTATTCCATAGCCGCCCAAACAGCGGTTCACCTCCGCGTGTGCGGAGACCATGTGATTGTGCGCGGCATAAGCGCGTGTGGAAACGGTTCACCTCCGCGTGTGCGGAGACCATTTTTTTTACCGCTTCACGGGGTGAGTCCCCGTCGGTTCACCTCCGCGTGTGCGGAGACCATTGCAATTGCAAAGGCACGGCAGAACTTCACGGCGGTTCACCTCCGCGTGTGCGGAGACCATTCGCTCACGCCTACACAATGTCACGCGGCGGGGGGTTCACCTCCGCGTGTGCGGAGACCATCGGTGATTGCGGCGCAGTCGGTCACGTCGCCGCGGTTCACCTCCGCGTGTGCGGAGACCATCGCCATCCCCAAATCTGCGCCGGGGTCAAGGTCGGTTCACCTCCGCGTGTGCGGAGACCATGCCAACAGCAAGCCCGTAACCGTAACCGGTTCCCGGTTCACCTCCGCGTGTGCGGAGACCATTTCTTGCCCGACTCGATCCAGTCTTCGATGATCGGTTCACCTCCGCGTGTGCGGAGACCATTCTGGCATTGGTATTCTCCGGGTAAGGTGATGCGGTTCACCTCCGCGTGTGCGGAGACCATTCATATTCATCTTTCAGACCTTCAAGAAAAAGCGGTTCACCTCCGCGTGTGCGGAGACCATCCCTTCGCTGCGAAGAGCAAGGAAGTAGGGGAACTCTCTTTCACGCCAGCGATTGCCGAAGAATATGCCAAGCGAGCAGAATCCTTTTCGCAGTTTGCGTCGACGGAACAGTTGCGCAAGAACTACAAGATTCTTGCCAACGCTCTGCAAGCCGGGATTGACAGCGGCAAAGAATTTGCCATTGGCTTACCCGAATATGAAAAGCACGGGGTTTTTCATAACGCCCACGTTGCTCTCAAGCGCCTATATGGGAAAGACATCTCGAACCCAGAGGCGCGGAAACTTCCACACTTCCGCGAAGCGGCGGCGGGGCTGATTCGCAAAGGTTACCGATCAGCCGATCCGCGCCGAATCGCGCATGAGGCTGCGGCGCATATTAACAATGGTCAGATAGATGAGATTGGGTTATCCTTAGACCAGGCATTCGACTTCATGAAGTCCTACTTTCAGCTTATTGAAAGTACCTATGGTACGGATGCGCTGGCGGTCTTTAACCGCCTGGATAAAGCTTATCAGGAGATTCGAGATGAAGTTGCCAATCAAGGACAAGGGACAAAATCAAGCCAAAGAGCCAACCGGCTTGGCACAGACCTATCAAATCTGGAAGCACCAGGGCGACGAAGCGTTGAAGAAACAGTTGGCGGAGAATCAGAGAATCCGCAAGGCGAACCAGGAGAAGACAGCGGACCGTTAGCTTCGCTTGATGACATCCCGCTTCCGCAAAAACTCAAAGAGGGATTGGCCGAGATCGCCCGCTCCTTTATCGAAGAGGGTAGAAGCGATTTCGATAACCTGATCACTGAGTTTCTGCCCAAGATGCAATCCGCATCACCGGTTCACCTCCGCGTGTGCGGAGACCATCACATCGCAGGCGACTCGCGCCGTGCGCCCGTCGGTTCACCTCCGCGTGTGCGGAGACCATAGGCCGAGTGCCGGCCAGCGCCGTCTTGCGGTCGGTTCACCTCCGCGTGTGCGGAGACCATAGCGCGAAGCGATGCTGTTTTATCACGCCAGCCGGTTCACCTCCGCGTGTGCGGAGACCATTGCCCTCACCACATCAACCGGCTCCGGGTTCTCGGTTCACCTCCGCGTGTGCGGAGACCATTATTCCAAGCCGTGCCGTGAGTGAGCAGCATTCGGTTCACCTCCGCGTGTGCGGAGACCATCGACTGAAGAAGTCGAAGAAAGAAGGATAGAACGGTTCACCTCCGCGTGTGCGGAGACCATCTGATGCCGTGCGCCTGCGTGCGCGGATTCCACGGTTCACCTCCGCGTGTGCGGAGACCATATTCAGCCAGCAAATGCGAAGACAATCAAGAGCGGTTCACCTCCGCGTGTGCGGAGACCATGTTGACAGTTATGCCCAGCAATTGCGCGACAGCGGTTCACCTCCGCGTGTGCGGAGACCATGTGACGCGATCCGCGCCAGCCGAGGCCGCGTCCGGTTCACCTCCGCGTGTGCGGAGACCATTCAGGCCGAGCGTTTTCGATTGCCGCAAAAATCGGTTCACCTCCGCGTGTGCGGAGACCATCTCGGTGTTGTGAAAATCGAGCCGGTAGGGGTCGGTTCACCTCCGCGTGTGCGGAGACCATCCCTCCGCTCCGCTCATCCCTGCCCCCGGTAACGGTTCACCTCCGCGTGTGCGGAGACCATGATGAACTCAGCCGACGCCGCTTTTTTTCGCCCGGTTCACCTCCGCGTGTGCGGAGACCATGTTAAGGGCTGTGGTGGTTTTGGCGCATCCACCCGGTTCACCTCCGCGTGTGCGGAGACCATCGTGACCGACATTGAATTCGAGGCTTTCATAACGGTTCACCTCCGCGTGTGCGGAGACCATAACTTCTCAGACTCAAACGGCAGTCATAGATTCGGTTCACCTCCGCGTGTGCGGAGACCATTATACCTGCACATCAAAGAGGAACGGGAAAAGCGGTTCACCTCCGCGTGTGCGGAGACCATGATAGCCTGCTGAAACTCGGCAGGCTCGTTCTCGGTTCACCTCCGCGTGTGCGGAGACCATCTGCGATTCGGCGGGGGCTTGCTTGGCTTCCCCGGTTCACCTCCGCGTGTGCGGAGACCATTTTACCGTCTCGACCGGCGTAATGGCGTCCTGCGGTTCACCTCCGCGTGTGCGGAGACCATGTGTTCGCCGTCGCAGCGATGCAGCAGACCGCTGGTTCACCTCCGCGTGTGCGGAGACCATTGGGGAATTGAAAGTGATTTTGTCGCCGTGCGCGGTTCACCTCCGCGTGTGCGGAGACCATCGGCGCGAGCTTGTTTTCAGGGAACGAATCGGCGGTTCACCTCCGCGTGTGCGGAGACCATAATAACTAAGCGTTTCGTAGTTTCCACAAGCACGGTTCACCTCCGCGTGTGCGGAGACCATCTTTTTCTCATGTGCAGTGATGACTGCATCGCCGGTTCACCTCCGCGTGTGCGGAGACCATACTGCAAAACAAAGGTTTTATAGCGCAAAAGAGCCGCTATGTCTAATTATTCGCCTGTGGTTTTCGGAGTCTGGGGATGGCGAATCAGCAGCAATCCTTCAAAGTCTTCGACTCGGCGAGAGGTGTTGCCGGAAAAACGGATAGACAAGCCCTGCTCGTTTGCGGCGTTATATATCAGCATTCCAGCCCCATCCCGCATCTTGCTGCATACCATCTTCCAAAGCATATCGCGTACTAAGGCGGAGAGGTTGCCGATGAAGACACCAGCCTTTAACTCCAGCATCCAGCGAGTCAATTCGCCGCGCACACTGGTTGGTACACTCTCAAGAATGATCACTACCATAGTCGTCCTCCTGATGTTGGTCGGCGTAGTTTTTACCGCCTGCGGTTTCGCCGCTGTCGCTATCCCAGAGACTACCTGGCGGGTCTTCGGCACGATCAAAATCTTCGCTGTCTTCGAGCTTGCCGATGCCTAACACCTGCTGTATATCCGGCACGATTCTCTGCAACAGCTTGTCCTTATAGAAGCGATCTCGACAGGCACGGCGCACTCGGGTTTCCAGTTGGTCACTACCTTCGGCCACCATTTGAAACGAGATCGGCACGGTAATTTCAGCTTTATACAAATCAGCGACATCGTAAACAAAGGACAACATCTTGCCGGTATGAATAAAGCCGAGCGCTGGCGAAAAGCCTGCCGATACGATTGCCGCATGACAGACGCCATACAAACAACTATGCGCGCAGGACAAAGCGCGATTGATGGGATCGGCATCTTCCCACTTGTCGCGTTGGTAGGCTCGCCCCTTCCATTCAACTCCCGAATCACGACTCGCTTTAGCGTAGGCTTCGCGGACGCGAATGCCTTCACGTCCGCGAATCTGTTGCAAGGTCAAACCATTTTCCAACGGTTCGGGAAAGCGCATCTCGTATAACTTTCTGACCACCTGTAAACGCATGGCCGGATCGGAACTCAACCGCGCCTGATGCAACAGGTGACGCGCCGAGCGCGTTTCGCCAGTTCCTTGCGCGTAAAAACGCACCCCGCCTTCGCCTGTCCACAACACCAGACAGCCGTTGTCTGCCAGAGCTTTTACGGCAGCGTGAGTAATGCTGGTGCCGGGACCTAAAAGCAGAGCCGTCAACGAAGCACAAGGCACAGGCACTTTGCCGCTGGCATCATGCAGAGCGATGGCTTTGTCTTCCTGGTCAATTTTTTTATGCTCGACATAGAGGTAACTGAAACTGTCGCGCACTTTCGGTAACGCATGAAGGTCTTTCATAAATTCACCTCTGGGAAGGAGCAAAGGAAAGCAGACCGAATCCGTAAGCCTTGCCTGTGCCAATTCCGTTGACTAACGCTTGTTGGAATTTGCTTGCATCGGTGACCACCAATTCGCCGTCGAACAACACCGAGCCAAAAGTCATGTTGTTATCGGAGTGAAGAATTTTCCCTTTAACCTTCTGCTCTTGTCCGGCTTGCACATTTGCGACATCGGCATTGAGACGCAAGGCTTTGATATGAAAGCCACAATCTAGCTCTTTGCGTTTGAGCCATTCGATCTGTTTTTGTTGGTCACGAATCTCAACGCGCTTGCCGCGTTTTTTCGGATTGCTCTCTTTTTCAAGACGATCAGCATAGAGGCGGCGCGTCGGATTGGCTCGCAAGCGAAAACGCAGATGACATCCTTCTTTTACCTCTTTGAATATTCCCTCAACAGGTTTGCAGGAAGGATTCAATTCGTCCGCATCTGCTTGTAAGAAGTCATCAGGCAAGCGACTCCAATCAGGTTGTACACGCGATTGCACCAACAAAGAAAGTTTGTTTCGTTGAGAGGAAATTTCGATGCGGTATAAAACGCCAAACTCCTCACGGGCTTTCTGGTCTGCGCTTTCGATTTTTGGAAAAGCCTTGAGAATCAGGCAATGCAGTTTTTGACAATCACGCAAGCCGCTTTGCACGTCACGGCTGCGCGGATTCAAAATCAAACGAGAAAGATAAAGTTCATGGCTCATTTTTTTCTTCTCCTTTCGGACACCCAATCCATTTAGTTTTCACATAGCGAATGGTGAAGCGACGTGCAGCAAACGACAGCGGCACGTCGTGACGCGCTTCAGTAGCCAATGAATCTAACGGCTCAATCACGCAAGGCAGTTTTTCTTCTTTCGAGTTCCAATGGGTTTGTAAAGCCTCTTCGAGCCTTGTGTCACACAGCACACCAACGCCCACAGGCACAGATGGCACAAATGACTTGCGCCCCAAAAACAATTGCCAATGCGGACGCGCTAAAGCTTCATCAAGCGTTATCAGCAAGGCTTGGTTATCGCTTTCCAAGCCGACGAAAAAACTCGCATCGGCAAGGTAGTAGCGCGTTGAAACAACGGTGTCGCCTTTCGCTCCGCTTGCTTTCACGACTCCGTAATCATCGTGTCTTGAGCCACCCGCCGTGTGATAGTCTTTTTGCAACACGCCTGCGCGGTCAACGCGAACACCCATTCGCAAGGCTGCGAGTTCCGCCAACTTTGGTTTGTCTTGATTGTCTGGATGAGTTTCGTCACGCGGCTTGCCCAGCGCGGCGCAAAGCAGACCAATTACTCCACTCTTTGAAGGCTCAAGTGTTGTGTCGCGTATGATGAAACGGCTCTGCGTTCCCCAAGATTGCATGGGTCCAACGAGCCGCAAAAGTAATGTGTGCGCCATAGCGTAAACCTCCTTACGATTCGTTTGGTTTGATCGCGCTTTTGATTTGAGTAACCAAAGCATCAATCATTGAGTTGCCGTTTTCTGCTTTCACACTATCGCCAAGCGCCTCTAACTTTTTCATCTTTGCACTGGCAAACCACGCACCTTTGATTCCTTTCTTGCCGTACATCTCGGACATCTCGCCCCAATGCTGATCTAAAGCTTTGATGGACTCTTCAACCAAATCACCTTTGTTTGTCTGCACAGGTTTCGCGAAAGCGTTGGTCAACGATAACAAGCCTGCATCACGGGCTACGACCATCACAAAAGAAGGCTTCTGTTGCGCCGCGTAACTGTTCTGTTTGCCAGTAGGCACAGCATCGACGAAGGCGCGAACGAAAGCTTCTATCGTTGCTGCTTCGAGTTCGGGGTCTTGCAAGTTGGTGTTGAGTTGATTGAGATCAAGGTTGGCGTAGCGATAAAAACAAGCAGAGGTGAATTCAAGCGTTCCCATCATCCCCGCGCCTGTTTCGCCTTGCGGCAACAGGTCATCAACGGCTGTGTAGAAGTCAAACTCAACGCCGGTTTTGTGCGTTGAAATCGCGTGGGCAACTTGGCTGGCAGCATCAACACCAAGCTGCATTTTGCCAAAAGGTTTCTTGCTGTCAATCTCAATCATTCGACCAAAAAGAGCGATGTCGGGGGATTTAAGAGATTGAGCTAATGCTTTACCAAGCCCCTTAATAAGCTCATCTTTCCTTTCATTATTTCCATCAAGCAAGCCGCTATTTTTGAAAAGGATGACCATTTCTTCAATGGCTTTAGAATTCATAAAAAGAACAAGTTTTGTATTTTCTTTTTCCTTCTCTTCATCTTCACTTTTTTTCACTTTCGGACGTTCAATACCTGCTTCATTAAACACCTCGGCGACAACTTTGACTATTTTCTCAGGCGGGATTTCTTGTTCTGAGATTTTCTTTGCAATCTCTATAATCAACCTTCTTGTTCTAACACTGCCACCATTTGCTTCAAGCACGCTGCGAAAGTTGCTCTCTCTACGGATAGCGCGTTTGAAACATTGACTTGAGATGCGAGCGCGACGATAGCCGCCGAAGTCGCAATCTTTCGGCGCGCCTGTGTCGCTGCGATTTAAGTTTGACGGGGCGAAATTTTGAATGACATGAACTTCTACGAACCTAACTTTTTCTTCCGCTTTGCTGTTTTCTACTGACATAATCTTTTCTCCTTTTTATAGTTTGTTGAATCACAGAAACCCGCCCACTGCTACAGGCGGTACTGACTTCTATTCCTTCCAGAAGGCTTTTGCCCAAGCGCGTTGAGTACGTCGGTCATCGTCGAAATCCCAAAACTCAACTGCTCTGAGTAACTGCACCCAATCAATCGAAATCTCTTTTGATTTGAGCAAACCTACGGCTTGACGCAGATGCTCCGAGAGGTCTTCACTATGCGCGTTAAGCAATGCAGTGAAACGACGCTCGACTCCATCGCCGCCCATCTCTGCTTGCAATCGTTTGAACGACGCGCCGAGATTGGTCTTCTCGTTGTTATCGCCGCTAGACCAACTTGGACTGGGATACAAACCGAATAGCGTTGCGACGAGGTGATAAGCCTCTTCTTGTTGATAACGCTTCATTCGATTGGCAAAACGACCAAGATAACGATAGATGCCCATCTCTTCGCCAGGTTTCTTGCCAAGTCCGCGCCGCAAGGTTGCCAATGCCGCACGGTCATCTTTTTCGTACAACTTTTCTAACGCTTCGATGAACTCTTCTCTCAACTTCTCGCCGGATGTTTTCTCTTTTACTGGTGATGTCATTATTTACCTCCTGCTGTCTGTTGTTGTGGAAACATTGCCGCAAACGCTTTGCGCGTTCTGCCCATTAGTTTGTTGAATTCGGTTTCTGCTTTGGTGATGCCTTTGAAGTCACGCGCCGAGCCGCTGAGACTGTTTGTCGCCATTGCGAACGCATCACGCGCCGTGCTTTCCAAATGTCGCGCCCACTTGTACTCGTCTTCACGGTTTTGATTAGGAATGTCTGTGAGAAGCTTTTTGAAATGAACTTCCAAACGCGACCAATAAAATTCTTCCGCGCCGAAACTGCTTGCGACCTTGCTTGCGTCTTGGTCTGTTGAGATTTCTTTAGCAAGCGTCTTAATACTCGCTTTCAAGTTCTCGGCAATTTTTTCTGCCAGCCCCAGCGCATTTTCTAAAATCTCTACAAGTTCCGCATCACACAAATAACTAAGTGGCAGCGGCAGTCGTTCGCGTGACCAAAGAAACACGGATGCTTTATCGTTGGCGAAACCATAGACAATAAGCGAATATGCAGGTTCTGCTTTGACGACGCCTTGATCTCTCGCTGATTCAAGCATTGCCAGATGATTGAAAACTTCTGGTCTTTTATCCTTCTTCTTTTCATCTTTGTTTTGCTGCAAGAGTGCGTGACTATCACGCCACAAAGCTTTGTTCGGGTTGATGTCTTTCGTTTTGTATCCCTTGTCTGCGCTTGCGATGTAGCATTTGAAAGGGTCAAACAAAGGAGAGGCATCCGACAGTTTGAGATTTTGTAGAAGCTGACAACGGCGCACCAAAGTTGAGCCGTTATCCGCATCGCTTTCAACTACCAGATGAATACGCCGACTTTGCCAAGTCAAGTAATCAAGATAGCCGCGTGGTTGCGTGCCTTTCTCGTTTGGAATTTCAAGATTGTTGTGTTCCCAAACCGGCGTGTCCTCTGCATTGCTTCTCCAAGCTATCGGTGTTGCTTCGGTGTATGGCAACAAATTCAAAGCAAGCGTTTCAAAAAAATTGTTGCCTTGCGCCAATACCGCATAACCGTTGACCAAAGTTGCGTTGCTCAAATTGAACGGCTGACTGACCCCGCCGCCCACGGAAAAAGCCTGTCGAGCAATCAGGTATCGCACTGACTCAGCGGGCGTAAACGCTTTAGGCGAAGCGTTGAAACTGTGGTCAAACAAAGTGGCGTTGTTTCCCGTCGCGGCTTCGTGCGCGAGCAATGCTATTGGGTGAAGTTCTACATCTTCGGGTTCAGCATTTTGACTTTCTTGCTTTTTCGTTTTTTTCTTTTCACTTGCCTCTTTCTTCATTCGCGCCACTTGATAAAACGGACGCGCTTTATCAAAAAGCTCAAAGCGATGTCGCCATTTATCCAAGTAATCATTGATTGTCTTTTCATCCCATTGCCTTTTTGTCCACAACTCTTTCCATTCATCGAAGTCTTTGGGACCTCTCAGCGCGGCGTGTATTACTGCCAGCAAGAAACGATGCAAAGCCACGGTGACAAGCGGCGAATGGTCTATAACTTCTCGAATGTCGTGCGCCTGTAGCAAACAATCGCGCAGGCTCAACTCACGCGCTTCGTTGTCCTTCAACATCAAGCAAGGTATCCAGCACTCCTCTGTCAAATTATATTCGGGCATTCGTTTTCCTCCTTCTTCTACATTACCCGCCCGCTACCGCAGGCGGTACTGACTTGTTCTTTTCAATGACAATTCCTAAATCAAGGTTAAGGCGAAATCTCCAATCGCCAATTGGTTGGCTGTTGCCGTCCGCCTCAACTTCAACCAAACGGTGATGGCGCAACAATGGCGATTCGCTCCACTCGGACGGCGACTTACGATTGATCAACTCATTAGCTGCCCCGCGCTTGGATATGTTCACGGAGCGTTCAAGCAATTTTTTGACAAGGCGGATTTCCGGTTTCGATTTGAGCAAATGGTTTTCGTCGGGTTTCAAAAAGACGACAGAAATGCTGGGCGTGTCATCATCGCGTGTTTGCGCTTGTCGCGTGCGATGATAGTCAGGACTGTCTTCTTCCAATTGCAGATTGAAATGTTCGAGCAAATTATTGTCGTGCGGCGAAAGAATGCGATAGGTGTTCGCATGGGTCTCCTTCGTGTTGCGCTTCTCAAGCCTCTTCGCTTTAGTTTCATCCCAAAAAATTTTCATTGTTTCATCTTCATCTTTCGGAAACTCGCGCTCATCGTCATAAACTTGCTCAATCAAATTTTCGACATCGGCAGGGATGTTGAGGCTTTCGCATTTCTTCAACTCAAGCCACGAACGCAGCAAGATATGTTTGTCGTAAATCAAACCGCTGTGACCAAAGTCGAGAGCCTCTTTGTTATTCTTTTCAGGCTGGCAAATCCACAAGATGGGGCTTGCGATTGCGCCGCGCCCAGAACGCTCGTGCCGCCATTCGCGCCCTGAGCGTTGTAGCAACAAATCAATAGGCGCAAGGTCTGTGATGATTAAGTCGAAGTCTATATCGAGGCTCTGTTCGATAATTTGCGTAGCCACAAGGATGGCGCAATCAGGGCGTTTGACTTCGTGTTTGTTTCCATCACGGTCTGTGACTTCCTCGCCGTCTTTACCAAAACGAATCAAAGTGCGAAGCTCACGCTCTGCGCGGTCTTTGAAAAGAAAACGGGCGTGCAATAAATCAACAGTGTCATAGCCATCATCTGCTTTGCCCGAAAAGATTTCTTTCAATCGCCTATAAACTTTTTGCGCTCGGTCAACGGTGTTGCATATCACCGCCGCGCAACCTCCGTTTGCCAGTTGTTGGCGCAATATCTCGCCAATTTCAAAGGGTTCGTTTTCATCTTCATTGATGCGACCATCAAGCCAACGCAGATGCAAGGTGCGTGAGCTTTGCTCGTTGGTTTCAATTGGTTCAATCCCTGTATGGTTCGCAATCAGCCAAGTGATGAGCGGGTAGTGTGCCTCTTTGACTGCATCTGTATGGTGGCTTAATTCTTTGCCTAAACCTTTCGTATATGCCTCAAGCAATTTCTTCCGCCTGCTTTTGGGCAACGTCGCCGACAACAAAATCACTGGCGAACCAAGCGCAGCTAACCATTCCAACAGACGCTCTAACAAGGTGGACATATAAGCGTCGTAAGCGTGAACTTCATCAATGATGATGGTTTTGTGCGCCAAGCCAAACAAACGCACGAAGACGTGCCGCGTTTGCAATACAGCCATCAAAGCTTGGTCAACCGTCCCCACGCCGTAAGGCGCAAGCAATCCGCGCTTGCGATACGTGAACCATTCGGCGGCAACTACTTTGCCCAGACAGTGTTTGTCTTTACACATCCCGTCATCGCTTACACCTTCGAGTTGAAATGCCTTCTCTCCGCTTCTCTTCAAGGCTTCAAACTCTGCTGATAGTGATGCGTGTCCGTGAAGCAGTTGCAGTAACACTTTGTCTTCATCAAAGCGCGTTGCCAAAAATTTCTTCACACGAGAGAACATTTGATTGCTTGTCGCTTGAGTCGGGAGGGCGAAGTAAATGCCTCGTTGACAGAGTTGCACATTCCAATAATCGGCTAGAAACATAGCCGCTTCGGTTTTGCCCTCGCCCATCGGCGCTTCTATGACAACAATACCAGGCGAATTGAGTTTACTCGAAATTTGTATAGCGGCTTTCTGTACGCCACGAAGCGGAAACTTTTTCAGATTAGGAAACAAATCTTCAAAAGAGCGTGTGGCGGTTGGCTCTGTCCAATTCAACCAGCCAAGTTGTGTCAACGCTTTGCGTGCGTTGTCTTTTGCTTCTTGAAAATAATCTTGTGCGTTGAGGGTCAGCGGATTTTCAAAATCTTCAATCTTGCAAGGAAAATAATCCGCATTTGAGCCAATCCAATCAGCGACTGAAACCAACCCTGCTAAAAACATAGTAGCCGCGTGGTCAAATTTGGCGTCAGATGGAAAAGCAATAGGGGCAGGGAGTTCAAGTAACCGGGCAAGCAAAAGCGTCAAATCTGTTCGCGCTTTTGCCCACGCTTCATTGCCAATCCTACTTGGTGTTTTTAGTGCGGTGATGTCTTCGCTGCGTGGAAAAACGCCGTGATGTGCGCCGATTAAAACTGCTATGCGATTGGCTAATTCGTTTGGAAGCAGAAACTCTTTCTCAAGTATTAACGGCAATGTTCGAGTTGTGACGTATCCGTGCGGGGCTTTGCTTGCCTGCTCTACGGAACGCAAATGAATGCGACTGAAGAGAGTGTTGTCGTAGAGTTTCAACAACTTTTCTGTTTGCCTGGCTTTTTCATAAACACCACGCAAAGCAAAAGGCGGTGACGCTTTGCCTAAATCGTGCAAGCCTGCAATCCAGGCGACAAGTTTCTTGGTTGTTTCTTCATCAAGCCCGAACGCTTTTGTAATTCGATTTTTCAAAGCCGATGAAAGAACTTCATCCCACATTGTCAACGTCACAGCAGCAACATCAATCAAGTGACACAACAACGGATGATAAGCATTTTGATTCTCTTTGTCATGCGAAGTCTTTGCCCAAAAAATAAACGGATTAAATGTGGATTCCGTGTCTTTCATTTTTTAACACCTCTTTGTTCACCTAATGAATTACTAGACATCGCGCTCATTGCTTCTATCTCTTTGCGTATGGCTTGGCGCAATTCTTCCGGGGCGATGACTTCGACGTGCGCGCCGTATTGCATGACAAAGCGCTTCACTCCATCTAATGCTGTCACCTGCATACGCATTCGCAATCTGCCATCCGGCAGTTCTTCGCGCTCTTCGCTCTTGTGCGCTTTGCCGCGTTCGCGCATCCAGCGCGCTTGGTACTCGTCGAAAATGAATTCGACAGCTATAGGCTGGCCGCCGCGAATCATGGCAAAACCGGAATCAAGATAGGCTTGGAGGTCAAAGCTTTCCGGCCAGGTGAAAGCGGTCTCGGTGATTTCCAGTTCGCGGATTCTGCCGACGTGAAAATCTCTGATCTCACCGCGTCGGTGATCGAAGGCGATCAAGTACCACTCGCCTAAATAATTTCGTAAGTGCAAAGGGTCAACAAGGCGTCGGCTCCATTGTCCGCGCGTCGCCGTGAAATAAGCCATCTGTAAACTCAGGCGTTTGATGATGGCGCGCCCGAGCTGGCGAAAGGTGTTGTCGTCCAGTTCAGAGGTGATGGCGGTCTCGAACGAATACGCCTCGGTCAGTGCGTTTATATCAATGGAAACGCTATTTGTCATGGCGTTGAGGACTTTGGCAAAGACTTGATCTATCAACTTGCCTATGGCTGTGCCTTTGTAGGCTTGCGCCATTCTTTCGGCCAGCAGCAGGACTAACAATTCGCCTTCGGTCATCTCTATGCCGGTGAAAGGGAAGGTCGGCTCGGTGTAATACCAGCCGCGTTGTTCTGCCGAGTAAGCAATCGGTAAGCGCAATTGATCGCGCATAAAATCGAGTGTACGTTGCCCGGTTTTGGCTGACACTTCAAAATGCTCACCAATGCTTCGAGCATTCGGATAACGGTTTGCAGCTAATTGGTGAGCTATCCAAAAAACTCTGGCAAAATGGGTCTGACGCTCGCGGTTCGTTTTCATGTTGTCTATCCTCTCATGTCATATGTGACAGGTAATGTCCTAGCAATTCTTTGATGAAAAAATATTTTGGCTCTCAAAGAAGTAGCGCCCTAATCTGATGATGTAGTCGAATAGCCTGCGACCTGGGCGCAAGCATAAAGCCACGGGCGTCAGCCCGTGGACAAGCGCAAAGCCGTATATGATGTGGTTGAATAGTCCGCGAAGCGGACGCAAGTATAAAGCCACGGGCGTCAGCCCGTGGACAAGCGCAAAGCCGTATTGCCAGCCTGCGAAGCGGGCGATAGCTCATTGGCTATCACCCGCTGCGCGGGCTAAGAGGCGATGACGATTAGCACACCCAGCGCTGACGCACTGGGCTTTATGCTATCACCCGCTGCGCGGGCTAAGAGGCGATGACGATTAGCACACCCAGCGCTGACGCACTGGGCTTTATGCTATCACCCGCTGCGCGGGCTAGGAGACAATCACGACCCGCCTACCCAACGCTCGCTGACGCACTGGGCTTTATGCTATCACCCGCTGCGCGGGCTAAGAGGCGATGACGATTGTAATTAGAGGGTGGCGCAGAAATGGATTTTTTTCCATATATTGTGTGTGATGGTTTAACCGTCCACAAGATATGGGCGGTTGCTGGAATTCTGCGACACCCTCAAATTACCTTATGCGGCAAAACTATTATTCAGGTACGGCTGTAGTCAAAGCAAAAGACTGTTGACATACACGCTTGAACATTCCACAATGCCACGTCCGTCATCGCAAAGGTTTTTCTTGAACTAACGATGATCTTGCCCCTACGCCATAGAGCCTGATTCATAGGCCTTTGTCGCTCTGCGACCAACCTCACCTAGTCGTCTGCGCTATCCTGATTCCAACACCCTGGAGCAATCCATGTTTAAAGAGCTTTTGTCTATAAGTTTTCCTTCCCTGACTAAAACCCGGTCTATAAAATTAACCGTTGTGGTTTTCTTATTACTGGCAGCCTTCGCCACGCTCTATATGCCGCGCTGGCAAAGCACGCAGGTGGCGGCAGCCACATCGCCGACGATCATGTTTGTCACCCAACCACCCTTCGCTTATGATTTCACCTCTTACAACGCCGTGTTCGGCAATCATCTGGGCAACACCGGGCAAGGCCCGCGTGGCGGCGACCTATACATACGCTATGGCGATGGGACATTGAGAAATCTCACCGCAGAAGCAGGCTATGGACTGTCTACAGGACAAGAGATAGCCGTGCGTGAACCTTCTGTTCATTGGTCTGGCAACAAAGCGCTCTTTTCCATGGTCATCGGCGGAACCACGAAAAATAATTACGCGCCGGTGTACTGGCAAATCTATGAAGTATCCGGCCTCGCGCAAGGGCAGGCTGTGCAAATAACCAAGCTACAACAGCTTGCCAACTACAATAACGTCTCGCCGTTTTATGGCACCGATGACAGCATATTGTTCACCTCAGACCGTCCGCGCAACGGCTCTGCATTGCTGTACCCACAGCTAGATGAATATGAATCCGCGCCTACCGTCACAGGTATATGGAAGATGAACCCGGACGGCAGCAATCTGCGTTTACTAGACCACACGGTATCGGGCGCGTTCACGCCGATCATAGATTCGTTCGGGCGCATCATCTACACCCGTTGGGATCATCTGCAACGCGATCAGCAAAGCAACGACGGCGCTCTTACAGGCTATGGCGCGTTCAACTATGCGTCGGAGACCAGCACCCAAAACACCGGTTCGTCCACAGAGGTCTTCCCGGAACCGCGTACCCAACCATCCGGCAGTTATGTCAACGGGCATACTATGAACGAATTCTTTCCCTGGATGATGAACGAAGACGGCACAGGGCTAGAGACCATCAATCATGTGGGTCGCCACGAACTTCTAAGCTATTTCAACTCGTCGCATCAAGGCTTGCCGGAATTCATCAACACCACTGGCCGACGCACTACACGCGACTTGATGCTACAGCTTAAAGAAGACCCTGCGCGGCCAGGTTATTACTACTGCACAGCTGCGCCGGAATTTGCTACCCACGCGGCGGGACAGATTCTTGGTTTGAACGCGCCCGAAGGTTTCAACCCGGACAATATGCAGGTGGATTACATCACAGACCCCAACACCGCCAACCCTCTTGACGAAGGACAAGCGCCTCCGGCCAATTACGCAGGGCATTTTCGTAATCCCACGCCGCTTTCAGACGGCACCCTCATCGCCGTGCAAACCACTTCGCCTTATGCAGACAAAACCACTGGCAACAAAGATCAACTCAATGCGCGTTATGATTTCCGTTTGGTGACGCTGCAAACCGGCGCAACCTATAGAACTCCAGGCTCGCGCTTGATTCCCAACGGCATAGTCAAATCCATCACCTACTGGGATAACTATTCCTATCAACAACTCCGTTACAGCGGCCAGATGTGGGAACTAGACCCTGTAGAAGTGCGCGCCAGACCGCGACCGGCTTTGCACTCTTCGCCTTTGCCAGCTATTGAAGCGCAGATACTGCAACAGGAACTCGGCGGGCAAGCCGGTGTAGATGCTTTTCAGCAATGGCTAGTCACCAACAACTTGGCTTTAGTGGTCAGTCGCAATGTCACGCGCCGCGCCGACAAGCAACAAGATTTCAATCTCAGAATCGCAGGCGGCGGAGTATCAACGGTCACGCCCGGAGCGACGCCCGTTGATGTAGCCTTTATGCAGTTTTTGCAAGGCGATTTGATACGCGGCTACAGTCAATATCACAGCGGTCGTCGTCCCATCGCCCAGCCTATGCACGATGGCAATAATCCGGCTGTGGCAAATGCGCCGCCGGGCAGCGTGGCTCTGGGTGCGGATGGCAGCATGGCTGCACTGGTTCCTGCACGACGTGCCTTGACCTGGCAGATGACCACCACTAGCGGCAATCCCGTAGTGCGTGAAAGATATTGGTTGACCTTTGCGCCCGGCGAAATGCGTACCTGCACCAATTGTCACGGCATCAACACCACGGATGCGGTGTTGAATCAGCCGCCGCCGACCAATCCGCCGCAAGCCTTGCGCGATCTGGCGCGCTGGTATGTAAGCAGCACAGGCACTACGTGCGCGCCTGCGCCTGCTTCCACTAGCCAAGCGTTTGCCGCCAGTGGCGGCGTCAGCAGCGTCAATGTCAATGCAGGGGCTGGATGTGCCTGGACTGCTGCCAGCAACGCCAGTTGGCTGACCCTTACTGCAGGCGCAAGCGGCAGCGGCAGCGGCACGGTCTTTTATTCGGTAGGAGTAAACCTGACGCTCACTCAACGGACAGGAACTCTGACTATTGCTGGGCAAACTTTCACCGTCACGCAAGCGGCAGCTACGCCTAACTGCGCGTATGCGATTGCTCCCGCCGCAAGTCAGATAGGCGCAAGCGGCGGTAACGGCAGCGTAGCCGTGACGACTGCCAATGGCTGTGCCTGGACGGCGACCAGCAATGCAAGTTGGTTGGCGATTAGCGCAGGCGCAAGCGGCAACGGCAACGGCACAGTGAATTTTTCAGCGGCGGCCAACCCCGGCAGCGCTGCGCGTACAGGCACCTTGACGATTGCAGGGCAGACCTACACGGTCACTCAAGAGCGTGCGACTAGCAATTGTGTTTATGCGATCACGCCTTTAGACAGCGTCTTCAAGCCCAGAGGCGGCAACGGCACTGTGAATGTCAGCACTACGAATGGTTGCGCCTGGACGGCGACCAGCAACGTCAGTTGGATAACCATTAGCACAGGCGCAAGCGGCACCGGCAGCAATGCGTTGACCTACACGGTGGCCAGAAATACCGGCGCTGTTCGCAGAGGCACCTTGACCATAGCCGGGCAGACCTTCTCGGTTAAGCAGAAAGGAGTTTGATGAAACCGCTACGCCTATGATTTCGCCGGTCGTGTTGCAACTTTGATGCTGGTAAAAAATGCTCTCTGACTTGGTGACACTTGGCGACTCTTGGCGTGAACTGTAGCGGTGTGAAGTGAAAAAGAGATTTCGCGCCAAGCTGCCAAACTTCGCCAAGCGTCACCAAGATTCACCAAGAGTCGCCAAGGTTTCTCTTTCACATAGCTGTAGCAAGTGTGAATAACGACCAGCAAATCTCTCTCCGTTGAGGCTATGGTTGCAGCCCTAAGCGCGGTGCTATAGAATGCGCCTTACCTTCATGGATAAGGAGATTGCTGATGAAAATCGGTGTATTAGTTGGGCGCGAGGCGACCTTTCCCGCCGCGCTGATCAATGAAATCAATCGCCGCAACGCCGGTGTAACGGCAGAATATATTAAGCTCGGCGGCGTGCCTATGGCTGAAAAATGTCCCTACGAGGTCATTGTTGATCGCATCTCGCACGAGATTCCGTTCTATCGCGCCTATCTGAAAAGCGCCGTCTTATCCGGCGTCAAAGTTTTGAATAATCCTTTCTGGTGGACTGCCGATGATAAATTCTTCAACTATTCATTGGCTACCTATCTGGGCATAGCGATTCCCAAAACCGTATTGCTGCCGCAGAAAGCTTATAAAGACGGCGTGGTTTCCGAGTCCTTGAGAAATCTTGAATACCCTTTGGACTGGCAGAGCATCTGTGACCACATAGGCTTTCCGGCGTTTATCAAACCCTATGATGGGGGCGGCTGGCGCGGCGTCTCGAAGGTCAACAACTTCGCCGAACTGATGCAGAAATACGACGAGAGCGGCACCGATTGCATGGTGTTGCAAGAGTACATTCCCTTCGATCATTATGTGCGTTCGTACTGCATAGGCAAAAGCGAAGTCTATCCCATGCCGTATGACCCGGCGGCGCATCGCTATCTGGTCGTTGAGCATTATCTGGACACCGCCACCGAGGAGCGCGTGCGCCGCGAAACCACTTTGATTAACCAGGCGCTCGGCTATGACATCAACACCGTAGAGTTTGCCATACTTGAGGGGGTGCCGTATGCGATTGATTATATGAACCCCGCGCCGGATGCCGATTGGTGGTCGGTCGGCACCGTCTATTTCAAATGGATGGTGACGAAAGTCGCAGACCTGGCCATCAACGCCGCTTTGCATGGACAGCCCACTTTGCAGGCGATGCGCTGGGACGAGTTGTTGAAAAATGACATCAAACGCCCGAATTACGGACAACTGATATAGCCCTTAGGATGGTGGATGAAATCAAGTGCCAGACTTGAGTGATTTTCCCATGCCCTGTACGGGCGACCACCGCAGGGTCGCTCGTACAGGGTTGCACTTGATTTCATCCACCATCCACTGTCCCTTGTCCTTTCTATTCATACAAGGGAAAGCTAAGGACTAGGGACGAAGGACTAAAGCGAAAGGTGAAGGGATGAGCAGCCAGGCGGTAGAGGATTATAACGACATCATAGCGCGGCAGCCTGATTTATTGGCGGCGTCGCGGGAACATCTGGTGCGGCGCTTTGAAGAGGTGCGCTTTGTGTTTGGTGGGCGCATCTTGTCGCCTTATTTGCGTCCGCACTTCGTCACGCTTGATGAATGGCAAGGCATCAAACGCGCTTGCGAAACGGTGTGGGGAGCTATCGAAAAAGTTGGGCGCAAGGCTCCCCAAGATGCCTTGATGCTTGAACAGATTGGCCTCACGGAAGGCGAAAGAGAATTGCTGGCGATGTCTCCCGGTTATGAAAATGTTTCGGTGTCGTCGCGGCTCGATTCGTTTTTGACCAGCGAGCGCTACAGCTTCGTCGAATTGAATGGCGAATGTCCTGCAGGCATCGCTTACGCCGATGTCGCGGCGGAGATTTTTCTGGAATTGCCGTTGATGCGAGAGTTTCAAAAATCGCATCGCGTGACGCCTATGTATTGTCGCACCCATATGCTCGCAGCCTTGCTCAAAATTTATCAAGAGGTGCGCGGCACGGCTGAAAA
This sequence comes from Acidobacteriota bacterium, assembly GCA_016201275.1. Classification (GTDB taxonomy): domain Bacteria; phylum Acidobacteriota; class Blastocatellia; order UBA7656; family UBA7656; genus JACQDB01. The sequence continues at coordinate 23,674 of JACQDB010000142.1, forward strand.
ACCCAACATCGGCATAGTGGATTATAAAGGCTTGCCTACGCAACGCGAGTTCGAGTTGTTCAAAGAGTTCTTTGAAAGCCGTGGCTATGCGACGACGATTGCCGATCCGCGTGAGGTGGAGTTGCGGGAAGGCAAGTTGGTACACGGCGAGTTTCCTATTGATCTGGTGTATCGCAGGGTGTTGACGACGGAGTTATTGGAAAAAATAGATGAATGCCAAGCCTTCGTTCAGGCGTACCAAAGCGGCGCGGCGGTCTTTGTCAATTCCTTTCGCTCGAAATATGTTCACAAAAAAATGCTCTTCGGAGTGTTGACCGACGAACGCCATCAGCACTATTTCAGCGCGGCAGAACGGGAGGCGATAAGGCTGCACATCCCTTGGACGCGGCGCGTCGCCGATGTGAAGACGACCAGCAAAGGGCAAGCGGTCGAGTTGTTGACCTATATACGCGAGCATCGCCATCAACTGGTGTTGAAGCCGAATGACGATTACGGCGGTCACGGAATTGTTATCGGCTGGGAAGCCGATGCCAGGCAATGGGACGCGGCGATTCAACAAGCGCTGGCGGGTGATTATCTGGCGCAGGAGCGCGTCAACACCTCCAAAGAGTTGTTCCCGTGGATAAGCGAAGGTGGCGTGCAGATGGTCGAGCAACTTCTGGACATTGACCCTTTGCTGTTTTTTGGCGAAGTCCAAGGCGCGTTCACACGCCTGTCCTCTTCGTCGCTGGCCAATGTGACTTCCGGCGCGGGCATGGTTCCGACCATGCTGGTTGAGTGAGTTGTGCTTCAGGCTTATCAAAACTCGTTTGCCACAAAAGCCTGAAGCACACCAAGTGACATTCGATTTTTTCTGGCTTCGTGTTGCTGGTGTTCTTCTTGGTGTAGAACCGTATTGGTTATAGCAAAGCGCCATCGTCGTCGCACGAATTGCAGGCGCTGCCCTTGACGCGAATAGTTATGCAACGAGAATCGAATCAGAAGGAAGAGGTGGTTATGCAGGATTTGACAATCGGCATAGAAGAAGAGTTTCAAATCATTGACCCCAACACACGGGAGTTGAAATCGCACATCACCGAAATGATCGAAGAGGGCAAGATGCTGTTGGGCGAGCAGGTCAAACCCGAACTGCATCAATCCATGATTGAAGTCGGAACCGGCATCTGTAGCAATATACAAGAGGCTCGCGCCGATGTGGTCAAACTTCGTAAAGCCGTAGCCGGGCTTGCCGAACGCAAAGGCTTGCGAATTGCCGCCGCTTCGACGCATCCGTTCTCGAATTGGAAAGATCAGAAGATCACCCCCGATGCTCACTACGAAGCGTTGATCAATGAAATGCAGTTTCTGGCGCAATCGCTGTTGATCTTCGGTATGCACGTACACATAGGCATCGCCGACCGCGAATCGCAGATTCGCATCATGAATGAAATGCGTTATCTGTTGCCGCATCTGTTGGCGCTTTCGACCAGTTCGCCCTTCTGGATTGGCACCAAGACCGGCTTGAAAAGTTATCGCACCGAAGTGTTCAAGAAATTTCCGCGCACCGATATACCGGATCATTTTCGCTCCTATTCGGAGTTTGAAAATTATGTCGCCTTATTGTTAAAGACCGGCTGCATTGATCGCCCGAAAAAAATTTGGTGGGACGTGCGCCCACATCCGCATTTTGCCACCCTAGAAGTTCGCATTTGCGACCTGCCTGCCAAGGTGGATGAAGTGATTATGCTGGCCGCTTTGATTCAGGCCATTGTTGCCAAGCTGCAAAAATTGCACAACATGAATCAAGGCTTTCGCATCTATCATCGCGCCTTGATACAGGAGAACAAATGGCGCGCCGTGCGCTATGGCATAGACGGTAAGTTGATAGATTTCGGCAAACAGAAAGAGGTGCCGGTGCGCGATTTGATTTTGGAGTTGCTCGATTTCATAGACGATGTGGTGGACGACTTGGGCAGTCGCAAAGAGGTCGAATACGTTCACACGGTGTTGCAGGAAGGCACTAGCGCCGACAGGCAATTGCGAATCTATGAAGCGACCAACGACTTCAACGCTGTGGTGGATAACCTGATCGCCGAAACCATGTTGGGAGTGCAATAAATCTGGTCGTCGGGCGTCCGTTGGCAGACGGTTAAAGAGGGTGAATTAATGAATATCTGCCCAGCCAGTTTGAAAATTGCCAGTCGCCGAGTTGTTGCGCCGTAGGCGCACAGCCAAGCCAGCGGTCAGAGACCGCTGCTCAACGGGAATCATGGGATTATATTTTCTTCCTCCTCCCTTAGTTTTTGCGCCGGAGGCGTAGCGGAGAGTAGCCAGTGGGAAAGCCACGGGGATTCGTTTTTGCGCCAGCGGCGCATAGGAGATTAGCCCGTGGGAAAGCCACGGGAAGGCGCAGGCGGTGTGACGGTCGCGCTCTGGAAGAGCGCCGGAGGCTGGCGGCAATCTACCTCCTGCACCCTTTCAGGGCGCGTGGCGTTTGCTCAACTTGATGCCAGTGCTACAGGCACTGGCTACTCTTCTACCCTCCGGCGGGGCAAATTTGGCTACAACTATTTGGTGAGCGTGCGTATCAAAAGAAATGGTCAACTGGAACGATAGCTTTTGGTTTTCCGAATAAATTCCTTTGGAGGAGTCCAATGAACCACTATAAGAATTTCAATCGCATAATCAGCGGCGTGATTTTATTTACGATGCTGGCGATGCCCTTTGCGGGGCTGGCGCAGACGCACGTCATCGCGCCGAAAAATCCCTACAAGGCCGAAGACGATATCAAGCTGGGACGCCAGGCAGCGGCGGAAGCCGAAAAGCAATTTCCTATACTCAACGACCGTGAAGTGACGGACTATGTTGAACGCGTCGGTGATCGCCTGGTTGAAGCCATACCGCGAGAGTATCAGCATCCGGAGTTTCGCTTTTCCTACAAAGTCGTCAATGTCAGCGACCTCAACGCCTTTGCTTTGCCCGGCGGCTTCACCTATGTCAATCGCGGCTTGATTGAAGCGGCCAAGAACGAAGGCGAGTTGGCAGGGGTGATGGCGCACGAACTCAGCCATGTTGCACTGCGACATGGGACGGCACAATATGCCAAAGCGCAGAAGCTCGGTATATGGGCAGGCATTGCGGCAATCGGTGGCGCGGTCTTGGGCGGACAAGCCGGAGCCGCCGCCGCGCAAGGACTCTTTGGCGTCTATTTCATGAAATACAGCCGCGAATATGAGCGTCAGGCCGATACCTTGGGGGCGCAGATTATGGCGCGTGCCGGTTATGATCCCAGAGACCTTGCCAATATGTTTCGCACCTTGGAACAACAGGGCGGCAAGAGCGGCCCCGAATGGTTGAGCGATCACCCGAACCCTGGGAACCGTTACGAGGCCATCAACCGTGAAGCCAGTATGTTGCCGGTCAGTAATCGCCTGCGCGATGACCGCGACTTCAATCATATACGCGCAGTGCTGCGCGATATGCCCAGAGCCAGAACTACTCAGGAAGTCGGCAGAGGCGGCAATACGCGCCAACCCACAAGGCGCACAGGGTCGCGCAGCGGCGAACCGCCATCTCGCGCTATGGAAAGTTATCGCTCGCCCAATGGCAACTATCGCGTCAATTTTCCGGCCAACTGGCAGACCTTTGAAAGTCAGGATGGCGGCGTCACCTTTGCGCCGGATTGGGCTATAGAAGGCAACGATATTACACGCGGCGTTATTGTCGGAGCCTTCACTCCGAAACGTCAGCGCGGCTATATCACTTTAGATAAAGCGCTGAATACGTTAATCAATGATTTGAGCCAGACCAATGCCTATTTGCAAGAAGACCAGAGCGGCAGATACCGCGAAAGCCTTGCCGGCAGAGAAGCGCTGGCGACCATGTTATATGGTCAAAATCCGTCCGGGTATAACGAGCGCGTCTGGGTGGTTGCGCGTCCCAACGGCAACGAAGTCGTCTATATGGTGTTCATTGCTCCTGAGAATGATTTCCGGCAATATCAACCTACCTTCGCGGCGATGCTGCGAAGTTATTCGTTGAGCAACAACTTCCGTTAGCCTCGCGTTCCCAGTTGTAAACCAGGGAGGCGTGCTTGACTGCCGCCTCCTTGGTTCTTGGCGCGCTCCTGTTATGGGCGCGCTCCTTCAGCCCCACGGGTGGAAAAGTTTGCACGACTCGTCACCTCGTCATCTGGATAGTTGACGAAAAAGCCTATGAGTATTGGGTAAAAAGCGCTCTCCGCGTTTTCTGAGGGAAGAGGAAGAAAAAAATAATCCCGTCATTCCGGTTGAGCAGCGGTCTGTGCTTGCCAAGCCAGCAGCACAGAGTGCTGCTCAACCGTATGCTATTTCTTGCCGCTTCCCTTAGAGCGTGTCTGCAAACCGCGAAGCGTGGCCGTAGCCCGACCGTAAGGGAGGGCTTGCTGGCACCAGTAAAACCCTCCCTTACGGTCGGGCTACGGCTACGGAGACAGATTCCAGGGTTTGCAGACACGCTCTTAGCCGAGCATTTGAACTGAAGTTTGTAGAACCTCTAGCCGTACACGCAGTAGCACATTGATCTAGCAGACATACAGATTGTTTCAGGAGTAACAGAGTGAAAATATTATTCCTCGCCGCTAACCCCGTGGACGTGGTGGCTCGACTACGCATTGACCATGAGTTGCGCGAGGTGAGTCAGAAACTTCACCGCGTCACACACGGCCAGCCCCTGGAAATGGTTTCGGAGTTGGCCGTCAGGGCGGGCGATCTGCAAGCAGCGCTGTTGCTACATCAACCGGATATCGTTCACTTCAGCGGGCATTGTAGTCAAACCAGCGGCATTGTTTTGGAGGATGACAAAGGCTGTAGCGCCATCGTCAGTCGCCGGGCGCTGGCCGACCTGTTCAGCCTGCTCAAGGGCAATATCCGCGTAGTGGTTTTGAATGCCTGTTACGCGAAAGACCAAGCGCAGGCGTTAATCGGAACCTTGGACTGCGCGATTGGCATGAACGACGCCATAAGCGACAAAGCCGCGCTGGTCTTCGCCGCGCACTTTTATCAATCGCTGGCCTTCGGCTGTTCGGTCGAAACCGCTTTCCGACTGGCGCGCAATCAACTGGACATAGAAGGGCTGGACGGCGCACAGATACCGGAACTGCTGGTGCGGGAGGGCGCAGACGCGGCGCTGATACGCTTCGTCGAGCCGTCCACACCAAACGTAGAGACAGAGCGCCCAGGGGCTGATTCCGCAGCGCCGATTGTCAACTTGCCTACCACCCCGGCCACAGAAGGTTCTGCCAACCACGTCAAGCCGTATGCCAGCGTGCCGGTGATGCGTGGAATCAGCGGCGCAGAAATTCCTGGCAAGAATCGCCGCATGGCTTTGCTGGTCTGGTTGTTCTTCAGCTTGGCGACCCTCTTGACTACGGATGTCTTGCGGCGGTTTTTGCGCGAAGAGAGTGACTGGTTAAACCTCATAGCGGTGATCGTACAAATGGTTTTTCTCGTCGTTGCAACGCTGGCCGTGGTGCTTATCGTTGCCTCGCTACTGCGCCCTGGCACTGCGGTGCTGGAAAAAGTTTCGCCGCTAAAGGGCTTGCACAAACCCTCGCAAGACCGGCAGGCGGCACTGATGACGGGAAGCTTGCTGGTGCTGGCGTTCGGGGTATGGTTGGCGCTGCCTGTCATGGCGCATTACTACAATGAACGCGGATTCGCGTTGCAGTACGGCGAGCCAGCGGATTTGACGCGGGCGCGTGAAGCCTATCAACAGGCGCTGCGATTGCAACCGCACTATGCTCAAGCACATTATAATCTGGGCAGTGTTCAGGAGGACTTGCAGCCCGAAAAAGCGATAGAAGAATACCGACAGGCGCTTCACTACGATAGCCTGATTTATCCAGCTTACAATAATCTGGCGCGCTTGTACCTGCAAAGAGGGAAGGGCAATGATTACGAAACGGCTGTGAATTTATTGAGCCAAGGCGTCGAGTTGTCGCCGCCGGATGAGAACGTGCAATACGCGCTGAACAAGAATCTAGGCTGGGCGAATTTCGCTTTGAAGCGTTATGCTGTGGCCGAAAATTATTTGCGCCGCGCCCTGTCGCTACGCCCACCAAACCGTGCCGCCGCCGCGCATTGCCTTCTGGCTTACGTGCTGAAAGAGCAAGGCAAAGCGGAAGCCGCTGACCAGTGTTTTTATTGTGTAACGCTGGCTCCGGGTGAAAAAGATGTAGAGGCCAAGTGGGTGAGTGATGCCCAGGAATGTTTGCTGAAAGGAGATCGCAAGTGAGGCGAAACGGCTTGTGGAAATGGACTCAAGTTGTCCTCTTGGTTGGGCTTTTCCTGATCGTGCAAACCCATAGCAGCAACGCTCAATCGGCTAAACCGAGCGGCACGGTTTGGGGGCGCATTGTATTGATAGAGCCTGGCAACCGCAAAGGAACCTTGAAGATTCAACAGGCAAGAAGAGTCGCGGCGGTGAATGCCGTAGAAGGAATGTTGGTGCGGCGCGGCGATCTATTAATTTTGCGCCCTATGGCCAGAGCTATGGTGATTTGCGGCGATGGCAAAGCGCACGAACTGGCACCTGGACTGCAAGGCTGCCCGTGTACGCAGCCTTGCAGTCCGGAGGTCTGCGGGATTCGCTACAAGGGCAGCACGATTGGTACCACCAGAGGCACGGATTCGGACCAAGGTTTTTTTCCTGTAGTGTTGACGCCGCGCCAAACACTGTTGCGAAATCTACGCCCAACATTGCGCTGGACGCCGCTGGCTGGCGCGAAGGCAGACACGATTTATCAAGTGACTTTGTATGGCGACAATATGACACCGCTATGGTCTAAAGATGTCGCCTACGCCACTAGGCTCACTTATCCCGATTCCGCGCCTGCCTTAACCCCCGGCCAGACTTATAAAGTGGTCGTGACTTCAGCCGGTTTCAGTTCTCTACAGGAGCAGACGCCAGGGCTTGGCTTTACGACCTTGACAGCAGCGCAGGCGCGGCGGCTGGACGATGAAGAGAAGCAGCGACAGCGCTTGCCTTTGCCGGAAACGCAAATTCGTTTGCTGATCGCCAATCTGTATGCCGCCAGAGAATTGTACGCCGAAGCCATAGAGCAATTAGAGGATTTAGCTGCGAACAGGCGAGAGGCCGAAGTCATCAGGACGCTGGGCGATGTGTACGCTACTATAGGTTTGAATCGAGAGGCTGAGAAGAAATATATGGAAGCTTTGACGCTGACTGCCGCCGATGATTTGGCGGGACAGGGATTGACCCAGAGCCAACTGGCGCAAGTGTATGACAAGCTGGGAAGCGTAGAGTTAGCGCAGGCGCGATGGCGTGCGGCGGCCAAAGCCTATCGCCGCTTAGGGAATCGCGCCAAGGTCAAAGCTCTGCTCCGCAAAGCCCATAAGCTGCAAAGACCGCTTGAGGGGCGATGAGCGGTCGCCGCAGTTTTCCTGGCGCTCTGTTGGTGAGCGACAAGAAGAGGATTGGCGCAAGCGTTCGGCTTCTCCAATCTGCTTTTCGGTAAACTAGCGTAGTCGTCATGGGCAATAACGGTAAAGGAGAATCAACCTATGAACCTAGCCTTGCACGCTTTTGGCGCTTCGCATCGAAGCATATCTTTTCATGAACGGGCTACGTTGAGCCGTTTTTTCATGGCAGTCTTAATGCTGACTTACGGGTGCAGCGCAAGCCTTGTAGTCGTTGCAGCGGAGCGCCCTACAGTAGGCGCTGTAGCGACGCCTGAGCCGCAAGTTGATAAACTGCGCCCCACCAAAGCGCCAACGGCGGCACCCGTTGGCGAGGCGGCAAAGTCTCAGCAGGAGCAGGCCAAAGAGCCGCCAGCCGAACCGCCTATGACCAATCCCTTGGAGACCATGAAGCTGGCATTGGAAGGCAATCAACTGGGAGCCAGCCTGACTACTGCGGGCGTCGCCGCAGCCATCAAGAAGTACCAAGCGGCTTTCGCGGTTTTCAAAAACCAGAACTTTAAGCCCGGTATGGCGGCGTGTCTGTTCGCCAGCGGCTCGGCTTACTATTTCCTAGGTCAATATCGTGAAGCCCTCAACGATTTGTTAGCGGCTTCGGAATACTCAAAGGAATCAGGATTGGACGGCTTGCTGCGCCCACTACTGGAGGCCAGTACAGGGGCGACCTATGTAGGATTAGGCGATACCAGCAAGGCGCTGGAAACCTTGAACCGGGCCTTGCCCATGATGCGACGCTTGAACCATGTGCCTTTACTGGCGCTGACCTTGAAAGGGCTGGGTGATGTTCATGTGCAAATCGGCCAGAAACGCAAAGGCATAGAGTACCTGAGCGAAGCCGTGCATTTTTATCAGCAGAGCGGAGATTGGTTACAAGAGGTGCAAGTCTTGGCGCTGATCAGTGCGCTACAATCCGCGCTTGGACAAACCACAGAGGCTATGCAATCGGCGCGTGCGGCTGTCCGTCGCGCCAAAGAAAAAGGCGCTAAGGACTGGGAAGGGTATGGATATTTTACCGTAGGAGCGGCTTACGCTGCCGTAGGAAATTTGACGGAAGCGGTGGCCGCTTATACCCATTCGCTGGAACTTCTCAACGGCCAACACGATGCTACAGGAGAGGCCACGGCCTTCAATAATCTAGGTTTGATTTTCGTAGCGCGTGGCGAGTTCGACCGCGCCTTGGATTATTTTGAGCGCGCCTTGAAACTGGCGACCTCCGGTGATGATGCCAAACTCAGGGCTTACGCGCTGAATAATATTGGCACTATATTTTACCGTCGCAGTGAACCGCTGTTGGCGCTGCGCTATTTCGAAGAGGCGCTAGGCATCGCCCGACGCCTCAACGACAAACGCTTGCAGGCCGCCATCAGCGCCAGCATGGCCGATGCCTACTTTTTGATTAACAGCCGCGAGTACGCCTTGAAGTTACTCCAAGAGAGCGCTGCCACCTTTCGAGAAATCGAAGAGCCAGCACACGAAGCGGAAGCTTTGATCAGCCTAGCCGATGGCTACGCCGCGTTGCAGCGCTATCAGGAAGCGCTAGATGTGTTAGTCCCGGTATTGGCGTCGCGACGCCTCGCCCAAGACCCGGCGCGGCAAGGCTATGTCCTCAGAGAGATGGGCTACATCTACAGCAATATGGGAGACCGTGATCAGGCGCTCAAGCACTATATGGCAGCCCTCAGCAGCTTGCAGGCGGCAGGGGATGTGGGTGGGCAGGTGGAACTCTTTCTTGCCTGGGGCGCTGCGGCTGTGGCCAAAGGAGAGTATCAGCAGGCGGAAGAACGCTTCAGTCAAGGGCTGAGGTTGGCGCGCACGGCTGGGCTGCGCCAAAATGAATCGCAAAGCTTGGCGTTGCTTGGCTATCTAAACGAAAAGCAAGGCAAGCTGGCGCAGGCTGAAGCTTTCTACGATCAGCAAGTCGCAGTGAGCGAAGCGCTACTCGCTTCGGCTCGTATCGAAGAGTTGAAAACGGAAATCGGCAGTACCTCGGCCACTATGCTGTCGCGAGCAATTCTACTCAAGTTCAAACTGGGCAAAGGGACGGAAGCCTTCGCCTTGGCGGAACAGACACGGGCGCGCACCTTTGTTGACCAGATGAACAGCGCGCACCTGGATATACGGAAAGGTGCTGACCCCGGCCTCGCCGAGCAGGAGCAGGCGCTGCGTTTCGATATGCGCGCACTGGAAGAAAAACTACGCAACGAGCAACGCCACAATCCGGCCTCTGAGGCAGGCAGAATGATGGCGGCCAGCCTCAAAGAAAAAGAACAGGCTTATGCAGCTCTGCTCATCCGTTTGAAAGCCAGTAATCCCCGCTACGCGCAACTGCAAAGCTATGCCCCTGTGCCGTTGCCGGAAATCCAGCAACAGCTAGGGGCGCAAACCACCCTGATTTCCTATTTCGTCACTGCCGAAAAAAGCTTGGCTTTTATCATCCGCAAAGACTCTTTTCAAGCCGTAGAACTTCCTGTCAAAGAAGCCGATTTGCGCGCCGCCATTCTCTGGTTCCGTACCTTCGCCAACTTGCGCGAGGTCGAACCGGAGAGCCTGAAGCAACTGCACGCCTGGCTGATCGCGCCGATTCGCCAATATGTCAACACCACTGCAGTCATCATCGCGCCGCACGGCATATTGCATTATGTGCCGTTTGCCGCTTTAGGCGAGGGGCGCGAAAATTTTGGAGAGCAGCACACGATTTCGTATTTGCCCAGCGCTGGCCTCTTGCCCTTCATACAGCGTTCCCTGCGTCCGGGGCGCTATCGGGTTCTGGCCGCCGCCCAAGCTCAGGCCGACGGGCTGCCGAGGTTGCGCTATGCGGATGCCGAAGCCCACAGCGTCGCCGCGCTTTATCACACCCAGCCGCTTACCAGCGGACGCGCCACCAAAGCCGAGTTCTTCAAACGCGCCAGCGCTCACAACCTCCTGCACCTCGCCGCTCACGCCGAATTGAACCCTACCAATCCGCTCTTTTCGCGCATACGTCTGGCCTCGACCCAAGACGACAACGGCGCGCTTGAGGTTCGCGAGATTTATGGACTGGATTTAACCGGCACGAATCTGGTGGTACTCAGCGCTTGCGATACGCAGTTGGGAGCGCAGAGCCAGGGAGATGACATAGTGGGTTTGAACCGCGCTTTCATTTATGCTGGAGCCTCTTCTGTGATTGCCAGTTTGTGGACTGTGGATGATCAAGCGACGAGTTTTTTCATGCAAGCATTTTATGGTCAACTGAAGCGCGGCCTCAACAAAGCCGCCGCCTTACAAGCCGCTCAAAACGCTACGCGCAAAAAGTATCCGCATCCGTACTACTGGGCAGCGTTCGTTCTGACGGGCGACCCCGGCACCACTATCAAAAAGTAATAATCGGTGGTTGCTTCTCGGTCTGCGAAAACTGCAAGACTCGGCGCTAAGTGAGTAGCCAAAAGTTTTTACAAAAATAATGTAACGACGCAGCCCTCTTTGCCCCGCCTTACTTTTACCCATAAGTCAGAACTTCATCAACTGCGATAGTTTTTTAGCCCGCGAAGTGGGCGATAGCATATAGCCCAGTGC